>CAJFHG010000026.1 GCA_904379015.1 Candidatus Paralachnospira caecorum | reverse complement strand
TTCCATTATAGCAAACGGAACGTATTTATGCCTTTTTTATTGGTTGAAATATTGAATTTTTAAGGTTCAACACACCTTATTGGTGTGGGAAGTCTTAGTAAATAATTCTTGCGTAGCTCCAATAACAGCTGTTTTTGAAAACAAGCGACTCCGTTCCTTTGCTTTTTTGCTATAAAAGCATCTTAAATCTTCAGAATCGATCATTCGATACAAACCTTTATAAAGCCCATCTTCCGAAAAGTCAATAATCATTCCGTATTCTGATTCTCCTAATAAGTCTCTCATTCCACCACAAGGAGTCGTAATGATTGCTTTCCCTAATATCATCGCTTCTTGAATAACAGTACTTAATCCCTCATATTTAGATGAACAAATAATGATGTCTGCTTTTTTCATCCAAGGATATGGATTATCGACATGGCCTTTCAAAGTAATATTTTGATCCAGTTTTAAATCATGAATAATCTGAAACAAATGATCTTTCTCTGGACCACCCCCTAAAATATTCAAATGAAAACGAATCCCTTCCCTCTTAAGCTTGCCGCAAGTCATAATTAAATGCTCATAATTTTTTTCTGGACTAAGCCGCCCAACTGCCATAAGCTGCACTTCATCAGAATTTGCCTGACAATCAATAGGCTCTTTCGCTTTTATATTGATTTCAGCATCATCAATCACATTATTCACTACAACTGTATTAAAATCTTGTCCTAATAATTTATAAAATCCTGACCTTACATCTTCTGATACACAGACAATCTTATCGTATTGTTTATATTGCCGCCGAACTTTATCAACAACCTTTTCCATACCTTCTTTTTTTGAAAGATCACAATGAACCCAGGCTAATTTTTTCGCGTTTTTATTTGTTGACTGAGCGATAATTTTTGTAGCTGCTGTTTCCAAATAAGCCACCTCTATATCATAATCATCTTTGATATAAAGAGGATATAATACTTTCAGTTCCGCGCACAGTCTGATCCAATACTGAAATATTTTTCTGAATAAAGGATTCTTGCACCGATTGATTGCTTTGTAATGAATCCCCGGCACAAGGTACTTCTCGGGCTGTTCTTCTGCTATGGTATGGACGGTAATATCAAATTCTGACTGATCCATATTATTTACAAGGCTTCTCAGCACTTTTTCGGCTCCGCCCTCCGACAGGCCCGGAATAAAAAAAAGAATTTTTATCATATCACTTCACGCATCCCTGACCGCTTTTTCATACAATCCGCAAACAATTTCCGCGAACATGCGGGAATCAAATTTTTTATCCGCAATGGCGTTGTTTACCCGATTTTTTTCAACAAAGGGCAGCCGAATGGCTTTTTCCACCGCGTCACACCAGGCCTCGGTGCCCAGGCTGAGATCCAGCCAGCAGACTCTGTCCAGTTCAAAATCCACCTCATGAGAAAATGTATCGGCCGCAACACAGGGCAATCCTGCCGCCTGGGCCTCTATCATAACCAAAGGCATCCCTTCATATAAAGAGGGAAGGACAAATGCCTTAGATTTCCTCATCAGCACATCGATATCCCCCCGTACTCCCAGCATTTTAATATAAGGCTCCAGATGATGCTCTTTAATCTGGCGTTTCACCTGATCTTCATAATTTTTATCGCCGTTTCCCGCGCACAGGATTCGTATGTTTTCTCCGCGCTGCCTGAAGATTTCTGCCATTTTTACCAGGAAAAGCTGATTTTTTATCACGGTTACTCTGCCCACATGCAGTACATTGATCCACCCATCGCCTGTAAACTCGCCTGTCTCTGACTTTCCATAATGATCAATGAATTTGGACGTATCTACTGAATTATAAACAAGATGATAGGAAGACTTTGCGACCGTTTTTTCGCCAAACAGAAATTTTCCGGCCAGTGTCGAGCAGGCAATCTGCTGATTGGAATACCGGAGAATCATCCTTCGCATAACACAGTTATAGATTCTGCGCGGCAGACTTCTTTTCCGGCCGGTTCCATCCCCGTCTGACCAGTTATGCGCATGGACAAACCGTCCCCTGATGCCGGCGCGCCGGGCAAGATACATGACAATTCCGCTGTGAAACAGCTCGTGTGAATGCACCACGTCATAGCTGCCATTTTTCATGGTACGATAAAGGGCACGGCAATACGGCAGAGGATTTTTCCAGTTCATTTCCGGGATCACAATATACTGTCCTCCCAGACGTTCAATTTCGTCTCTGTAATAAGCATGCTCCATGGTCGATGTATAGTCAATCTGAAATTTTTCCCTGTCAGCGTTTCTCAGAAGATGCATCAGCTGGTTTTCAATCCCGCCCACATCCATGGCTCCTGCCACGATTAAAATCTTGATCCTGCTCATGAAGCACTGTTCCTCCGCATAAACACCAAATGCCCTTCCCTTGACCACACTGGCCACCTGATACATCAGAAAAGTCATTCTGCATCTGATCATCAAACGGAGAGCAAAATGGACAACGCCGTAGTATTCCCCTTTTCTGCACAGTTTTTTTCGAAACTGTCTGCAGATCTCCTCCGCTCTTTCTTTATCCTTCCGATAATCCGGCCTGCTCACCTTAAACTCTTCCGCAATGCAGGTAAATACATTCTTTGTAAACAGATAATCGATCACCCGGAGAAGGCGCGCTTTCTCCGAAGTCCCTAGTCTGCTTCCTCTGACTGTCTTTGCCGCGGTCACAAACACGTCGGAAAGCAGCTGATCCAGTTTTGGTCTGTATCTTCTGGAAAGAGATTTCCGGTCGCTGATATCCACACAGTAGATCTTAGAATCCACCACCGCAAGGGAACCGCAGCATACCGCATATGCCAGACAGAAATTAAAATCCTCTCCCGTCTGCATGCGTTTCTGAAAACGGATGTGATATCGTTCAATCAGGCTTCGTTTAAATCTTTTATTCCAGGGAGTCATGATTTTTCTGCTGGAAAGAAGCAGCTCAAGGATCTCCGCCCGGTCCTGCATCCGCGCCAGCTTCTGATACAGCACAGCTTCGTTCTCTCCCGGGCCTCCCACGGTTTTTTGAGAAAACATGATCAGATCCGCGTCCTGGATTCCGCCCATCCGGTCCAGTTCTTGAAAATATGTATCCGCGACAAAATCATCGCTGTCTACAAACGTAATATACTGGCCGGAAGCCTTTTCCAGTCCGTGATTTCTGGCGCTGGAAACCCCCTTATTCGTCTGTTTCAGATAAAGAATTCCGGGATTGTTCTGCAGATATCCGGCAATCAGCTGCTCGCTGCGGTCAGATGAGCCGTCGTTGACAATAATAATTTCCGCATCTTCCCTGCCCTGACTGAGAAGACTGTCCAGGCAGCGTTTTAATGTTTTTTCTGAATTATATACAGGAATGATCACGCTGTATTTTTTTTCGCTCATCTTCCGCTAAAGCTCCTTGAATAGATTCAGCACTTCATGTTTCACATGATCCAGGCAGTAAGGCGCCACCTGCTTTTTATTTCTTTTTCCGCATTTGATCCGCAGGGCGCTGTCCCGCTTCATCTGCCGGATCGCCCCGGCAAATCCTTTTACGTCATCCGGATCACACAGGAAGCCGGAAACTCCGTTCTTTACATAATCCCTCGCGCCCCGCATATCAGAAGCCAGCAGTGCCAGTCCGCAGTACATCGCTTCGAGGGAAGCCAGTCCAAGTCCCTCCCGGTAAGACGGAAACGCGAATAAATCCGCCTGTCCGTAGATATCCACCACATCTGTACGGTATCCCAGGAAATGCACCTGTCGGTCCACTCCCTGCTTCCGCGCCAGCTCTTTCAGACTGTCGAGCAGTTCTCCTTTTCCGCATATCACATAGTGAATATCCGGATCTTTCAAAATGCCAAGCGCCCGGATGATGACCTGATGGTTTTTATTCTTGTTCAGCTCTCCTACTGAAAGCACCAGGAACGCATCTTTGGGAATCCCCAGTTCCTGTCTGATATCGCACCATTCTTCTCTGGGCTTCAGCCGTTCCGTATCAACACCGATACCATGTATATACTTCACCTGCTTTACCTTCATCGTCCGCGCTCTCCGGTAATCTTCCCGGTTAATGGTGACGATCATATCGCAGTCATGAGCCATGATCCGCTCTGTCGGATAATAGAGCATCCAGTTCAGCTTTGACGCGCCTTTAAAAAAATGGAATCCATGCACCATATAGACCACTTTTGTTCCGTGCTTTCTGGCCTGCCTGGCCGCCAGCCGGGTGACGACCCCCATGACCGGTTCGTTTGTCCAGATCACGTCATATCCGCCGTTTCGGATCACCTTTTTCATATCGCCGTAACCCTGGAAATTTTTCAGAGAGGCAGGGCTCCGGACCAGGCGCACTTCATGTACAGCCTTTACATAGCCCGCTGTTTTTTCCCTGATTTCCGCCATTCTTCCCCCGACTTCGGAACAGGCAATTTCCACCTCAAATCCATTGCGGGAAAGACAGATCACATGAGGCACCAGGAACTGGATCATCATCAGATCTGTAGATGTAATCAATATCCGCTTACTCATACCGTATTTTCAACCCCTGTGTTTCAGCCTGCCTGCCGCAGGGCCGATTTTGATTTTCTGATCCTCCGGCCGCTTTTTGTTCCGGCCGGCTTGGAATACCTGCTGCCCGGATGATCAGCGATTCAGTATGTTCAGAGCCCGCGCCGCGGCATTTTCAGCCGTCATGCCGTACTGGCCCCGCAGATACTTCTGGCTTCCCACTGTCGTACAGTACAGATCCTCCAGGCCGATCCGCAGCAGTCTGGCGCGGCTCCCGTTTTCCGCCATAACCTCAGCCGCAGCGCCGCCCAGGCCGCCTATGATGCTGTGTTCCTCCACCGTCACGATCAAATCAGTCTGATCAGCGCATGCCCGGATCACATCCTCATCCAGCGGCTTCACAGTCGGAAAGCTGTACTGGATCACATGAACCCCCGCTTCCTCCAGAAGAGCCGCCGTATCACAGGCCACATCCAGTATGGCGCCGGTCGAAAAAACAGCCGCGCTTCTTTTTCGCGGCGCCCCGCAGGTTTCCCGGATCTTCAGCGCCTTTCCCAGCTGATAATTGTCAATATGATCATGGACCCGTCTCTCTCCGCCGCGTCCCAGCCTGAGATAACAGGTTCCCTTCCAGGCGACAATGGCCCTTGTCGCCGCTTCTGCCTCTGCTGCGTCTCCGGGACAGAGCACCGCCACGTCGGGAAGCGCCCTCATAATGGCAATGTCCTCCGTCGCCTGATGGCTCATTCCCAGGGAGCCATACACAAATCCTCCGCCGATGCAGACAATCTTGACGTTGGCATGATGATAGGCGCAGTCGTTTCGGACCTGCTCCAGGCACCGCAGAGTCGGAAAATTCCCGATCGAATAAGTAAAAACCGTTTTCCCCTCCAATGCCATTCCCGCTGCCATGGAGGTCATATTCTGCTCCGCGATCCCCGCGTTGGTAAACTGATTGGGAAGCTGCTCCCAGAAGGGCTTCAGAACGCCGAACCCCAGATCTCCTGTCACCAGCTCTATGTTAGAATCCTGTTTCGCCAGATCGATCAGCGTGCGCACAAACGTATCTCTCATCTCATACCTCCTAACGCGCCGGATAATCAGGATGGTATCCGGCAGTCATCGTATGATCATTTCCAATATCCGCGTCCGGTCCGGGCAGGGCCGGATCCGGGATTCCCTCCGGTGTGTAGACATCCTCCGCGCCCTCCGGCCGGATTTTGTGCAGTTCATTGACTGCGCAGTCATATTCCCATCCGTCATGAGGAAAGCGATAATGCCAGAGAATGTCGTTCTCCATAAACGAAACGCCTTTTCCCTTTACCGTATTGGCGATCACCACCGTCGGCCGGCCGTTTCCGCGTCCGGTTCCGTCCTGATCACCATTTTCCTGCCGGCTGTCTTTCAAAGCTCCGCGAAGGGCTTCATGGCTGTGCCCGTCTATCTCTTTCACATTCCAGCCGAAGGCCTTCCACTTTGCTCCGAAATCCTCCAGCTCCAGTGTGTTTTCGCAGAAATCCAGGGACTGCATATGGTTATGATCTACGACGGCAGTGAGATTATCCAGCCTGAAATGATTGGCAAAGAGAGCCGCTTCCCATACCTCTCCTTCATCACATTCTCCGTCTCCCAGAACCACAAAAACCCGGTGAGATTTCCCGTCCTTCCTGGCCGCGTAGGCCATTCCCACCGCGGCGGAAAGTCCGTGGCCCAGAGAGCCTGTGGAAAAATCCACGCCCGGAAGATGGTGGGATACATGCCCCGACAGACGGCTGCCGTCCGCGTAATGCGTTTTCAGCTCGTCCACACTGAAAAATCCGGATTCCGCCAGAGCCGCGTAAATCGCGGCGCCTGCGTGACCTTTGCTCAGGATGAACCGGTCTCTTCCGTCCCATTCCGGATCGTCAGCATGGTAACGCATGATGTCAGCGTAAAGAACCGCGATGATATCCGCCACTGACAGGATCGCGCCGATATGGCTTCCTCCTGACAAATGAGTCATTTCTATTCCATGCCTGCGTATTTCCCAGGCCAGCACTTCACTGTTCATGCAGATACCTCCTTGAGCCGCAGAAGCTCTTCCTCACTTAAGTGCCAGTTCATCGCCGAAAGATTATCCAGGAGCTGGGCCGGTCTTTTGACTCCCGCCAGCACCACGCTGTCCTTCAGATAATCCAGGATAAAGCGGATTGCCACAGCCGGCACTGATTTTCCCCGGTCCGAAGCGATCTGCTTCAGCACCTCCACGATCTCCAGATTTCTGATCAGCTTTTCCCCATGAAAATTCACGTAAACCTCCCGGGAGCGGCGGTCATCGCTTCCGAAATTCACATTATCCTTTGTATATTTTCCTGTCAGGATGCCCTGCCCCAAACTGCCCCAGGTCAGGGGCGTCGCGTTCAGTTTTTCAGCCAGATCAACAATATCCGCCTCATTCTTTCTGCAGGCCAGACTGTATTCATCCTGGAAACTCACAAAAGAGCCCGCACACCGGCCAAGCTCTTCCCAATCCTCCCTGTGGATATTGGAAAGACCAAAATACCGGATTTTCCCCTTTTCCTTCATTCTGTTCAGCCCGTCAAGCACCGTCAGGATATCCGTTTTTCCGTCTCTGTAATGGATCTGGTACAGATCAATATAATCTGTCCCCAGACGCTTCAGGCTGTTGTCAAGGGCGCTCTCCATCCACTGTATGCTGTTGTCATAAAAAGTCCGGCCTCCCTCCACACGGACGCCAAATTTGTCTCCGATCACCACTTCATGCCTGTGGCTTCCCAGCGCCTTTCCCAGGGTCCGCTCAGACTGCCCGAGTCCATAGGTGTCGGCGGTGTCAAAAAAGGTGACGCCGTTCTCCAGAGCGCTGTGCACCGCCGCTGTCAGTTCATCCTCACGGACAGCGCCCCAGCCGTAGCCGCCCATGGGACATCCGCCCATGCAGAACCGCGAAACCCGCAGATCCGAATTTTTCAACACGAGATATTCCATAACCTTCACCTGTGCTCTTTCTTCACAAGAAACCCATATGCCTTTCTGATCACCTGATAGACCGTTTTAAACAGCAGCGCCGCGTCTGTCCGGAAGGATACCTGCTCCGCGTACTGAACGCGCAGCGCGTTTTTCCTTTTCAGCACATACTTCTCATACATCTCATCGGCGTTCTCGCCGCCCACAATCTCATCCAGATTGATGAACTCAAGGGAACTGAAATCCGTGATGCCGGGTCTGACCTTCAGAATCAGCTTTTCCTTTCCCTGATACTGCTCCGTATACTGAAGCAGCTCCGGTCTCGGTCCGATCAGGCTCATCTTTCCGGTCAGGACCTGGACCAGCTGCGGAAGCTCATCCAGCTTTGTCTTGCGGAGGATATTCCCCACCTTTGTGATCCGGCTGTCATGAAACGCCGTCGTCCCGCCGCCCTTTTTATCTGCTCCTTTTATCATAGAACGAAATTTGCAGATTGAAAAGGGTTTTCCGAGATATCCGCCTCTTTCTGCCCTGTAAAACACGGGAAATCCGGATTCTGCCGCGATGGCGGCGCCGATGATCAGAAACAGCGGCCACAGAAAGCAGAGCGCCGCCCCCGAAATCGCCACGTCAAGCCAGCGCTTTACATATACGTTATAAAACCCCTGGTATGCGTATTTTCTCCGTTTCACCGCTCTGCCTCCCCATCCTGTTTCACGATCTTACTTCCTGACTTTCCTACAGACTCGCTCCCGTCTCAGGCATCCTGCTTCTTCTTCCTGCCGGCTTCATCCTGATCCGTCTGCTCCGCCTGGTCTGTCTGATCCTTCCGGTCTTTTTTGTCCTTATCCCGGCGGGTTCCATAGCCGTAGCCATAGCTGCCGTAGCCGTATTTTCTCCGGCCGTAGCCGTAACGGCCGTAACCATATCCGTAACCGTACCCATATCCATAGCCGTATCCATATCCGTAACCGGTAATGCCCACTTCTGTTCCGTTGAGCACATAGCCGATCAGATGCACGCCGGTATCGGCTACGCTCTCGATCCCGGCCATGACCCGGTCGATGCGGGCATAATCCTGCCGCACCACCACAATGGCCCCCTCGCAGTGTCTGGCCAGCACAGAGGCGTCTGATACCAGGCCGCAGGGCGGACTGTCAATGACCACATAATCGGCATCTCTTTCCAGCTCTGTCAGGAGCTCTTCCATCCGCCTGCCGCCCAGCAGCTTGGCAGGATTCTGGACAGGCGCGCCTCCGCCCAGGACTTTCAGTCCCGTATCGCCGTATTCCGCAAGAAGATCCCGGGCTTCCGCCTTTCCCTTCAGCACGTCGGCAGTGCCGAGAACAGGCTTTTCCAGCCCCAGAGCCGCGGACACCGCGGGACTTCTGAGATCGCAGTCCGCCAATACGACCTTTTTCCCCTTTCTGGCCAGGGAAATGGCCAGATTGACGGCAAAGGTTGTCTTGCCTTCCCCGGCGGCCGCGCTGGTCACCAGGATCCGTTTCAGACCGGATTCCCCGGCGTCCTTCAGCACCCTGGTGCGGATCGTCCTGAGGCTTTCGCCCAGGACCGCGGAGCCGCTCTTCTGATCCATCAGGATCAGATTTTCTGTCTTCCTGCTTCTCTTTTTGAATTTCACCCTGGGAATGCTGCCCAGATAAGAGGCGCTCAGTCTGGCCTTCAGATCATCCTCCCGCCGCACGGTATTCCGTGTCAGCGCGTAAAGCAGAAGGATCGCGAGATCCGCGGCGGCTCCCACCGCGGCGCCTCTGTAGGCGCTGTCCACAAAAGCGGGGGGATTCACCGCGGTCTGAGGCACGCCGCTCTCATCCAGCAGCGTCAGCTGGGTATCGCCGATGATGTACTCCGCCACAGTCGGATAATTCTCGATCACCGCCTGAAGCACGTCATAGGAAAGCTGGGGATCCCGGGAGCGGACCCGGATCGTAAACAGAGCCGTCTCCTCCATGGAATCCGCCGTGATGGTCGCCGGCACGCTGTCCATTCCCAGGCTTTCCGCCACCACCTGGTTCAGAGCGCCGCTGGTCAGGATATAGGGAAACGTCTTGCTCAGCTGCGACGCCGTCGTCTGGTTATAGTAAGTCTCATTGTATCCATACGCGTTCGACGTATTGACCACAAAGGACGAATATGCTTCATAATAAGGCACGTAGGAGCGTCTTGCCCGGAAATAAAACGCGGTGGCCAGAAGGCTGATGATCAGAATCAGCAGCCAGTAAAATTTTTTCAGGCCTCTCCACATATCGTCCAGTATGGTGGTGATATGCAGCATACCGATGCTGCCGGTTGCGTTATTCTGTTCGTTTTCCATAATGTCCTCCGTATCCGTACCTGCCCGCAGCCGGGGACAGGCCCGTCATCACATCATTGAAAATACAGCCCAGCACTCTTCCGTTGGTATTATTCAGAATATCCACAGCATCGTTGATATCCCGCGCGAGCACCATGTCCTGCTTCACGACCAGCACAGAGGCATCTGCCATCTGCGCCAGCTCCTCCGCGTCCGCCACAAGCGCCATGGGCGATGTGTCGAGAATGATATAATCCATCTTGTCCCGGCAGAAATCCAGAATATACTGGAACATTCCGTTCTCCAGGAGCTCTTCCATGGAATCCGACGGCACACTGTTGAAAATCGTATAAAGACCGCAGTCCTTCCGCTTCTTGATCAGGCTCCCGAGACCCGATTTGTTTTTCAGGATCCCCGGAAGATCGATGGTCTCCTTCTCCGGCACGCCGAAGATCAGATACTGGGCCGGCTTTCTGAAATCGCAGTCGATCAGAAGCACATTTTTGTTTTCCTGGGCCAGGGAAAGGGCCAGATTGGCCGCCACAGTCGATTTTCCCTCATTCTCCATGACGCTGGTCAGAAGCAGCGTCTTGGCCCCTCTTTTATCCATATGACTGCGCACCCTGGAAGCGGTCATCCGGTTGGATTCCACAAAACGGAAACTCAGAAGCGGATTCAGGATCAGCATGGAAAAGCTTTTCATTTTCCGGATCTCCCGGAGGGATTTCGCCTTCCGCTCGTGATAAATGGTACCCAGATGTCTCGCGTCGATCTTGTCCGACACTTCCTTTTCATTTTTCACCGTATCCTTCAGATAGGAGAAAATCCCGAAGGCCACCGCCAGCACAGCCGCCGATATGAGGAAGCATCTTTTCATGACGCTCTCCGTGTTCAGCGGGTTCGACACCGCCATGGGAATCTGCGGCTGCTGGATGACCTCAAGGATCACCTGATCCAGCACATAATCGGAAACAGAACCGTAGTTGTTCATGATCGAATTCATCACCCGGTAGGCGTCCAGCGCCGAGTCGGCAGTCACCGTCAGCGTCATCAGATTGGTCTCCGGCACGATCTGGGCAGAGGTCTGAGCCGTGAAGGAATCCATCCCCAGCTCGTCAGCCACTCTGTTTTTCAGAACATTGCTGTCCAGGATCTGGGAGAACTGCTCTGCCAGGTTCTGGGCATAGGACAGGTTCTGGAAGACGCTGCTGTTCATTCCCCTTGCCGTAACGACAAATGTAGAGGTTGTCGTATACTGAGGCTGCCAGTTATATCTGACCCATACATTGGCAAACAGACTGACAGACACCGAAAGGATCAGGATCACCCACCAGTTTCTGAGTATATCCTTTATGATGGTCAGAAAATCGATCTGATCCATAAAGCCTTTCTCCATTTTACTTTCCATCCTGTCCTCCTCATCCGTTTACCACAGTCACCAGACGGACAGTTCCCGTCCTGCCGTCCGCATCCGTGATCTGGTAAGTGATCTCATATGTGCCGGGGGTATTGTAATCGACCGGATTGGCAATCGCCACCATGTCTTCCGTGATCATCTCTCCCTCCGGACTCTGGAGCGCGCCCGACTCCGTGCGCGTATAGACAGCGCCCTCCATCTCCACTGTCTGGACAAAATCCCAGGGATTTACGGGCGCGGAGGCGCCGGCGTAGATCAGATACTGGGAAAGTCCGATCTGAGGCTTCGCTGCCTCATCCTGGACATTATAAATTTCGACTGTGACCGGAAGGCTGACCACGTCGCCGGCGCTGTTGGCAACCGTAAAGACCATGGGATACTCTCCCGCCTCACTGACATTGATCGAATATTCTCCGGAAATCTTCACCTGGCTCGTCAGATCCCCGTCCAGCATATCCTGGACCGTCACGCCCACCAGGATATCCTGCGTATTGACCGGGAACTTCAGCGGCCTGTCCATGGAAAAGACAGGCGACTGATAGTCGCTGTAGATCACTTCTCGGGAAGCCTTCGTCACATGGCTGTTTTCATCAAAGGCAGCGATCGTGATGTTTCTCCTGCCCTTCTCGATAAAATTGCTCTTGCTCTCCACCATCAGGCTGGAGGTCACGTCTCCGTCCCTCGAATCCTCGGCGGTCACGCCCGCCAGCAGCTCGTCGTCCCCGGCGGCGCAGGATACTGTAACAGATTCCGAATCCATGGTGATCCTGGGACCCACATAATCCTGTGTCCTGAACTCATAAAACTGATAGGCGCCGAAAACCGCCAGCGCGACGATCAATATGAAAATGCTGAAAATCCGCACTCTTCTCATGCTTTCTCCCTCTGTTACCAAAATATCGTTTTTCTTCTCTCCGGCGGCCTGCCGTGCCCCGGCACAGTCCTGCCGTACAGGATCCGTTCCGGATTCCGTTCCAGAAGCCGGAGCGCCCGCTCTTCACCCAGGCGTTCTTCCAGATAGTCGCGGACATCTCCCATATAAGTTGTCCTCATGTAAGGGCTGTGGGCGTCGCTGGCAACACAGGTCACCAGATCATATTCCAGCAGCTGAGCCGCCGACCTGGCCGCGTGTCTTCCGAACCTTCCCAGCAGGCTGCCCTTGTTCAGCTGGGTACAGCAGCCCAGCCGCAGCCATTCGTACACGAGCGCCGGGTATTCCTGAACACAGAAATACCGTTCCGGATGGGCGATCAGCGGAATCCTGCCCAGCTCCAGCACATCCTCCAGCCGTTCCCCGATCCAGTCCGGCTCCGCGTCGAAGGCGAACTCCACCAGATAGTAACGGGAGCCGTTCAGTCCCGTCAGCTGTCCGCTCTTTATTTTATCCCGCATATCCTCTGTGGCGAAAATCTCCATTCCCAACACCACCCCGAGAGGCAGCCGTTCTTCCGCGAGCGCTCTGCAGAACGCTTCATATTCCGCCTTCAGCTCCCCGGAGAAGAAATTTTCAAATCTTCCTTCCTGATTGCTGTGGGGCGTGGCAGCCAGCAGAGAAACGCCGCCCTCCAGGGCCAGCTCGGCCAGCTCCAGAGATTCTTCCATGCTCTGGGAGCCGTCATCCAGCCCCGGCAGGATATGCACATGTAAATCTACCATATGTCATTCCTCCAGTTTCAAATCATAACACAAAAATCCTCATAGATAAAGCCTAACTTTTATGTTACAATGAAATATGAAGAATTTTCCTGGAAAGGACGCGGCCTATGAAAAAGAAAGAAAATACATTTTCAAAAGTCATGAAAATAATACTGACAATTATAGCATTGCTCAACCTGGCGGCTCTGTTTCTGTTCCATTACGAGCTTCCGGGGTTCCTGTCTGCCGCCGGAAATGAGCCTTCTGATGAAGCGCGGGAGACGACCGCTCCGGCCGCCGGCGCGTCCGCCTCCGGATACTCCTTCCAGTTTGACACGGATCCTCTGGTCTATGACGGACAGACGGGGCTTGACCTGCTGAGCGGAGTCACCCTTGTTTCCTCCGACGGGCAGACCTCAGACGCAGAGATCTATGCCCAGATCATGTCGGGAGATTCGCTTTCCCGCAAGACCATCGAATATTCCGCGGATACAGAAAACGGGCAGGTGACCGCCTCCCGCGGCCTGGAGCTGTCCGCCTACGCCGGGCCTTCCATTTCTCTTCCGGAAGAGCTTCCCGACCTTGAAGAAAGCCAGATCGACTCTGTGCTGAGCCTTCTCTCCGGACTTTACGCGGACGACGGATACGGAAACGACATTACCGATTCCGTCACCGCCTCCTATACCATGGGGGACGACGGCATGACCCTCCATTACACCTTCAGTGTGACCAACCTGTTCAACGATACGGCCACCGCGGCGGCAGATCTTTCTCTCACCGCCACCAAGCCGGTCATCACGCTGACCGACACGGCTGTGACCATCCCGGCCGGTTCCTCTTTTGAGCCTCTGGCATATGTGGACTCTGCCGTGGACGTGGACGGCTCCTCCCTCTCTCACAGGATCTATATCAGAGGCTCTGTGGATACGGAGACGCCGGGCATTTATACCCTGACATACACCGCCACTTCTGAAGACGGAGTAGCCTCCGATCCCAGGGAACTGACTGTGACCGTTCAGTAAATGCTGTCTGGCGCTGTCATATGTCTGCCCATGCAGGTACGGCAGCCGCCAGGCGCACTCATGTCAAAGAGCCGGACGAACAGCACCCGCTGCCCATCCGGCTCTTCTTTTGTACCACCTGCCGTCTGCCGCTTATCTGACTGCTTCCAGACGTTTTTTGGCGATCACAGCTGTTCCTGTCAGCACTGCTGCCGCAGCCGCCGCGTAGATCACGGCATTGCTCTCGCCTGTAGCGGGCGCCTTATCTGTCCCGCCTCCGGTCTCTGTGATCTGAGATCCTGAAGGGCTTGCTTCCGCAGCCGCTGTCAGGGACAGACCAAATACCAGAACCAGTGCGCATACCAGAACCAGGAATTTTTTCTTCATCCTAATCTCCTCCTTATCCTTATTCTGAAGCTTATCTTTTTATACTTTTTCATAAAACACATCAAGAATCAGCTCGTAAAGAGCCTCATCATCGGGGATAAACTCCGCGTACTGTTCGCCTCTGACCACTTCGCCGGGCACAGAATACATATTGCCTTCTGAAAAGCCCTCCTGCACCACCAGCGATGCCAGATACGTAAGTTCGGATGTGTCAATGTCTGTTACCATATATTCCGCCGCTGTCTGATACAAGGTCAGGACCAGCCCGAAATTGGAACGGATCTCATTGATGGCCGTGGACAGGAAGGCGGTCAGATACTGCTTCTGCCGGGCCATGCGCGCGTTGTTGGAATCCAGCTGGGAGGTATCTCTTTCCCGCACATAGGTGTGGGCCTGTTCTCCGGTCAGCGTAACCGTCTTCCCCGCCTCCAGCTCCGGATCCTCTTCTGTCAGATCCTCCAGAACCTGTACCGTTACGCCGCCCACCGCGTCATTGAGGACGCTGATGCCGGAATAATCGATGGCGGCATAGGCGTTGATGGGCATTCCATACATGAGGCGGGAGACTGCCTCCGCCGTGTTCTCACAGCTCCGCTCTCTTCCGTCTCCGTAGGCATAGGCGAGACACAGCTGCATCCGCTCCGTCCCTACAAACTGCCCTTCCGTATTGTACAGATTGATATCCACCATGGAATCCCTGGAAATATTGACAAATGACAGCTCTCCCGTCGACTTGTCCAGGACTGCCAGGAACACCGCGTCGGCCTGACCGTTCTCTCCGATGTTCTCAATGCTGACATCCTCCATGGATTTGTCGACTCCCATACAGAGAATCGTTATAATATTTTCATTATAGCAATATCTCTCTCCTTTGTAAACCACGTATTTCCCGTCGTCCTCAAGCTCGGCCTCCTCCGGCGCCGCCACGGTTTCCTCTACCACGCTCTGGGCAAGCTGCCGCTCTCCCCGGGAGCGCAGCACGAAAAAGGCGCACACCAGCCCCGCCAGGAGCAGGACCAGAATGATCAGGATGATCACGATCACGCGGAATGCCCAGCCCTTTTTCTTTCGTTTTCTTTTATTCCGTTTTTTCCCGTGATGTCTGCGTCCCGTTTTCCCGGAAGGGCGCTCCTCAGTCTCCTCCTGCTCTTCCGTGAGCGGCAGAGTTTCCAGCTCCTCTTCCAGCTCCCGGTTCAGCTCATTGACATCCAGTTCCTGCTGTACTTCTCTGATCTCTCTCATTTCTCAACCACAGATTCCCTTCATGAATTTTGCATCAAAACCGCCTGCACGATATAGCGGTATTTTTCTCCCGTTCCGACACAGGTTTCCAGGGTAATGATCCGGTCCTCAGCCGTTACCTCCACGCCCTCGCGGATATTGGCGTCCATGGACCTCACATTGAAAATATCGGAAAGATACTGGGCAAACACCGCCGGATCATCAAAATTAAAGGAATTCATGATGTGACGGTCGTCATACGTATAGGACGCGAAGATCTCATACATCATCACGCCCTGGGGCGTATAGATATATACATAGGGGTGTTCATCAAAAAACGTCCTGTCCTCAAACAGATGCAGGTTCTGAAACATGGACTTGTTTTTCATATTATGGCCGTAAATGACCGTATTGGGATCCGTAAAGTCCTTGCTGTTGCAGTCCTCTGTATAAATGCTGGCCGCCACCCGTTCTTCCCCGTAGATGTCATGGGTCAGATAATAGCTGTCATCTCCCTCTCTCTGGGCGATGGGATAATCGATATTCGTATCCGGTATCCGGATCCACGCGTAGATTTCCGGATTGATCGCCTGGAGCGCCGTGAAATCGATGGGATTTTCCATGTCCACAAAAATCCCGTCGGGAAGCTCAGCCTCCTCCCCCTCTTTTCCTTCTTCCTCTGAAGCGGCCGTCTGAGCCTCGGTCTCTGTCTCCTCCGTCTCCGCCGCGGCCTGCTGTCTCAGCTGCTCATATTGTTTCTCTGTTTCGTAATCCCGGTACAGGCGCCAGGCGACAAAGCCCAGGCACAGTACGCAGCCCACAAGGCAGACGATCAGAATCGTCCTCCAGAACACTTTCTTTTTATTCATTGTCTCTGTCCTTCCAGTCTTGATCTGTCATTATTTCAGCTGTTCCAGTCTGTTGTCCCTGATCTCATATATATGATCGCTCACCGACAGTACGCTGGGACGGTGAGTGGTCACGATACAGGTTTTATTCTTCCCATGCTTCATGATGTTGTTCAGCACCCGCTCTTCAATTTCCATATCGAGGGCGGAAGTCGCCTCATCCAGCAGAAGCACCGGGGCGTCCCGGAGCACTGCCCTGGCAATGGCGATCCGCTGGGCCTGTCCTTCGGAAATGCCGGTTCCCCGCTCGCCGATCATGCTGTTGATCCCTTCCGGAAGCTCCTTCACAAACTCCCAGGCGCAGCCGGACTTCAGGGCGCTTATGATCTCCTCATCCGTGGCGTCACGTTTCACCATCCGCATATTTTCCGCCACAGTCCCGGCAAATATGGTATTTCCCTGAGGCACATAGCTGAAAAACGATCTGGTGGCAGATGAGATCTGACATGACGCGCCGTCCTTTCCCACCAGCCTGGCCGTCCCTTCCACCGGATAGATCAGGCCCAGAAGCACTCTCACCAGCGTCGTCTTCCCTTCCCCGGAGGGGCCGATCACGGCCACGATCTCCCCCTTTTCCGCCTGGAAATCGCCTTTTTCCAGCACCTTGTTTCCTTCTTTGTAGATCACGTCCGCCTGGGACAGATAGACGGATATGCCCTCATCTTTGACCTTTTTCAGGGCCTCCACGCCCTCCTCGTCCCGGATCTCCTCCTTCTTCAGCTCCGTCACCGCCATCAGCCTGCCCGCGCAGGTTGCCGCGCTGATCGCCGACGGGACCACCTGGATCAGCAGAGAGAAGGAAGAAGACAGGGAGCTGGCCATCTGCAGGAACATGATCATGGTCCCTGTCGTGATATATCCGCTCCAGAGGCGGTAAACGCTCCAACCAAAGCAGATATAGGAGACCAGCATTCCCACCACCGACATAAAAGAAGAAGTATAAACGGAAAACCGGTTATAATCCAGCATCTTCGTCCTGTAGCGGACCTGCATCTTCTGCAGCCTGTCCCGGAACAGATCCATCAGGCCGAAGGCCTTGACCGTCTGGATATTCTGAAAGGAATCATTCTGATAGGACATCAGATCACTGCTGATCTCCCGCATTTCTTTGTTATAGATACGCATGCGCCGCATCAGGTAACGGGACACCAGCAGCATCACCGGCGCGCTTAACAGCGCGATTCCCGCCATCACCGGATCGTAATAAAAGATAATGGCAAAGGTTCCGATAAACTGCACCAGCCGGGTCACCAGGCTGGGGATCCAGCCGATGACGCTGTCGGCGACCTGGCTCACATCCGTGCTGAGCCGGTTCAGAAGATCCCCGCTCCTGAACTCGTGAAGCGACTCCCAGTCCGTATAAATGATCTTATTGTAAATGTCAGCCCGTATCTCATTCTGGACATCCACGCTGATCCTGGCAGATATCCGGCTGATCACGGCCTTCGCGGCGATATTGCCCAGCGCCATGCCGATCATGAGACCGATGACCATCCCGATCCTGCCGGTCTGCACGCCTGTCACCGTGTCGATCAGCACCTTGGAGGCCACGCTGCCGCCCAGACTCATGCCCGTGCTGAACACGCCCGCTATGATATAAAAACAAATGGATGCCCAATACTTTTTCGCATATTGATACATCCACTTTGCTTCCCTGTACATTTCTTCCAGATATCCTTCCCGGATCTTTCTGAAAAATTTCTTAAGCAACCTCATCCACTCTTCCTGGCCTGCCGTTTTTATGTGATATCCTGTCCGCGGTCTCCGGACCTGTGCGGCCCGGTCCCGTTCTGCCCGGCAGGATCATCTGCGTTTTATGACTGCTCCGTAGATCCTCACTGCCGTTTTCCGCAGAGGCACCATGCGGATCCATACGACCCGGAAAAATTCCCACCAGAAGCTTCCCTGCCGGATCCATCTTCCCTTTCTGCGCACAGCCGTGATCACGCCGAAGATCCGGTCCTCCGGAACCGGCCCCTCCGTCACCGTCTGGGCATCTCCGATAAAATAATACTGCCTCCCCGGGCAGCTTCCGCGCACCCGGCGGATCCGGTGCATCACATACTGGCCGTTTTCTCTCTGATAAAAAGCCATGTCCCCTTTTTTCAGAGGCAGCCGCGGCTTTCCGATCAGCAGCGTATCCCTTTCGTGAACCAGGAACGGAGACATACTGTTCCCTGTGATGACCAGAGGAACTTCCTTCCCTTCCTCCAAAAGTTCCCTGACGGCATCCAGCCAGATGCCGGCGTCCACTTTTCTGACCGGAATCTTTTCCTGCATTGATCTGATCCTTTCCTCTGATTCAGTATAGCACAGCTTCCCCGGCGTTTCAATCCGGAGCTTTTTCCCGCGGCGTTCCCCGGCAGTTCTCTTTCTGCTCCGCCCATGCCGCCTGCGCGGCGAATACACGCTCCATCTCTTCGTCCCGCGCCGGATCTTCTTCCAGGGTCACAGCCGCCTCCTCTATGGGACTGCTGTCCGGGATCTTATACTCGGGCACCAGCTTTTTCACGAGCGTCCGGATATCGGTATGCTCCCGGAACGCGCTCTGGATCAGAAAGGGAATTTTTCTCAGCAGCCACTCCGCGTTCATATCGGTCTGCTGTACAATAAATATTTTTTTATTGGCAGTGGTCCTGAGATTCGCCTCGCTGATCAGAAGTTCCTCGTAGAGCTTCTCTCCGGGTCTCAGTCCCGTATATTTGATCTCAATGTCCTCACCCGGGATCAGTCCGGAAAGGCGGATCATTTTCTCTGCCAGATCCGCGATCTTCACCGGATCTCCCATGTCCAGAATGAAGATTTCTCCTTCCTTCGCCAGCGCCCCGCACTGAAGGACCAGGTTCACCGCCTCGGGAATGGTCATAAAATACCGGATGATATCAGGATGGGTCACTGTGACCGGCCCGCCCTCTGCGATCTGTTTCCGGAACAGCGGGATCACGCTCCCGTTGCTTCCCAGCACATTTCCGAACCGGACGGCGGCATATTCGGTCTTTGACTTTCTGGCGAAGGCCTCTATGATCAGCTCGCAGATCCGCTTGGAAGCGCCCATGATATTGGTCGGCCGGACTGCCTTGTCCGTGGAGATCAGCACCATCTTTTCCGCGCTGAAACGATCCGCCGCGTTCGCCACCAGATACGTGCCCAGCACGTTGTTCTTGATCGCCTCATTGGGACTGTCCTCCATAAGCGGCACATGCTTGTGGGCGGCCGCGTGAAAGACAAGCTGGGGATGATAAGTTTCAAAGATGTCATCCACCCTCCCGTGGTCCCGGACGGATCCGATGAGCACCAGAAGGTTCAGATCCGGATGCTTTTTGACCAGCTCGTTCTGAATATCATAGGCATTGTTTTCATAGACATCCAGAATGATCAGCTGTTTCGGATGATGGAGGGCCAGCTGACGGCAGATCTCGCTTCCGATGGAGCCGCCCCCGCCGGTGACCAGGATCACCTTGCCCTGGACATAATCCATGATCTCCTCCATCTCCAGCTTCACCGGATCCCGGCCCAGCAGATCCTCGATCTCCACCTCCCGGAGCATGGACACGCTGACCTCCTCATTGACCAGCTGGTAAATGCCGGGAAGCATCAGGATCTTGCAGCTTGTCTTCTGGCAGATATCCAGAAGCCCCTTCTTTGCCGCGGACGCGAGGGTCGGAATGGCGATGACGATCTCCTCCACCTGATATTTTTCCGCGTAATAGGGAATCTCCTCCTTCCCGCCGACCACGGGAATGCCCTGGAGATATGTACCGATCTTGACAGGATCATCGTCTACGACACAGGGGATCGTCCTGTTCAGATGCTTGCTGTTTTTCATCTCCCGGACGATCATATACCCGGCCGCGCCCGCTCCCACGACCATGGTGCACAGAGGCTCCGCTTTCCTGCTCTGCAGAAGATTATGGCGCATGATCCTGATAAAGCGGTAGGAAAAACGGTCCACGACCGTCAGCGCCGCCAGGATCAGCAGATACAGGAACGGATAGCTCCGGGGAACCCGCAGATCCAGGATCCACATCCCCGCCGCCTGGGCCAGAGTGGACGCCAGCACCGCGCAGACCACGTTTTTCATCTCCACTACGCTGGCAAACCGCCACAGACTGCTGTAAAGCCGGAAAAGCCAGAACAGAAACAGGGTCGTGACCATATTGATGTAAAGATATTCCCGGACCGACTCCAGAAACACCGGCTCGATCTGGGTAAAGCTGAAATCAAACCGGATCCACAGGGCCCCCGCCATGCTGACCAGGATCACCAGAATATCCAGGAACACCAGCGCGACCCTCCGGAGAAACAGCTCCCTGTTTTTTATAATGTGCTTTCCGCGAAGCTTCATTTTATCTCCCCCGTCAAACGTTAAAAAAGAGAGACCGGCTTATCCTGAGTCTCTCTTTCGTTATACCTGTACACATGACCAAAACCGTCACGTAATATTGTAATGAGTTTTATAGAAAAAAGCAACCCCTTATCATAAACAGCCAGAAAAAACCAGGATTTCCGCGGGATTTTATTCACTTCTTGTGCCACATTTCCCGCCACATTTTCTGCCCGCCTTCCGGCGCTTTCGAGTCCTCTTTTCTGCCGCGGTCTTTGTCCTCTCCTGCCCTGTTTTCTGTCTCATCTTCCCGCCCGGTCAGACGCTTTCTCCTGATCCGAAAATCCGGTTCAGCTCCTTCATGGCCGCCTCATCGGCGAAGGCCAGGATATACTGGCCGGCCCGGATCACGGTCTCGCCGTGGGGAATGATCATGGTATCCTCCTCATAAATGGCGATCAGCACAGCCTGGGCCGGAAGGCTGATCTCGGCGATGGATTTGTCCACAGTAGGAGAATGATAATCCACGTAAACCCGGACAATGGAATATTCTCCCTTGGAAAGGCGCATCAGGGTCATGATCGAGTGGTAGTTCATTTCATCGGCGACCATATGTCCGATGATGTCGGCCTGGTTGATGCGCACATCCACGCCCATACCGGAATTGAACAGCCAGGCGTTTCTGGGATTGTTGACTCTGGCCACAACCTTCGGCACATCATACTCGAATTTTGCCATCATGGCTGCCGTCAGATTTACCTCGTCGGTGCCTGTGGCGCAGACCAGGGCATTGCAGCTCATGATCCCCGCCTTCTCCAGGAGCAGGGCGTCCGTGCCGTCGCCCACCAGGATGGATGCTTCCCCGATCCCGTTTCTTCTCATGGTCTGGAGGGCTCTTTCTTTATTTTCTATGACCACGACATTGTGGCCGTTCTCCAGGAGCAGGCCCGCAATGTATCCGCCGACCTGTCCGCCGCCTACAATTATGATTTTCATAGATGATCTCCTTTCTGCCTACAGCTGCAGCCGCTCTCTGGCCTGCACCAGATAATCCCTGCTCACCGCCAGATACAGCATGTCGTGATATTCACAGCATAAGCCCTCTGCGGGAAGCATGGATTGGCCGTGGCGCTCCAGCGCCACCGGCTGCATCCTGCCCTCCACTGTCAGATCAGCCAGCTTCGTTCCTTCCAGCGAGACGGGAACCCGCACCTTGACCAGCTGCACGTCCTCGTTCCCCAGTTTTCTGATCACCCGCCAGCTTTTATTCTCTTCCAGATATTCCATGATGTTTTCCACCCCGAGCCGGGTAATGGAAACAGTATAGATCCCCATGGATTCAAACATTTTTGCCCTGACCGGATCGTACATGCGGGCGATCACCGTGGGAACATGGAAAATGTTCTTGGCGATACTGGCGATCACCGCGTTCAGGGAATCACTGCTGGCACAGCTGATCAGCACATCCGCCGCCGCGACTCCCGCCTCCTTCAGGACTTCTCTGTCATATCCCACTCCGCAGATGGTGTGCCCCGTAAACTCTCCGCTGAGGGCATGAAAGGTTTCTTTATCATTGTCTACGATCGTCACATCATGATTTTTCCGGGTCAGGTACTCTGATACTCTGACTCCGAATTTGCCGCATCCTATCACCACTACTTTCATTCTTCTTTCCAGCTCCTTTCTGCCCTGCGTCTGCGCAGCAATTTCTTTCTTCCTTCTTCCAGGCCAAACACGATAAAGGGAATGCAGATCAGGTAACCCCATTCCGGAAGACCGATCGGCGCCGTATTGAAAACACCGTTCAGGAACGGGATATAGATGATCGCAGCCAGGATCAGCAGCTCGATCACCAGGCCCGCGTCGATGTAGCGGTTGCTGAACAGTCCCCGCCTGAACACCGACTCATGATCTGTCCTGTTGTTCATGACCATGCCCATCTGAGAAAACACAACGCCTGCCAGCATCATGGTGGTCGCCTGTCTGTACACAGCGGTTCCCTCCGCCGCCAGGGGCACATTCGGCCATCCGTTCAGGAAGTTTGCCAGAAAATAACCGCCCAGGGCAAACACGGTTCCCAGCAGTCCGTACCAGATAAATCCGACCAGGATCACATTTTTGTTCAGCAGCCGTTCATCGGCCCTGCGGGGCGGCCGTTTCATGACACTGGCTTCAGATGCCTCAGCGCCCAGTCCCAGGGCCGGGACCATGTCTGTCCCAATGTCGATGGTCAGGATCTGCATGATGGTGAGGGGCGTTGGAATCAGTCCGCCGGAAAGCAGGTACGCCACAGGAGCCGCCGCCTCCGGCGTATTGCTGTCGAAAATGTACCGCAGGAATTTCCGTATGTTATTATAGACGGTCCTGCCCTCTTCTATGGCCTTCACGATCGTGGCAAAATTATCGTCGCTCAGGATCATATCCGCCGCTTCCTTTGCCACATCAGTTCCGGTGATGCCCATGGCGATGCCGATGTCCGCCTTCTTCAGAGCAGGAGAGTCGTTGACGCCGTCCCCTGTCACCGCCACAATATTGCCCATTTCCTGGAGGGCGCAGACAATCCTGTATTTCTGCTCCGGCGCCATGCGGGCAAAGACTACCTCGCCCTTCAGCGCTTCCTTCAGCTGGACCTCATCCATGGCCGCCAGCTCGCTTCCGGATATCACCCTGGCATCCGGGCTCTGGATGATTCCGATCTTTCTGGCAATGCTTTCCGCGGTCAGTCCGTAATCGCCGGTGATCATGATGATCTTGATGCCGGCGCTCCGGCACAGGCTGACTGCCTCCTTTACCTCGCTGCGGGGCGGATCCTGCATGGCCACAAGACCCAGGAAGGTCAGATCCCGCTCCACATTTTCTGGCGTATAGGCGCGGATGGATGACGGCAGCGTATCGTCGTCTTTTCTGAGAGGCCGGTACGCCACTGCCAGCACGCGCAGTCCCTCTCTCGCGTACCGGTCATTGGCCTCCATGATCCGCTCTCTGTCCCTGTCCTCCATGGGGCGGGAGGAGGAAGCGTCATAGCAGCGGCCGCAAAGCTCCATCACCTCTTTGGGCGCGCCCTTCACGAAGGCAATCCTGCTGCTGCCCTCAAAGGGCTCCCTCAGCTGATGGACCGTTGTCATCCGCTTTCTGCGGGAGTCAAAGGGCAGCTCCAGGATCCTCGGATACTGCTGGAACATAACGGCCAGGTCGATCCCGCCCTTCTGCGCCGCCACACCCAGGCAGGCCTCTGTGGGATCGCCCAGCACCGTGTAGCGCTCCTTTCCTTCCTCCGGAGGCAGGAGCCGGGCATTCGCGCACAGGGCCGCTCCCGTCAGGAGCAGACGCAGGCCGCTGCTTTTCTTCACAGTCACGACTACGTCTCCGTCCCGGATCTCTCCCTTTGGTTCATATCCCTCTCCGCTGACACACATCTCCGCGTCCATCAGCCACAGATGGTTGACGGTCATCTCATTCTGAGTCAGCGTGCCCGTTTTATCCGAACAGATCACATTGGTGCAGCCCAGGGTCTCCACTGCGGACAGTTTCTTCACCAGCGCGTTTTCCTTCGCCATCTTCTGCACCGCCAGGGCCAGAGAAAGGGTCACGGCAGGCAAAAGTCCCTCCGGAATGAAAGCCACGATCATACCGAGGGCAAACAGGAAGGATTCCATCAGCGGATCCTTCACCAGAAATACCGCCACCAGAAGGAACAGAAGACCGATGCTCAGCGCGATCACCGCGATCTGTTTGGTCAGGATGTTCAGCTCCTTCTGAAGGGGAGACAGGCTCTTCTCTGTATTCTGAGTCAGATCGGCGATTTTTCCGAACTCACTGTCCATTCCTGTGGACACCACGACGGCCCGGCATGTGCCCGCCGCCGCCGAAGTTCCGGAAAAGATCATATTTTCCGCTTCCAGATAGCTGCATTCCTGTCTGAGCGCGTCTCCGCTCTTCCGGATGGGATTGCTCTCCCCGGTGAGCGTGGACTGGTCCGCGCTGAAATCATTGCTTCTCAAAATCCTGGCATCGGCGCTGATCTTGTCGCCCTCCTCCAGGATCATGATATCTCCGGGCACAATATCCGCCGCCAGGATCTTTGTCTCTTTTCCGTCCCGTACAACCCGGGCATTGGCCGGCAGCATTTTCTGCAGGGCATTCGTTGCCTTCTCCGCCTTGAATTCCTGGAAAAAGGAAAACAGGCCGTTGATCAGATTGACGCAGAAAATCGAAATTCCCAGCTCCAGAGCGCCGGAAACGATCGCCATAATGCCGCCCGCCCAGAGAAGGAGCGCCATGAGGCTGGTAAAATTGGCCAGAAACTTTTTCAGCATATTGTCTTTTTTCTTCTGGGCCAGTTCGTTTTTCCCGTATTTCTCCAGACGCCTTTCGGCTTCCTCCTGGGAAAGACCTTTCATATCAGACTCCATCAGTCTGCATGCCTCCAGAGGATCTGCCTGGAGGATTCTGGTTTTAAGATCAGATACTTCCGGTTTGTTCAAATCTCCCTCACCGCCTTATAATCTGTGAATAATCTGTGAAAAAACAATTGTTCTGCAAAACAATAGAGTGATTATAGCACTTTATTTTTTCATGTCAACAGACAAAAGGCCTTATTTTAAAACTTTAATCCAATCTTTATACCAGCGCTTCTTTTCTTTTTTCTGCCCCATGGGCCTCCGTTTCCGGCAGAAACCGGGCCAGCCGGATCCGCCTCTTCGCATCTCCCGTTTCCGTCTTTACAGAACTTTAATGCCTCTCCCGCTTATCCATTCCTCCGCCATAACAGCATGTTGTCTTCAAAAAACGCGCCCATCTGCCCCTCGTCCTTCATCCAGGCGAGATAGGAGCGGAGCGTGCTGCCTACCAGCACATACTGTTCAAAATTCATGTTCAGTCCGTAATCCGCAAACAGCCTCTGGAGAATCTTCTCAAAGCCCATGGGTTCTCTGCAGATCTCCGCGATATGATCGGCGACCTCCTTTACCCGGTCGATGTTGTACTGGGCCAGTCCGGCAATCTCCCCGGAGACCGGAGCGTGGGCCGGCACAAACATACTTGCCTCCAGTCCTTTCACCATTTCCAGAGTACGGAGATAGGCAGCGACATCATATCGCTTCCGCTGTCGATCAGACATACCTCCGTCTCGTTCAGCTTTACCAGTCCGATCCTGGCCGGGCTCTCAATATAATAGCTGTTTCCGGCAGCCTGTCTCAGTTCATACATTTCAATCATCCCCCTTGTCTTCTGAAAGCAGGTCAAAACCTCCAGTCCTGTATCAGTAATCCGGTCGGCAATGCCGCTCTGTTCTGCATTATATCATATCAGGGCAGACAAAAAAAGACATCTGTCAGACAGACAGATGCCCGGCGGCCCGCGCTCCGGAGCGCAGGCCGTGTCTTCCCATATGGATAATTTTCGTCACTGCCGGAACGGTTCCTCAAACCCATTCATCGCGTTTCGGATAACCAGGCGGTCTCCGACTTCTACCTCTTCTTTCTTCAGACCCCGGAGCTTCAATCCGGCCATTTCTGAGGTATACACCGCCCCATTGGGTCTGCGTTCCTTTGTGCGCAGGTCAATTCCTGTAATCTGTGTTTCCAGGACCTGCCCATTCGTTTTCACCAGCACTGCCCGCTCTCCCTCGCGGCACATGCCGGACTGGACGATACCGGCAATCACAGTGCCTTCTCCGACCAGCGCAAATACGCCCCGGACCGTCATCAGAAAATCATGATGTTTACAGTCCTGCGCGTGGATCTTTTCCAAATATTCCTTTTCCTTCGCTTTTTTGCTTTTTCCAAACAATCCCATCCTATCTCCCCTCCTCCCGGCAGAACTCTTTCCGAAGCACTTCCTTCGGCGGCTCGATCTCTCCGGCAATGGTATGCTCCGTCAGTTCCGACAGGAGGCGGATCTTCTTATTAAGCATGGGGCGCATACAGTTCGGCACATGCTCCTGATGTGCCCTGTGGATGGCAACACATTCCTTACAGTTCCCATGGTAACGGCAGGCTTTTTGACAAGGACAGTGATCACGGTCCCTGTACTCCTCCCGGAATTCAGCCGCGAACTCTTCCTGGAGCCGCAGTCCCTCCTGCCTGTTTCCTTTATGGAATTCCTTCATTGCCTCCAGTTCTTTCGGATTGCCTTCAATGATCATTTCAGTTCCTCCCTGTGATTTGAACATGATTAAATCCCGCAATCCAAATTATACTACAATCTCCCGCAAAGGCAAGGACAATCAACGCGGATTCAGGCCAAGACAGAACAATCAACGCGGATTCAGTCCCGGCGTTCCGAAACCTGCAGGCTCTGCCAGCGCTTCGCAGATTTTCTGAATCCCCTCTTTTTGATTCTTCACCCTGGCCGTCACCGGATTATGGATCAGAGACAGCTTCAGGCTCTTCCCCTCCGTTTTCAGCCGGATCATTTTCTGTGACGGCAGCAGCCCCTGCCTGATCTTCACCTGTTCGATCCGGTCAAAGGGGATACACAGTCCTCTGCTGACCTGTGTGATATCAAAGGTTCCCATAACGGCAATGACCAAAGAACGGTCTGTCACGCCCACATAACAGGAAACGTTGGAAAGAGCGCCCAGGGACAGGATCCTGGCTGTTCCTCCCGTAATGGTTCCCCAGGCCTTTCCGATATACTGTTCTCCTTCAGGTCTGATTTCCTCCAGCATTCTGTTCATATCGTCATCATTCAGCAGCAGCGCCATTTTCATTCCTCCCAGTCTGATCCAGTTTATGATACAGCTGGTTTCAGTATAGCGCGGTCAGAAGATGCCGACTGCCAGAAATACCCAAAATCCATCTTATGTTTTTGTAAAAATTGTGCGCGGCTGCCTGTTACTCCCTCATAGTTGTTCTGTCTGCGGCTCTGGCTGATCCGGCTGCTGCCCTTCATGAGCATTCCACTGGCATTCCATCAGGCGCATATGGGAAAATACCGCCTTAAAGGAAGAATATTCCGGCGAACAGGCGTAAATGCCGAATCGGATCTTTCCCTTTCCCTCATTCATATGGCAGATGCGCATCTGGTGGAATGTGCGGCCGTCATCCGAGCATTCAATGCGGTAATCATCCTCTCTCCGGCTGAACCGGTACCACATGGATTTGACAGAGGCTTCGATTTCTGTCGTCGCCCAGTCTGAGTAACCGCCGTTCGTCACAACACTCCCCAGATGCTGATACTGTTCATTTTCATATTCGACAGACGCCTTCAGCCAGTTCTCACTGTCAAGGTACATGACAATGCCGCACTGGTCAAATCTGTGATGACTGTCCTCAAAATCCGTCTTTACCACAAAGCTGAAATACTGCTCCTCTGTTTCCATCTGAAAAACCGGAGCACTGTCATTCTGAAAATGATAATAGGTTTTCTGCCACAGATCTGTACAGGGTACCGTTATGACCTCAAGCCGTCCTTCCCCGTCCATTTTCCATGTCTCCGGTTCTCTGATCCACTGAAATCCTTCAGGCCTCATTCTTTCTCCTCCCGTCTGCGCTTCCGTATCCACGCCTGTCTCCTGATCCCCACAGCGCTGATGAACCATTTATTGTTTTTTCGTCTATTATATTGTTTATTGCTCAGACTGTAAAGAAGCAGATCAAACAGGATCTCCTGTCCGGACTGCCGTTCCGAGAGCCTCCTTCAGATCTTTCTCCGGCGTGGCAACAGGCGCGATCTGATAATTCTTCACCAGATATTCCAGAACATTCCGGGAAAGGAACGCGGGAAGGGTGGGACCCAGACGCATATTCTTAA
This sequence comes from Candidatus Paralachnospira caecorum, assembly GCA_904379015.1. Taxonomy (GTDB): domain Bacteria; phylum Bacillota; class Clostridia; order Lachnospirales; family Lachnospiraceae; genus Lientehia; species Lientehia caecorum. The sequence continues at coordinate 11,549 of CAJFHG010000026.1, read as the reverse complement.
CGCCAAGATACAGCAACGTCAGAAGAATGCACACTGCCTTCTGCTCATACCAGGAAAGAATCATGGTGAGGGGCAGATCATTCACTCCGCAGCCAAACGCGTCCGCCAGTGCCAGCGCTACTTTGATCGCGCCATAAGCATCATTGCACTGTCCCATATCGAGCAGACGCGGCAGGCCCCCGACTGTGCCGAGATCCAGATCGTTGAACCGGTATTTGCCGCAGGCAAGGGTTAAAACAATGGTATCATCGGGCGTCTGCTTCACAAATTCTGTATAATAGTTCCGGCCGGACCGCGCTCCGTCGCATCCGCCGACCAGGAAAATATGACGGACCGTGCCGCTCTTGACCGCCTCGATCACCTGATCTGCCAGGCTCAGGATCGTTCCATGGCCGAATCCGGTGCTGACCGCCGTACCGCCGTTGATTCCCGTAAACTGCCGGTCCTCCGGATACCCGCCCAGCTCCAGCGCCTTTTCGATCACCGGCGTAAAGTCTTTTTCCGGTCCGATATGGACTGTTCCCGGATAGGCCACCATTTCTGTGGTGAAAACCCGGTCACGGTAGCTGTCCCTGGGCGGCATGAGGCAGTTCGTGGTAAACAGGACCGGAGCCGGGAGATCCGCGAACTCCTTCTGCTGATTCTGCCACGCAGTTCCGAAATTTCCTTTGAGGTGCGGATATTTCTTCAGCTCCGGATACCCGTGGGCCGGCAGCATTTCCCCATGAGTATAAATGTTGATCCCTTTATCCTTTGTCTGCTCCAGCAGCTGCTTCAGATCATAAAGGTCATGGCCTGTGATCACGATGAAGGGGCCCTTTTCCACCTTTAAGGGCACAACTGCCGGAACCGGTGTTCCATATGTTTCTGTATTTGCTCTGTCCAGCAGCTCCATGCAGGCATAGTTGTACTGTCCCACCTCAAGTACCACGGGAAGCAGCTCTTCCATGCCCCAGTCTTCTCCAACTGCACGCAGAGCCTTTGCCAGAAAACGGCTGACCGCCTCATCGGCATAGCCCAGCACACCCGCGTGATAAGCATAAGCCGCCATTCCCCGAATACCGAACAGGATCAGGGATTTCAGTGAACGGATATCTTCATCGGCGCTCCAAAGCAGCTCCATATCGTAGTCGTCATTCCGTCCGCAGGCATCCCTGCATCCGCCACATTCCGGCACCAGCCGTTCCTTTTCCCCATGAATCTGTTCCATCAGTCCGCGAATAAACGCTTCATCAAAATTTACGTTTGTAACGGTCGCGAACAGTCCTTCTATGATCAGCTTCCAGGTCCCTTCTCCGGGATCTGTCTGTCCTTCTGCCGCCCGGGCCAGACCCACCAGCGCTCCCGTCAGTTCATCCTGCAGCTTCGCCAGATCCGCGGATTTTCCGCACACGCCCGCTTTTCCCGTACAGCCGGCACATCCCGCGGTCTGCTCGCACTGAAAACAAAACATCTGCTGTTCCATCATGTAATCCCTCCAACTCCTTGATCCTATTCTCACAAAATCCCCGCAGTAAATGCAGTAAAGTTTCTGAGGTTCCTTGACCTCCTGAGAAGAATATACTATACTGAAAATAACATTTCCGTTGTTATTACAACATATAAGGAGTTTATATGAATTTACAATTTCTTTCCAATACGACCCTTTTCCGCGGACTGCAGACAGACGAAATCCGTTCTGTTCTTACCTGCATGAACGCGCAGGAAAAATCCTATCGCAAAGGCGAAGTGCTCTGCCGCGCCGGCGAATCCGTCTCCTCTATGGGGATGATTTTAAGCGGCAGCGTCAATATCGTCGTCAATTATTATTGGGGCGGAAGTAATATTTTCGGACATATCGGCCCCGGCGAACTGTTTGCCGAATCCTACGCCGCCATTCCCGGCCGGGAGCTGCTGGCAGACGTTATAGCAGATGAACCGACCGAAGTTCTGTTCCTCCCCTTTCTGCGGCTGACTGAAACCTGCGCCCAATCCTGTCCCTTCCATAACCGGGTAATCCATAACCTGCTCCAGATCATGGCCAGGAAAAATCTGCATTTATCTGTCCGGATGATGCATACGGCTTCCCGTTCGATCCGGAACCGGCTGCTGTCTTATTTATCGGAACAGGCCGTCCAGAATGGCAGCAGCCAGTTCACGATTCCTTTTTCCAGACAGCAGCTCGCCGACTATCTCGGCGTGGACCGCAGCGCCCTGTCCAACGAGCTGTCCAAGATGCAGAGAGACGGACTGATCACTTATAAAAGGAACCAGTTCGCGCTCACAGAAAAGGTTCCGGAGCTGTTTTCTCTTGAAACGAAAATATAATTTGATATAAAATATGAATGTAATATTCAATTTTGCATGTATACCTGATTTTGAATGCGGAGGTGCAGACATGGTAAAGAAGGAAGATTTACCCGTGTGTCCAGTCGCGACTACTGTTCAGATCATTGGAAGCAAATGGAAATTGCTGATCTTACGCAACCTGCTTGCGCGCCCGTAGCGTTTCAACGAACTGCGCAAAGACTTAGAAGGGATCAGCCAAAAAGTGCTGACTGACAGTCTGCGTTCCATGGAGAGGGACGGCATCGTCACAAGAACTGTCTATCCGGAAATTTCTCCAAGAGTCGAATATTCTCTGTCAGATCTCGGTGAAACGATCAGACCGATCATGGACGCGATGGAAGAATGGGGAAACGCTTACAAAAAAATACTGTCAAAGCAGACAGAGGAACCAGGTTCCGCATAAGGCGGAAATCCGGCAAAACCGTTTTCCTCCATTATTTCTGTTTTCAGCCCCTGACACGCAGAAAAGAGACAATTCCACAGAATTCGGATTTTTAAAATCTGGATTCTCTGCGGGATTGTCTCTTTTTTTCATATGGTATGCCTGTTATTGATATGTTTTGCGCTTATACAAGATACAAACTGCAGCGCCTGCCATCGAAATGATCAAAACGGCAGACCAGACATACACATTTGTATGATCGCCTGTCTGAACAGCCTGAACCTGAGTCTTCTGATTTTCCGTTTTTGTCTGATTGGCTGCGGGATTGCTGTTCTGATTCTGGCCCTGGGAGACAGCCTTTCCTTTGACTGTCACTGTTACCGTTTTGGTGACGGTCTCTCCCTGGCTGTCGGTTACGCTGTAAACCACCTGATACGTTCCGGCCCGGGATGTATCAACCTGACTGGAGAGGACTTCAATCCTGTCTGTCAGATCACCGTCTTCTGCGTCAGAAGCCGTTGCATTTGCCAGAGCGTCAAACGAATCTCCAACGGTCAGAGTTACGTCTTCCGCTGTAATTTCCGGTTTATGGTTCTGCGCCGCGGAGGCGGGAATCACACGAACGGGAATGCCGACTTCGATGGTCTGATAATTTCTGCTGTCTGCCGGCACAAAATTTGCCCGAAATACCTGTGATCCCAAACTCTCCGCTTTCTGCGCGCCGTCAACCCATACAAAGCCTTCCGGAAGCTTCACCGAAGATAAAGCCTGCCCCTGCGCAGCAGTCAGGTCTTCAGGCAGCGTATAAGAAGGAATGGCCTTTGTGATTTCGAAAATCAATTCAGTTTCCGCACTGTTGTAATTATCGTCTCCCTCCGCTGCGGCCACAACCTTATAAATTCCGGCATTGACGGGCCTGGATCCCAGCAGGACCCAGTCCCCATCGGCATTTTTTTCATACCAGCTCAGCCTTCTGACGTTGCTTCCTCCTGCCTGATAGGTCGGCGGATTTTCCACCTCTTTCCCATCATAAACCTTATCCATATTGTCGGTTCTGATTTCCAGCTGGATATCCGCCTTGGAAATTGTAAATTCCGTCCTCAGCGAAACTGTACTATGCCACTGGTCCTCCTTCAGAACCACATTAACACGATATGAACCCGCGCCGGCCGGCGCCTCGTCAAGCCTCGCCCAATATACTGTTCCAAACGGCGTCACTCTTTCTTCATCATATGTAATGGAAATTTCTCCGCTGCTTCCGGTTGTGATCACATCATCCGGAGATACAGAAACCGACATTCCGTCATAAACCTTGTCCAGCTTCACATATTCCTTAAAGGAAATCGTACTGTCTGCCATGGAAACAAAGACTTCAAGATCCCTTACGACGCAATGCTGTTCTTCCTGATATCCCTGTACATTCGTAAAATCATATTGATTCTCATACTGTGAAACATCAAATCGAGCGGCAAAGGAATTATATCCGATACCAAACCAGGGAATAGTTTCATTCAAAACCAAATCAGGTTCTTCCCAGGTCCACCCCTCCGGCAGAACTATGCTGCCTAATGTCTGACCATAAGAAGAGACCAGATCATCCGGCTCTTCAATCAATGTACTTCCATCCGGCAGACTTTTTCCATAATCAGACAGAGTGCCGATCGGCTCTGACTCAATACTTTCTTCTATATAACCGGAATGCAGTCCTTCACTGGCATAGACGGAATACCCTGTAAAGCATAATCCCATAATGGCCGCCAGAGCGGCTGTCATCCATTTTTTCTTACTCTTTTTCATACTTGTTTCCTCTCATCACAAAAGCTGGCTGCTTATTTTCATTATCAAAATAGCAGTTTTTAGATATAACTGCAATTACTAATTGCAAAATAGTTTTTTCCGCATATTAACAGCAGGATTGCACCGATCAGCGGAGATTAATACCAATCAAAAGGAGAATGAGGATAGACATGGAGGAAATCGCAAACAGCATAAAAATCAGAAACGCAAAGGAAAACGATGCCAGACGTTTGCTGGAAATCTACGCCTATTATGTGGAAAATACGGCCATTACTTTTGAATATGACGTTCCGTCACTTTCAGAGTTTCAAAACCGCATGAAAAACACAATCAGGCGGTATCCCTATCTTGTTATTGAAAAAGACGGGACAATTCAGGGATATGCTTATGCAGGGCCTTTCGTCGGACGGGCCGCTTATGACTGGTCCTGTGAATTAACCATATATCTCGACCACGCTGCCCGGAAATGCGGTCTGGGGCGAATGCTTTACGAAGCGCTTGAAGACAGACTGCGAAATATGGGGATCTTAAACCTCTATGCCTGTATCGGATACCCGCAGACAGCAGACGAATACCTGAACAAAAACAGCGCGGAATTCCATGCCCATCTGGGCTTTCAAACAGTCGGTGAATTTCACAGCTGCGGTTATAAATTCGGACGGTGGTACAACATGATCTGGATGGAAAAGATCATCGGTGAGCACCAGATGGAACAGAAACCTGTAAAATTCGGCCTTTGACAGGAAAACAATAGCTCCCGATCACCAAAGAGACTCCGGGCCAAACGATTAATGTCCCTATGATCTCTGTAAGCTTCGGTTTTTTATTCAAACATAGGAAAGAATGTCATAAAAAAGAACACCGACAATTACAAATATCATTACAGACAATAACGAAAGAGCTAAAACAGTCTTTGCACATTCCTCATTATAACTCATTTCGTCATATTCTTCCGTGAGGAACATACAAGCACCCTTCACTCTGAGTCTCACCAAATATGCTGGAACTTTTTGTTTGTGCCCGTATAAGAAAAGTTTATATCGGATTAAAAGTTATGCTTTCCCCAATAACGAAAACCATATATAATAATAAAAATAGAATGGAAAAGCATCATATTTCGAAACGGGGGCATCGTATGAAGAAGAGAAACGTGATTACTATTTCATGTATAACCGTTGTTATGGCTGTAATAATAGCGGCTATTCTTTTTGTAAATCGGAAAGTGTCTTTTGATCCGGCAAAAACTTCGCAATTATGTGATGAATTATACGATGAGCTCCATAGCTTCGAAGAAGTGTATGCAGGGCAATATGGAAAACTGACGGTGGAAAATCTCCCGGACATATTGGAGGATATGGAACCCATCGCCCAAGAGTATAAGGCGGATGGAAAGATTACAGAATATTCCGTTGAGGAAACCTGTATTTATATGGGGCTGCCGGGCGGCGTCGAATATTTATATTGCCCCACCATTGAAGGCGTTATGACCGGAAGCGGTGAAGCAGGGCAACAAACCGGTGAAATTGTGACCATTGAACCCTTTACGACTGATGGCGGTATGTTCTGGAATTACGTCTTCGGCGGGAAAAGCCCGGATAAGGAAGCAAGAGAGATTGCGGAAGAAATTCCTGACCTGTATTCTTTCCCGGATGAAAATAATATGGATGAGTTCTTGCCCGAAAACAGCGAAAAGCTGGAAGGAAAAGCCGTTATCATCTGGTACGGCCATGGGGCGATGTCGCCCAATTACGGTCCTGTTTTGACCGGCTCCGTAAAACCAACGAAGGAGAACCTGCGCAAATACCAAAATTTAATGGACAATGAAGACAAAACGAATGAATTGGTGATTACAAATACAAACCTGGCCTACACCCATTATTATTTTGAAAATGAGCTGGAAAACGGGTCTATGGAAGGCAGCCTGGTTTATCTGGCAGCCTGCCATTCTGCAGAGACAAATGAGCTGGTGGAGGCCTTTACCGACAAAGGGGCTGACCTTATTGTCGGCAACTCAGATGCTGTTTCAACACGGTATAACTTATATACCATGTGTGATTTCCTTGGCTGTCTCAGGACAGAGAAGGAAGATGGCAGCTATCCGACGGCAGATGAAGCGATCCAACATGCGAAACAGGAGAATGGGGAGATTGATACCGGCCTTATGAGTGTTGGGGCAGAGGTGAAGCTTTGTTATGCGCCAAACGAACAGGACTATCGCCTGGTAGAGGCAGAATCTTCATCCGAACATACAGTACAAGTCTCTGACAGTCCGGCAGGAACCTATTTCAAAAAAAACATTCAGCCCCTTTATACGAATACAACGGATTCCTTTGAGCTGCAGTTTGAGTATGTCAAAAATGAAGATGAAAATATAGGAGGCTCTGCCTACTATTTCCGTGCCGACAGTCCTTATCTTTCCCTGTTAGGAGTCTGGTTCGATGACTATAATGACGACGGAACCGTTGATATTTGTACAGCGACATTGGATCTTGTCAGATATGACCCTGTACCAGCGTATATTGAAGACCGGGAAGACATGGGACGGTTATGTCCAACGATTACCTGGCATATGCTTGATGAAAGCGGGAATCTTTTAGGAAAATCAATTTCCTATGGACTCCTTCTGCCAAGACGGAAGGAGGAGTTTTCCCTTACCCTCCTGGACAGAACATTTTTGTTGTATGAAGCTTATGATGACGATGCACGTTCCTCCGATGAAAATGAAAGAAGCTATAATGACGGGCATGTCGATAACGTCAAAATTGTGGGAGTTGAAAGTCAAATTACCGACGATGGAGTGACCGCTTACACCCCGGTCATCCATTCATGTGAAAGGGAGTATCGTTATTTCTGTATTCCTGAGGCACCTTATATCCGTTACAGGAGAACCCTGGAAGATGCATCTACAGAAGAGATTTATCGTGACGGGGCGTGGGAAATTAACTGGCGGGATGAAAACGGCAACGAATTAGATTCCCCTATTGTCAATACAAGGACAACAGGAATTGCAGGGTCAGAAGAAGAAACATTCCAGATCGTGAGCGGATACCTATCAAGCGCATTGGGGACCAATGAATTTGCTCTTTCCGGATGTACGTGGGAAAACCGGTGGGAACAGCCGTTTTTCCAATTTACTGACGGGACGGAGCCTTATGTTACCATAGAGCTTTCTTCAACCAATACATTTGATCTTGGAGAAAGCGGTACGACCTATGTCGAAATCCATCGTTAGACAAAAGAAAGCAGAAGGAATTCTATCTGCTGTACAAACTGCTGTCCTATCCAAACCGGATTTTCACCCGCCAGCAGTTGATGGACGAAATTTGGGGAATGTTTTCCGAGACGGACGAACGCACCGTCAATACGCATATCAACCGCCTGCGCGAACGATTCCGGAACTGCGATGACTTTGAAATCGTCACTTTGACGTTACGATTTCGGAGAACGAATCCGTTACAGAATGCTCTCTAAGCTGGAAAAACAGGAAACCGTTTTGGACAAGACCGAATACCGGCTGGACGAACAAATCCGCAAATGTATTTTAATGCTGGAAAACAAATGGGCACCTAAGAACATTGAATTCGATATGGAACTGCCCCGGCAGACTTACTACAGCAGCGCTTCTCTTTTGGAACAGGTCTTGATCAATCTGATTGACAATGCAATCAAGCATTCGTCTGCGGGCAGCAGCATCCATATAGCGATCTGCGAAACCTCTGAGACGGTTGCGGTCTCTATTTCAGATGATGGCGACGGAATGACGGAGGAAGTACAGAAGCACATATTTTTGAAAAATTTTATCAGGGGGATACATCCCGCACTGCAGAAGGAAATGGGCTGGGACTTGCCCTTGTGAAGCGGATTGTTGATTTGTGCAAAGGAAACATTGCGGTAGAAAGTGCCCCGGGGGAAGGCAGCAGATTTATCATTTTCCTTCCCAAAAACGCACTCCCGCTTTGAAAAGAACATTTAAGTTTACCATGAGTTTTTCTTTTTATGCTATAGTTGCATACAGCAGAAAAAAGAACATATGCCTATGATTAAACATCATTAATTGACCTTCACATATCCATTTGCACAGACTCGGCTGACAATCCCTTCCACTGGAGAATAGTCTATGATAATTTGTACCGAATCGTCTATATGAATTTCTCGGTTAAACATATCCCAGGCTTTTGTTTCCATACTATTTCACCCTATCCAGCACATTAAATATCCATCTGCCGCAAAATATCATCCATGTTCCGCCCTTCATAAACAATGCGAAGGACATAGATGATTTTTTCGGTAAGATCCGGCCAATAATACATAATATAATTTCCGATAATCTTTTTTCGAACTTCCCAGCCTCCCAGCAAGTCGTTTACTACCGGGGAGCCGCTCTCCGGCAACAGGCAGGCTTCATCAATAGCAGCTCCCAGCTTATCCATAAAATCCGAGGCAGCTTTGGGATTCGCTAATTCCACAGCGATATAAGAGATCGTATCATCCAACTCTGCATTGGCTTTTTCCGTCAACCGAAACTGAAATTTAGATTCCATATTTACTCCTGATCCCTCTCAGCGCTGTATCCCCATCTATTGTCCGGCCTTCCTTCACGTCTTTTAAGCCTTCCAGTACGGATTTTGCCTCATACATTTTCCGCATAGTGCGCTCGTAATATTCAATGTCCATAACTACCAACCGTCCATAACCATTTTTAGTGATATAAACTGGCCCGTTTTCCTCTGCGCACCTCCGTTCTATTTCAGTTGTATCCTTTAAATCTCGTATAGGAATAATCTGCATAATAATCTCTCCTTCTATGTGACTATATTATATGCTAAATTGTGTCACACGTCAATGAGATAGAGCCATAGGATCCGTTATCGGGAGCCAGCCGTCCGATGGTGGGAGCCATGAGCTATATCATGGCTCCCGATAAGATGGACTAACCCTTGACATTCCCCCAAAAATCCCCCAAATTTGCCCGTAAAAAGCGATAATTTATGATACATTACGGATTCGCTCCAGAACGCAAAAAAGCCCTTGAAAATGCCCATTTTACGGGATTTTCAAGGGCTTCGAGCACCTTTTATTTCAGGAAATTACATTCCCATCTGCTTTGCGACCTCTTCAGCAAAGTTCTCGTTCTTCTTCTCCAGACCCTCGCCGGTCTCATAACGAACGAATCCCTTAACAGAAATCTTCGCGCCGTTTGCCTTGGCAACCTCATCCACATACTTGCCGACAGTCTGCTTTCCGTCCTCTGCCTTTACATATACCTGATCCATCAGGCAGATTTCCTTCAGCTCTTTGTTGATACGGCCGGTCACGATTCCCTCGATCACCTTCGCGGGCTTCTGGGACTCCTTCGGATCATTCTGGATCTGCGCCATGAGGATTTCTTTCTCATGAGCGATATACTCAGCGCTCACTTCGCTTCTGTCCACATATTTGGGATTCAGAGCCGCGATCTGCATCGCGATATTCTTCGCCATCTCTTTGACTGCGTCGTTGACAACGTCTGTCTCAACATCTACGAGAACGCCGATCTTGCCGCCCATGTGGATGTATTCCACGATGCAGCCGTTGTTCTCTTCCATTTTCTCAAAACGTCTGATCTTCAGATTCTCACCGATCACGGCGATCTTCTCAACCAGCACATCCTTCACACTCTTGGAAGGATCTGCCTTCCAGGCCTCTTCCATGAACGCGTCCATATCCGCAGCGTCGGAAGCAACTGCCTGAGCTGCCACTTCTGCCACATAAGCCTGGAAATCCGCGTTCTTCGCCACGAAGTCTGTCTCGGAGTTTACCTCGACGATGGCCGCCTTGTTTCCGTCCAGAACTGTCTTTACAATACCCTCAGCAGCGATCCTGCTGGCCTTTTTCTCAGCCTTGGCCTGTCCGTTCTTTCTCAGGAACTCAACTGCCGCGTCCATATCGCCGTCGTTGGCCGCAAGAGCCTTCTTGCAGTCCATCATGCCGGCGCCTGTCATCTCTCTTAACTCTTTTACCATTGCCGCTGTAATTGCTGCCATAATGATCTCCAATCCTTTCTCTTTCTGATGATTCTGATATGATGATTATGCTTCCGCAGCTTCCTCTGCAGCTACTGCCTCTGCTTCTGCTCCGTCTTCAGCGCCCTCTGTTTCCTCAGATGCTTCCTCGCCCTGCTTTGCCTCGATCACAGCGTCAGCCATCTTGGACACGATCAGCTTGACTGCTCTGATGGCGTCGTCGTTGCCGGGGATCACATAATCAAGCTCTTCCGGATCGCAGTTGGTATCTGCGATGCCGATCAGGGTGATGCCCAGCGCGTGAGCCTCCTGAACACAGATTCTTTCCTTCTTGGGATCTACGATAAAGATGGCGTCGGGCAGTTTCTTCATATCCTTGATTCCGCCCAGGTTCTTCTCCAGCTTCTCCATCTCTTTCTTCAGCGCGATCACTTCCTTCTTGGGAAGTACGTCAAACGTGCCGTCCTCCTGCATCTTCTCGATGTCGCGGAGTCTCTGGATCCTGCTCTGGATGGTCTTGAAGTTGGTCAGCATGCCGCCGAGCCATCTCTGATTTACATAATACATACCGCAGCGCTCTGCCTCTGTCTGAATAGCATCCTGAGCCTGCTTCTTTGTACCTACGAAAAGGATGGTGCCGCCGTCGGCAACAATGTCCGCCACAGCCTTGTACGCATCGTCCACCATGCCCACAGATTTCTGAAGGTCGATGATATAAATGCCGTTTCTCTCGGTGTAAATGTAGGGAGCCATCTTAGGGTTCCATCTTCTTGTCTGGTGTCCGAAGTGCACGCCTGCTTCCAGCAGCTGTTTCATTGAAATAACGCTCATGTTTTTTCCTCCGTTTTGGTTATTCTTCCGCAGATTTTATGCTCCCCCGGAGACCGGAATACCGGCACCGTCCGAAGAATCCACCTGCGTGACAATTTTTCAGCCTTATCATTGTAACATGCGGCCCGCGCGATTGCAAGTACTTTTTCTGATTGAAGATATGTTTGAAAATTTTTTGAAATTGTCTGCCGCGGGCCGCAGGCTGTCAG
>CAJFHG010000025.1 GCA_904379015.1 Candidatus Paralachnospira caecorum | reverse complement strand
ACTTTCCCGGAAATGGCCACTCTGTCAGTCACGCTGATTTCAATCCACGCACCCGCGAGGGGTGCGACCAACCTGGGAGCAGCACCAGAACATCAGAGCAAAATTTCAATCCACGCACCCGCGAGGGGTGCGACTTTGCACAGCGTTATATTTACGGAGGCTGTTACAGATTTCAATCCACGCACCCGCGAGGGGTGCGACGGATCTGGTGATGTACAAGATCCAGCACCGGGTAATTTCAATCCACGCACCCGCGAGGGGTGCGACCAGGGCGGTAAATTCATTGGTCGATTCTATAGCCATTTCAATCCACGCACCCGCGAGGGGTGCGACACAAATGCGGCAGTATTATCCTTCCAAAAATGGATTTCAATCCACGCACCCGCGAGGGGTGCGACCTTTTGCGTATTGTACAAAGTAATTATTTTTCCAATTTCAATCCACGCACCCGCGAGGGGTGCGACGGTTACAAATTCTCAAGCATCAAACCTGGCAGTGGATTTCAATCCACGCACCCGCGAGGGGTGCGACCGGGCCGGCAGATTGGCAGATGCATTTTGCCAAATACGATTTCAATCCACGCACCCGCGAGGGGTGCGACGAGCAGGAAATGACGAAAAAATTAATCTACGGTCCATTTCAATCCACGCACCCGCGAGGGGTGCGACAGCAATTTTTACCAAATTTTTCATTTTTCTTACAGCTTTTTTACCAATCCTCCGTTCATTTTTTTAATTCCCATGATGCTCTTTTTTTTAATTCATACACCAGAGCATTTTTTTGTGTATTTTTCCAGTGCGAATCTCCCGGGGATTTTCTGTATGCTTACGATTCGCACCAGAAAAATCGTCTTATAAAATCAATGTCTGATCTGCAGCAATTCCTCGGTCTACACCAATATGTTCCACTTTGGTTTTATATTTGTTTCCCAGATAATAGAACCTCAGGCTATCTGCATTTTCATCAATAAGATCTGATAAAATCGATTTCAGCATTGTGCATTGCGCCTGATCCAAAATACATTCAAAGACAGAATTCTGTACCCGCCTTCCATAGTTTACACATTGTTTTGCCACCTTTCTCAGCCTTCTTTTTCCATCGGCTGTTTCGGTGTTCACGTCATAAGTAATCAATACAAGCATATGTCGCCTCACTTCCATAAAAACACCGGATATTCGTCCAAATCTCCCCTGAGGTACCTGGCCAGAAGCATCGCCTGCACATAAGGGACCATTCCCCATTCTATCTTCTCTTTTAGAAATGGATGAGTAATGATTTCCTTTTTCTTATTCTGCCATTCTGTCAGTATCTTTTTTCGCAATTCCTCACTTATCAATACAGCGCCATTCTCTTTTTTGACAAAACTTTTTCCGCTGACAATTTTCTTATTAATCAACGATAATACAAACCGATCTGCCAGAACCGGCCGGAACTCCTCTATCAGATCCAAAGCCAGAGAAACTCTTCCCGGACGATCTGTATGCAGATAACCCACATAAGGATCCAATCCTACGCTTTCCAGCGCAGAAGCAATGCTGTTCGTCAGTAATGTATAGACAAAGGACAGCAAGGCGTTTACATTATCCATCGGCGGCCGCTTGTTTCTTCCCCGAAAAGAAAAATCTTTTTTCTGCTGCAGAATCATCTGATCGAAGACGCCAAAATATACACTTGCTGCTTCTCCCTCATACCCCCTTAACTGCTCTTTTGACTGGCAACTTTGAATCTGTTCCAGGGAATTTTTCAAAAAAGCCGAAGCTCTTTTCATCTGATCTGCATCTACCTGCAGACTATGATCTCTGACTGTCCGTTCCAGCACCCATCGAGCGTTATAAACTTTGCCCAAAATACAGTTTTTCGCTATGCCAAGACTGATTTCTTCGTCACGGCTGCTGTCGTACTGCTGCTGTCTCAAAAGAACGTTTCCTCTGATTTTTCCTGAAATTCTGGCCAGAAATTTTCCCTGAGGCGTCAGATAACACAAAGAAATGTTCCGATCCGCACATGCTCCCATCAGGGCCGGACTGGTTCCCCGGTAACCAAAAGAAACGATCCCCTCCAGATTATGCAGCGGCAGTCTGCCCACTTCCTTCTGCCCGTCCAATACAACTACATTTTCACCGTCCAGAGCCAAATAGCTGTTTTCCGAAGTTACATAGAGCGTGTTTAAGAGTTTTTTCATTCTCCTTCCTCCTCCAGCCTCTGGCGGAGATAGGCCTTTACAGATCCCGCCTTTCCCAATTTCGGAAGACAGATTTCTTTTAAAGAACAGGCGCTGCAGGATCTGCTGTATTTTACCCTCGGCGTATATCTTCGAGAATAATATCCATGCATTTCCTGAAGCATCTGTTTTAATTCCAGACGCAGTGTTTCTGTAATCTCCACCGTTTCACGCCGTCTTGTTTCTCCGTAAAAGACAGCCCCTTCCAGTACTTCTGCTGAAAACATTTCCTCCAGGCACAAGGCCTGCGCTGTCAGCTGCAGCCTGTCCTCTTCCGTAATCTTAGGCTTTCCCTTTTTATATTCCACCGGGTACACGGAATACAATCCCCTGTGCCCGTAAAGTTTAATCCCGTCTTCGCATTTATGAAATTCCACCACGTCACACTGTCCGCTGATGCCCAGCTCTCTGGATGCCACAGGAAGACTCCTGACAATGATCCTATCGCTGCGTTTTTCCGTGAGATAAGGGTCATGTGCCTTTTTATGCAGCAACTCTCCTGTAATTGTATGCTCATTTTCCGCCCATTGCTGTTCAATATGGATCAGCGCCCACTGTCTCCGACAGAATTTAAAATGTTGTATTCCTGAGATCATCAGATAATCATCTTCCGCATATTCCATTACGCCATCCTCTTTACCTCCACAGAATCCGGAATTGTTTCCGCATGTATCTGTACTGTATAATCCTGATAACTCCTGGGATATTCAATCCCCTCCTTTTTCTTCACTTCAATGGCGTCAAACAATTTATGCGCAGGGCAGTCTCCCAGTTCTTTGCTGTGCTTAAATACGATCAGCTCGCGTACAGCCATATTACCCCTGGCCGCCGAATGGTCATGCTCAAACATATTGAGAATCGCTTCCCACAAAAGCTCCAGGTCTTCCTCAGAAAATCCGGTCACTCTCCGGGCAAGATTGGCGGATATATACCCTTCCGCTCTGTACAGCCCATAGGGAACGATATTTTTTCTTCCCATTTCCGTACTCTTGTTTTCCGCATCTTTCTCTGTCGTAATTGCCACTCTGGTAATCGTCACCTCCTGGCTTATGATAGGATCAATACTCCTGGCAAAGCCAATCTGCACCGGCCCCCGCACCTGGCCGCAGTTCAGAGCTGCTTTGACAAATGTGGTCATGACAGCGCCAAATGTACGGATGTCATAAAAATTTCTGCACATGTAATCCCTTAATTTCCCATCCACGCCCGGATCAGTTTTCTTGAGCTTTTTCAGAGCCTCTGTGACCTTTTTGTCCTCCGTGTCTTCAATTCCCATATCTCTGCAGGCTTCCCGGTCGCTGGCATTCAGCGGCACATCCTCTTTGATATAAATTTTAAAGCCCTCTGCGCCTTCTTTCACAGTCTCCACATAATTCCGGATCTTCCGTTTCAGGCATACGTCCGTTACCAGCCCCAGCCCGCTCTCCGGATCAATTCTCGGCATATTTCCCGCATCTGGATCACCGTTGGGATTCCCATTTTCCACATCAAACAATATAACAAATTCATACCTGTTCTTAATCACTCCGCCCATTTATTTTTCCTCCCTTTTCTCATACTTTTTCTGCTGCTGATGATAATATCCCAGCATAAACATCCCCTGTTCTTCCAGCGTCAGTCTTCTCGGAAAGCGCTCCAGTTTTCCCATAATTTCTGTCAACAGGTTTTCATAGTAAATTTTGACATTGATTTTTTCCCGTTCCAGTTTTTTTATATGACTGTTTTTCAGTTTTATCAAAGTCGGAAAAACCGACGCAGGTGTAGCGCAGGCAGAATTAAAATACCGGTCCCGGATAGTTGCCTTAATTCCGGGATTTGCGTCAGTTTGCACCGACTCCAGTATAGAAAACAAGCGTCCCAGCACGTATGCCGTATCTTTACAGGCTGCATTCAGTCCCATACTAATTTCTCCCTTCTCCCATTTGTAATTTTTAATTAAATAAGCCTTGATAATGGCCGCCCTGCCCCACGTAATACTGCCCTGCTCCGCCCGGATACGTATCAGCGTATCCGCATAAAGACTGGCCGGATAGCGGGAATCCGCTAAAACCGCCTGCAGTACCATAGCCGCCATATTGGGCACCGGCGATTTATCGCTGGCCTTTCGGTTCACGGTTTCAAACAGCATATCCCGTATTCCCAGATACTCCTTCGTTTCCCAGGATGGCTTTACAATCTCTATTCGGCGATAATGTCTGGAAAGATTCCGAAGAATATTTCCGAAAGAATTCTGATAAAAGAAGCGCACGGACAGTCTGGCTGCGTTTGGCGCCAGACCCAGGATATAGAATTTCTGCTCCGGGTCCAGCTCCAGATCCCGGATCTGAATCTGTCGACCAAGCCGAAGATTTTCAAAAAATCCTCTGAGTTCTTCCTGATTATCCGGTTTTGGATCTATTGACATGGAAAATGCCTCCTGGTACGCTTCTTCTCCGCTTTCCGCCCAGAACAGGATCACCGCATCCCCCAGATAAAACGTATACGTTTTATCACTCAACAGATAATTCAAAGCCGTTGTATAGGCAAACTCCGCATATTTTCCTACCGGCGCATTGTAACTCTGTTCCTTTCCATATGATTCAAAAGCCAGCGCGTTAAAAGAAACCAATGCGGCTCCGCTGGACTGCGCCCCCGGCACTCCCCGGATAGTCTTGTGGATTCTGGCAATCTCCGTCCGTTTTCCAGTCACCAGGCAAATGCCTTCTTTGCCTTCCAAACTGCCGTTCCGCGTACGCTCCCAGGCTTCCTGAATGTGAGAATCCTCCTGAGCATAGGTCATTCCCATACCAAATATCAGATTTCCTCCCTCAGTCAGCTCCTGCCAGTTTTCCTGAACGATCCCGATGGAAGCTGCTTCCCCGGGATCCCAGGTTTCAAAAAACGCACAGATCGCCCGGGCCATCTCACTCTCTACATCTTTCAACAGAGAAATAT
Organism: Candidatus Paralachnospira caecorum; assembly: GCA_904379015.1. Classification (GTDB taxonomy): domain Bacteria; phylum Bacillota; class Clostridia; order Lachnospirales; family Lachnospiraceae; genus Lientehia; species Lientehia caecorum. The sequence continues at coordinate 32,767 of CAJFHG010000025.1, read as the reverse complement.
GCTTTTCTTTCGCGGCCTCAAAACACTCCTGCACCCGGGGATTCGTTCCCTCTGCATCTATGCCCAGCATATATTTCGCATTGTCGCACAAAAAATTGGCTGATACGCCGGAGGAACGGGTAACCATTTCCGGCACCTCCAATAACGCCGGCACCCATACCTTCTTTTTCCCCCTCTCTTCTTCTCGTTTCAAAGAGATAATCCCCGTTATGATTCCATCCACAGACAAGTTGATCGCATAGGATACTTTCGCCCGGCACCATCCTTCTCTTGATACTTTTCCCTGCTTTGCCAGATTTTCATATTGTTTTGTCAGCGCCTGTAAAATCATCGCATCACCTCACAGTTCCGCAGATCCAAAACTCCTCTTTTCATAACTGCCCGGAAAAACATCGGCTGCAGATTTTCAGGATCACTATAATCAATATCATACAACATAAAACCCAAATCCTTCTCCAGTTCCTCCTCATATGCAGTACGAATTTTTTCTTCCTCACATAAAGCAAAATGTGCAGGAAACTCTCTGCACCCCAAATATGGCCTGTGAAAGCATTCTCCTCTTCGCAGCCGTCTCATGATAATGTCTTTAAATTTTCCTGGATTATCCGACGCATTGGCTTTTTCCGTCATTTCAAAGTGTGCCTCGATCACGTACTCCACATCCTGCAGAAGCAGAGAGGCTCTCTGCACAATATCCGCCTTGCTGCTGATATATAACGGCTTTCGGGCTCCATTGTAAGCCTGCAGTACACTGCTCGCCAGCACCTTGCTTTTCACCTCATTTCTCCGCACGCTGGTAAAACGGATTGGCTTTTTTACATAAATTTTATCCATGACCCATTTCAGGCCTGGGTGCCAGAAAACGGCTTCAAGAATCCCTCTGGCCGCCGACGGAGTGATCACATCATAAGAACATCTTTCCACTTTGAGCTCCGGACGGGAAAAAAGCGCATAATCCCCCCAGACTCTGACCTTTACCCCCACCCCCATCGTCTTCTCTCCTTTCCCTGCTTCACTGCAGCACCTCTCCTTTCTGCAATCAATTCTGCCAAAACTTTCTCACTGAGTTTACAGTATCGATACCCACATTCTTCATCTCATTTTTGCCAAAAAACATTCTTAAAATCGCATTTGTATTGTATAATATTACTATACTACATCTTCTGGATAATAGCAAGTCATTTTTAGAATCATTTCATTTAAACTATTATTGAAATTTTATATTTTTTCTGCTATACTGTTTTTGTCAGGACCAAACCTGTGGATTGAAATAATAACAGTTTCAACGATCACACAACAGCCCGGCGGAACAGAGTCTCTGTTTTCTCTTGTTCCGCCGGTGTCTTTTCTGTATCTTTTCTATGTTTAGTACATAATGGCCATTCCAGAATCCACTTCCAAGTTTAATCCCATCTCTTCTGTATACTGATTCTGATCTGTAAGCTCAAAGAAATCCGGCATTTCTTCCGATATCTGGCGTACCATTCCTGCGCCACACAGATTTTCAAGAACCCTCTCATTTACCTGAATGCAGTATTGGCCGGCCTTCCGCATATTGGCTTTGGTATGTCCATGGTATCTGATCTCCTGCAAAATCTGTGCTGCCTCCATTTCGTTCGGGATCAGAATCATGGCTGTATTTTTCTCGATCAGTACGAATTCCCGCCCAACTTTCGCAAAATTATATCTTTTATTTACAAACTCAGCCAGAATATTCTTTTTATCCAGACTATCGCCGCGGAAATGGTACAGCATTTGAAAATATTTTTCTATCCCCTGTAAAGATGTAATATTCTCGCCCTCCGCCAGCAGAAGCTTTGTCACATCAATCCGCTGCCGCTGATCTGGAACATATTCCGGTTCATCGAACTGAAAAATAAAAACCCTGCTCTCTGCAGGGCTGCGCAGCCCTTCCCGGTTGCATCTTCCTGCAGCCTGTATGATAGAGTCGACCCCTGCCAGTTGTCTGTATACGGCTTGAAAATCTAAATCCACCCCAGCCTCCACCAGACTGGTGGAAATCACAATGCATTTTTTCTTATCTTTCAGTCTGGCTCTGATCTGTTTTAAAACCCGTCCCCGATGCTTCGGATACATAGTGGTTGACAAATGAAAAACTCCTTTTCCCCTTAACTTTTGATACAGAATCTGCGCTCTTCTGCGGCTATTGACAATACACAGCACCTGATTTTCCTGTTTCAGCCTTTCTGCCAGATCCTCCTCTGTTATCGTACCAATATTCTGATACGTTACACGTTCAAAAAAACGAAACTGTTCTTCCATTCTTGGACATAACTCTGTTGCTCTGATTCCGCTCCCAAAGAAACCGGCAAGAGCGGGCTGGGTGGCCGTACACAGTACTATACTGACGCGGTAATTTCTGATCAGTTCCTCCATCATGGCAATGCAGGGTTTCAGATAATCATTCGGCAGCATCTGTGCCTCATCAAAAATAACCACACTGTTGACGATATTGTGCAGTTTTCTGCACCTGGATGATTTATTGGCAAATAATGATTCAAAAAACTGTACATTAGTAGTTACAATCACCGGTTTATCCCAGTTCTCCGATGCCAGCTGCATGGGGCTCAATTCTTCTGAGGTTTTATAATCCACATTACTGTGATGTTCCAGAACGTTCTCCTCTCCCAGAATTTTACGGAAAACTTCCGCATTCTGCTCAATGATACTGGTATAGGGAATCACATAAATAATCCGCTTCATATGGTTTGCCACTGCATGCCGCAGAGCAAAAGCCAGGGATGCGATCGTTTTGCCTCCCCCGGTAGGAACTGTCAGACGGTAAAGTCCCCTCTCTTTTTTCCCATATTCCAGACAGTTTCTCAGGATTTCTGTTCTGCGTCCATTGATCGTATCTGTATCCGGATTCTTCATCCAGTCGGCAATGTGCGTTTCCATCCGCTCGAGCAGCGCTTCCAGCGGCTCTCCTGGCTCCCTCCCGGTTTGAAAATTCCGCATAAAACTTTCCGTATCCAGAAAATCTGCATCCACCAGGCAGGAATACAGCATCCGTATAAATACGCTCAGAGAAAAGTCCGGATTTTCCGACTTATTTATGTCAACAGGATCAGAGCTTATTTCAGGAATTTCTATTTCCTTCTCAAATGCGTGATAATCCTCTACTTCTTTTTTCCTCCGCCCCCACAAAGTAGGAGAACTTCCTGTGTCCGCTTTGGATCCATAATCCGGAAGTCCCGCATGATGTCCGGCAATACAGTAACTCATAAATCCATAGCGCCCGCCTTTTTCCAGGCAGACCTGGGCGCCAGCACTGGAATGGTCCACCATCCTGCTGCTCTTTCCTCTGATCCGCTGCTGAAACGCAGCCGAATACTTCCCGATGTCGTGCAGCATGCCGCAGCATCTGCCCCATTCGCCTTTTCCGAACTCTTCCGCAAATTTTCCTGCGAGGCGGGCAGTTCCGGTCAGATGTTCTTTCAGGGTCTGCTCTCTGTCCTCATCCCGATGGGCCAGATAATTCTGTTCCTGCTCTTTTTCCGGTATTTTTTCTTTCTGTTTTTGATCTTTGTTCTCCATTCTTACACCTCCGGTCCGGATATCCGTGTTGTTATAAGGTCTTTCCCCTTAAAACCGACCGGCCATCACACTGATTCTTCCTCCAAAGGACATATCTTTTTCATCATCAGCTCCTCATACTTCTTCCGCAGGGAGTCTCTGGGTTTTATTTTTTTCTTCAGTCCATAATGATAGAAATCGATCCATACCTGCTCATCCTCCATCCACGCAGCATAATCAAGCGCTTCGTAAAGCACAAACTCCTTGTTCGTTTCTTCACACCTGGAAAAGAAATATTGGATACCCTCTCCAGCCTCAGCCAAAGTAATATATATGAGAAGCACCAGTCCGCACAGATTGTTTATTTTTTCCTCCCGATAATAATCAGAACTGCTTCGATTGGATTTCGTCTTCTGGGATCTGAGCGTTTCAATCTGTTCCTTCGCGGCCTCAATGGCTATATATTTTACATCACTGGTCTTCAATTCTGAGAGAAGGGCCATCTGATTCATCACATACAGACTGGTTCTGCTCAAGCCTCCGGTGGATGAGGCCTGAACCACTTTCTTTATATTTTCCTCCGTGTATCCCAGCAGAAATGTTTTCTTGACCAACAGATGAAACAATTCCGGCTGCTTCCACCTGACTGATGCAAAGGGATCATCAGAAGAAAACAGATATACATTGCACCCCTGGCAAAGCACGCCGTACAACTCCCACAGACACTGCACAGCTCTCTCGAAAAACTCGCTTTCCGGCGGAATGGCATTCAGCTCCTTGATACTGTTCATCACCAGAAAACGCCATTTAGGCCGCTGGCTTTTCGACACAGAACGATTGGGAACCAGATAATTCTGTGCATAAGCGTTTTCCACAAAAAGAGCGACCTCTCTCTCCAAAGCAGCAAAATCCGCCGTTGTATCTTTTTTTCTGCTATTTTCTTCCCCTCCGCTCAGAATATCCCGCACCAGATCATCGATCTCCTCTTTCTTCGCTTTGGAGAACTGCTTGTAACACTCTGAAAATGCCTTTTCCAGACGTTCTCTGTCCGCTCCCTTCAGTAAATCTCGAAATTCCTGTATCTTCATTGTTGATGTCTCCTTTTCCGTTTTCTTTTAAAATCCGTCAATTTCATATAACCATGAAATTCATCCACAGACAGCATTAAAATGCTCATGATATTGCTGAGTCTATTATACTATACCAGACTGCTTTTGGAAACGAATGACCAGTCGGACGGATATCTATACGGCAGAACTTCCGTTCTCCTTTTGTATGCCCAGCGCACGATATGAAAAAAACTGCCGTCGTAAGAGCAGACGTTCCTGTGACAGCAGTTTTCTGTACTAATATTTTTTTTCTCCATCATATAAGACTGGAGACTCTTTTTGACACCCGTTTTTTTCATAAAACGCTTCAATTCCCGCTCCTGATCATTCAGGCCGGTCCGTGTGTAATAATCACCAAAACAGTTGTCCGCAAGCCAGCGGTTGATATTGCGCCGCATTTCTCCATGATCTGATTGGTTGCCACCAAAAAATCGTATATCCGTCCGATGCCGAGATACGCCGTTGCCTGATAGACAGTTTCTTTTATGGCCGCCGGATCAATGCCGCTCTTCAGCGCGGCATAAAGCATATTCCGGTATTCTCCCATTCCCTGGCAGCCCAGCAGCGCGGAAAGAATACAAAGCATCTGTTCTTTCCGCGTCAGCTTACTTTCTCAGCTGTTTCAATCATGAATCTTATACCTGTTTAACTGTAATGTTTCCAGCGTGACAAGCACACCGTCTTCTTCATTGGAAGGACATACATGCTTTGCCGCGTCTTTTACATTCTGGGGAGCATTTTCCATTGCATAGCTGTATCCGCAGTATTTCAGCATTTCTATATCATTTCCCCCGTCTCCGAAGGCCGCGCATTCCTCCGGAGAAATGCCCCATCGTTCCGCAAGCCGCCTGATACCGGACGCTTTATGGCAGCCTGGCATGATCAAATCAACAGAACCATGTCCGCTGGTTGTCGGTTCGACCTTGCCATTCAGTCTTCTGCGGAACAGATCGCAGTAAAAACAGGTTTTTTCTTCCGGAACAGTCGGCGCAAATTTCAGGATCTGATCCTGTACTTCTTTCAAATCCTCTACCCACTTCAGCCGATGGTAATAAATTCTTGTCAGCTCAAAAAATTCCCGGCTCACGGTTCCGCGCTGACAATACGCGCTTTCCGCTCCGCACAGAACATTTTGTATTTCAGGATATGTCAGAATGTACAAACGTGCCGTCTATGTCAACGGCTGCCAGCTTTATTTTATGATCCATATCATCCACTCCCTTGTATGACAAATCCGGCAGCGTCCGGTTATTTACCCAGTTCCCAGAAAGCCACTGCACTTGCAGCGGCCACATTTAAAGAGTCCACTCCATGGGACATGGGAATTTTAATGGTATAATCCGAAGCCGCGATAGTGCCGTCCAGTAATCCGTACCCCTCAGAGCCCAGGATCACAGCCAGTTTTTTCTCGTTTCTCAGCCTTTCATCATCGATGTCCACCGACTCGTCATGAAGCGCCATGGCGGCAGTGCGAAAGCCCAGAGACTTCACATACCGGATTCCCTCTTCCGGCCATGCGCCGCACTCCTCTTCATCGATAAATGTCCAGGGAACCTGGAAAACAGTCCCCATACTGACCCGGACTGCCCGCCGGTACAATGGATTGCTGCATCCCGGCGTGAGCAGCACCGCGTCCATGCCGAGCCCCGCCGCGGAGCGGATAATAGCGCCCACATTGGTGGGATTCATGACATTTTCCAGCACGGCGATCCGCCGGGCGCCTCTGCACAATTCTGCTGCCGCCGGCAGAGGCTTCCGGCGCATGGCGCAGAGAATGCCCCGGGTCAGACTGTACCCGGTCAGCTGCGTCAGCACCTCAAAGGGCGCGGTATATACCGGAATATCCGGACACCTCTCGATCAGCTCCCGGGCGGCTCCCTGCACATGGCGGTCCTCCGCCAGAAATGAAACTGGTTCATATCCCGCGTCCAGGGCCCTGGCCACTGCCTTGGGACTCTCCGCGATAAACAGTCCTTCCTCTGATCTGTCCCGGCGCAGGAGCTGATTTTCTGTCAGGCGGGCGTAAACGTCCAGCTCCTTCGCGCTGAAATCTGTAATTTCAATTATATTTGCCATCTGTCGTTCCCCCGGTTTCTTTCCCGCTGTCTCCTGCTTTTCTCCGTTTTCCTTTCCCTGTTCCTTCCTGCTGCTTTCCTCTGCTGCCCATAATCCTGATCCATTACGGCAGTACCAGCTCCGGCCGGAAATTCAGATAATCTCCTGACACCAGCAGATAACGGATTCCGTGAAAATCCCCGCGAATACTGTCTCCAAACCTGCTTTCTCCGTGACAGTGGGAATACACGACCGCGGTCACATGATATTCCTCCGCGATCTCTGTAAACGGCGATGTCTGTTCCAGTATATTCGTCGGCGGGTAATGAAGGAACATAATAAATTTCCGGTACCCGGCTTCCTCCGCTTTCTGAAACGACAGCCTCAGGCGCCGCATTTCCCTGTCCACAAGCCGCTTTGCCTGTTCCTCCCGTTCTTCATCCCATCCGATGATGCTGCCCCGGCGGTTCAGATAAAACGGTCCCTCAAAAGTAAAGCCCTTCGTTCCCACAAGCGCATACTCTCTGTACGCCGCATAATTATTCTGGAGAAAAAACAGTCTTCCGTCAAACGCTTCATTCAGACGCTCCGTCTTATTTGCGTCCCAGAACATGTCGTGATTGCCCCGGAGAAGGATCTTATGCCCGGGCAGCCGTTCAATAAACGCGAAATCCTCACGGCACTCCGCCAGCTTTCTGCCCCAGGAATGGTCGCCGGTCAGAACCAGTGTATCCTCTGCTCCAACCGTCTGATTTACATATTTCTCAATTTTGCGCTCATGGTGCTTCCATACTTTCCCGAACGCATCCATCGGCTTATCTGCCTGAAAGCTGAGGTGCAGATCCCCCAGTGCATACAGCGCCATTCAGAATCATCCCCTTTTTTCCATATTTCTTCTGCTGATCCCGAATCTTTGCAAATGGCCTGAGCAGACGATTGCAAGATTCCATAAAAAGACTATAATAAAAAATATATAAAATCCATAAAGAACACGAGGGATTATGAGTATGACAGCTGAAACAAAACCTTCACGCAAAGAGATCAGCCTTGGAGAAGGAAATGTCGGAAAACTGCTGTTCCGTCTGGCCCTTCCGGCCATCACCGCCCAGGTGATCAACCTTCTTTATAATCTGGTGGACCGGATGTACATCGGCCACCTGCCTGGAATCGGAGCTTCCGCGCTGACAGGCGTGGGCGTCACGCTTCCGGTCATCCTGGCCATTTCCGCTTTCTCTTATCTGTTCAGCTCCGGCGGCGCCGCGCGGGCGTCGATCATGATGGGAAAACGGAAATATGAGGAAGCCGAGCGCATAATGGGGAACTGCGCCGCGGCTCTGATCGCGGCCGCGCTGGTCCTGACCGCCTTCTTCCTGATCTTCGGACGGGATATTCTCCTGATCTTCGGCGCCAGTGAAAATACCATCGGCTATGCCTGGGATTATATGAGAATCTATTGCCTCGGAACCATATTTGTTGAGATCGCGCTGGGACTGAACAACTTCATCAATGCCCAGGGCTACGCGGCCATGGGCATGCTGAGCGTTATCATCGGCGCCGGAACCAACATCATTCTGGATCCGATCCTGATGTTCGGACTCGACATGGGCGTGGAGGGCGCCGCCCTGGCCACGATCATATCACAGGCTCTGTCCGCCCTGTGGATTCTGATTTTTCTCCGTTCCCGCCGGAGCTTCCTGAAGCTCAGACTCCGGAATCTCAAAATTTCCGGAAAGATCCTGGGGCCCTGCGTGGCTCTGGGCGCATCGCCTTTTGTCATGCAGTTTACCGAAAGCATTCTGAACGTCTGCTTCAACGTATCTCTCCGGAAATACGGAGGCGATATTGCCGTGGGCGTCATGACCGTTCTTTCCAGTGTCATGCAGTTTGCGCTGCTGCCTATCATCGGAATGACGCAGGGTTCACAGCCCATCGTCAGCTACAACTACGGAGCCGGAAAACTGGACCGGGTAAAGCAGGCGTTCCGCTGTCTGCTGAAATGCAGCGTGATCTACGCCGTGGTCCTCTGGGCTCTGGCCATGCTGTTCCCCCAGCTCTTCATGCGCATGTTCACCACTGACGCGGATTATATCGCCATGGGGACGTGGGCCATGCGGGTTTATACGGGAGCCATCTGCGTCATGGGAGTACAGTTCGCATGCCAGCAGACCTTCGTGGCCCTGGGCAATGCCCGTACTTCCCTCTGTCTTGCCCTGCTGCGCAAGGTTGTCCTGCTGATCCCGCTGATTTTTATTCTTCCTCGCTTCCTGCCGGATCATCCGGTTTTTGCCGTATTTCTGGCAGAACCGGTGACAGACGTGATCGCCGCCGCCACCACATCGGTGCTGTTTTCCCGGTATCTCAAAAAGATCATGAACAGCCATCAATAACGTACAATGGAAACGCGGCCGCTCATCCAACGCCTGAGCGGCCGCCTCCCTCTCATACATTCAGCCGGCTGTTTTGGGTCTTGGCAGACTTTCCCCCTGAACCGCTTCCGCTGCTGTTTACAGCTCATCCAGCGCTTCATTGAGGGCATCAAACGCATCCTCCAGCGCGTCAAGCGCATCGGTAAGCGCTTTCACGGTTTCTCCGTCGGCGTCGTCTCCCTCAAATTCATCTACAATATCCGCCAGCTCATCCTTCAGCTCGTCCAGATAATTCACGACATCCTGCAGTTTTTCTTCTTTGTGCGCAAAAGGCGCAATGTTGATTAAATCACCCATACGATCACTCCTGTAAGTAGTTTTTCAATTTCTCAACCAGATCCCAGTCTGCCGGCAGCCACTCCACACTGTTCAGGTTCTCCCGGTCCAGCCATCTTGCCGCCTCATGCTCCTTCAAAACCAGATTTCCGGACTTCACCGTACACAGATAGCAGGCCATGGACAAATGAAAAGACGGATAATCATACTCCACCATATCCACCAGTTCTCCTGTCTCCACCTCCGTGTCCAGCTCTTCCCTGATTTCCCGCACAAGCGCTTCTTCCCAGGTTTCGCCGTCCTCGACTTTTCCGCCCGGGAATTCCCAGCTGTCCTTGAATTCCCCATATCCTCTCTGGGTCGCGAATACCGCCCCATCGTGTATGATGATCGCTGCCGCCACCTGAACTGTCTTCATATGATCTTCTTTCCTCCGCTTCTGCTGTCTGTCCGTCAAAACCTGCCGTTTTTCCCGCCACCTTAACTATATCATCTTAACGGCCGTACTTCCATCACAATTTACACTTTCTTTTTATCGAATGAGAGAACGAAGTTTTCTGTTAAATAAAGGATCCTGCAGGGCAGAACCCTCCGCGGCCTCTTATCCCGCTTTTTCCGTCTCCGCCCCTTTTTTCTGTTCCAGATAATGCAGAATCATATCTGCCGTCTGGCGCAGGCCGACAGACGAATCGATCATCAGGTCATAATGATGCCTGTCTCCCCAGCGCTGTCCGGAAATACTGTGATAATAAGCGGCCCGCGCCTTGTCAGAACGCCGGAGATTGGCTCTGGCCTCGGCGGGCGTATCGCCGTAAACCTCCCTTACCCGGCTGATCCGGTATGCTTTGGGCGCGTATATGAAAATCCGTATCACATTTTCATGATTTTTCAGCACATGATCCGCGGCTCTTCCCACGATCACACAGCTTCCGTTTCCGGCAATCTTCTCGATAATTTTATGCTGCGCGGTTACCGCAAGGCGTACTACCTTCGTACTCAGATAAAGGTTGTAAAGAATCCTGGGCGCATTTTTGTTGAGGTTTGAAACAAATTCCCGATCCAGACCGCTTTCCTGGGCCGCCAGAGCCGTCATTTCCTTATAATAAAACGGAATCCCCAGCCTTTCTGCCACCAGTTTTCCAATCTGCTTGCCGGAAGAACCATGTTCCCGCGCGATGGTAATGATCACGCCCGGCTTCGACGGCCGGATCACAGGAGCCGGATGCTCCTGATCCAGCAGCGGCGCGTTCCTGACATAGGGATGTCCCAGAAAATCCCGGTAAAAGCAGACTCCCAGGAGCGTCGTCAGAAGCTCCGTGACCGGATACGTCAGCCAGAACCAGGTCAGTCCGAAACGGGAAAACAGGTATCCCAGAGGCACAAACAGCACCACAGTCCGCACCAGGGTCAGGAAAGAACTCTTCAGACCAAATCCGACTGCCTGGAAAAATACAGGGAAAATCAGGGAAGTCACCATGGGAATAAAACTGATCCCGATGAACCGGAAGCCGGTCTGCCCGATCTCCACCACCCGCGGATCCGAGGTAAAAACCCGCAGCAGGGGCCCCGGAATCAGTTCAAAGCAGGCAGTCCCCACGATCATCAGCGCCATTCCAAACAGCACTGCTTCCGTCAGGGTCTTCCTGCAGCGCCGGATATTCCTGGCCGCGTAATTAAAGCTGATCACAGGAACGATACAGGTCTGCATGGCGCCCAGAGGAATAAAGAAAAAGGTCTGCCATTTATAATAAAGTCCAAGCGCCGTCACCGCCTGATCCGAAAAACCGGAAAGGATCAGGTTCAATCCGAAAATATAAAACGTATAGGCGGACTGCATCAGAATGTTGGGAATGCCCAGGCGGAAAATTTCCCCCGTAAGCGAAGGAAACTGCCTCCTCGCAGGCGCTTTTCTGTACCCTTTTTTCATGACCGCCAGAGCCGCTACGATCTGCCCCGCCACCGTAGCGGCGGCAGCTCCTGCGATTCCCATCTCCGGCAGTCCGAACATGCCGAAGATCAGAAGCGGATCAAAGATGATATTGGTCAGCGCTCCCAGAATCTGAGCGATCATCGGTGTTTTCATATCGCCGTCCGCCTGCAGGACCTTGGTCCAGACACTTTCCAGGAACAGCCCGAAGCTGAATACACAGACAATGCGGCCATATACGACCACATCCGCGATCACCGCAGCCGAACTGGTGGACATTCTGGCATAAGCAGGCATAAAAAACCAGCATACCGCCGCAAAAACGGCCCACATGATCACTGCCAGAGGCGTACCGGCGCCGGCAAACTCATAGGCCTTTTCCCTTTTTCCCACACCGAACCTGGCCGCCATGGCCGTGTTGATTCCCACGCCTGTTCCCACAGCCAGCGCGATCATCAGAAGCTGGATGGGATAAATGATCGACAGTGCCGTCAGGCCCGATTCAGAATACTGGCCCACAAACAGACTGTCAACGATATTGTAAAGTGCCTGGATCAGCTGCGCCAGCATAACAGGAGGCGCAATTTTAAGCAGGATCCGCGAAATCTTCTCCTGCCCGTAAAACTGCGATTCTGAACACGTCTTTTCCATTTCCGCTTTTCCTCTTCCGCATGATTTCATTGTCTCCGCCCGCGCCGCCGTCAGTCCCCTCCGTCCTTTTGATCAGACAATGTACAGTTCCTCTCCGGAACGGCAGCGCCGCAATTTCCTCTGGGATTATAGTGCAGTCCATCTGTGTTGTCAATACGGTAAATGGATCTCTCAGATTTCTGCAGATCATTTCCTGTCTTCTCTCGGTTATTCTGTCCCGATCCGCTTCAGGAGAAAACCGCAGAGCGCCGCGGCCAGCAGGCAGATCCCGGTCAGCACCAGCGCCGCTGTCCCGCCTGTTTCCGCTCCGGCAAGAAGCCGGTACCCCCAGGCAGCCGGGAACAGCCTTCCGAACATTTCCAGCGCTCCGGGAAGCAGATCTGCCGGAAACATAATTCCGGAAAGCAGAATCGACGGCAGAAATACAATCTGACAGTACATGGTCAGTTTTGCCTGGTTTTTCACCAGAAGTCCCGCCGCGCCGGCCACGCCCAGGGAGGCGGCCGTAAACAGCGCCAGCTTCCCGGCATACAGGAACGGCTGAGTCACTGCGCGCGCGCCAAAGACAGCCGGCGCCGCCAGGGCAATGATCCCGCTCATGATCATCAGATGGACAAAGGCCGAGGCTGCCAGGGACAGCAGCCCGAAATACAGCGGTATCCCGTTGGCCTGATACATTTTTTTAATATCTGTTCCGTATATCTCCGCCAGCGACTGGGGCACGCCGATCAATGCGCCCATGGAAACCCCCATGACAGTCATGGACTGAATCAGCGTCTCCCCTGCCTCCGGCATCAGCGAGGTAAAAATCCCGCCCATAACCGCAAAAAACAGCAGCGGTACCAGATAACATGTGACCAGCAGGGTCCTGCTGCGGATATCCATCCGAAACTGCAGCCCGGTCCCATATAAAAAAGCTTTCATCATTTCCATATATAAAAAATTCTCCTCCCGTGAAATCGGTCAGCAGCCCGGCGCCATCCGGGTCTGCAATCCCGCTCTTTCTGTCATCCTCCCCGGGCGATCCGCAGCAAATGCTGTTCCAGACTGCCCCGGCTGATCTGAATGTCCAATACCGTTCTGTTCTGCTGTTTATATTCTGTCAGAAGCGCCAGCAAAGTCTCACTGATGTTGTCCGCGGTACAGGACGCTTCTCCCTCTTCCGTGGCGATCCGGATCTGATAACGTCCGCCCGCCTTCTCTGTCAGTTCTCTGGCTGTCCCCGTAAAGACAAGCATTCCCCTGTGCAGGACCGCGATCCTGTCACACAGTTCTTCCACCTCCGCCATATCATGACTGGTGAGCAGAATAGTCTTTCCCCTGTCTCTCATGCTGCGGATCAGCCCGTGCAGTGCCGTTCTGCCTTCGACATCCAGCCCGGCCGCCGGTTCGTCCAGGATCAGAATCTCCGGGTCTCCGGTCAGAGCCAGCGCCAGATGAAGCCGCTGTTTCTGCCCTGTGGACAGCTCTCCGTAATTTTTTTTCTGCAGCCTGGAAATTTCAAGGGCAGAAAGCACTGAGGGATCCGGCTTTGTCTGTTTCCATGCGGCAAACAGTCTCACCGCCTCCATCGCCTTCATGTAAGCCGGAAGCGACGCGGACTGCAGCTGAACGCCGATCCGGCCGTTCACGCAGATCCGGCCTCCGTCATATCTGCGAAACCCTTCCATACACTCCAGCGCTGTGGTTTTTCCGGCGCCATTGATACCGATCAGTCCGAATATTTCTCCCCTTCTGATCTGGAAATCCAGCCCCTTCAGAACAGGATGCGGTCCATAACATTTTCTCAATCCTTCCACTTTCACTGCATATTCATCCTTATATTTCATATTACCCTCCACTTTTCTCGTTATATATTCTGTTTTTCCGTCTATTCATCCACTTCCTGTCTTCCTGTTTCATTTTTCCCGTTTTCTTTTTCAGTCCTGCCCGGTCCGCTTGGCCCGCCGCCCGATTTCGAGAAATACAGCTCCAGGGCAGGCTCCAGATAAGCGTTGACCAGTCTTTGTCTCTCTGCCCACTCCTGTTCCTTCTGACTCCCGGTCCCTTTTCCGCCGCCATCCAGCTTTCCCAGTTCCATCAGCTTGGGAAGAAGACTCATATCACCGTCTGTGAACTCCTGTACCAGCTGCCAGAAATCAGCAGCCAGTTCCTGGGCCGCCTCCTCTCCCGGCCCGATATGACGGCCCATCAGCTTCATCGCCCGTTCGTTCAGCTGATGGAAGCGGTCCATAAATTCCTGACCGCTCTCCCGGTCAAACCGGCTGCGGATATGATCCAGCATCTCTTCGTCAAAATGTTTGATCAGCCAGTAATATTCATTGTTCATCTGCAGATTCACAATGATATCCGCATATTTTTTGAAATCCACTGTCTGGATCTGGAGTACCTCCTCTTTCAGCGCCTCAACAGCCTGAAGCGCCTCCGTCAGCCTGCCGATCTGTTCCCGGATACTTTCCTCCTGCCGGTTCAGCGCTTCCGCCACCTCCTCCGGCGTATCCAGAGGAATCAGACGGTTTTTGATATCATCCAGAGAAAATCCCAGGGATTTCAGGGAAAGGATCTGATGGAGTCTGACCATGTCCCTGTAAGTGTACAGTCTGCGCCCGCCCGCGCTCTCAGCAGACGGGGCAAGCAATCCTTCCCGGTCATAATACTGCAGCGTCCGCACTGTCGTTCCCATTTTTTTCGCAAGTGTTCCCACCGTCATATAAGATTCCGATGTGTCCTTTTTCTTGTTCTCTGACATCTTTTATTCCCTCCCTGGGTCTCATTATAATTCATGACGCCGCGTCACGAGCAAGCCTCTTTTTCAGCTTTTTTCCTATTTTTGATTTCAAAAATCCACCTCCATAACGCAGAACAGGCCCTGAATCTGCTTCAGAGCCTGTTCCTACCCGTTTTGCCTGTTCCCGGAACAAATGCGGATCTGCTTCCGGTCAGACGGATTTCTGATCGTTTTCAAATATTGCCTGCATACTGACGGCTGACGGATATCCATAGGCGCTTTCCGCGCTGACGACAGCCTGAATGATGGCTTCACTAACTACTTCAGCCGCCATTTCCTCCTTCGAGATCAAAACCGTACATCCGGTTCCTGCCTCCTTGTTCTCTGTCTGCCCGATGAGAATTCCCTCTATCTCCTGAATTCTGATTTTCCGCATCAACTGACTCCTTCCTCCTGCGCCAGGCGCATTCGCCTGTTCTTTCCGTTCAAGCCTTAATATTCCGCCTCCATCTTTTTGATCTTCTGATACAAAAACCGATTGGCCGGCACCGCCAGATGATGTTTTTCCGCCATGGCGATAACGGTTCCCGCAAAAAGCTCAACTTCGGACGGGCGCCGCGCCATGCCGTCCTGGCGCATGGACGGCATGCTGTCCGACGGCAGCGTGCCGATCAGCTGAATATACTCGTCCAGATCCGCTTCTGTCAGAAGCACCCCCTCTGCATTGGCCAGATCCATCACCTCCAGCATGGCAGAGATCATGACCCGGTTTGCCTCGCTTCCGCTTTCCAGCGCGCCGCCGAAATTGGTCTCGTAGGCCATACAAGTCTGATTGACTCCCACATTCAGCATGAATTTTCCCCACAGCCGATGCAGAATATTCTCTTCTACTCTGTGCGCGATGCCCGCCGACGTCAGGAATTCGTCAGCCTTTCTGAGACTTTCCTCCTGTTCCGGACGCTCCGCCCCGATGCAGAGCTCCCCCTTTTTCGCATAGCGCAGCCGGCTGCCGAACTTCATGGCATCCATTCCCTGGGCAACTGTATCCACCACATGCTTCCAGCCGTAGCGGTCCGCCAGATCCCGCTCACTGCGTATCCCGTTCATGACGGACAGAATGACCGTATCCTCACCCACACAGTTTTTCATGGTGTCGAGCGCTGATTCCAGTCCGTTATATTTCACAGCCAGGATCACCAGATCTGCCGGTTCTGCCTCTGTTCCGGATCTCATGGCAAAGGTTCTGCGCTCTCCGTTGCAGTCAAACACAGTCCCCTGATATTTGTGAAGCCGTTCTTCATCCATAACAAAACAGACTGCATCCTTTCCCTTCGCTTCCGCGATCTGATCCGCGTAAAGGAGTCCCAGGGCTCCCATTCCGATAATTGCCGTTTTCTGTATCACAACCATTCCGCTCCTTTGCAAACTGTCTGTTATTTCCTGCCAGACAGAAACATAATCTCTTCAAATTTTACCACACTTTTTTCCAAAATAAAACTGCCGTTGTCCTGCTGCCGGAATAACGCTATAATGAACTGGAAAAGGAGACCGATCGCCATGAACTATTTATTTCCCTATTATTACAGAAATTTCCGCTGTGCCGGCGGCGCCTGTCCTCTTACCTGCTGCGGCGGCTGGGAGATCTCCATCGATCCCGCTTCTCTCCGGAAATACCGGCGCGTCCGCGGCCCTCTCGGAACCCGGCTGCAGAATGAAATTGACTGGAAAAGGGGCTGTTTCCGCCAGTACCAGGGAACCTGCGCCTTTTTAAATGAAGAAAAGCTCTGCGACCTTTACAGCGACGGCGGCGGAGAAACGGCCTTCTGCCGGGCCTGCCGGATTTTCCCCCGCCATATGGAAGAATTCAGGGGACTGCGCGAGCTCTCCCTGTCCCTCTCCTGCCCTGTGGCCGCCGGCCTGATCCTTTCCCCGGAACCGGTACAGTTCTGTCGCAGGCATACCGCTGCCAGAGAGCGGCTGTTTTTCTCCTTCGACCGCCCGTTCTTTGAACGGCTGTTCCGGGCAAGGGCGCAGATGATCCGGCTGCTTCAAAACCGGGAACAGCCGCTGAGATTCCGTTTTTCCGCAGTTCTCACGCTGGCCCGCAGTCTGCAGAAAAGGCTGGATAAAAGAGCCTTTTCCCAGGCCGACCGGCTGATCTGCCGCTGCGCCTCTTCCTGTCTCCGACAAAAGGCAGCAGAAATGTCCCATAAACAGGACAGTTCCCGGCAGTTCCAAAATCTGGTCATCAGCGCCCGGCAGCTGTTTTCCATGCTGGAGCGCCTGGAACCGGTCCAGGCCCAGTGGCCCTCCCTGCTGAAGGAAACCAGACAGGCACTGAAAAGCTGTACCCCAAAAGAAGCTGCCCTGTTTCGCGGGCAGCTTCCTGATCATATTCTGGAACAGCTGATGATTTATTTTCTGTTTACCTATTTCTGCGGCGCGGTGTACGACGGCGACGCGGAGGCCAAAGTCCGGACTGCCTTCGGCTGTACGGTCATGATCTGCGTACTGTCCCTTGGCGTCTGGCTCTGTTCCCGGTCCCGCGCGGGCATAAACAGGGCTGCCGAAAACAGTCCGGAAGAAATCCTGCTGCTGACAGCCTGCCGCTTTTCCCGGGAGGCTGAACATTCTGACCGGAATCTGCTGCAGATCGAAGCTGCCCTGAAAGACAACAAGGAGTTCAATGCAGACTGGTATCGGTCCATGCTCTCCTTGATATGAAAGCAGTTTCCATTTTCTTCCGTCGTCTTCTGCCCCGCTTTGCGTTTCTGCATTTCCGTCAGGGCAGCTTGCTTCAGCTGCCCTGCTCCTTCACAAACACCAGACACTGTTCATCGGAAACATCTTCCCGGAAGGAAAAACCAAGCGCCCGGAAGTTTTTCATATCCTCCGGATCCATGATCTGATTTTCAGCCATAAACCGCACCATTTCTCCCCGGGCCATTTTCGCAGATGTCCCCTTCTGCCGGAGCTTTCCTCCCGAACACTCTGCGAACTGCACCGTGATCATCCGATCCTCCGGACACAGATACCGCTCCACAGCCAGAGCATATTCCCTGGAAGCCAGGTTGATCAGGACCCGTTCCTCATCCAGAACAGACCGGTACAGTCCGTCTCCCCAGAATCCGTACAGATCCGCCGCCCCGTCCACAGAAAGCCGGGCCTGCATTTCCAGCCTGTACGGCACGACTCCGTCAAAGGGGCCGAGAATGCCATAAAATCCCGAAAGAATCCGCAGATGTGCTTCCAGATACTGAAGCGCCGCATCTGTCATGGCTCTCGGTGCCATATGCTGATACTGAAGTCCTTCATAGGAAAGGATTGCCGGCGTCAGGTTCCGCTCCAGCTCCATCTCCTGAAAACGCTTAAAATTCAGCTCTGCCAGACGGTCGCTGCATTTCCACAGCGCCTTTGCCTCCTGCAGGGACAGTTCCCGGATCCGCTCCTTCAGGCGCTCCGTTTTTTCCATAAAACCCGGGAGCCCCTTTACAGGAAAAAGATCGGTCTCCATATTCATTTTTTTTGCCGGCGAAATGATCACCTTCATGCCAGCTTCCTCCCGTCCCTGCAAAATCTACAGCTCATCCAGCATCTGAGCCGGATTTTCCGCCGCCTTGACCTTTCCAAAGGCCTTTACGATCATTCCCTGCTCATCGATCAGATAAGTCGTCCGCACTACGCCCATGGTCTTTTTCCCATACATGTTTTTTTCCTGCCACACATCATAGGCCTGAATACAGGACAGCTCCGGATCAGACAGGAGCGTAAAGGGAAGACCAAACTTCTCCTCAAACTTTTTATGGGAAGCCACGCTGTCTTTGCTGACCCCCAGCACAACCGCCCCCTTTTCCATAAACTGAGGATACAGATCCCGGAAGCTGCATGCCTGCTTGGTGCAGCCCGGCGTATTGTCCCTCGGATAAAAATATAAAACCACCTTCCGTCCCCGGTACTCCTCCAGTGTATGCAGATTGCCGTTCTGGTCAGGAAGAGAAAAGGACGGAGCCTGAATGCCTGTTTCCAGCATCACCATCTTCTCCTTTCTGTTGTCTGATGGGCTCATTATACCACTGCTGTCCAGCCGGCGAAAGAGTGCAATTTCCATTCCCTTCCTTGACAGCGCCCGGACAGACAAGTAGAATAAGATTGTCAGAAAACCGGAACTATAAAATCGGAATATGGCAACAATACTGAAAATAAGGAGGTCATCCACATGGCAAATATCCTGACCAGTCCCGGCAAATATGTCCAGGGTCCGGGAGAACTGAAAAATCTGGGCACATACGCGGAAAAATACGGAAAGAAAGCATTGATCCTGATCACAGCGTCAGGCTACAAAAGGTGCGGAACCCTGGTCGAGGAAGGATTCCAAAACAGCAGCGCCGGATTTATTTTTGACTATTTCAATGGCGAATGCTGCAAAAGTGAGATCAGCCGTCTGACCGGAATTGCCGGAAAAGAAGGCTGCGATATGGTGATCGGTATCGGCGGCGGCAAGATTCTGGACACCGCCAAGGCCGTTGCCTATGAGCAGTCCGTACCGGTCCTGATCTGTCCCACCATCGCTTCCACTGACGCGCCCTGCAGCGCGCTCTCTGTTATTTACACCGATGACGGCGTCTTTGAAGAATATCTGTTCCTGCCCGCCAATCCCAACATGGTCCTGATGGACACGGACATCATCGCCAAATCTCCTGTCCGTCTCACCATTGCGGGAATGGGCGACGCGCTGGCCACTTACTTTGAGGCGAGAGCCTGCCAGACAAGCGGAGCAACCTCCTGTGCCGGGGGCAAAGTAACCTCCGCGGCAATGGCGCTGGCCCGACTCTGCTTCGATACCCTGATGGAGGAAGGGATCAAGGCCAAACTGGCCCTGGAGGCCGGCGCCTGCACACCTTCCGTTGAAAAAATCATCGAAGCCAACACCCTTTTAAGCGGCATCGGTTTTGAGAGCGGCGGCCTCGCGGGCGCCCATGCCATCCACAACGGCTTCACGGCACTGGAAGAATGCCATCACATGTATCATGGTGAGAAGGTTGCTTTCGGCACCATTACTCAGCTGGTCCTGGAAAATGTTTCCTCCGACGAGCTGGAAGAAATCATCGACTGGTGCATCGAGCTGGGCCTTCCCGTCACCCTGAAGGAACTGGGAATCTCAGAAGTCACAGATGAAAAGCTGATGACTGTGGCAAAGGCGGCCTGCGCGGAAAACGATACGCTCCACAACATGCCCTTTGAAGTTACCCCGGAAACCGTCTGCGCGGCTATTAAGGCAGCAGACGCGTACGGAAGATATTTCCTGGGTGAATAATCCTCTGCTCCTGTCATAAAATGCCCCCGTCCTGACCGGGGTTTCCCGCATCAGGTCCGGGGGCATCTGTTTTTTACCGCAGCGACGGAATTCCCTCCGCCGCCAGCCGGTCAAAGCTCCATATTGCCTCGCTCCAGCCCAGAATATCCGTATAAAATGATGGCTCTCTGGTCTCTTCCTCTGTTGCGGAAAAAACCCTGTGTTCTGTCTCCGGGCTCAGATTGCTCTCGCTGTCCGAGCTTTCCAGCTCATACGCGCTGCTGGTGATGCCCAGCACATTCCAGCCGGAAATCCGGTTGGCGTTGACGCCGGTGCTCAGGCTGAGAGAGGCTTCCACCGCCGCGCTGCCTGTCTGGGGTCCGCCAATGATCCCGCCGTTTCCGATCCGTTCCGGCGCGGCGATCTCTACCCTGGTCAGACAGTTTCTCAGGATCCCGTCGCCAAGCCGGCCTGTGATGCCGCTGACGCGGATCTGCTCCACCTGAGAATTTCTGATCCTGCCCGCGAGAGCGCCCTTCTGGGTGTCCCGGCCGAGCCGGATCCCTTCTATAGACAGATCTCTGATCACCGCCCCATCCAGCTCTTCAAACATCCACAAGAAACACCTGCTCAATCACACTGTTCCCCCGGATATAATCTGCCAGGATTCCTCTCCTTCCCGCCGTCACCGCCGCCTTCTCGATCACCAGATCACGGATTTCCGCTCCGTTCAGGGTTTCAAACAGCGAGGTCTTCAGATTGAGGATCCGATACCCGTTCCCATCAAGGGTTCCGCTGAAGGTCCCTGCCACTGCCGCGGCGCTGTCCGGAACGGCAGAAGCGTCCAGATCCTCTGTCAGCACATAATCTCCCCGCGGATCGGCAGCCATTTCCCGAAACAATTCTTCAGCGCTTTTGACCAGAGGGTGTTCACCCCCGTCGTCCGCATAGGCCAGTGGAATGGCATATTCCAGGCTCCTGCTTCCATCCGTCTCATAACGGACCAGATCCGGCTGCTCCAGCACCGCATATACTCTGCCTGTATCAGGCTCCTGCCGGAATTCCCGGATGCCGCCGTAAAAATCAGGCAATTCTTCCATCTCGATCACCGCATAATAACGACTGACATCCTCCGGCAGCCCCGCCCGGATATCCAGCATGGAAATCTCTCTGCTGCTTCCGTTTTCTTCTCTGTAATACAGTCTTTCTTTTATGACATTTTTAAACTGGATCACATCCCTGGAGGCCGTGACCGGAAAAGATCTCTTCCTCAACATACTCGTTGGCGCCTTCCTCCAGCAGCCCGCTGTCTCTGTCGTAGGACGCGGTCACCCGCGCCCGGTAACGGTCTCCTCCGCCAAGAGGCACTGCCAATTCAAAAGCTCCGGCCCGCACCGTTTCCCGGCCGAGAACGGCTCCATCCTCTTCCTCGATCCATGCCAGGGCAGACTGAAGAGCTCCGTCCGGATCCTCCTCCTGCGATTTCCATCCTGGGAGCAGCCTGAATCTGCGTCCCGCCCAGAATTTTCTGCAGTTCTGTCCGGTTCCCGTCCGGAGACAGATCCCAGTCCGCCAGCACCTGCACAGTATACGAAGAAGTCAGACTTGTATCGGTAAGCGGGATCACCGCCTCCAGCCGCTCTGCTTCCAGGTCTGCCGCTCCAAAGGGCAGCTCCGCGGCCCTCTGACCTTCGGCAGTCTGGATCAGCACCCGGCAGTTTTGAAGCGCTCCATCCGGATCTGTCAGCTGAAATGCCACCCGCATCTGTCTTCCAGGAACCTCCTCTTTCACGGAAAGCCCGTCAAGCTGCGGCCTCTCCTTCTGGATCTCAACTGTAACCTTCTGGTTTTCGTCCAGCCTGAACACCTTTCCGTTTTCCAGCACCAGCTGTTCTGCCCTGATTTCAGCCGTCCCGGTCTTCTCAAAAGGCGCCAGAGTCACAGAATAGCCGCTGCCGGATCTTTCTGCCGGATAGGTTTTTCCATTAACCACAATGCGGTCCGGATGATACACAGTGGCATTGCTGCTCTGAAATGTAAGGACAACCGGCTGGTTTTTGCTGAAGACCGCTGTCCGGGTCCCGTCCTCCGCAGCCGTCTCCATCCCGCCGAAGGCAAACTGATAATCTATGCCCAAAGCCATCTCCTTCACTGCGGAAATGCTCCCGCTGTGATCGGCCGGCACCTCCAGCAGGCCGGAATCCCGCCGGTAATCCGCCGCGATATGAAAAAGATATTCCCTGTCTTCCTCCAGATCCAGAAGCAGCTCCTGTTCTCCTGCCGCAAGGGTTTCCGTCAGGATCCGTTCTCCGCTCTCCTTCTCCAGTACTTCAGCCGAAGCGGAAGACAGCGCCGCGTCCTCATCCCGGAGCGTAAAAGACACCTGCATCTGAGCCGTGTCTGTCCGCTCCTCAACAGCAAACGCCTCCACTTCCGGAGCCGTTTTCAGGACATCCACGGACACCCGGCAGTCCGCCTCACGGCCCGTATTCAGATACGCCTTTGTCATCTGATATGTTCTGATCCCCGCCGCGCTGCCGGCCGGAACCATGACTGTATACATGGAAGAATCCAGACCGTTTTGGACCTCATATACTTCTCCGCCGATCATCACGCGCTCTATCCAGGCCCCATAAGGCACCTCCGCCTGAAATCGGAACGACACTTCTTCTCCCTTCTCAAAATAAAACTGTTCCAGGACCGGAGAGACAGACACGGTGTAATCCAGTCTGTTTTCCACTCTGCGGATCAGCAGAGACAGATCTGTTATGGTCAGCGCTCCGCTTCCATCCATATCTGCCCTGTCTGCCCCTTCTTCTGAAAGCAGTCCGATCGCGGTCAGATGCTGTTTCAGAAGACGCACATCCGCGTAATCCACCACTCCGTCGCCGTTCAGGTCTCCCTTTCCCCTCAGCGCGGAAACGCTGCCGCCAAGAAAGGCTGCCGCCGCTCCGCAGATCAGGATTCCCGCGAGCAGTGTCCCTGTCTTTCTTTTCTGCCTTCTGAAAAAGAAAAACGCCGCAGCCGCAGCCAGTGCCAGGAAAACTGCCAGGCCCGCCGCAGTCATGATCTGGTCTGCGGTTGTTTCCGACGCCGGCAGATTTTCCTCCGGCACAGCATATGCAGTTCCGCTTTCTGCCGCCAGGGCCTCTGTCCCGCTCCATAAGAATCCGCACACAATGTAAAACGCCATGGCCAAGGCTCTTATTTTTCTCATATAGCACTTCCGTCCTTTCGAAAAATATCATCAATTCCTGCCATGACTGATTGTACTGATATTTTCCTACCGGGACAATATGAGATTACTGGAAAAAGTCATGCTCCTCCGCTGCCCTTCCGCGCCCAAATCCCCGTCAGTCCGCCTTCAGGAAGTCCTCGTATACCGCCCAGATATTTTCCTGATATCCGGCCTTTTTCTCGTTCCGGACTTCCTCTGCCGTCTCCGTCAGTTCCGGATCTGTAATGTTTTCCAGCATCTTCAGCCGTCTTGGAGAAATCTCCTCTGATGAAAGGCTGCTCCTGTATTCTTTCCCCGACATATGCCAGTAATGAAATGGGCCTTGATAATACTGCTTCAGCTTCTGCGCGATCAGCAGTCCCTCCGGATCAAAATCTCCGGCATACCAGACCGATACGCCGGCCTTCCCGAGAAGATCCAGGATCAGAAGCGCGCTCAGTCTGGGTTGTCCGTTCATACACATCAGTCCGCACTGTCTCTTCCATTGTCCGCAGAGCATGGCGTAAACAGACGGATTTTCCACAATATAAATCCGATTTCCGGGACAGAATACAGATGTCCAGCCCGCGATCACAGAGAGCGGGATCTGCACCGGCTGGCCTTCAGAAAAAAAGCCCGCCATTCCTTTGTGAAGCAGCCCGTCCCTTCCGCAGGCCCGGATTCCTGCCGCCAACGCGTAATTGGATACGTCATCCCGCAGAATGCCGGCCTCCAGATAAAGCCGCTGTTTTTCCAGGGCCGGAAAAACAGCGGAATTCCCGCCTTCTCTTCTTTCGCTTTGAACCCGGCCGCTTGTCCTGACGAACCATTTCACCAGAAGTTCCAGATAATATCCGTCCTTTGTTCCCATATCAAAAGCATGAGGACTGCCGGTCATTTCCGCCGCGAATACCGCCAGATATCGATTCTGCGCAGGCAGCGCATTCAGGATCCGTACCCCAAGAATCAGCAGACGTTCCGCCTCTGCCAGACCGCCGCCTGCCTCACGACACCGTTTTTTCAGATACGTCAGCCAGCCCTCTTCCGTCTTTTTCCCCTCCGGACCGGCTTCCTCCGCTGCGGCACGCCGGATCTCCTCCAGCCACTGAAACGCCTCTGAGCCGCCTGCATCCTCTGTCTGATCTGCTTCTGCGGCAGACCGGACATTCCTCGCCTGCTTCATCTGTTCCGCGGCCTTTCTTACCCGTTCCAGCAGTTCCTGCCACTGCTGCCTCTCCCGAAGCTGCTGCTCCCGTTTTCCCTCTGCCGGTTCCCGAAAATACAGCTCCAGCAGCGTTTTTCCGTCGATTCCGGCAAACCTGCTTTCCGCCAGCGCCTGCTCAAACCGTTCCGCAGAAACGGAGGCAGACCGTTTCCCATGATAGTTTCTTCTGAGAAACCCTTCCAGATCATCCCGGTCCTCTTCGGTCAGATTCTTCAGCACGACCGTTCCCGCAAATCTTCCATATGAGCTGTACTTTGCCCGGAATCCCCGCAAAAGCCGTCTTAATACAGGCCGTTCCCGCACATAGTCCAGACACTCCTTTTTCCGTCTTTCTTCTATTTCGTCTCTGTCTTCTGCCATTCCCTGCTCTGCTGTTCCTTCCCGCTATTTCCGTTCTGCTGTTTCTGACTCTGCCATTCCTGATCTTCCGTTCTTTACTCTGCCCTTTCTTCCCGCTGCATCCGGTCTGCCCGCTTTTCCATCTCTGACTCATCCTCCAGCATTTCTCTGCCATGCCCGTTCCATAAATAAGGCATCACTGTCACAAATTTTGCGTTTTCCGGGCGGATCAGCTGGTAAATTGCCAGCGCGTCCAGGGTATCGCAGTCTCCCCAGAGCACCTGGGAATTGATAATAAAATTAAACCGGAACTCTGCCATCAGCCGGAACATATCCCGGATATTCCGGTTGTCTACGCCTGCAAAGGCCTCATCCAGAGAAATCAGCCTGGGAGCATCCTGGCGCGCGCCCGCATACTTTGCCACAACTGCCGAAAACAGCGGTACATACATGGCCATGGCTTTCTCGCCGCCGCTGAAGGTTCCAAACACATTGTTGGTCAGCTCCCGCACCCGTTCGCCGCCCTTCTGGAAAAAGAGCTGGAATTCAAACCATTTCCGGTAATCCAGGGTATCCTTCATGACCTGATAAAATGAAATCATGCCGCCGCTGTCTCTGGCATGCCGTCTGGCTTCCTCCACCTTCGACCGGAAATGCGCCGACAGCTTTGCTGCCTCGTCCTCTCTCATAAGCCGGTAATCCTTTTTCAGCAGCTCCACCAGCTCTTTCGTGTCCAGCTGATCCTCCGCTTCCGCGGTGCGGCTTCTCCATTTCAGATTCAGCCTGAGACCGCTGGATGTATTCATAGCTCCCATCAGAGCGTTCATTTTTTCCACCCAGGCATTGGACGCATTGATCCGTCCCCGGATCTTCCTGCTGACGGTATTGGCCAGGATATCTTCAAACAGTTCCCGGTCCCCGTCCCGGATCAGCTCCTTCAGCCCCTCGATTTCTTCCTCCAGATGAATCAGCAGCCTGCCGAAGGGAATCCGCACCCCCTGATAACGGGCGGAAATATCCAGACGTTTTGCCGGCGGATCTCCCTGCTGCGCCTTTTCCTTCAGATCTCCGAACAGCTCCGTCTGCATGATCTGATAATCTGTCAGAAATCCTCTGTTTTCAAAATATACCTGGTTCAGGTTCTGAATGATCTTTTCCTTATCCAGATCCTTACAGTCGGCCGCCAGATAGTGCTTTACCTTTTCAGCCGAACCGGATATCTCTTCCGGCAGCTGTACATAATTCAGATCCCGTTCTGCTTCATAGCAGGCTCCCAGGTAGGCCTGCCTGCGCCGACATTCCCGGATTTTTTCCTCGCAGTCGGCCGCCAGATCGTTCAGACTCCGGACCCGCTCCTGATTTCGGGTTTTCCCCTCCACACAGGCCTGAAACTTTCCCGGATAAGCCTTCAGCCATTCCAGGCACGCGTCCAGCCGCTGCCGGATCTGTTCATAATCTGTCAGCTCCAGCTGGTCCCGGACAGACTGAAGCTCTTCCTGTTCTTTTTTCAGCTGCCGGCTGACCGTTCCCGCCTCATACCGGATCTGCTCCATTTCCCCGTCCAGTTCCTCCAGCCGTTCTTCCAGCTCGGATAAATGAAAATGAATCTGCAGATAAACCTCATGACCGGATTTCAGCTGATAAAAATGCTTTTCGTAAGCATCCGCCGCCTGGTCTGCCTGCCGGAACACCGCAAAGCTGCAGGTCAGATACAGTCTCTGGGCGATTTCGGCCGCCCGGCGCCTCAGCTCCTTCAGCGATTCGCTGACTGCCCGCAGCTTCTGCTCCAGTCTGCTGCCCTCTTCCTGCTTCCGTTCCAGCTCTCTCCTGGCATCGGAAAGCATGTTCCAGGCCGTCTTCATTCCTTCGTCGGACGGGAGCGCCTCATATTCTTCCTGAAGAACGGCAATCCGTCCTGCAAGCTCCGACAATTCTTTTTTCAGGATTTCCTGCTGTCCTTCATTCTCAGCCAGCAATGCCCTGCAGGCCGCGATTTTCGCCTGCCGGTTCCGCTCCCTTGCCTGTACGCCGATAAACCCGGCCTCATATTCGCCCGCAACGGTACCGCTGACCGCTCCGATCTGATAAGTGCCGTCCGGATATATCACGGTCGCCGCCGGGCTTTTTTCACTGTCCTTTTCCTGATCTTCACCGGGATTCCAGGCGATCGCCCCCAGAATGCCCGTGATCCTCTGATTCATAAAAATATCATTGGCAGAATCGTTGAGGTCCAGCACCTCCAGCAGACTCTCTCCCCTGTAATGGGGCCCGACAAACAAATACCGGTCAGCACATCCCGGATCAGCCTCCAGAACCTGACTGCGGTACTGCTCTTCCACCACCAGCGCGTCCAGAATGCCCATCTCCAGAAGCGCTTCCTCCAGACGGCTGCAGGCTTCCTGATCCAGATTTTTCCCGAATTCCACAATTTTGTAAAATTCCTGAAAGGGAATGCCTTTCTCCCTCAGCCGTTCCCGGTTTCTGACTGCCGCCTCGCTTCTGGGCGGCTCCGGTTCTCTGTGGGTTTCCCACTGCTCCAGTTCCTCCCGGGTGCTCCGGTGTTCCTCCTCCAGCGCGTCCAGCCGCTTCTCCGTTTCCTGTTTCCGGGTGCCGATCTCTCCCTTCATTTTCAGCCAGAGATCTGCCGCCGCCGCCCTGACTCCGGCAAAATCAGATTTCTCCCCATAGGAATCGGCAAACCGGGCCATCTGCCTCAGCTCGTCAGAAGAAAACCTGAGCTCTGTATTCCGTTCGTTCCAGCTGTAAAGCGCTTCCTTCCAGACATTTTCCTCCTGGACCAGTACGGCCTCCAGCTCGTTCTCCAGCCGTTTTGCCGCATCTGTCTCCCGCTGATGCTGTTCTCTTTCCTTCAGGAGCGCGTCGGCCTCTCTCTGGCGCTCCTCCGCTTCTCTGAGAATTTCCGCGCCCTCATGGATCCCCTGCTTTGTTTTTTCATATTGCGCCTGATGCGTATCCCAGGAATATTCCGACGTAAACTTTTCTTTCAGCTCATCCTGGAAAAATGTATGCTCGTCAAAAGCCATATCCTCCGCTTCCGCCTGCATTTCATCCAGGATTCCGTTCAGCTCCCGCTCCTTCTCATACTGCCGGTTTTCATCCTTCCGCTTCCGATCCTCCGTATCCGTATATTGTTCCTGCTTCGCGGCAAGCTGCCGTTTTTTCTCCTCCAGGAGCGCTTCTCTGTCCTTGATGCGGGACAGCAGATCCAGCTCTCTGTTCTTTAAGCTCACCGCATCGCTGGCGCTCAAAGAATCCCGCTCCTTCTCCATGGCGTCTCTGCGCGCGTCCAGCTCCGCCTTTTCCTGATCCAGAGCCAGAATGCTCTCACTGCACCGGCTGATTTCATCCTTCAGTTCCTGCTCTTCTTTTTCCAGTCCGGACAGCTTTTTTTCGTTCTCCGTCCATCTCTCAGCCTTTTCAAACAGCACAAGCCTGCTGTACCGGTCCAGCACCCTCTGAATCTTCTCCGCTGCCTGACGGGCCGCCTCCCTTGCTTTGAGGTTCATATTCATAGTGTCCATATTTTCAATGGCCTCGGACATGGGCCTCAGATCTTCATCAGACAAAGGCTGGAGAGAATCGCTGAGAATATCATTGACCACTGACGGTTTAAAATCCTTGGACAGCTTCGGCGTTCTCAGCTGAATGAGCAGATCGATCATTTCTTTATATTCTTCTGTACTTTCAAAGCCGAAAATCTGACGATTCACATATTCCATATAATCCGTCTGACGTTCAAAGACCTGTCCGCCTCCGGCAATCCGGTTTTCCAGTTCTTTTTTGGAAAGAGGAACTTTTTCGTCCGTTTCTTTGTACAGCCGGAAATCCTTTCCGATCCTTCTTCCGTCCGTCAGGCTGAAATACCATTTGTCCAGGGGTTTTCCCCGCCGCGCTCGGATTCCCATTCCAATTGTCAGCCAGACGTCACTTTCTTCCCTCCTGAATTCCAGGTACAGATATCCGGTCCGTTCCTCCCGCTCGTCATCCTCCTCAAGAAGATAACTGCTCATTTTTCTGTCCCGGGAACCGAAGGGATCCAGACGTTCCGGACTCATATTTCCGTCCAGAAGAAGCGGGATCACGCTCTGCATCGTCACGGATTTTCCGGATCCATTGGAACCGCGAAGGAGCATTCTTCCTTTCACGAAGGGAAACTCCTGCTCATCATAATACCAGAAATTGATCAGTCCGATCTTACTTGCCTGCCATCTGCTGTTCATTGCTCCGCTCCTTTTGTACGCGTTCCGCGCTTTGTCTCTTCCGCTTTGTTTTTCTCTGTATAGTCATCCGGATACCGCCCGGTCAGCTTTGCCGCGGACGGATACACCGTCACCGTCTGAGTCCGGCGGTCCCGGCGGATCAGGGTCCATTTTTCCATCTCCGCCTCTGCCTCCCGGACAAATTCACCCTCCGGCATTTCCCGGTATCCTTTGATAAACCCGGCTCCGGATTCTGCCTTCAGCTGACGCAGCATTTCCTCAAAATCCAGCAGCGGCACTTCGATTGTATCGTCCTTTTCCGGCGTCCACGCGCCGCTCTCCACTCTTTCCCGGATTTTCGCGCAGCACATCAGCAGAATATCCGATATCCCGGTATTCTCCGGAAACGTGTCTCCGATCCTGCAGTCTTCTCCCTGCATAAAAAAAGCGCTGCCCCGGTGAATGTGAAGCTGACACTGGAAATTCTGTTCCAGGTCATCGGCCAGCCTTCTTCCATAATATTTCAGGTATTCAAAATCCTCCTCCGCGCCTTCTCCCCGGTACATTCCCACAGAAAACAGCAGCCGTTTGTACACGCGGTGCCGTCTCGCGATCCCCCGGTCCTCGTCCATGGCGAACCAGTCACTTTCCTGAAATTCTTCCGGACGTGTATACTCCATGATATCCCGGCTGAAATTCCTCATAAAATATCTTGACGCGCCGGTATTCTCATAGAGCACTTCTCCTGTCTCCTGATCCATAAAGGCATCATCGCTGCCGTCCGTCACCCTGATGATCCCCTGGCTCACCGCATACCGCAGCACCTTGATCAGCCTTCTTCTGTTCGTATATAATGTCCAGTCCGTTTTTTCTCCCGGCATGCTGGAAGCGATATATTCTGTAAGCTGGGACAAAATAAACTGTCCCTGCGCGTCTCTGTCTTCCAGAAACATAAGCAGAATGCAGAGATACGCGTATTCTTCCCTGGAGGTAAACGCCTGGATTCCCATACAGCTTTCCGGCAGCGCGGGAATCTTCTCCATCTTGACGAGAAGAGAATTTTCAATCACCTGACATCCCATTTTTTCTGTGGCAAACTTCCGGATCTCAGAAATGGAATCCCGTATTTTGTAATACAGCTCCCGGTCTTCCGATTTCAGAACCCAGCGCCGGTTCAGCAGAATTTCCAATTCCCGCATTACAAGGCCCCTTCCTGAAATACAATGCTCAGTTTCGGCATGGTAAAATTGCCGTCCTGGCAGCGCACCACGCACCGCTCATCCGCATGTGTCATATCCAGCGTAAAATTTCTTCCATCTTCGGTCCTGGCCGAATACCCGCCGTCTTCCAGGGCATCGGACAGCCACTTCAGCAGGATCTCCCGGACTCTGGGCTCGATCACGGGAAGCCGCTCAAAGTCAATTCTTCCGCCCTGCTCCAGCTCCGACAGTTTTTTCCAGTCTGCCCGCATCTGCTCCAGCGCCTGCTTCCTCATCTGCTGCTTTTCCCGGGAAGCATCCTGAATAGATGTCCTTCCGGACCGTTCGCGGTATGTACGGACTCTCGGCTTCAGGATCAGCTCCGCGGCCGGCTCTGCATACACGCTCTGGTTCATGCTGTCCGTAGCCCGGTCCGAGGCCAGCCTCAGATGCAGGGGCTTTTCCAGACCAAACACCATGGCTGCCATCCGGTGCGCCTCATCCATATCCTGACATTTCAGGAATATCTCCGCCACTTTTTTATACTCCTCCCGCCGGTTCGCGCCCAGCGCATTTTTTTCACTCAACTGCGCCGCATACCGGGTGATCCTGCGGATGATCTCATTGGTCGCGTCAAAGAGCCTTCCCGCCTCATTTTCCTGTCCGCCTTCCGCCGCGAACCAGTTCCGGATGCTCTCAAATCTTCCCCTTGTCTTTTCCTCGATCATTTCCCGTGAAATTTCCACATCCATCCGGGGAATCGACATCTCATAATCATTCACCCTGTCCAGAACCCGCTCCAGAAGCGCCGGATCCAATAGCCTCAGCGTCTCTTCGATCACTCCCACATTCTTCTGAAGTCCTTTGATGAAATTTCTCAGATACTCGATCAGCTTGTCCTTAAAAACAAGGAACTGCTGGGTCCGCATCATTTCTTCAGCCTTCACGCTGTTCAGATCCCGCATATAATCCTGATAATTCTGATTCAGACGAATGAAATCGTTATTCAGGTCATTCCACCATCCATACACCACATCCGGTTCAGCGAATTCCATTTCCGGAAACCGTTCAACGTTCAGCCGGATTCTTTCAAGCAGCGTCGGCTCCAGAGAAGCGCCTTCAATAAACAAATTTTCCAGCCGGACCACCAGACGTTCAATCTCAACACTGTATTCCGACATCTGATAACGGAATTTTTTGTTTTTAAACTCTTCGATGGAAGAGACGCGCCGCGTATCCTGGATCGTACTGAGATTTTTCCACTCCGTCAGCATGGCAAGATCCTGCTGGCACTGTTCCATCCTGTAATCGGCAAAATACGGATCCGCGGTCATTTCCGCGTAAACCTCTTCCTGATACATCCAGTACCGCAGCTTCTCATAATTCTCATAAAAAATGCGCATAATACTCCGATATCGGTCCGCATTATCCGCATTCAAATATTTTGCCTCTGTAAGTGGTCTTGTCAGCTTCTCTGTCACCAGCATCTCTGTTCTCCCTCTGTCGCTCGATTTCCCATAATGGAAGTATACGACATAAGGAATACGAATTCAAGCAAAGTTTCAAGGATTCATACTGATTCCTTTTCGTTTAGAATATTCTGCCGGAAATCATCGGTGCAGACTCCGGGGAATTCTTAGTTTAAATGGTCCGGAATCCTCTTCTAAATTATCCGGCTCATGAATCTCAATTTCTTCTTCCAGTGCAGCTTCAATCCATGCCTTCTTTGCGTCTACTGCATTTGCAACCGCAGCTTCAATCGTTTCTCCGCAGGTAATACAGCCCGGCAGATCAGGATAAGAAACCACATATCCGCCTTCCTCTTTATCCTCTACGATTTCCATTCGATAAGCCATCTTCATATAATCATTCAGCGTTTTCATCATTTCTTCCAAAATAGTACCACGGAGCATATGATAAGCCGGGAAACCTAGTGTTTATGCGGTCTCCCGGCTCTCTGTTTACTATTCAAACTCGGTTCTTTTCTCCGAAACTTAAACAAATTTGTTTAAGTTTTATGAGCTTTCCGATTTCATTTATCTCTTTTTCATATCGTGTGCTGACTTACTTATCTTCAGTTGCCGTCGCGTTGCCATGTATGTATTATATCAGAGAAGAAGTAAAAAGCGAAGATTTTATTTGAATTTGACGGCGTAAATTTACTGTAGGAATTATAGTGGCAGAAACTACCAGATGTGTTTCAGATATATCAGATCAATACCTTTTTTATACTATACTTCCTTTGTTTTCTCTTTGCAAGTCCCTTGCTTTTATAATCCCCAGATATGTGCATTAAACCATGCATACTTTTTCACTTCTGCATTGACACTGTGGTTTATACTCTCTATATATTTCCCCAGCTTATTGTGACGCTGCCTCTCCCATTGTAGCATACTCTCACAGCTCAGCACTTCATTTTCTGCTTCAGCCGCTACCGGAAGTTCACGTTCCTGCTGTCTGACCAGTTCCAGCATATTCCCGCCATTCCAATAATACGCCCTTAAATGTGCCATTTTATCTACTCCCATCCGGCTCCAGCCCATAGGGCGGGAACTCATCCGCGTG
>CAJFHG010000024.1 GCA_904379015.1 Candidatus Paralachnospira caecorum | reverse complement strand
TATCGAACAAATGTTTGCAAAAATCAATGGAAATGGATGGGAACGAACCAATTGGCCGTGCCTGCATAATAATAAAACAAGAGCAAACAAGAAGAAGACAGCGAATAAAGGAGAGGAACCGTTATGGATTACAGCTTTTTAAGTGAATACGCGGTGCCGATCGTGGTCGGCATCTGCCTGTGCGTGAGATATATATTAAAGAAGATGATACCGTCCGATAAAGCGGGCAGGTACATACCGCTCATCATGGCGGTCCTGGGAGTCGGCCTGAACGCGTGGCTCAATATGGATTTTACTCCCGGCATTCTGATGGGCGGTATGTTTTCGGGGCTTGCAAGCATTGGCCTGTGTGACGCGCTGAAAAATCTGACTGTGAAAAAGGAGGAGAAGGATGCGGAATGAGTGAGGAGACTCTTTACTGTACAAAAAATGACTGCTACCTGGCGGGGCAGAAGCTGGCGGGTGTCGATTATCTGATCGTGCACAGCCCGGCAGTATACCCTACGGTCATCCGCGCCCGGTCCGGCGCCGGGGGCGGATGGTACAAACGGTGGAACAAGGCCGGAGTGGAAAAACTGGTGCATGGATTCATCGATGATACGGGCATTTATCATTTCGCGCCGCATACCATGGCCTGCTGGCAGATCGGCACCAGCTGGGGAAACAGTCATTGTATCGGCTATGAGCTGTGTGAGCTTGATACGGAGGAGGAGTTCACGAAGGTCTGGAATTATGCCGCAGAACATTACGCCGGACTGTGCAGGACCTATGGTCTGACCGCGGACCGGGTTTTGGGACACCATGAGGCCCATGAGAAGGGATTCGCCTCCAATCACAGTGATCCGGATCCTTATTTCAGCCGGTTCGGAAAAAACATGGATGATTTCAGAAATGATGTCAGGCTCCTGCTCGGCAGCGGCGAGATCCAGCCGGGCGGTGAAAGCGGAGGAGAGGAAGAAGATATGAAGATCGCGGAGATCTGGAACGCCAGAAAAGTGATACAGCAGTTCAGTCCCTTTGCGGTAAGGCGGGTGGCCGGGCTGCAGGACGGCGATACTCTGACGGTGAGAGTGGCACCGGACGCTTCGGCGCCGCTTCTGAAGACGTGGCCGGCGCTGAGCGCGGGGAATCTGGTGTCCGTTCTGGTGAAATATGACAATGGATGGGTACTGGTCCTCATTGCGGATCAGTATACCGGATATGTGAACGCGTCTTATCTGTCAAAATAAAAGGCGCGCGGTTATAGACGCTGCCCAGAAAAACGGAGCGGCCCGGAGCAGATCCGGCAAACGGACAGAAGAGCCGGAAAGCGGAAAGCGGAACGCATTGTACTCCGCCTTCCGGCCGCTGGCCATTCGGGAAAATCTGTGGTAAAATGGCAGAATATGAGACTGGACGCACAGGATGCGCAGAATGGCGGACAAGGGTATTTGCGCGGATGATGACGTGCAGGGACGCAGGGGACGGAAACGATGAACAGAACAGTGTATCTTTCTCATCTTCTGGATCTGAATCCGGGCAGCTTTGATTCTCTGATTGCGGACGCGACCAGGACGCGGTTTGAACAGGCCTATGCCAGCGCGGTGAGGCTGGGGGCCGATCGGTGAGGGAACGATCTCATGGGAGCGGGTTTTCGGGGCCGTCGGCAGGTGCTGCCGGAGAGAAGTTTCGGCGACTGTGGAGAACCTGTCGGAGGAGGATTTCAGAGTCAGTCTGGATTATTTATTTACGAAAAACTTTTGAATTACAACTTGACAATTTAATAACGATATGATATGTTTGGGGAAACAGAGCGGCTTTTCATCGCTGACGGATTCGTGGAAAAAACCACAGGGTGATGGAGAGCCGGAGACAGCCGACCGTCTGGGCAGTGTTTGTTGAAAAACGAATGCTGCCCTTTTTGTCTAACGGTGCGCAGATGTTTTGTTGTGAAGGAGGAGGTTATCATGAGCAGATTGAGTATCATTACGCAGAATCAGGCTCAGACCACAGTAGAAGAGCTTTACAAGGATCTTGAGCGGCGTATCAGTGCCAGTCCGCCCGGATTATGTCCGGTTGATCTGGCGTCATCATTTCTGAAAATGTGCCATGCGCAGTCCTGCGGCAAGTGTGTGCCCTGCCGTGTCGGCCTGGGACAGCTTCAGGAATTGATGGAAGCGGTTCTCGATGGGGAGGGGACGCTGGAGACGATCGATCTGATCGAAAAGACAGCAAAAAATATTTTTTATTCAGCAGACTGTGCCATTGGATATGAGGCGGCCAAAATGGTTCTGAAGGGGATCAAAGGATTCCGCGATGATTTTGAAGAACATGTGCTGAGGGGCAGGTGCAAACTGGAGCTGAACCAGCCGGTGCCCTGCGTATCCCAATGTCCCGCCGGAGTGGATATACCCGGCTATATTGCCCTGGTGGCGGAGGGACGTTACGGCGACGCGGTGCGGCTGATCCGGAAGGACAATCCGCTGCCCGCCGTGTGCGGTCTGATCTGCGAGCATCCCTGCGAGGTTCGCTGCCGCCGTACCATGATCGACGATCCGGTGAATATCCGGGGGCTCAAGAGATTCGCGGTGGATCACGCGGGCGATGTACCGCTTCCCGTTCCTGCCGTTTCCACCGGCAAGAAGGTGGCGGTGATCGGCGGCGGACCGGGCGGAATCAGCGCGGCTTATTATCTGACCCTGATGGGACATGAAGTGACTATTTTTGAGCAGAGGAAGAAGCTGGGCGGCATGCTCCGCTACGGCATTCCCAATTACAGGCTGCCCAGAGAAGAGCTGGACAGAGAGATCAATCACATCCTGAGCCTTGGGATCAAGGTCAAGACAGGAGTAACGGTGGGGGAGAACCCCAGTATTGTGGAGCTGAGGAAGGAGTATGACGCGGTTTATATCGCGATCGGCGCTCACATCGACAGAAAGATCGGCATCGAGGGGGAGGATGCCGGCGGCGTGATTTCCGCAGTTGAGCTTCTGCGGGGAATCGGCGACGATGAGATGCCTGATTTTACAGGAAAGGATATTGTCGTGATCGGCGGCGGAAATGTGGCCATGGACGTGGCCCGTTCGGCAGTCCGCCTTGGCGCGAAGCGGCTGCGCATTGCCTACAGGCGGAGGGCCGTGGATATGACCGCCATGCCTGAGGAGGTGGAGGGCGCCATAGCCGAGGGCTGTGAGCTTCTGGATCTCCACGCGCCGCTCAGGATCGAGAAGGATGAGAACGGCAATGTGGCGGCTGTCTGGGTGAAGCCCCAGATCATCGGACCGGTCAAGAACGGAAGGCCGGTGCCCATGGATTCTTCCCAGGAGGATGTGCGTCTGGCCTGCGATATGGTGATCGTGGCAATCGGACAGGGCATTGAATCCAAGGCATTTGAAAAACAGGGCATTCCCGTGAAACGGGGAAAAGGCGTCATCGAAGCCCTCAACTGGAGCGGCGTGAACGCGAAAGATATTACTGGCGTATTTGCAGGCGGCGACTGTGTGACCGGACCGGCGACTGTGATCAGAGCCATTGCAGCCGGAAAGGTGGCTGCGGCCAATATTGATGATTTCCTTGGATTCAACCATACGATTTCTGCGGATGTGGAGATTCCGAAGGTACGGCTGGACGACAGAAAGAGCTGCGCCCGCGTCAATATGAAAGAACGTCAGGCGTCAGAGCGGGCAAAGGATTTTGAGCTGATCGAGTGCGGCATGACCTGTGAAGAGGCCGGTCAGGAGGCGAGACGGTGCCTGAGATGTGATCATTTCGGCTTTGGCATTCTGAAAGGAGGAAGGATCGAAAAATGGTAAATCTCGTAATCAACGGAAAACAGATTCAGGCAAAAGACGGGACTACGATTCTGGATGCGGCGGCATCCGCCGGAATTTTCATTCCGACCCTCTGCTATTTGAAGGATATCAATGAGATCGGCGCGTGCCGGGTGTGCGTAGTAGAGGTGGAAGGCTGCGCCAAGCTGGTGACGGCCTGCAATAATAAAGTCTGGGAAGGCATGGTGATCCATACCAACAGTCCCAAGGTGAGAGAGAGCAGGAGAAACAATGTAGAGCTGATCCTGTCTCAGCATGACTGTCAGTGCGCGACCTGCGTGCGGAGCGGAAACTGCAGCCTGCAGACGATTTCCAATGATCTGGGGATCCTTGAGCTGCCATTTGAGAAGAAGCTTCCCAAGTCCAGATGGCCCCAGGATTTCCCGCTGATCCGGGACGCGGCAAAATGCATCAAATGTATGCGGTGCGTACAGGTGTGCGACAAGATCCAGGGTCTGAATATCTGGGATGTGGCGGGAACTGGTTCCAGGACAACGGTTGACGTTTCCAAAAACCGGAAGATTACCGAATCTGACTGTGCTCTGTGCGGTCAGTGCATCACCCACTGTCCTGTAGGCGCTCTCCGGGAGCGGGACGATGTCCAGAAGGCGCTGGACGCTCTGGCAGATCCGGACAAGATCACCGTTGTTCAGGTGGCGCCGGCGGTGCGGGCGGCCTGGGGCGAGCCCTTCGGCCTTCCCAGAGAGTTTGCCACTGTGAAGCGGTTGGTATCCGCCCTGCGGCAGATGGGTTTTGACTACATATTTGACACCAACTTCAGCGCGGACCTGACCATCATGGAAGAGGGAAGCGAATTCCTGGAGAAATTGAAAAATAAAGAACATGAAAAGTTCCCCATGTTTACATCCTGCTGCCCCGGCTGGGTAAGATTCATGAAATCCCAGTTCCCGGATATGGTCGATCAGCTTTCTACGGCCAAGTCTCCCCAGCAGATGTTCGGCGCGGTGGCCAAGAGCTATTACGCCAAGCTTCTGGATGTGGATCCTTCCCGGATTTACAGCGTTTCGATCATGCCCTGCATTGCCAAGAAGCATGAGTGCGCCCTTCCGGTGATGAATGACGCGGGAGCGGGACAGGATGTGGATCTGGTCCTGACGACCCGGGAGATCGACCGGCTGATCCGGGCGGAGCATATCATTCCAGCGGATCTGAAGGAAGAAGAATTCGATTCGCCTCTCGGCGTGGGTTCCGGCGCGGGCGTGATCTTCGGCGCGACAGGCGGCGTGATGGAAGCGGCGCTCAGAAGCGCCTATTACCTGGTGACGGGCAGAAATCCGGATCCGGACTCCTTCAAAAAGGTCCGCGGCATGGAAGGCTGGAAGGAAGCGGAATTCAATCTGGCCGGTCAGAATCTGAAGGTGGCGGTGGCCAGCGGACTGGGCAATACCAGAAAGCTGATGAACGCCATCCGCAAAGGGAAAGTTTCCTATGATTTTGTGGAGATCATGGCATGTCCCGGCGGCTGCGCGGGCGGCGGCGGACAGCCGATCAAGGACGGCAAAGAACAGGCCGGAGAGCGCTGCGAAGTGCTGTATGGTCTGGACAAAGTCAACAACCTGAGATTTTCTCATGAAAATCCGTCCGTCCAGAAGTGCTATCAGGATTATCTGGAAGCGCCTCTTTCCCACAGAGCCCATGAGCTTCTGCACACAGATCATCATGCGTGGAAGATGCCGGGTGAGGAAGAGACATCCGAATCATAACAGCCCATTATATTTACCTTCTATATATGGGAGCGGGGCGTCTGCATCAGGCAGCGCCCCGTTCAATTTTTTACCTTATTTCTATTTTATTCTGTTCTGAGCGCGGCTACCGGATCGCTTTTGGCCGCTTTCCTGGAAGGAATCAGACCGCCGATCAGGGTGAGGATGACGCTGAGGGCGATCAGGATCAGGGCGGGCGCGGCGGGCAGCACTGCGCTGACATCATTGGTTCCGGCCAGATGATGGATCAGGGCATTGCCGGGGATCAGGATCAGCAGGGAAAGCCCGATCCCGATGAGTCCGGCGCAGAGGCCGATGATGAAGGTCTCCGCGTTGAATACCTGGGAAATATTCCGCTTTGAGGCGCCGATGGCCCGCAGGATGCCGATCTCTTTTTTCCGCTCCAGCACGCTGATATAGGTGATGACGCCGATCATAATGGAGGAGACCACAAGGGAAATGGCCACAAAGGCGATCAGAACATAGCTGACAATGTCCACGATATCGGTCACAGAGGACATGAGGGTTCCGACCATATCCGTATAAGTGATGACCTGATCCTCTTTTCCCTCTGCCTCCATTCTGCTGTTGTAGGCATCCAGGACGGCGACTGCCTGCTCTTTGCTCTCAAAATCCTTTGGATAAATTTCAATTCCGTCGGGTTCGGAAAAATCCACATAACCCAGTGTGGCCAGGTTGCTTTCATAAGTGGCGTTCCGGCCGGAACTCATGGACATGAGAAGCTCGGAAAGCTCTGAACTGTTCATTTTCATCTGGAATGCGTTCAGGAATGCTTCTGTGTCGATGCGCATGGCATTCTGCATATTCTGTCCGATCTGAGCCACCGCGTTCGTCATGGCGTTCTGCAGTCCCGCGCTGATCTGAGCGGTCAGCTGGCTGATGACAGATGACATCTGGCTTTCCACAGCGGATGAGACGGCGTTTCCAAGGGAGGCCGCGGCGTTCTGCATGTAGCTTTCCAGAGCGCCGGAAATCTGGGCTTCCAGGCTGCCGGTGTCCACCATGGACGCGATTCCGTCGGAAAGCTGCTTCTGGGTCCCTTCCGTATTTAAATAGTTCATGAAATGTTCGCCCATCCGGGAGGGGTCAGGCAGACCGTTGGAAACAGCATACTGCTGATAACCGGCCGCGATCTGCCCGGCAAGCTTCTGAAGCTGCTCCGGCGTGATGGTAATGTCCGTATCGATCTGCAGGTTTTCGGAAGCCCACTGCTCCAGGACCTGGGCAGCCTGGGGCGTCTGAAGGTATTCCG
The DNA here is from genome assembly GCA_904379015.1 of Candidatus Paralachnospira caecorum. GTDB lineage: Bacteria > Bacillota > Clostridia > Lachnospirales > Lachnospiraceae > Lientehia > Lientehia caecorum. The sequence continues at coordinate 31,685 of CAJFHG010000024.1, read as the reverse complement.
CGAGGTATTCATCGAAACGGGACGGATCCGTATATCCATGCTCCAGAGCGTACTGCTGATAGCCGGACATGACACTCCGGATCAGTTCCCGCAGCTGGTCGGCAGACACGGAAATGCCGCCGCCGGACTGGATGATCTCCAGAATCGTTTCGGAGAAGATATTTTTCGCTTCTTCTGTATTCAGATAGTTTGAAAAACTCTGGAGGAGACCGGAGTAGTCGGCCTCCGGATGGGCGGCGGCGTATTCCTGATACCCGGTCAGGAGCCCGGACGCCATCTGGGAGAGGGTATCCTGGGAGGCCGTGATGGAAATGCTGCTCATCATATCTCCCAGAGACAGACCTGAAAACTCCGGCAGATCCAGACTGATGGAAGAAAGATCAGCCAGGCCGGACAGATCGGCTGTTCCGCCTTCCATATTAATATAATCTTCCAGATTGAGAGAGGAACTGTCCAGCCCTTCGGAGAGCGCGCTCTCGTCAAAGGAAAACGCGTTCTGGAGCGCGTCCGTATCCACAGAGAAGAGCGAGTTGATGTCAAATTCATTCTGGCTGCTTTCTTCTCCGAAGGCTCTGCCGGTGAATACGTTGATTTCCGGGTTCGCGAGCTGATCCTGGACGATCTGGCTCTGATTGGCCCGCTCCGCGACATGGGTGGTCAGAGACGCCGGATAGCCGATGCCGCTGGTCAGGATCGACGCAGTGGCGTCTTCAGAGGGCTGCACGACCCCAACGATGGTGATCTCCTCTCCGTTTTCCACCAGGTTCTGCATATAGGCCTCATCGTCCGATTTATCGGTCCATACCTGATATTCACTGTCGTACTGATAGTAATCGGTGGCGCTGACCAGCCGGAAGGAGATCCCGAGAATGTCATCGTAAGTGTAGCTTCCCATGTTGTCAGGTGTTTCCACCGGTTTTTCATCTATGAACTGCTGGATCATTTCATCCAGCTCAAGGGCGTCCCGCAGTCCGAGGGTATACAGGAGAAAATCGCTGATCCCGCCGCCTGAGGTGAGAACAAGTACGCATTCATTGTAGGTTTCCGGCCACCGTCCTGCCTTGACATCGTACTGGTCCTCATAGAGCTCCGCGTTTTCCGGCATCTCAAAAAACATGTCTGTGCTCATCATGGAAGAGACCAGGCTGCTGGAGCTTGATGAGGAGCCGAATCCCAGAGCGTCAAAGGAATGATCCGGGTTTACCTGGCGGATCCTGCCGTTGTTCTGACTGTAGATCTGGGGAACGGCGCTGTAGGAATATTCGATGGCATTGATATAAGGTTCAATTCCGCTTTTACCGCTGTCAAAATATTCCTTCAGAGATTTCAGGTCATTGGAATCCATTTTGGAAAACATGTTGGTGACCATCTGGATCACGTTGACGTCGCCTGATGTGCCGCTTCCGTCGGCGCTGTCATCAGGCACCAGCATGGAGGTAATGTCAAAGCCCGTGCTCTGGATCTGAAGCGGATATTGAGACAGGGTCGTTTCCTCCACGGTCTGAATGTAGCGGTTGACGCCTGTGGACAGGGCGAGGATCAGGGCGATGCCGATGATCCCGATGGAGCCCGCGAAGGAGGTCAGCAGCGTCCGCGCTTTTTTGGTCTTCAGATTGTGAAAGCTCAGAGAAAGCGCCGTGAGAAACGACATGGACGCCTTTCCCATATTTCTGTGCTCCGGTTCCTTCAGGGCAGCTTCATCCACGATAAAGGGATCGGAGTCGGACCGTATTTTCCCGTCCCGCAGCTTGACGATCCGGGTGGCGTAGGCGTCTGCCAGCTCCGGATTGTGGGTCACCATGACCACCAGACGGTCTTTGGCGACTTCCCTTAAAAGTTCCATGACCTGAAGGCTGGTATCGCTGTCCAGGGCGCCGGTGGGCTCGTCGGCCAGCAGAATGTCCGGATCATTGACCAGAGCTCTTGCGATGGCGACCCGCTGCATCTGGCCTCCGGACATCTGATTTGGCTTTTTATGGAGCTGGTCCGCAAGCCCGACCTGTTCCAGCGCCTCTATCGCCCGCTGCCTCCGTTCTGCCCTTCCGATACCGGAGATGGTCAGCGCCAGCTCCACATTGGAGAGGATGGTCTGATGGGGGATCAGGTTATAGCTCTGGAACACAAAGCCGATGGTGTGGTTCCGGTAGGAATCCCAGTCCTTGTCTCTGTATTTTTTTGTGGAGATCCCGTTGATGATCAGATCTCCGGTATCGTAGCGGTCCAGTCCCCCGATGATATTCAGAAGCGTGGTCTTGCCGGAGCCGCTGGGGCCGAGGATCGCCACAAATTCGCTGTCGCGGAGATTCAGGCTCACGTCGTCCAGCGCTTTCTGTACGAGCTTTCCGGTCCGGTATTCCTTGCGGATGTGTTTGATTTGAAGCATTGATTTCGCCTCTCCTTACTTGTTCTGTCAGGCTTTCTGCGTCTGCGCGGCCGCGTGGCGCAGCATCCCCCGAAATCCCCCGCGCCGATGCGTGCGCTATGCTATGCATTATAATATGATGAGAAAACAGGGTCAAGAGCGAAAAACCATTGTTGTTTCAGGGGAATTCTGTTATGATTAGGGTGGAATCCGGGCTTTGCCGGATGAAACGGCAGAGAAGGGATCCAATCAAAAATAAAACAGAAAGGAAGAATGGGGTATGAAGGGAGTATCAACTGAAAAATTTGAACACATTGACGAGATCAGGGCGCAGGCAAAGGCCATATTTGAAGAGCTGATGGAGACGGCGGAGCTGGAAGAGGGGGAGATTCTGGTTGTGGGCTGCTCTTCCAGTGAGATCGCCAGCCATAAAATCGGATCCTGGTCCAGCGAAGAGGTGGGGAAGGCCATCTTTGATACGCTGTACGCAGGCTGCAGAGAGAGAAAGATCTATCTGGCCGCTCAGTGCTGCGAGCATCTGAACAGAGCGCTGATCATTGAAAAAGAAGCGGCGAAGCGGTATCATTTCCCCATGGTGAATGTGGTGCCTCAGCTGAAGGCAGGCGGCTCCTTTGCCACAGCCGCTTATTACGGCATGGAGCATGCCGTCGCGGTGGAGGAGCTGAAAGCCCAGGCCGGGATCGACATCGGAGACACCCTGATCGGCATGCATCTGCAGCCGGTGGCGGTACCTGTCCGCACAAAGGTGAACAGCATCGGCAATGCCCATGTGGTATGCGCGAGAACCAGACTGAAATATATCGGAGGCGAGCGGGCCGCTTATTCACCGAAGCTGCGGGGATAAGTTCCGATATACGGCAGAAGCGGTCCATAAGGAAAGGCGGTGGGCGTATGGCTGTCTGGAATCCCTGGCACGGCTGCCGGAAGGTCAGTCCGGGATGCCGCAACTGTTACGTGTACAGAAGAGATGAGGAATTCGGGAAAGATACGAGGATCATAGCCAGAACGAAAAGCTTTGACCTGCCGGTGAAGCGGAACCGTCAGAAGGCGTACAAGCTTCAGCCGGAGGACGGGCCGGTCTACACCTGCATGACCTCAGATTTTCTGATCGAGGATGCCGATCCGTGGCGGGAAGAGATCTGGAACATGATCCGGTTGCGGACGGACCTTATGTTTGTCATCATTACGAAGCGGATCCATCGTTTGGCGGAATGCATTCCGGAGGACTGGGGAGATGGTTATGAGAATGTGACGGTTTTCTGCACCTGCGAAAACCAGGCCTATGCCGATGCCAGGCTTCCGGTGTTTCTGGAAGTGCCGGCGCGGCATAAGGGAATCATCCATGAGCCGATGCTGGAGCAGATCCAGATCGAGCGGTATCTGGCCGACGGACAGATCGAGCAGGTGATCTGCGGAGGAGAATCGGGCCCGGAGGCCCGGCTCTGCGATTATGCGTGGATCCTGAACACCATGGAGCAGTGTGTCCGCTGTGATGTGCCGTTCCACTTTAAACAGACTGGGGCGCTGTTTAAAAAGGGAAACAGGATCTACCGTATCGATCGGAAGGATCAGATGACCCAGGCGGCGAAGGCGCAGGCGGATTACAGGGGAAAATCGGGGCAGGAACGGCCGGTTTCAGGCCCGCAGCGTTAAATAATTGTCATTTTTTTAAAAATTAAGAGGATTTTTATTGATTTAATTGATTTATCATGTATAATTAGGAAAGGGGAAGCGGGAACCACTGGCTTCCGGATAATAAAGAAAGAAAAGAGGTAAAATGTAAGATGGCAGAGATTAATTTGAGCAAGTATGGCATCACAGACACTGTAGAGATCGTACGCAACCCTTCATATGAACTGCTGTTTGAAGAAGAGACAAAACCCGGTCTGGAAGGATATGACAAAGGTCAGGTAAGTGAACTCGGCGCAGTTAATGTAATGACTGGCGAATATACAGGACGTTCACCGAAAGACAAATTCATCGTAATGGATGAGAATTCCAAGGATACCGTTTGGTGGACATCTGATGAATATAAGAATGACAACCATCCTGCTTCTGAAGAAACATGGAAGGCTGTAAAGGAAATCGCTCTGAAGGAGCTGTCCGGCAAGAAGCTTTATGTAGTGGACGCGTTCTGCGGCGCGAACAAGGATACCCGTATGGCGATCCGTTTCATCATGGAAGTAGCTTGGCAGGCTCATTTCGTTACCAATATGTTCATTCAGCCCACTGCAGAGGAGCTGGAAAACTTTGAGCCCGATTTCATCGTTTACAATGCTTCCAAGGCAAAGGTTGAAAATTACAAAGAACTGGGTCTCAATTCTGAGACGGCAGTTGTATTCAATATCACAAGCCGTGAGCAGGTAATTCTGAACACATGGTACGGCGGCGAGATGAAGAAGGGTATGTTCTCCATGATGAACTACTATCTGCCTCTGAAGGGCATCGCTTCCATGCACTGCTCCGCCAATACCGATATGGAAGGCAAGAACACTGCCATCTTCTTCGGTCTGTCCGGAACAGGAAAGACAACCCTTTCCACAGATCCCAAACGTCTGCTGATCGGTGATGACGAGCACGGCTGGGATGACAACGGCATCTTCAACTTCGAGGGCGGCTGCTACGCGAAGGTCATCAACCTGGACAAAGAGTCCGAGCCCGACATCTACAATGCCATCAAGCGCAACGCGCTTCTTGAGAACGTAACGCTGGATGAGAACGGCAAGATCGATTTCGCTGACAAGAGCGTAACAGAGAATACCCGTGTATCTTATCCGATCGATCATATTGAGAAGATTGTACGCCCTGTATCCGCAGGACCGGCCGCGAAGGAAGTCATCTTCCTGTCCGCTGACGCGTTCGGCGTACTGCCCCCTGTATCCATCCTGACACCTGAGCAGACACAGTACTACTTCCTGTCCGGATTTACAGCAAAGCTGGCTGGTACAGAGCGCGGAATCACCGAGCCCACACCTACCTTCTCCGCATGCTTCGGACAGGCGTTCCTGGAGCTGCATCCCACAAAATACGCGGAAGAGCTGGTTAAGAGAATGGAGCAGAGCGGCGCCAAGGCTTACCTGGTGAACACAGGCTGGAACGGCACCGGAAAACGAATCTCCATCAAGGATACCCGCGGTATCATCGACGCGATCCTGAACGGCGATATTCTGAAAGCGCCCACAAAGAAGATTCCTTACTTCAACATTGAAGTTCCTACAGAGCTTCCCGGTGTTGACACAGGTATCCTGGATCCCCGCGATACTTACGCGGATGCTTCCGAATGGGAGACCAAGGCAAAGGATCTTGCACAGAGATTCATCAAAAACTTTGCGAAATATGAGAGCAACGAAGCCGGCAAGGCACTGGTTGCAGCAGGACCTCAGGTATAAAAAGAACGCAGCTGCATCAGATCGTCAAATAAAAAACGGGTGTGACGTAAGTCACATCCGTTTTTTCATATGAAACTGCGTTCCCTGGGAAACAAAATGCTCCGCAGGATTCTTTATTCAGCGGCGGGAGAGGAATCTCCCGTCGCGTAGTCAATGGAAATACCGGGCTGGACATTGTAGCAGTAAACGTTAAAGAGAATGGACGCGCCCTGATCTTCTACGGATTCCGCTTCAATCTGAACGCCGGAGGCTACCAGATTGTTTCCCTCAAAAACCGGCGTGACCCGGTAGAGAACATGGCATCCGGTTTCCTGTACATAATCAGCCACCATATTTTCGAAGGGCAGCATGCCTTCTACATTCAGATATCTGGTCCCTGTGATCAGATTTTTTTCATTGGCATTTTCACCGGAAAGCTGATAGCCAATGAGATGGCAGCGGTTATATAAATAATTTCCGTCCACAGAGTCATATTTGACTGACTGCCATCCGGAGGGCCTGATCTGGCTGATGCTTTCCCGCTCTCCCGTGGGCATCAGATCGGTGCCGATACAGGCAATAGCGGTGCCGCAGCGCCCCAGGCTGTCCAGCTCGCTGTAGGTCTCGAAGGAGACAGTCGTCAGGTCAGCCGCGTCAAAATCCGGCTGGTTGTTGTTCAGGACCACATAGGGGGATCCGGAGAAGGGCGGGATATCCTGAAGACCGGAAACTCCGGATTCTGTCAGATCTGGTTCGGCTGTGATTCCGGCGGAGGTTCCGGTATCCGGCCAGAATGCAGGCCGGGGAAGCACATTCATGGAAAACAGGGAAAATGTGCCCGCCAAAAGAAGGAACAATATGGAAATCAGGACAGGTGTGCGTTTTCGTCTTTTTTTGTATCTCATGGTCTGTATCTCTCTTCCGTAATCATTTTGTGGGAGTTTCCGGGAAAGTCGCGGGCATAGAGCCGCTTCCAGCCGTGGGCCTCCAGGGGAATCTCAAAAAATAAATCCGCCGGATACCGGCGGTTCCAGTGAAATAAAATCAGCTCTTCCGCCTGACTCTCCAGAGGAAGAACGGGAGTGGTCTCGGCAAAACAGAAATTGCCGGGACCGGCCTTTTCAAAAAAGCGTTCGTCTGCGAGGATCGTTTTCCGGTCTTCCGGTGAAAACTGTGCCGCAGAGTAAGGACTCATCCACAGGCAGTTTCCCGCGGCGAGATCGAGAATCCGTGCCCTCAGAGCGGAATCCATGCTCTGGCGTCTGTGGTTGAAGGCCATTCCCATGCTGTCATCTACACATACGATCAGAATCATGGCAAATCCTCCGTCTTTATCCGGGAATGGCCATATCCGGCCAGGTGAGGATCAGGTCGTGGATCTCAGTCTCGTAATCCCCCAGGATATCCACGCTTCTTCCGGCGCATTTGACATTGGTATCAACACCCCAGTCCGCCCCGTCCTGGAACTCCCAGATATGATAGCGCAGTCCGCGGAACTGGAAATCAAGACTGCCGCAGCCGTCTTCTTCCGTGTAGGTAAAGATGATATTTTTCTGTTTCAGGGCCTCCTGAATTTTTAAAAGCCGCATAACAAAACCCTCCTTCGTCAGTAAGTATAAAACATTCCTGCCGGTATTTCAACCGTCGGCAATACCTGTACGGAACCTCTTCCTTATGATATACTGGGCAAAAGGATATTGAAAACCGGGGAGGGAAATCATATGGATCAGAATATGAATGAAACAAGACTGCACGCATATGAAGCAATGCACCAGGCCATCAGGAAGGAATTTGAGACCATATCGGCGAAAATGGAGAAACTGAAGGAAGAGGAAAAGACCAGAACGGCCACCTACCGCCAGCTTATGGGAAAGAAATTGCTCTACAAGGATATGCTGGCTCTGTATGAAATTTATGGATTATAACAGGAATCAAACGGCAGCAGTGCAGAATACGATAGGACGACAGTACAGACAGAGGGTGTGGGTATGGAGAAAGAGTATCTGATCAGAGAAAAACCATTGAAGGCGATGACAGTATTCGCAGTTCCGATGATCATCGGGAATTTGTTTCAGCAGTTTTATACCATGGCGGATTCCGCGGTTGTGGGACGTTTTGTGGGAGAGGGCGCGCTGGCCGCGGTGGGCGCCTCCTACGCGCTTACGACTGTGTTTATCTCCATCGCCATCGGAGGCGGCGTGGGCGCGTCTGTGATCACGGGCAGTTATTTCGGGGCCCGGGAATACCGGAAAATGAAGGCTTCGATCCGGACCGCGCTGATTTCCTTTTTTATTCTGAGTGTGTTTCTGGGAAGCGTGGGTCTTCTGTTTTCCAGACAGATCCTGGAAGCGCTGAATACGCCGGAGTCTGTCATGGAGCAGGCAGTGGAATATCTGAATATTTATTTCCTGGGACTGCCGTTTCTGTTTATGTACAACATTCTGTCATCCATGTTCAATGCGCTGGGGCGCTCCCGGATCCCGCTGGGACTGCTGATTTTTTCTTCTGTTTTTAATGTGATCCTGGATCTTTATATGGTCTGCAGCCTGCATATGGGCGTGGCGGGCGCCGCCTGGGCAACTCTGATCGCCCAGGGGATTTCGGCCGCGTTTTCCTTCGTGATCTTTTTGAGGGGCCTGAAGCAGTATGAGACGGGGGAAGAGCGCGTTCCGCTGTTTGACAGAAAGGAATTTTCCAATATGGCCAGAGTCGCCCTGCCCTCCATCCTGCAGCAGTCCACGGTCTCCATCGGACTCATGCTGGTCCAGTCGGTGGTCAACGGATTCGGCGAGGAAATGCTGGCGGGATATTCGGCGGCCATGCGCATCGAAAATATCGCCACGGTCCCCATGTCCGCCATGGGAAATGTCATGTCCGCTTACGTGGCTCAGAATATAGGAGCGAAGCAGTATGACCGGGTCAGAACGGGATACCGGACCGGGATCGGGATGGTGGCCGGATTCGCGGCGGTGATCTGCGTGATCCTGGAGCTGTTCTACAGACCGCTGATCTTTCTGTTCCTGGGAGAGGAGGGCACTGCAGCGGCTATGAAGACCGGAATGGACTGCCTGCGCTATATGGGCTGGTTTTATGTGCTGATCGGCATGAAGATGACCACAGACGGCGTGCTGCGGGGCGCGGGAGATATGACGGTCTTTACCGTCGCCAACCTGGTCAATCTGAGTATCCGGGTGATCGTGGCGGCCGTTTTTGCGCCGGTATGGGGCATTGTGATGGTATGGGCCGTGGTGCCGGCGGGCTGGCTGGTCAATTTCCTGATTTCCTACACCCGCTACAGGACCGGAAAATGGCGGGAGAAGGCGCAGAAGCTGGGCGGCTGAATTTACATGTTCTGAATGAAAATTTTACATGGAATTGACGAAAAAATCACATCAGGTTTTACGTTCAGGCTGTACACTGAAAATAAAAACAAAAACAGAAGAAAGCGAAGGGGAAAGCAGTGGCAGAAGGAAATGCAGTGTATATGAACCGGGAATTGTCCTGGCTGAAGTTCAATGAACGTGTGCTGGAAGAGGCGGAAAGTGAGAAAGTTCCGCTGTGTGAGCGATTGACATTCGCGTCCATTTATCAGAGTAATCTGGACGAATTTTTCATGGTGCGGGTCGGATCCCTGGTGGATCAGATGATGATTTCCGGAGAGATCCGGGACAATAAGACCAATATGACTTCTGCCCAGCAGATCGGGGCGATTCTCAAGCAGGTGGAAAAGCTCAACGGCAGAAAAGAGGCGGTGTTCGGGCGGCTCATGGAAAGTCTGGAGGCCTATGGGATCAGACTGGTGGATTTTCACAAAATCGGAAAGAAAGAGAGCGATTATCTGGAACGGTATTTTGACGCGGAGATCGCGCCGCTCATTTCTCCCACTGTGGTGGGGAAGCGCCAGCCCTTTCCGTTTATCAGAAATAAAGAAATCTATGCCGCGGTGGTGCTGGAACGGAAAAACGGGAAAGAAAAGCTGGGGATCATTCCCTGCGGCACCGGCGTGTTCCCGCGGCTGATCCAGGTGCCGGGAGGCGAGGGCACCTATATGCTCTCGGAGGAGCTGATCCTCCATTTCATTCCCAAAGTATTCAAGGGCTATTTCGTGAAGGCGAAATCTCTGATCCGTGTGACGAGAAATGCCGACATCGACGCCGACGCGCTGTATGATGAAGATCTGGATTACCGGGATTTTATGGTGGAGCTCATCAAAAAAAGAAAACGCCTGGCGCCTGTGCGTCTGGAGCTGTCCCGAGAACTGGACGGAGATATCGTGGATACGCTGTGCGGATATCTGGATGTCAGTCCTGAATATGTATTCCGGAACAATACGCCGCTGGATCTGTCTTTTCTGTTCCAGATCGAGGACAGACTCCGTCAGATCCCGGTACTCTTTTACGAGAAACGGGTTCCGCAGACTCCGGCTCAGCTTAAAAAGGGAGTGTCCGTCCTGAAGCAGATCCAGCAGAAGGACAGGCTTCTGTTTTATCCATATGAAAGCATCAAGCCCTTTCTTGAAATGCTCCGGGAAGCGGCAAACGATGAGGATGTGGTGTCCATTAAAATGACCCTTTACCGGGTCGCCAGACAGAGCAAGGTCGTAGAAGCGCTGATCGAAGCGGCGGAAAACGGCAAAGAGGTTCTGGTTCTGGTGGAGCTGAAGGCCAGATTTGACGAAGAGAATAATATTGAATGGTCCAGGCGGCTGGAGGAGGCGGGCTGCCATGTGATCTACGGCCTTGACGGGTACAAGGTCCATTCCAAGCTCTGCCTGATCACCAGGATGGCTGACGGGCAGCCGGAGTATTATACTCAGATCGGAACGGGAAATTATAACGAAAAGACAGCCAGGCTGTACACGGATCTGTCCCTGATGACCTGTGACCAGGAAATCGGACAGGAGGCGGCCGCGGTCTTCCAGGCGCTGGCCATGGGAGAGACAGTCGAGCATACGGAGGATCTTCTGGTAGCGCCCAACTGCCTGCAGGGGCCGGTGCTGGATATGATCGACGAGGAGATCGCGAGGGCGCGGAATGGGGAAGACGCCTATGTGGGAATTAAGATCAATTCGCTCACAGACAAGAAGATCATCGATAAAATGATCGAGGCGTCCTGCGCAGGTGTCCGGATCGACCTGATCGTGCGGGGAATCTGCTGTCTGGTCCCCGGCGTGAAGGGCGCTACGGAAAATATCCGGGTTATCAGCATTGTGGGACGGTTTCTGGAGCACTCCCGGATCTATATATTCGGGACGGAGGAACGGGCAAAGATTTATATTGCCTCGGCTGATTTCATGACCCGGAACACGCTGCGCCGGGTGGAGGTGGCCGCTCCGGTGTATGATGATACCATCCGTATGCGGCTGCTCAAGATGTTTGACATCATGCTGCGGGACAACGAACAGGCAAGAGAGCTGGGAAGCGACGGAATCTACAGACGGGTGGAGAATCAGGAGGAACCCCTTGATTCCCAGGATTATTTTTTCAGAATGGCCTATGAAGCTGCCGCCTGCGGGAAACCGGCAGCGGAGGCAGACAGAGAGGAGACGCAGAAGAAGTGAAAATACTGGCTTTGGGAACGGTGCTGGAGGATATAGAAACGGCAGAACAGATCGAAGGCCGGGACGCCATATTTCTGACAGACTCCAGGCACGCCTCACAGGCCATGAAGCTGGCGGGCATTGTCTACGACGGAGAAGTCAATATGATGGAGATCGGGTTTTCCAGGATTGAGACTCAGCAGGAATGCGTCGCCGGTGCCCTTTATATCCCGAAGCACCTGGATGTGCTGGGACGCCGCTATAAGATCCTGTTTTTTGTGAACCAGCACAACATTGTTCTGGTGGATGATGACGATTACGCGAGGCGGATCATTATGAAGATCCGCCAGCGCAAAACGAAGCAGGGAGAGTCGAGGGCTCATTTCCTTTATAATTTTATCATGCAGGTCATGCTCCGGGATCTGGAGCTTCTGGGACGCTATGAGCAGCTCCTGATGTCCATGGAGGAAAAGGTGATGGATGGGAAAACAGAAGGGTTTCAGAGCAAGATCCAGCCCATCCGGAAGGAACTCCTGACCCTGCGGGGATATTATGATGAAATGATGGATGTGGGAAAAGAGCTGGAGGAAAATGAGAACCATTTTTTCACGAAAAAACAGCTGAAGTATTTCGGCGCGGTCACAGACCGGGCCGACCGCCTTATGGGAAAGACGGCGCACCTGCTGGAATATGCCGGGCAGGTGCGGGATGCCTATCAGTCCCAGGTGGACGCGGAGCAGAACAAGAACATGCAGTTTCTGACTCTGATCTCCACTATCTTTTTTCCGCTGACTCTGATCACCGGCTGGTACGGCATGAACTTTGAGAATATGCCCGAGCTGCAGAACGGTTATCCGGGGGTGATCGGCCTCAGCCTGATCGTGATCGGCATCTGTATTTTTGTATTCAAGAAAAAGAAGATTTTATGACGCGTTCTGTACCAGGGAGAGGGTGTCGTCAATTTCAATCTGGAAAATGGAATTGAAGGAGATTACGCCTGCTTCCATGGGATTCTGAACAGCTGAGGCTTCTTCGCTGATGCCGTTAAAAAAGGAATATTCTTTTTCTCCGTCCCCGAAAGCCACCACGAGGCCGTCCTGGTTGAACTGGGGCGAGTAAAGGGGCGCGCCCAGGGTCAGGCATTTGTAAGCCAGGGAACCTCCCTCCCCGGCCACATACATGCCGTAGATGCCGGTGGCGATCACTGCCTTCGGCTGCATCTGAGCCATGAAGGCGGGACCGGAGGAAGAGGCGTTGCCGTGGTGGCCTGCCTTCAGGATATCGATGCCGGAAATACCGGCCATCTCCCCGGCCAGCAGATTGTTTTCGGCGGAAATCTCACAGTCTCCCATCATCAGGAGCGTGGTCCCGTTGGCGTGGGTCAGCAGGAGGACGGTGCTGCCGCCATTGGATTCCGCCAGCTGCCCCAGCTGTCCGGAAATCTGGCTGCCGATATTTCCATAATTTCCAATGCCCACATCCACCAGTCCCCAGCGGCCGTTGCTCCGGATCAGGGCGCAGTCGCTCTGGATCTGCCTTACCGTGCCGTTTTCCTCATAAATATCATTTCCGTTGAGAAAATAGAACCGGTCCAGGCTGGTGTCGGCGGGCGCGTAGGGAACAGTCTCCGTCTGCGTTCCGTTCCCGGGGGCATTTTCGCCGGAGGTGTCCCGGGCAGGACTTCCGCCGCAGCCGGACAGTGCGGATATGGCAACAAAAATCAAGGCCAAGCTTATGCATTTGAGTGTTCGGTTGTTCCAACTGCCTGTTTTCAAAATCATACTTCCTGTTCAAGCTGATTGCAGTTCTGTGTTGTCAGTCATAAATAACTATAGCGCTTAAAGTCAGGTTTATGTCAAGAAAAAATGTGGGGAGCCTTTGATTTTCTATTGAAAAGCGGAGGGGAGCGTGCTATAATGGCTTTCAGAAAAATAAATTCAGTTCTTCGGGGCGGGGTGAAAGTCCCCACCGGCGGTAAAAGTCCGCGACCTGCCAGTGTAAATAAAAGGCAGCTGACCCGGTGAGATTCCGGGACCGACAGTTACAGTCTGGATGAGAGAAGAAAATGGGACAGAAATTGCTTGCAAGAAAGCGTGTTTCTGCGTACGATATGCTCCGGATACTGCCAGTATCCGGTTTTTGTATTGTATGGAACATTTTCCTGGAAGAACGGTCAGGAGGAAACATGAAACGAGCAAAATTACTGACAGTCAAAAATCTTGTGACCATCGCGGTCCTTTCCGCCGTGGCGGCGGTGCTGATGTACATTGAATTCCCGCTGTGGTTCGCGCCGCCCTTCTATGAGATGGATTTCAGCGAGATTCCCGTGCTGGTGGGCGCGTTTGCCATGGGGCCGGCGGCAGGGTTTGTGATCGAGGTCCTGAAGGTGGTGCTGAAGCTGTTCCTGAAGGGATCCACGACCATGGGCGTGGGAGACTGGGCCAATCTGCTGATCGGCTGCGCGCTGGTGATCCCGGCGTCTATGATCTATATGAAAAACAGGACAAAGAAGGGCGCGGTCATTGGTCTGGCGGTGGGAACCCTTACCATGGCATTTGTAGGCTGCTTCCTCAACGCCTATGTGCTGCTTCCCACCTATGCCCAGGCTTTTGAAGGGGCATGGCAGGGATTCCTGGTCATGGGCGCCTTTACGGCAGCGATTGCCTTTCCTGTCTTTTTCTTTTACGGAAGAGACAAAAGCATGCATCCTGTACTGATCGGGACAGTGGTGGAGATCATCATTCTGGCAGCGGCGGTTGTGCTGATGAATGTGCTCCAGCTTTTTTCCGCAGACAGCCTGTCTGGCCTGATCGGGATGGGAACGGCGGTCAATCCGGCGATCACAGGCCTCTGGAGCTTTGTGCTGCTGGCAGTACTGCCATTCAACCTGGTAAAAGGCGTGGTTGTTTCGCTCATTACTGTTTTGATTTATAAGAGAATCCGTGTTATAATGAAGCTGGCCGAAACACCCGGGCATATGTCCGGGAGCAGGGAGAACCTGAAAGGGGTCTCCGGAGGGAAAGCGTAAGCAGGATAAACGGAATCAAGGCCGGAGGCAGATGCCCTCCGGCCTTTGTCGCCAAAAAAGGAGAAAACAATATGAAATTCAGACCCTGTATCGATATACATAACGGAAAAGTAAAGCAGATCGTAGGCGGAAGCCTCAGAGACGCGGGGAGCGAGGCACAGGAAAATTTCGTGGCGGAGAAGGAGGCTTCTTTTTACGCGCGGATGTATCAGCGGGACGGTCTTGCGGGCGGTCATGTGATCGTCCTGAATCCGGCGGGATCTGAATATTACGAGGCGTCGCGGAACCAGGCCTTTGGAGCGCTGGAGGCTTATCCCGGAGGACTTCAGTTCGGCGGCGGCGTCAATGACAGGAACGCGAAGGAATATGTGGAGAGAGGGGCCTCCCATGTTATTGTTACGTCCTATGTATTCAGGGACGGGAGGATCCAGGAGGAAAATCTGAAGAGACTGATGGACGCCGTGGGCAGAGAACGTCTTGTGCTGGACCTGAGCTGCCGGAAGCGGGACGGCGCTTACTATATCGTGACGGACAGATGGCAGAGATTCACGGACGTACAGGTCACTCTGGAAACGCTGTCGGCGCTGGCCCGGTGCTGCAGCGAATTTCTCATCCATGCGGTGGATGTGGAAGGAAAGGCTGCGGGAGTGGACAGAGAACTTCTGACCCTTCTGGGGCAGTTTGATCAGATCCCCGTGACCTATGCCGGAGGCGTGGGGAGCTTCGCGGATCTGGAAGCTGTGGAGGATGCAGGACGCGGCCGGGTGGACGTGACCATCGGCAGCGCCCTCGACCTGTTCGGGGGAAATATGAAATACGGGGATGTACTGGCGTACACGGCGAAGAGGGGTTGAAATGGAGCAGAAAATCAGCAATGCCGAGACAAAGCGGCTCAATAAGATCAAAATCGCGAAATATGTGTATCATCACGGCGGAAGCTCGAAGCAGGAGATTGCCGCCGATCTGGGGCTTTCCATGCCCACTGTCCTTCAGCGGGTGAAGGAGCTTCTGGAGGAGGGGATCCTGATCCAGACAGGGGAATATGAATCCACCGGCGGAAGGAAGGCCAAGATCCTGTCCATTGCGCCGGACATCAGCTATGCGGTCGGAATGGACATCACCAGGAACCATATCAGCTTCGTCCTTCTGGACGTGAGCGGAAGGCTGGTATTCCAGAAGCGGATCCGCTGCGCCTTTGAAAATGACGATGCCTATTACAGGGAGCTGGGACGTTCTCTGGACACCTTTCTGGAAAGGTGCCGCGCCGACAGGGATAAGATCCTGGGCGTCGGGATTTCCATACCGGGGATCGTGGACGAGGAGCGCTGCTTCATGTCCCAGTCTCATGTGCTCAGGCTGGAGGAATTCGACCTGAAAAAACTGGCGGCCTATATTCCGTACAGGACAGGCTTCCGGAATGACGCCAATAGCGCGGCCTACGCGGAGCTGCGGGGCGCGGGACAGAATACGATCTATCTCTCCTTAAGCAATACGGTGGGAGGCGCCATCTATATAAACGGAAGGATTTATAACGGACAGCACTTCAGAAGCGCCGAGTTCGGGCATATGATCCTGGTTCCCGGCGGGAAGCCCTGTTACTGCGGAAAGAAAGGCTGCATGGATTCCTATTGTTCGGCCAGAGTGCTGTCCCGCTGGACAAATGACAATCTGGAGCTGTTCTTTTCCGGGCTGGAGCGGGGAAATATGGTATGCCGGAATGCCTGGACAGAATATCTTTCTTATCTGGCCATTGCCATCACCAATCTGCGCATGGCCTTTGACTGCGATGTGATCCTGGGCGGATATGTGGGCGGATATCTGGACAGTTACATGAGTGAGCTGGAAGAGAAAATGGCGGCCTATGAAATATTTGAAGCGGATGAAAAATATGTGAGGACGGGACGATATAAGCATGAAGCGGCGGCGATCGGCGCGGGGATCCGGTTCGTGGAGGAATATTTTGACCGGCTCTCCTGAATCTGCGCGCGGCCGGAATGGCAGACACCATGAAAATTTAGGAAAGATAGCCAACAGGTATTGACATTTCAGGATGGCCGTGGGATAATATACTTACTTAAATAAAAGACTTTATAAAAGTGGGCATAAATTTCAGAAATTGTTGTCATATCTTTAGGATTCAGGAGGGAAACAGCCATGGAAGGCAAAATGAAAGTAGCGGTCATGGAAGGCATCGGCAAAATGGGATTCACAGAGCGGGACATCCCGGTGCCGGCGGCAAATGAAGTGCTGGTCAAGCTGGATTACGTGGGAATCTGCGGTTCAGACATTCATTATTATGAGACGGGACGGATCGGAAATTATGTGGTGGAGCCGCCCTTTGTGCTGGGACATGAGCCGGGCGGAGTCGTAGTGGAAGTCGGCGCGGATGTGAAGCATCTGAAGGTGGGAGACAGAGTGGCCCTGGAGCCCGGAAAGACCTGCGGACACTGTGAGTTCTGCAGACAGGGAAAGTACAATCTCTGCCCTGACGTAGTCTTTTTCGCGACGCCGCCGGTGGACGGCGTGTTCCAGGAGTATGTAGCCCATGAGGCGGACCTGTGCTTCAAGCTTCCGGACAATGTGAGCACCATGGAGGGCGCCCTCATCGAGCCTCTGGCAGTTGGCTTCCATGCGGCGAGACAGGGCGGAGCCCAGGCGGGCATGACCGCTGTCGTGACAGGCTCCGGCTGCATCGGCCTTGTTTCCATGATGGCCTGCAAGGCCATGGGCGTTTCCAGGGTCTATGTGGTGGATATCATGGAGAAGCGTCTGGAAAAGGCGCTGGAGCTGGGCGCCACCGGGGTGATCAACGGAAAGACCCAGAACGTGGTGGAGGAAGTGATGCGCCTGACAGGCGGAAAGGGCTGTGATCTGGTCATTGAGACAGCCGGCACCGAGATCACCACAAGACAGGCGATCGAGTTCACCAAGAAGGGCGCCACCATCGTGCTGGTCGGCTATTCCAAGAGCGGTGAGCTGACGCTTCCCATCAGTCTGGCTCTGGACAAAGAGCTGACCTTCAAGACGGTGTTCCGTTACCGCCATATCTATCCCATGGCGATCGAGGCCGTGGCAGAAGGCAAGGTGAACCTGAAGGGCATCGTGACCGATATTTACGATCTGGACGACGCGCAGCAGGCAATGGATGACAGCATCAACAAGAAAGCGGACATTGTGAAGGCTGTGATCAAGATCAACAAAGACGCGGAATAAAATCAGAGTAAAGGAGAATGAATATGAGCTATTTAGACGAGGTTTTTGGATTATCCGGTAAAGTGGCAATCGTAACAGGCGGCGGACGCGGAATTGGACAGACCGTAGCGATCGGTCTGGCAAAGGCCGGCGCGGAGGTTGTGATCATCGCAAGGAGCAACGCGGACGAGACCATCGAGAAGATTACGGCAGAGGGCGGAAAATGCTACTTTGTGAGAGCAGACGTGACAAAGGAAGCGGATGTGGACGCGGCTCTGGCTGAAATCATGGAAAAATCAGGACGCATCGACGTGGTGTTCAACAACGCGGGCATCTGCAAGCATCAGAGCACTTTTGAAGCTTCCATCGAAGACTGGAGAGAGGTTGTGGACGTCAACCTGACCGGTGAATACATCATGGCCCGCGCCGTGGCGAAGATCATGGTTGACAAGGGAATCCACGGAAGCATCATCAACATGGCTTCCATGTCCGGAACCATCGCCAACATTCCCCAGTGGCAGTGCTCCTACAACGCTTCCAAGGCGGGCGTCATCCATATGACCCGTTCCCTGGCCCTTGAGTGGGCAGAATATGGCATCCGCGTGAACAGCCTGAGCCCGGGATATATCGCGACTCCCATGTCTGTCGACACCCCTCAGGAGCTGAAGGATGCCTGGACGCCTCTGATGCCCATGCACAGAATGGGCAAGCCCGAAGAGCTGATCCCTGCGGTGCTGTACCTGGCCAGCGACGCTTCCGGCTACACCACGGGCAGCGACATCATCGTAGACGGTGCTTATACCTGCTTCTAAAGCAGCTGATCGGAATACATGATATGGAAAAGGATGTGCCGCGGCACATCCTTTTCTGATTTTATAGGAAACTGCGTTCTCTATAAAGCAAAAATGTTCCGCAGGATCGCGCTGCGGCGGCTCACAGACGTTCCGTGTATTTTTCGTAGAACAGGCCCAGGGCAAACCAGAGGGGCGCGAAATCAAGACGGATCAGCCCGTTGATATTGAATCTGCATCTGCTGTAGTCCCAGGGACACCGCCCTGCTTTTCTGAGGATCCAGCCGGAGCAGTATTCGGTGAGGAAGATCAGTCCGGTATAGACGCCGCCGCGGCAGAGGGCGCTTTTATTCATCAGCCGGCTCCGGGAGCTGAGGGCCCGGTGCAGGGGGTGGATGGCCGCGGCCATGCCATATATTGGGAACATATAAAGAGAAGTCTGTCCGATCAGACGCTTATCCTGCCTGTCCGAGTGGGCGACAAGGCTCGTATAGCAAAGTTCGGCAGCCCATCCTGCCAGTCCGCATTTGATAAAATTGTTGTTCATATGGGTAGTATTGGAGGAATAAAAGGAAAATATGCAAAAAAATTAACAATTTCCGCCGGGAGAGGTTGATTTTCCTTTAAAACGTGATAGTATAGAGAGAAAAAGAGGATTCAACCGGAGAAAAAGGCATGATGAATTATACAGAGGCAATTGCCTACGTGGAAGAGGTTACGAAAACAAAAAAGATCGTGCTCGGACTGGATTCCATGAGAGAACTGCTGGGGCGTATGGGAAATCCCCAGGACAGCCTTTCGTTTATACATATAGCGGGAACAAACGGAAAAGGATCCACTCTGGCTTTTGTGGCGTCTGTGTGCGGGGCAGCGGGATACCGGGTGGGACGCTACAATTCCCCTTCCGTATTCTCGTACTGTGAAAAAATACAGATCAACGGAGAGCCGATCCCGGAGACAGAGGCGGCCAGGATCCTGACAGACATCCGCGGGATCTGCCTGTCCATGGAGAAAGACGGATTTTCCCATCCGACGGCCTTCGAGATCGAGACGGCCATGAGTTTTCAGTATTTTAAGGAACAGGGCTGCGATCTGGTGGCGCTGGAGACCGGCATGGGCGGAGAGACAGACGCGACCAATGTGGTGACGACCACAGTCCTGAGCATCATCGCTTCCGTGAGTATGGATCATATGCAGTTCCTTGGAAATACCCTGGAAGAGATCGCCCGGGTGAAGGGCGGTATCATAAAACCGGGGAGGCCCGCCGTGCTGTGCGGCCAGAGCGGGACTGTGACAGAGGTGATCGCGGATATCTGCCGGGAACGGCACGCGCCGCTGACCATTTCAAGGCCCGGGGAGGCCAGGATCATCCAGTCCGACATGAACGGAACCGTATTTGACTACGGTCCGTACCGGAGGATCAGGATTCCTCTTCCGGGAAATTATCAGGTGATCAACGCGGTTACGGCGCTGGAGGCGGTCACGGTCCTGCGGAAGCTGGGATATGAGATAGAAGAAAGCGCCCTGTACCGGGGCATGGCTTCTGTGCAGTGGCCGGGAAGATTCCAGCGGGTTCTGGAAAAACCGCTCTTTGTCATAGACGGGGCCCATAATCCGGACGCGGCCAGACGGCTTCGGGATTCCATAAACTTGTATTTTACAAATAAGAAAATTTTATTTATAATGGGAATACTGGCAGACAAGGATTACCGGGAAATCGTGCGGATCACCGCTCCTCTGGCGGACCGGATCTACACGGTGACGCCCGCGAGTCCCAGAGCGCTGGATGCCGGAGAACTGAAGAAGTGCATTGACGAACAGGCGGAGCGCATCGGATTTAAAGGAGAGACGGAAGTGAAGGATACGCTGGGAGAGGCTGTAAGGGACAGCCTTGCCTGGGCCGGCGGGGATGATGTGATCCTGGCTTTTGGTTCTCTGTCTTATCTGGGAGAGCTGTCAAGAGAAATAAAGGAGAATATCCATGATCGATAAAGCGAAAATAGAAGCGGCAATTCGTCTTTTCCTGGAGGGAATCGGAGAAGACGTGAACAGAGAGGGTCTGGTCGGAACACCGGACAGGATCGCGCGGATGTGTGAAGAGATATACGGAGGCACGGACGAAGAGGTGGCAGTCCATCTGTCCAAGACATTTCCGGCGTCGGGCAATGAGATCGTGCTGGAAAAGGATATCGCCCTTTATTCCATGTGTGAGCATCATCTGCTCCCGTTTTTCGGACATGCCCATGTGGCGTATGTGCCTGACGAGCGTGTGGTGGGACTGAGCAAGCTGGCCCGCACAGTGGATGCCTACGCGAAGCGGCCCCAGATCCAGGAACAGCTGACTTCACAGATTGCCGACGCGCTGATGACGTATCTGAAGCCGAAGGGCTCCATGGTCGTGATCGAGGCGGAGCATATGTGCATGACCATGCGGGGAATCCGCAAGCCCGGCGCAAAAACGATGACCTATGCGTGCCGGGGAGTATTCAAGGAGAATCCCGTCCTGTGCGAGCGGGTATTTTCCATGATCAGGTAAAGGAAAGTCCGGACAGGAGCCCCCTGTCTCTTCCTGAAAATAAGAGGCATGGCCTTGCCAGTTGTCTTACATTTAAGACAGCCGGCAAGGCTTTTCATTTATATTTCCGTATGTTATAATTAAATACAGTAAAAAGGAAAGGCGAGTACGGTTTATGGAACGAGTGAATCAGATTATTCAGCATGAGGTTTTTATCCGGGAATTAAAAAAGCTGATGAGACTGGAGGATGAGCGGATCTACTGCCGCCACGACATCGACCATCTTCTCAGCGTGGCGAGGATCGCTTACATAACGGCGCTGGAGGAGCAGCTTCCGCTGAAAAAGGATATTATTTACGCGGCGGCCCTTCTGCATGATGTGGGGAGGGCGGCTCAGTATGAGACCGGTATTCCTCACGAAAAGGCAGGCGCCCGCACGGCAGAGATGATTCTGAAGGACTGCGGCTTCAGCGGAGAAGAAATGGATGAGATCCTGAACGCGATCGGCAATCACCGGTCAAAGGAGAACGCGCAGGAAGCGCTTCTGGCGAAGGTCCTTTATGACGCGGACAAGAAGTCCAGGGCCTGTTTCGCCTGCAGAGCGCAGGCTTCCTGCGACTGGCCGATCGAAAAGAAAAATTTCAGTATCAGACGCTGAGCAGGCAGAAGAAAGGACATACATATGAACATCGCGGGAAAAGAGTTTGAAATCGGAAAGCATACTTATATTATGGGAATCCTGAATGTGACGCCGGATTCCTTTTCAGACGGCGGGAAATGGAATACGCTGGACGCCGCGCTGAAGCATACGGAGGATATGATCGCGGAAGGCGCCCATATCATCGACATTGGAGGAGAATCCACCAGGCCGGGCTACGGGGATATTCTGCCCGACGCGGAGGAGATCGAGCGGGTGGTTCCCGTGATCGAGGCTGTGAAAGCGCGGTTTGACGTACCGATCTCTGTGGACACCTATAAAAGCAGTGTGGCAGAGGCGGCGGTGAAGGCGGGAGCAAGTCTGGTCAACGATATCTGGGGACTCAAGTATGATGAGAATATGGCCGGCGTGATCGCCCGTTTCGGCGTGCACTGCTGTCTGATGCACAACAGGAAAGAACCTGTATATGAGCATTATCTGGAAGAAGTAAAGTCCGATTTGCGGGACTGTGCCGCTATCGCAAAAAAAGCCGGGATAGCGGATGACAAGATCATTCTGGATCCGGGCATCGGGTTTGGCAAGACCTATGAGCAGAATCTGATTCTCATGAAGCATCTGGAGATTTTAAATGAATTGGGATATCCGGTCCTTCTGGGAACATCCAGAAAGTCCATGATCGGGCTGACGCTGGATCTGCCGGCCTCTGAGCGGCTGGAGGGGACCCTCGCCACAACGGTCATGGGCGTCATGAAGGGCTGCGCCTTTGTGCGGGTTCATGATGTGAAAGCCAATTACAGGGCCGTCAGGATGACAGAAGCGATCCTTCAGGCGGACTGACCGGGACGGAAGGACCAGAGGAGAACATGCAAAGGAAGGAAAAAGGTATGGACAGAATCACCATTCAGAATCTGGAGATTTTTGCCAATCACGGCGTATTTCCGGAAGAGACAAAGCTGGGACAGAAATTTCTGGTGGACGCGGAGCTCATGGTGGACACCCGGGCGGCGGGACTTCAGGACGATCTGGACAAATCCGTTCATTACGGGCTTGTCAGCCAGGAGATGACCCGATTTATGAAAGAAAATACGTTTCGTCTCATAGAAGCGGCGGCGGAGCAGATGGCAGAGCATCTTCTTCTGACGTTTCCGCTGATCAGAGGACTTATGCTTGAGATCAAAAAGCCCTGGGCGCCGGTGGGGCTTCCCCTGGAAACCGTGTCCGTCAGGATTGAGCGGCGCTGGCATAAAGCCTATGTGGCCTTCGGGTCCAATATGGGGGACCGGAAGGCGCACATTGAATCAGGGATTCAGGTGCTGTCGGAAGAAAAACGGATCCGCCTGGGGAAGATTTCCGATATGATCGTCACAGAGCCCTACGGCGGCGTTGAACAGGAGGATTTCCTGAACGGATGTCTGGAACTGGAGACGCTGCTCACTCCGATGGAGCTTCTTGCCGTGCTTCAGAAGGCGGAGCAGAAGGAAAAGCGGGAACGGCTGGTCCACTGGGGACCCAGGACCCTGGATCTGGATCTGCTGTTTTATGATGACGAGATCCTGGAGGAGCCGGAGCTTGCGGTTCCCCATCCGGAGATCCAGAAACGGAGGTTCGTTCTGGAGCCATTGGCTCAGATCGCCCCTTACAAGGTTCATCCGCTGCTGAAAAAACGGGTAACAGAACTGCTTTCGGAGCTGGAGGACTGAGAAAGAGAGGGAAAAGAGACATGGATTTAGGAGACATCAGGAAAGAAATTGATGAGATAGACCGGGAACTGGTAGAAAAATTTGAAAAACGGATGGCCCTCTGCCGGGACGTGGCGGAATATAAGATCGAGACAGGCATGCAGGTACTGGACCGGAAGCGGGAGAGAGAGAAGCTGGCGGTCATCGATGAGATGGCGGACTCTGATTTCAACCGCTACGGCGTTCATGAGCTGTTCACGCAGATCATGGCCATCAGCAGAAAGCTGCAGTATCAGCTTCTGGCTGATAAGGGCGTGATCACGGGACTGCCCTTTGAGATGGTGCCGAATCTCCAGAAATTCCGCTCCAATGTGGTGTTCCAGGGAGTGGAAGGCGCGTACAGCCACGCGGCGGCGCTTCAGTTTTTCGGAGAGAAGGCAAAGGTGTTCCATGTGGACACCTGGGACGACGCCATGAAGGCGATCTGCGCGGGAACGGCTGATTTTGCCATGCTTCCCATCGAGAATTCATCGGCGGGCAGCGTGGCGGATGTCTACGACCTTTTGGTGAAGTATGACAATTATATTGTGGGAGAAACTTATGTGAAGGTGGACCATGTGCTTCTGGGGCTGCCTGAGGCGGAGCTGTCCCAGGTCAGTCTGGTTTATTCTCACCCTCAGGGACTGATGCAGTGCAGCCAGTATCTGAACGAGCATAAGGAATGGACCAAATACAGCACCAACAATACGGCGCTCAGCGCGAAGCGGGTAAGAGAGGAAGGAAATCCCGCTCATGCGGCCATTGCCAGCGAAATGGCCGGGAAGCTCTACGGACTGAAGGTGCTGGACCGGGGGATCATGAACAGCAGAGGCAATACCACCCGGTTTATCGTGGTGGCCAGCAGAAAGATGTATGAGGCGAATTCCAACAAGATCAGCATCTGTTTTGAGACCAAGCACGAAAACGCGGCGCTTTATAATATGCTTTCGCACCTGACATACAACGGACTGAATATGCTGAAGCTGGAGTCGAGGCCGATTCTGGGGCGGCCCTGGGAGTTCCGCTTTTTTGTGGATTTTGAGGGAAACCTCGGCGACGCGGGCGTGAAGAACGCGCTGAGAGGAATTCTGGAGGAGGCCAATTATTTCAGGATCCTCGGAAATTATTATACAGATAAAGGAAAGAATATCGATGAAGATAACTGATCTGGTTTTATACAGGGAGCCGGGACACCGGGATATTATTGAGCAGATAACGGCGCTGATGGAGGGAAGCGGGGAGGCGGATCCCGCCGGGACAGCGGGCGCCCTGGTGGAGTTCGCGGCTTCTCATGGATTTAAAGGAAACCTGTGGCACAGCCTTCTGGCCTATGTTCTGGCCACCAATGAAAATGCCTTCAGCATTGCCTGCGAGATCCGCGGGAAGGTACGGGGGACCATCAATGAACTGGCGCTCCATGATTTTGATATATTCCGTCAGTGGTTTGAATATGATCTGAAAGCGCTGGGAGAAAGGATCGGGTGTCCCATATTCGGGATGCTGGAGCATTATGAAAGCACCGGGACCCACAGTCAGGTGTTCAACCGGCGCATCCGGGACAATATCCAGAATCTGAGCGTGGCGCTGTCGAAGGCGGGGACGCCGGAAAACTGGCTGGATATCATCACGGACTTTTACCGCCGGTTCGGCGTGGGAAAGTTCGGGCTTCATAAGGCGTTCCGTCTGGAGATCAAGCAGGAGCACATGGAGATTGTTCCCATTAAAAATATCGAGCATGTATATCTGGATGATCTGGTGGGATATGAAAGCCAGAAAAAAAAGCTGATCGAAAATACGGAAGCGTTTGTGGAGGGGAGACAGGCCAACAACTGTCTTCTCTATGGAGACAGCGGCACAGGCAAATCCTCGAGCATTAAGGCGATCCTCCATAAATATTATGACCAGGGACTGCGGATGATCGAGATCTACAAGCACCAGTTCCGGGATCTTTCCGACGTCATCAGCCAGATCAAGAACCGGAATTACAAATTCATCATTTATATGGACGATCTTTCGTTTGAAGAGTTTGAGATTGAATATAAATATCTGAAGGCGATCATTGAAGGCGGACTGGAGGTCAAGCCGGCCAATGTGCTGATCTATGCCACCTCCAACAGACGCCATCTGATCCGGGAAAACTTCAGCGACAAAGAGGAGGTGCGGGAGGATATGCACCGGTCTGACACGGTCCAGGAGAAGCTGTCCCTGGTAGCCAGATTCGGTGTGACGATTTACTACGGACGGCCGGAACCGAAGGAATTCAAGCGGATCGTGACAACGCTGGCCAGACGGGCAGGCATTGATATGCCGGAGGAGGAGCTGCTTTTGGAGGCCGGCAGATGGGAGCTTTCCCACGGAGGCATTTCGGGAAGAACAGCTGTCCAGTTTATTACGTATCTGTTGGGGAAGAAGAAATAAAAAAGGAGGTGCGGGAGAATGGCTGCCACATTGTTTGCGGCAATCGACGTCGGTTCCTATGAGCTGGAGCTGACCATTTATGAGATTTCTCCCAAAAAGGGGATTGTACAGCTGGACCGGATGAGGAAGGTGATCGGTCTGGGGCGGGATACCTACGACAGAGGCATCATCAGCTATGACCGGGTGGATGAGATGTGCAAGCTTCTTCTGCGGTTTAAGGGGGTTATGACGGAGTATCAGGTAGACGGTTATAAAGCTTACGGGACCAGCGCCATCAGAGAGGCGGAGAACCGGGACGTGGTTCTGGATCAGATCAAAGTCCGGACCGGGATCGTCGTGGATATCCTGAGCAATTCCGAACAGAGATTTCTGTGCTACAAGGCGATCGCGGCGAAGGAGAATGAGTTCAACAATATGATCCAGAAGGGAACGGCCATCGCGGAGGTCGGGTCGGGCAGCATGCAGATTTCCCTCTTTGACAAGGACGCTCTGGTGACCACCCAGAATCTCAAGCTGGGCGCGCTCAGGATCCATCAGATCCTGGCCGGAATGGGCGGAACGGAAAAGGAGAAAAAGCAGCTGATCCAGGAACTCATCGACAATGACATCCAGACCTTTAAAAAGCTTTTTTTAAAGGACCGGGAGGTAAAAAACATCATCGCGACCGGGGTCTGCGCCCTGTATCTGGGAAGGGGAGCCCATGCGGACAAGCAGAAGATCACCGCGGAGGAGTTCCAGGAGTTTTACGAATCCCTGCGGGACCTGAATGAAGATCAGGTTTCCCAGAAATACGATATTCCATCGGAGTTTGTATCGCTTATCGTACCGGGGGCGATGGTTTACAGAAAGCTGATCGAGGTGACGGGAGCGGAGATGATCTGGCTGCCCGGCGTGCGCCTGGGAGACGGCATCGTGGCGGAGTACGCGGAGCAGAAAAAACTGATCCGCTTCACCCATGATTTTTCCCAGGACATCCTGGTGGCCGCCCGAAACATTGCCAAACGTTATATGAGCAATAAAAATCATTCAGCGATCCTCGAAAAAAATGTTCTTGCCATATTTGACGGCGTGAAGAAATATCACGGCCTTGGAAAAAGAGAACGGCTGCTGCTGCAGATCTGCGCCATTCTCCATGACTGCGGAAAGTATATCAGCATACGGACGCCGGGAGAGTGCGCTTACAATATCATCATGTCCACGGAGATCATCGGCATTTCCCACAGGGAGCGGGAGATCATTGCCAATGTGGTGAAATACAATACCATGGAGTTTGATTATACAGCGGCTTCCTATACGCTGACAAAAGA
Organism: Candidatus Paralachnospira caecorum; assembly: GCA_904379015.1. Classification (GTDB taxonomy): domain Bacteria; phylum Bacillota; class Clostridia; order Lachnospirales; family Lachnospiraceae; genus Lientehia; species Lientehia caecorum. The sequence goes on along the minus strand of CAJFHG010000024.1, from coordinate 4,768 downwards.
GATGAGGATCATCATCGCCAAGCTGACGGCGATCCTGAAGGTGGCCAATGCCATGGACAGGAGCCACAAGCAGAAATTTAAAAATGTGCGTGTTTCCGTGAAGGATCAGCAGATGTTCCTGACTACGGATTCGGATGAAAATATCATGCTGGAGGAAAGCCAGTTCAGACAGAAAGCGGATTTCTTTGAAGAGGTATACGGCATCCGTCCGGTGTTGAAGAAAAAGAAGGGAATCGAAAGCCATGCCAGATGACAGAGAATTTCAGAAATATGAATATTTTCAGAACCGGGAGCTGTCCTGGCTCCAGTTTAATACGCGCGTGCTGGAAGAGGCGAAGGACAAGACAAACCTTTTGTTTGAGCGGCTGAAATTTTTATCGATCACCGCCTCCAATCTGGACGAGTTTGTCATGGTGCGGGTGGCCTCTCTGAAGGATATGGTGCACGCGGGCTACACCAAAAGGGATATCGCCGGCATGACGGCGGAGGAACAGCTGGAACGGATCGGGGAGGGAATGCACCGTCTGGTGGACAGTCAGTATTCCGCATGGAACCGGTCTCTGCTTCCTCTGCTGAAAAAGGAGGGGCTGGTGTTTATCCCCCATCATGAACTGCTGGACGAAAAACAGGCGGCATTTGTGGATGAATATTTTGAGACTTCCGTGTATCCGGTGGTCACGCCCATGGCGGTGGACTCTTCGAGGCCCTTTCCGCTGATCCGCAACAAGACGCTGAACATCGCGGCTCTTCTGAAAAAGAAAAAAGGAAAAGAGGGAAAAAGCGTTCTGGATTTCGCGACGGTGCAGGTGCCGGCGGTGCTGCCCAGGATCGTGGAGCTTCCGCCGAAGGACGGAGTCCGCAGCGTGATCCTTCTGGAAGAAATCATCGAGCGGAATATCAGCAAGCTGTTCCTGAATTATGATATTGTCTGCGCCCATCCCTACAGGATCATGAGAAACGCGGATCTGACCATCGATGAAGAAGAGGCGGAGGATCTGCTGAAGGAGATCGAACGGAAGCTGAAGCGGCGCCAGTGGGGCGAAGTGATCCGGCTGGAGGCCGAGGACAGTATGGACAAGCGTCTCCTGAAGATCCTGAAAAAGGAATTCGCCGTCAAGGATGAGGTGGTCTACGCCATCAACGGGCCGCTGGACCTGACCTTCCTCATGAAACTTTACGGCATGGACGGCTTTGACCATCTGAAGCTGAAAAAGTGGGTGCCTCAGCCTGTGCCGGAATTTGCCAATGAGGACGACATCTTTACCAATATCAAAAAAGGAGACATTTTCCTGCATCATCCCTACCAGTCCTTCGATCCGGTGGTGGAATTCGTGAAGCAGGCCGCTTCGGATCCGCAGGTTCTCGCCATCAAGCAGACCCTGTACCGGGTCAGCGGCAATTCGCCCATTGTGGCGGCCCTGGCGAAGGCGGCGGAGAATGGAAAGCAGGTGTCGGTCCTGGTGGAGCTGAAGGCCCGATTCGATGAGGAGAACAACATCATCTGGGCCAAGAAACTGGAGCAGGCGGGCTGTCATGTGATCTACGGCCTTCTGGGCCTGAAGACGCACTGCAAGATCTGCCTGGTAGTGCGCCGGGAGGAAGAGGGCATCTGCCGGTATGTCCATATGGCCACGGGAAATTACAATGATTCCACGGCCAAGCTGTACACAGATACAGGCATCATGACCTGCGACGAAGCCATCGGGGAGGATGCCAGCGCCGTGTTCAACATGCTGTCCGGCTATTCAGAGCCGCTGGTGTGGAACAAGCTGATCCTGGCGCCTTTGTGGCTGAAGAATAAATTCGTCTCTCTGATCGAACGGGAAATCAAGTTCGTAAAGCAGGGATATGAGGGCAGGATCATCGCCAAGATGAATTCCCTGTGCGATCCGGTGATCATTCAGGCCCTCTATAAGGCTTCTGCCGCCGGCGTGAAGATCGACCTCATTGTCCGGGGCATCTGCTGCCTGAAGGTGGGAATTGAAGGCATCAGCGAGAATATTTCTGTCCGTTCCATCGTAGGAACATTCCTGGAGCACAGCCGCATCTTCTATTTTGAGAACGGCGGAGATTATGAGATCTATATGGGAAGCGCCGACTGGATGCCGAGAAACCTGGACCGGCGCGTGGAGCTGGTCTTTCCTGTGGAAGTGCAGGAGAATAAAGAGAAGGCGCTCCATATCCTGGAGACAGAGCTGGCGGACAATGTGAAGGCAAGGCTTCTTCTGCCGAATGATACGTATGAAAAACAGGATAAGAGGGGCAAGGTGCTGGTAGACTCCCAGCAGCAGTTCTGCGATGAGGCGGTGAAGGCGGCGAAAGCGCTGAAGAAGGAGAAAAAAGCGGCCGAAGCGGCAGGAAGGGTGTTCATACCCAGAGAAAGCCCGGAGTAGGCTGAAGCGGCTGTATGAGGGGTGGAAAACAGGGGGAATGCACAGAAACAGTGAAGCAGAGGAGGAAAATACAGATATGCAGGAAGGAAAACGGGTAGAAGATTCTCAGGTGGAACAGGTGCATCTTCTGTTTCCGGCCCATCTCAACGGAAGCGGACGGCTGTTCGGCGGACAGCTGATGCAGTGGATCGATGAAGTGTCCGGTATTGTGGCGAGGCGCCACAGCGAACGGAATATCATCACAGCGGCCATTGACAACCTTCAGTTCAAGGAAGGCGCTTACGAAGGAGATACCGTGGTGCTGATCGGCCGCGTGACTCATGTGGGCAATACGTCCATGGAAGTCCGGGTCGACACGTATGTAGAATCTCTGGACGGGGTGAGAAAACCCATCAACCGGGCGTACATTGTGATGGTGGCGCTGGATGAGAATGAGAAGCCGGTCCGGGTGCCCCGGCTGATCCTGGAGACGCCGGGAGAAAAAGCAGAGTGGGAAGGCGCCGAGAGACGTCAGGAATACAGGAAACTGAGAAGACAGGAAGGGTTTTGACCCTTCCTGCCTTCCATTTCCGGGATATCAGTTGTCCTCTGCGTCAGATTCGGACAGACTGTAGGTTTTCTGGCGTTTTCTGGCCATTTCATCGCTGGCCAGGTATTCGTCGTAGGTGGTCACCTTGTCAATCAGGCCGTTTGGCGTGATTTCCATGATCCGGTTGGCTGTGGTCTGCACGAACTGATGGTCATGGCAGGAGAACAGCACAACGCCGGGATATTTGATCAGGGCATTGTTCAGTGCCGTGATGGATTCCATATCCAGATGGTTGGTCGGTTCATCCAGGATCAGGACATTGGCGGCCTGGATCATCATTTTGGAAAGCTGGCAGCGGACCTTCTCGCCTCCGGACAGGACCCGGAGCTTTTTCACGCCGTCGTCGCCGGAAAAGAGCATTCTTCCCAGGAAGCCGCGGACATAGGTGACATCCTTGATGGGAGAGAACTGGGTCAGCCAGTCTACGATGGTCAGATCACTGTCGAACTCGTTGGTGTTGTCTTTGGCGAAGTAGGCCTGGGAGGTGGTGACGCCCCATTTGTAATGGCCTTCGTCAGGCTCCATTTCTCCGGCCAGGATCTGGAACAGGGTGGTCTTCGCGATCTCGTCGGATCCCACAAAGGCGACCTTGTCGTTGTGGCCCAGGATGAAGGAGATGTTGTCCAGAACCTTTACGCCGTCGATGGTCTTGGAGAGATTTTCCACCACCAGGACTTCATTTCCGATTTCCCGCTCGGGACGGAAATCGATATAAGGATATTTGCGGCTGGAGGGCTTGATCTCATCCAGCTGGATTTTTTCCAGGGCGCGCTTTCTGGAAGTGGCCTGTTTGGATTTGGAGGCGTTGGCAGAGAAGCGCTGGATGAATTCCTGCAGTTCCTTGATTTTTTCTTCCTTTTTCTTGTTGGCCTCTTTCATCTGCTTGATCATCAGCTGGCTGGATTCATACCAGAAATCGTAATTTCCCGCGTAAAGCTGGATCTTCGCGTAGTCGATGTCGGCAATGTGGGTGCAGACCTTGTTGAGGAAATAACGGTCATGGGACACCACGATCACCGTATTGTCAAAATTGATCAGAAATTCTTCCAGCCACGCGATGGCATCCAGATCCAGGTGGTTGGTGGGCTCGTCGAGGAGCAGAATGTCAGGATTTCCGAACAGAGCCTGCGCCAGCAGCACTTTGACTTTTTCATTTCCGTTGAGATCTTTCATAACGGAATAATGGAGCTCCGGCCCCACGCCGAGACCGTTTAACAGAGTGGCGGCGTCGGATTCTGCTTCCCAGCCGTTCATATTGGCAAATTCCGCCTCCAGGTCCGCCGCCCGGATGCCGTCCTCTTCGGAGAAATCCGGCTTGGCGTAAATGGCGTCCTTTTCCTTCATGATCTCCACCAGACGGGGATTTCCCATCATGACGGTATCGAGAACGACATAATCATCATATTTAAAGTGGTCCTGCTGAAGGAAGGAAAGACGCTGGCCGGGGGTGATGGTCACATCTCCCTTGCTGGGCTCCAGCTGGCCGGACAGGATTTTCAGAAACGTGGATTTTCCCGCTCCGTTGGCGCCGATCAGGCCGTAGCAATTGCCTTCCGTAAACTTGATATTCACATCTTCAAAAAGGGCCTTTTTGCCGATGCGGAGTGTAATGTTGTTTGCACTGATCATGAAACTGTCCTTTCTTATTTCTTAATAAAACGATTGTGTGCGTTTGGCATCAAGGTATATTTTACACAGAAATCCGTATTTTGCAAGCGTTCCGGGCGGATTTGTGCAGAATTCCCCGCGGTTTGGCCCGGACTGCCTTCCGGCAGGCAGAAAGGGG
>CAJFHG010000023.1:40006-41089 GCA_904379015.1 Candidatus Paralachnospira caecorum | reverse complement strand
TTGAACGGACGGTGTTCCTTAGACACAGCATCGTCGTTGGTAAGTCCGATCACCTGGGTGATCTGGAAGGTAAAGTCCTTGCCAAACTTCTTTGCGAATTCCATGGCGGCAAGCGGATAGGCGCTGTAGCCATCAGCGATGAATTTGAAGTTTTCGGGGAGTTTCTTAAGGCCCTGGAAGGCCATGCGCATGGCAAGGATGCAGGGTCCAACCCCGCGGTTATCGGACACCTGGTAGCCGATAATGGAACGGGTGGCAGCGTTCATGATAAGCCAGACGTAGGTTTTTATGCCGCGGACTTTGATGTAGGTTTCATCGGCCACAAAGGCTTCCCCTTTGCGGTAGGGATACTGATCAACAAAGGGTTTGACGCAGACGGAGGCGGTTTTGCAGTAGTTGGCGATCTGCTGATGAGAGATCTGGATGTTATAGAGATCTTTCAGTGCCTGACTGGTTTTGCGCAGTGACAAGCCAAGGTTGATATGCAGCGTCAGACACAGAGACATAACATGGGCGTTATGCTTACTGAATTTCAGGGAAGAAGCGTTCTTAGGAAGGGTGCTTACATCTATGCTGAAAAAATCTATCGTGAACTGACGGTAGATATAGTGAAGCTTATATTTGTTTTTTCCGTAGCTTTCTTCCAGATCGGCCTTGTCCACTTTCTTAAGGTTGTGGAGATAGTAGGGGCATTTGGGGTTGACACACTTGTGAAGGATGAAATGCTTTCGTTCTTTTTTCGCCACGAGAGCTTTGCCACAGTGAGGGCAGCGCATGGTGAATTGCTTGCTGAAGCGGTTTTCTCCCGGTGAAAAGTTTGTGTTGCATACTTTGCAATGCAGCTGTCCGGCTTTTCCGTTATTGCGGTAAAGATAAGGCTGTGGGGCACCGCAGGAGGGGCAGGAGCAGTCTTCCGGGATGTCACATTCCTTACGTCGGGAGACGGGTTTTATCTTAACACCGTAGCGGCGATCAAAGTAAGGGATCAGGAGACGCCAGTCCCACTCATGCTGGATGATCTGGACTTTTGGAAGTTCGTCCACTTTGAACTTCTGATATTTTGGAGAATGGGAATCATCGAAA
>CAJFHG010000023.1:0-39906 GCA_904379015.1 Candidatus Paralachnospira caecorum | reverse complement strand
AAAAGGGAGGTCAATGCTCTTTTTATTGCAGATTTCCCTTAAAATCAAGGTTTCTAAAGGATTTAGATATAAAAAAAGTAGGTAGTATTTGACACTACCAGTTGCGGAGCGGAGGGAAGAGAATGGAAAAGGAAAGAGAAAAAGGAAATGTGTGGGGACTGCTCCCCATCGGCGTGTTTCTGGTTTTGTTTCTGGGAGTGGGACTGATCACCGGCGATTTCAACGCTATGCCGGCCGTGGTGGCCTTTCTGATCGCGCTCCTGGCGGCTTTTCTTCAGAACCGGAAGCTGAGTTTTGCTGAAAAATTCAGGATCATTACAGAAGGCGTCGGAGACGAAAATATCATCACCATGTGCCTGATCTTTCTGGCAGCCGGCGCGTTTTCCGGCGCGGTCACGGCGGCGGGCGGCGCGGACAGCACAGTGGCGCTCGGCCTTTCCGTGCTGCCGCCGGGGATCGCGGTGGCGGGACTGATGCTGATCGGATGCTTCATGTCTGTTTCTATGGGAACCAGTATGGGAACCATCGGCGCCCTGGCGCCCATCGCGGTGGGGATCAGTGAAAAGACAGGATTTTCCATGGCCATCTGTATCGGGGCGGTGGTCAGCGGCGCCATGTTCGGCGACAATCTGTCCATGATCTCAGATACGACCATCGCGGCGGTCAAAACCCAGGGCTGTGAAATGCGGGACAAATTCAAGGAAAATTTCTTCCTGGTGCTGCCGGCGGCTGTGATCGCCCTGGCGGTATATGTGCTGGTGAGCAGAGATACTTCCTATGAGATGACGGAGACGCTTTCCTACAATCTGTGGCAGGTGCTGCCCTATGTGACGGTGCTCATCGGCGCGCTGGCAGGCCTCAATGTTTTTGCGGTGCTCATCGGCGGCTGCGTTCTGTCTCTGGCGGCGGGCCTTGGAACGGGGACCATCGCGCCCGCGGACATGTTCCGGGTGATGGGCGACGGGATCACGTCCATGTACGACATCACCGTGATCTCGATCCTGGTGGCCTGCGTGGTGGCTCTGGTCAAGAAAAACGGCGGCATTGCCTGCATTCTGGATATGATCCACAGACGGATCCGCGGAAAAAAGGGCGCGGAAGTGGGGATTGCCCTCCTGACAGTGCTGGTAGACCTGGCAACGGCCAACAACACGGTAGCCATCGTCATAGCGGGCCCCATCGCGAAGGAGATCAGCGCGGATTACGGAGTTTCGCCGCGGCGGACCGCCTCCCTGCTGGATATTTTTGCTTCCGTGACCCAGGGGCTGATCCCCTACGGCGCCCAGCTTCTCCTGGCGGCGGGGCAGACAGGGCTGTCTCCTCTGCAGATCATCCCCTATACATTTTATCCGATGCTCATGGGCGTGACGGTGCTGCTCTTTATCCTGTGCAGGCGTCAGAAGGGATAAGACAGAAGAAACAGGACAGGAAATCTGCCTTCAGGTTTGGCTATGCATAACCGGCCGGCTCTGGTATAATAGATGGTAACAAAACAGAAAGGCGGATACCTCATGAGACTGTTGATCAAAAACGGACATGTCATTGACCCGGATACGGGAAAGGACGGAAACTATGACCTGCTGGCTGAGGACGGAAGGATCCTCCGCGTGGCGGAAAAAATCGAGGAAGAGGCCGACCGGACGGTAGACGCGGCGGGGCTTTATGTGATGCCGGGACTCATCGACCTGCATGTACATCTCAGGGATCCCGGGCTGGAGTATAAGGAGACTCTGCATACGGGCGCTATGGCGGCAGCCAGAGGCGGAGTGACGACTATCTGCGCCATGCCCAACACATCGCCGATCACCGACAGCCCGGAGATGATAAGAGAGCTGAATGAGCGGGCGAAAAAGGAGTGCCCGGTCCATGTATCCTTCATCGGAGCGGTGACAAAGGGAGAGCTGGGAACGGAGCTCACAGATATCGCCGGAATGAAGCGGGAAGGCACGGTCTTGATCAGCGAGGACGGGAAGTCTGTGATGGACGCGGGGCTTTACCGGGAAGCCATGAAGATCGCGGCGGCGGAGGGCGTCACGGTCCTGGCCCACTGCGAGGACAAAAACATGGTCCGGGGCGGCGTGATGAATGAATGCGAAAAGTCAAGACAGATGGGACTGCCCGGCATTACCAACGGCGTGGAGGATGTGATCGTGGCCAGAGACATTGTGCTGGCGGGCGAGACCGGGGCGAAGCTTCATCTGTGCCACTGCTCCACTAAGGGAAGCGTAGAGATGGTGCGGCTGGCCAAGGAGGCGGGCATCGCCGTGACGGCGGAGGTGTGCCCTCATCATTTCATCCTGACGGCGGAGGATATTCCCGGAGACGACGGGAATTACAAGATGAATCCGCCCCTCCGGAACCGGGAGGATGTGGAGGCCCTGCGGGAGGGACTGCGGACCGGCGTCATTGACGTGATCTCGACAGACCACGCGCCTCACGGAGAGGAAGAAAAGAAAAAGGGCTTCGCTTCCCCCTTCGGCATTGTGGGACTTGAAACTTCGGCTGCCCTGACCATGACGGAGCTGGTGCATAAGGGCGTGCTGACACCCATGGAGATGGCGGAGCGGATGAGCCGCACGCCGGCGCGGATCCTGGGGGCCGACAAGGGAAGCCTGGCGGAGGGAAAATGCGCGGACATTACTCTGATCGATCCGGAGGCGGAATATGTGATCCGCAGGGAAGAATTTGTATCAAAAGGGAAAAATACGCCCTTTGACGGCTGGAAGGCAAAGGGGCGGGTGGTCATGACCATCGTTGACGGAAAAATCGTATACGAAAGAACAGAACAGGGGGAAATATTCCATGATTGACGAACTTTGCGCAAAAATCAGACAGCTGAAGGCGCCGGTGGTGGCAGGGCTGGATCCCATGCTCTCCTATGTGCCGGACTACATCATAAAGCAGTCACTGGATGAATTCGGGGAGACGCTGGAAGGCGCCGCGGACGCCATCTGGCAGTTCAACAGGGAGATCGTTGACCATATTTATGACCTGATCCCCGCCGTCAAGCCTCAGGTGGCCATGTACGAGCAGTTCGGCGTGCCCGGAATGGAGGCTTATCAGAGGACCGTGGATTACTGTCATGAAAAGGGACTGATCGTGATCGGGGACGTGAAGAGGGGCGACATCGGCTCCACTTCTGCCGCCTACGCGGCGGGGCATCTGGGAAAAGTCCAGGTGGGCAGCAGAAAACTGGCGGCATTCAACGAGGATTTTATCACCGTGAACCCTTATCTGGGAACAGACGGGATCAAGCCTTTTGTGGATGTCTGCAGGGAAGAAAAAAAGGGCCTTTTCATTCTGGTGAAGACCTCCAATCCCTCCAGCGGAGAATTTCAGGACAGGCTCATTGACGGCCGCCCCCTGTACGAATGGGTCGGCGAGAAGGTCGCCCAGTGGGGAGAGGAAGTCATGGGATGCTCCTACAGCTATGTGGGCGCCGTGGTGGGCGCCACCTATCCGGAGATGGGAAAGGTGCTGCGCAGGCTGATGCCGAAATCCTTTATCCTGGTGCCCGGATACGGCGCCCAGGGCGGAAAGGCGGAGGATCTGGTCCATTACTTCAATGAAGACGGGCTGGGGGCCATTGTGAATTCTTCCAGAGGAATCATCGCCGCCTACAAGAAGGAGCCTTACGCGTCCAGGTTCGGACCGGAGCAGTTCGGAGAGGCTTCCAGACAGGCTGTGATCGATATGATCGAGGATATCAACGGAGCGCTTCAGGCGAGAGGCTGAAGAAGGAAAAGAACCGGCGGCGGCAAAGCGGCAGCGGGAGGCCGGCGCGCGGCGGGAGGCTGCAGCGGCGGGCCGCCGGGAAAGGCAGGAGACGAACGGATTATGACAAAGAGAAAAGAGACGGCGGGGGTTCTCAGTCAGGAACCTCTGGCTCCGGGCATCTACAGCATGTGGATCAGGACGGAAATCGCGAGAGACGCGGCGCCGGGCCAGTTTATTTCTGTTTACAGCAAGGACGGTTCCAGACTGCTCCCCCGGCCCATCAGCATCTGTGAGACCGGGGAGGACAGGCTCCGGATCGTATACCGGATCGCGGGGAAGGGAACCCGGGAGTTTTCCGCTTACCGGGCGGGCGATCCCATCGAGATCCTGGGGCCTCTCGGCAATGGATTTCCCCTTCAGGAGACAGAGGGAAAACGGGTCTTCCTGATCGGCGGAGGCATCGGCGTGCCTCCCATGCTGGAGACCGCGAAGCGCATCACCGGCGCGAAGGAACTGACCATGATCATGGGCTACCGGAACAGCCACATGTTTTTGAAGGAAGAGTTCGAGGCGGCGGGCCGCCTGGTCATCGCCACTGAGGACGGAAGCTTCGGCACAAAGGGGAATGTGCTGGACGCGGTGCGGGAAAACGGCCTGGAGGCGGATGTGCTGTTTGCCTGCGGCCCCGCTCCCATGCTGAAGGCGCTGAAGGCTTATGCGGCGGAGACCGGCATGGAGGCCTGGATTTCCCTGGAGGAGAAAATGGCCTGCGGCATCGGCGCCTGCCTGGCCTGTGTGTGCCAGTCAAAGGAAGTGGACAGCCACAGCCATGTGCACAATAAGAGAATCTGTAAGGACGGCCCAGTGTTCCGGGCAGAGGAGGTGGAGCTTTGATGAATCTGTCGGTAGAGCTGGCAGGGGTAACCCTGAAAAACCCGGTCATGACGGCATCCGGGACCTTCGGTTCCGGAGAAGAATACAGTGAATTCGTGGATCTCGGCAGCCTTGGGGCAGTGGTGACGAAGGGCGTGGCCAATGTGCCCTGGCCGGGCAATCCGACGCCCAGGATCGCGGAAACCTGCGGCGGGATGCTCAATGCCATCGGCCTTCAGAATCCGGGCATCGATGTGTTCGTGAAGCGGGACATTCCTTTCCTCAAACAGTACGATACAAAGATCGTGGTCAACGTCTGCGGCAGGAGCACGGAGGATTATGTGGAAGTAGTGGAGCGGCTGGCCGAAGAGCCGGTGGATCTGCTGGAGATCAATATTTCCTGTCCCAACGTGAAGGAGGGCGGCATTGCCTTCGGCCAGGATCCCAGAGCGGCGGAGGCCATAACGAAGGCCGTGAAGGAGAAGGCCGGACAGCCGGTGATCATGAAGCTGAGTCCCAACGTGACAGATATCGGGGAGATGGCGAGGGCTGCGGAGGCCGGAGGCGCGGACGGGGTATCCCTGATCAATACCCTCACCGGCATGAAGATCGACATCCATAAGCGGACCTTCGCCCTGGCCAACCAGACGGGCGGCCTTTCCGGTCCCGCCATTCATCCGGTGGCAGTCCGGATGGTCTATCAGGCGGCCCATGCAGTGCGGATCCCGGTGATCGGGATGGGCGGCATCCAGTGCGCCGAGGACGCGCTGGAGTTTATCCTGGCGGGCGCCACGGCAGTGTCCGTGGGAACGGCGAACTTCTGCAATCCCTATGCGACGGTGGAGATCCTGGACGGGATCCGGGCCTATATGGAACAGTACGGCGTGGAGGATATCAGAGAGCTGATCGGAGCCGTGAGATAAGAAAAGAAGAATCGGTAAAAAATGGCGATAACAGTGCACACACATATTCAAAATGTGTGTGCATTTTTGCGTGAGTACGCCGGCGGGGCGCTGCGTGTCAGCGGCATGCCTTCAGCGCCGACCGAAGCAGGGCACAGACTGGCAATGCCGCGAGATGAGCGGGGGATTACGGTGAGCGGACAGGGAAAAGAATCTTTCCCTGTTTAATCAGGAATCATTAAAGACGGAAGTGAAAAGCTGAAAATATTCGTAGATTTTCTGACAATTTCGTGAAAAACAACATGTTATAATCATGCCTGACATTAAGAATATGTTAAAATTTCTAGTATATATTTGTTTTTATTGATTTAATTTTGTGATAGCTGTACAATAAAAATTAATAACGCATAATTCAAACAGTAAGGAGGGGGAACAATGAAAAAACTGATTTACGCTTTGCTGTGTTCTGCATTGTCGATTGGATGTTTTCAAACACAGGCATTTGCTGACAATACTGGCGATATGCCCCAAACGAATCTGACAGCTATGGGCGGGGGAGCCGGAATTACGCAAAGCAACAACCCTTGTGGTGAGGAAAAGGTAAGGGTGTTCTCTTCTGAGGAGGAGGGAGCGGCAGCTGTAAGGGAAATCATCAAAAGGAATTCTGAAGTGTGCCCTGGCACAGCAGAAAATTGTTTGATCGTAAAAGCGAATCAGGAGCTGTCGTTTGACACGAGTAAAGTTACATCGGCTGTCCGGTATGGCGATCTTTATTATATCCAGTATCAGACAAGCCAGGATGCCCAAAATGCGGCTGCTGATTTTCAGAGCGATCCTTCCGTTGACTATGCGGTGCCGGATGAGGAAATTGTCGTGGCTTTTGACGCGCAGCCGAATTCTGATGACTCTGCTTCACAGGATGCGAATGGGTACCGCCATTATTCCTGGGGTGTCAATGTGATCAAAGCGGATGTCCTGGCCGATTATGTCTCGAAACGCACCGACGGGAGCGCTGTGGTGGCAGTCATTGATTCGGGCGTAGATTCTTCACATCCGTACCTGGCCGGAAAGGTCCTGAGCGGCTGCAACCTGATCGACCAAAGCCAGCCGCCGGATGACGATTATGGCCATGGCACCCATATAGCCGGTATTATCGCGGACTGTACCCAGGGGGTAGATGTGAAAATCCTGCCAGTCAAGGTTTTAGACTCAGAGGGACATGGAAACCTTCTCTTATATGTTCTATCATAGATGGAGCATATACCATATATTCATCATGTAGAAGTGGTGCATCCTTTGGTGCCGCTTGTGCTGCCGGCATTGGTTCATTTATATTAGGATCAAGATCAACTGGCTTATTGATGGAAGAATTTCAGATTGAAGGTCTTAATTGTGCAGATAGGTTCTTTGTTGAAGAGGTTGGCAATTTTAGTACAAGTTTGATGTCTAATGTAGTAAGTAGGATAGCAGTAGATGCCACTAAAAAATCACAAAATAACAAAAATATTCAAAAGTCAAAACCAAGCCAATCGACATCTAATAATAATCAAAAAACAACAGGAACTCCAGATAAAGATGTTTTGAATGAAATTCATAATCGTTTCTTTGTATTTCAAGGTTTAACAGGGCCGACGGAATTAGATAACACAATATATATCAATAATTTACGACGGGCATTGGGGTGAAATGTTGATTAAACAATTAAACAAAAACTAATGAGAATATATCCAAGTCTCTCGCATGTATTCATGCGAGAGATAGGAGATATTCTAAAATATCATACGTATTAAGGGGTTCAGCTATGAAAGATCAGACAGAAAATAAATTAATCATCCGGCCTGTTAAGCGCGGACGGAGTATATTAGCATTTATTCCTATATTATATATAGCATTATTTTGTACCTGGGCGGCTTATACATTAGTGCCGTCAAGTGCTTATTTTGTAATATTTTTGGATATTTTTGGCCTATCGTACATTCGTGTGCGTGGTTTTATTGTATATGAAAAGATTATAATTTTGACACCTGATGGCTGCACAATAGTAACATCCAAAACCCAAAAAAAATATAACTGGGATCAACTAAAAACAAAACAATGGGAAGATTATCGGAATTTTGAGCGATCTGGTGAAGGTTATTATTTTCAGGGGGGACTATTTCTTTCTCCTTACCATGTAAGACAAAAGTATAGAACTTACGCTCACACATATGTTAATCATTTAACCATGCACCCATTTGCGTCCGTATATATTTACTTTAAGCGGCCCGAAGAGATTCCTCTCAAAACATCGTTAAAGCTAATTACTTATTATGAAGCAGATGAACAGGTACTCAGGGATACTTTGAATAGATGGGGCGTTGAAATAAAGGAAAATTAAATATGGAAAATAAGATAGAAGATAAATTAATAGTCAAGCCACTTGAACGGGGAAGAGGTATTGTGTTCCTATTTGTTATGGTAATAGTAATAGTATTTTTTTTCTATATAGTACCGGAGGGATTTGAGCTGTTTAATACGATTCTTAATATTTTTTTTCTATATAACGGATTACGTGCCGTTATAACATTGGAAAAGATTATTATTTTAACACCTGAAGGATGTACGATAAAATTATTTTGTTATAAAAAAACGTATACATGGAATCAGCTAAAGACAAAGCAATGGGAAGATTATCGGGATTTTTGGAAATCTATTGAAGGAAATTATTATCAGGGAGGGCTCTTTCTTTCTCCTTACAGAACAAGACAGAAATATAGAAAATATCCTCATGAATATATTGAAACTTTTACTGTGCATCCATTTGCGTCCGTATATATCTATTTTAAACGGCCTCAAGACAAGGTTTGGAAAAGGTCATCGGATACTAAACATTATTACGAAGCGGATGAACAGGTACTCAGAGACACTTTAAGCAGGTGGGGTGTTGAAATAGAAGAGAATTAAAAATTATGGCAAGATATTTTCTTTGTATTATCTGTAAACATAGACATACATGTAGGTGGTAAGCTATACCTACGACGCGTGGGGGAACCCAACATCCTGCACAGGGAGCCTGGCGGGTATCATCGGGCAGAAGAATCCCTTCCGCTGCCGCGGATACTACTATGATACCGAAAGCGGGCTTTATTACACAGCGAGCCGGTATTATGATCCGGAAGCAGGCAGGTTCCTTTCGCCTGATGCGTTAGATACCCTGACCGCATCACCATCATCATTGACAGATAAGAACCTGTATGCTTACTGTGACAACAACCCGGTCATGCGTCAGGATTCTTCTGGTGAGTTTTGGAGCTTGATCAAAGGGGTAGTTTGTGCTGCTGTTAATGTAACGACAACAGTTATTTCCTCCATTGCCACAGGGCAGGAAGTTGGAATCGGCGATATAGCGGTCGCTGCTCTGTCAGGAGCTGCCTGCGGTTTAGACCGCTATGCAGCACTGGCTAGTGGTATAGTAAATGGGGTAGACACATTTGTTTCAAGCTTAGTAAATGGTGCAAGTTTGAAAGGCGCGATATTTAGCGGAACTGTTGCGGGAGTCAGCTCTTTTGCTTCAATGAGTAATATTGCGGGTCTTGCAGCTGGAGGGATTGATCTTCCAACAACTGCAGCATTAGACAGTACATTTGGTCTAGCTGGAAATGCAGTGTCAGCTGTCGTTCACAAAACAGTTATGGAGGACAGTAAACCCTCAAAAGCATCCAAAAAGAATTCCAGCAATAAAAATATCAGCAAGACTAAAACAAGTCAAGGGACATCTAAGAATACTAAAAGAAAACGCAGACTGCATCGTTATACTTACACAGCTTACACAAGGGATGGCAGAAAGATCAAAAGAGTTGGATATTATTATTTCTGAGTGGTAATTGAATCGTGATCTGTATAAAACTTAAGTACCTGACGCAGCCTAAGCTTCTTGCATATTTTAGGCAGGAAGCTTGGGCGGCATTTATTAATTATTCATAAATTCAAGGTGATAAATATGGAAGACAAGATAATTGTTAAATATGAAAAAGAAACTTATTTTATGCTTCAGGGTGTATTTATATTGTCGATTATAGGATTAACATGGTTAGCAATTAAAGCTTATCAGGTGGCTGGTCTTGATGTGTGGCCTGGATTGATAGGACTGGCCGCCTTGTGTTATCTCGAAATTCGCCATTTTATCACAATGGGGAAAATCATTACCTTAACGCCTGAAGGATGTACAATTAAGTTGTTTTGTTGGAAAAAAAGCTATACCTGGGATCAAATGAAGACCAAACAATGGGAGGATTACAGTAATTCTCTTACCAGAATATATCAGGGCGGCGTTTTTTTATCTCCATATCGAGAGAGGGAAAAGTTTATTATTTATCCAGATAAGTATTGTTTGCTTCTATCACCGCATCCATTTGCTTCAGTATATATATTTTTTAAAGTACCCGGGGAGGAAGAGATACGTAAAAAAAGCGGGAAGGAAGATATCCCCGGTTATGAAGCTGATGAAAAGGAACTCCGTGAAAAATTTACAAAATGGGGCGTAGAGATGGACGGAGTATGAAAGAATTAAGGATTTTATATAGAAAATAAAGAAATAGATAAAATTATTATAAAGCCAGATATAGGCAGAATGGTTGTTTTGGAAATTGGTGTGTGGATTAGATATTCCAGCTGCACATTAAAATGCCTGATTAACAGATTAAAATTAGTGGAAGGAAACTATGAACAAGTGGTAGCTACATTAACTTCACTTAAGGCGGAAATTCTTTTGTGTTCAACTTTAGGAATAAGATTGAATGGGGGGGGCTTTGAGATATCAGAGAAGTAAACACATATAAAAGTATTTTAAAATTTATAAGATAAGGAGTGTTTTAAATGATTAATTTACAGGCATATCTGGAAGAAAAATTACGCAGCATTATTTCAACTTGGAATGAAGAGGATATTTATGCCATTTCATTTCTCGTTTATGCAAATGAGGCGTATGAATACAATGGATATTCAAATGTCACGGAATTTTCTGTCAGTTATAATACCGAAAAAGATTGCAGGGGTGCGGGGGAATTATCTGAGAAACGCTGGAATTATGCTTTTTGGCGTCATAATGATATACCTGTGATCGAGGCAGACGATCAAAACGAAGGTATAAAAATTCTGTTTGAATGGTATAAGGAAAACGGCATTGATCATATTGGGTATGAAGATCCTGATACTTGTTATGATGATAAAGGGAAATATATCGGAAAGGGCCCTATCGGATATTATGAATTACTTTCAGAAATCACTGCTGTTGCAAAAAAATTACAGGATAGTGGATTTATTAAGAATCATTTTGGTAAACCAATTCCTATTATTATTCATGAGCTGGAAGATGTGTGGTACAATATCGAAGCAACCCAAAAAGCCAATCCACATGGAGAAGCCGATACGTATTTGGCTGCGATGAAAGAGTTGGGCGCTATAGAATGATCAAAAAGTCCGGGCAGAATACAGCGGTGCTGTATGATATGAGTACGATCTCATAACATCATCAAAAATGGACGCTTCCTGGCCTGTGTCTTTATGATACCTGCACTTTATAAGCGGTATCTGATACAATAAAGTCTCAAGGGCATAATCTGAGAGGTAAAAAATATCTGAAGAATGGCATTCATGAAACAGCAGAATATCTGGAACGGTTCTTAAGAAATCTTTTGCCGAATGGAAATCACCCGTTAAACAACCGGACATTGCATATAAGCGAAATGTTTAAGAATCCGGTAAAACCGGACATTGGAGATCAAAAACCGGACATTGGAAGTATGAAACCGGATATTGAAAGTACATTTCATGTCAAAAACGCAAGGCATATCTGGAAATTATATGAAGCGTTTTCTGGTCAGGAGATATCTGGCCGTTCCGATGTAATGAAGACGATTGGAATGAAGTCTTAGGAATACTGGAATCGAATTCACTATTTTGTCTTTTTGTGGAGCTGTACAACAAAGGTGCGGCTCTTTTTTGCGCTTTTACTGTTCTGCCAGGAAATTTACCCAGGCAGATGCTGAGGGTTCCCCTTTACTGCTGGGAAAAGGATATCTGTACGGGAAAACTGTCAATACAAGCGCGGCAATAACCGGGCAGATAAAGTGAAAAGTTCTGTTTTCAGCAAAATGGGGGAGTTCACAATCCCAATCAGGTATGCTATAATCGAATGGAATGCAGCAGAAAACACTGTGTTGGAAGACATACAGCAATTTGAGCAAAGATGTAGTTCATTTAAAATGGTGTAAAAGTGGTGCGGCAGAGGACAGCCACAAAATAGAAAAGGCGTAAAAGGCCAGTAAATATGGAGGTTTTAAGAAATATGGAACAGTACAAGCAGGAATTTATTGAATTTATGGTGGACTGCCAGGTTCTGAAGTTCGGGGATTTTGTCACAAAGAGCGGAAGGAAGACCCCGTTTTTTATCAATACGGGATTTTACAGAACGGGCGGGCAGCTTGCCAGACTGGGCGGTTATTACGCGAAGGCGATCAGGGAAAAATTCGGAACAGATTTTGACGTGCTCTTTGGCCCTGCCTATAAGGGAATCCCGCTGAGCGTGGCGGCATCCATCGCCATTCATGAACAGTATGGGAGCGATATCCGCTACTGTTCCAACAGAAAAGAGATCAAGGATCATGGAGATAAAGGGATTCTGCTCGGAAGCCCTATTCAGGACGGGGACCGGGTCGTGATCATAGAGGATGTGACGACCGCGGGTACTTCTATTCAGGAGACTCTGCCGATCATCAGGGCTCAGGGCAATGTGGAGGTGCTGGGACTGGTTGTTTCCGTGGACCGTATGGAGCGGGGACAGGGAACAAAGTCGGCGCTGAAGGAGATTCATGAAACATACGGTCTGGAGACGACGGCGATCGTGACCATGGCGGATGTGGTGGAGCATCTGTACAATCGGCCTTATAAAGGCCGGGTCATCATTGACGACACATTAAAGGCGGCGATTGACGCATATTATGAACAGTACGGAGCGGAAGAATAGGAGGCGGCCATGAGCGAAAAGGCATATAAAACAATGAAAAATACGGGCGCGTTTTCCATTGTCATGGGGATCGTGATCCTGGCGGTCGGGATCGCCGTGGGTGTGGGAAGCATTGTGAGCGGCGCGCTGCTTTTAAGACGGAAATCAGACATTACATTCTAATACAGGTGGACAGAATTGAAAAAACAGATCAGTACCAGAACCATCCGCGTGGTCGGATGGATTCTGTTTTTGTCCTATTTGATGGGACTGGTTTATTTTATGTTCTTTTCGGAATCGCTGGGAAGAACGGATATGTCCGTGGGATACCGGTATAATCTGGAACCGTTCCGGGAGATCAGGCGCTGCATTGAGCGCTGGGAGGTTCTGGGACCTGTGAACGCGGGCCTGAATCTGTTCGGAAATGTGATCGCGTTCATGCCCCTGGGGTTTATTCTCCCCATGCTGTCCGGTTCAACCAGGAAATGGTACTGGGCGCTGTTTCTCAGCCTGCTCTGCAGCCTTGCCATTGAGACGGTGCAGCTGTATACCAGACGGGGGAGCTTTGATGTGGATGACCTGATGCTGAATACCCTTGGCGGTCTGGCCGGTTACTGGTGTTTCCTGGCGGCGGCGGCCATACGGAGAAAGAGAGGGCTGTTTTGAACAGAAAACGAACAAAGCTATTTAAAATCAATTTTTCGACGGCGGGTGTGGTTTCGATCCTGATCTTTATCGGGTCTCTGCTGGTCGTGGCAGCGGCGCTGGTGATCGCCTTCCGCACTTACGGACATGGAGACATGACGATCGCGGCGCTGGGATTTCTGGCGTTCTTTCTGGATATATTCGGACTGATCGTGGCGGTCCGGGACGGGAAAAGCAGGGCAAGGGAGGAAGGCGTCCCGCTCCTCTCGAAGATTGCGATCGGGCTGAACATTGTGGGAATTGTGGGGCTGATCGCCGTTTACGTGATCGGGATCGTAGTTTAAGAAACAGCGGTTCCGGAAGGAGAAAGAGACATATGACAGAACGTTTGGAAAAGCAGCTTGCGTTTATCCTGGAAGCGGATAAGAGCAAGCAGGTCTTCAGGCAGACTTATATTTCAGATGGTTCCAGGAAAGAAAACGACGCGGAGCATTCCTGGCATCTCGCTCTGATGTGCGCGCTCCTGCATGAGTATGCCAACGCGCCCATTGACGTGGCGAAGACCATGACAATGGTGCTGATCCATGATATCATTGAGATTGACGCGGGGGATACGTACGCGTACGATGACGCGGGGAATGAGACAAAGCGGGCGAGAGAGGTGAAGGCGGCGGACCGGCTGTTCGGGCTGCTTCCTGACGACCAGCGGAAATGGCTGAGAGGACTGTGGGAAGAGTTTGAGGAAGGGGAGTCGGCGGAGGCCAGATTTGCCCTGGCGCTGGACAAAATACAGCCGGTGCTTTTGAATGATGCCACCGGAGGTCGTTCCTGGCAGGAGCATGAGGTAAAGGCGAGCCAGATCCTGAACCGCAATCAGAGAACGCCCGGGGGCTCCAGAGAGCTCTGGGATTACATAAAGGGACTGATTGAAAAGAATATCGGTCTCGGCAGAATACAGGATGACAGAGAAAAGGAGAAATAGGGATGGACGACAATGTGTTTGTGTTTTGGAGCCTGCTGCTGGCAGTCATGTTTTTTTATTTCGGCTTTCAGGTACGGAACGGAAAAACTGATATTCTGGGAAAAAGCATCCGGGAGCAGATAAAGCCGGAATGTTTTGGAAATTACTGTAAAGAAATCAGTATACCGTTGTTTTTGTTTGGCCTGCTGGAAGCGGCTGATGCTGTCCTGCAGCTGACCATTGGAGAGGGAAGCTGGTCGCTTATTCTGATCGGTGCGGGGATCCTGATTTTGTTTGTATGGATTTATGTTGTGCATAAAAAATATAAAAAATAAAGAGGTAGTCTTGAGGATTGGAAAATAAAATTTTGGAAGAGCGTTTGGAGCTTTCTGTCAGCAGGATAAAAGAAATCTGCGGGGAGTGCGGCGGGGGCCGGATCCCGTCCTGCGGAGAACAGGCAGGAGTGTATTTCCGCGTCCAGGCGGAATTTCTCCTTGATCTGGAGAAAGTGCGGGAAGCGCTGGAAGAAGAAAAGAAAACGGGCTGTCTCCCGTCCATGGGAGAACTGAAGGAGCGGAACCGCCGTCTTTATCAGGATATCTGCGGAGAGGCGTATCAGACGAGCTTCGCGAATCCTGCTTATGCGGCGCGGGTTTTCGGTCTGGAAACAGGACGGATGATGGCCTTTCTTGCGGCGGAACTGCGCGGCGGAATCGTTTATATTTATGAAGACAGAATGGAAGAATGGGTTCCCTGTCTGGAGCTTTTTATTGAGGCTTACAACTTATTCGAAGCGAAAGAAACGAAAGAATTGACAGAAGAAACTTTTCAGTGTGAGCTGAAGGAGGCGCTTTATTATTTTGTCAGCGATTACTGCGATGTGACTGTGGCGCGGCGGATCCGGGAACAGATCGATCCGTCTCTGGATTTTGCTGTGCGTCTGATCATGGAAAGCGATCTGACAGATCTCCGGTATCTGTACCGGTTCGGAGAATATATTACAGACAGCGAGATCCGGACCGCGCAGTTTTTAAACGGGCTGCCGGAGGAGACCATCGACCGTATGGCCCGCGTTTTCACAGAGGGATACCGCAGAGGGTTTGAGCTGGCCGGGATCGATCTTTCCAAAAAGAAAACGGTGGAGATCCGTTATAATGTGGGATTTGAACGGGTCGTGAAGCGGGCAGTGGAACAGTTTGCGGACATGGGACTTACTGCGGTGCTCTTCCGGGCTGCTGTGGGTGCGGCCAGCAAAAGGCAGCATCTGAAGATCGGATATTACGGCGCCTATGCCAACCGGCAGTATGAATATGATCACCGGTTCGACAACGCACTTTTTCTGGATAAGGCATTTAAGGAGAGGAAACTGTCGGTGATGCGGGTGGTCTACGAGGAGTATAAAGACCTGGCAGCTGTCTACGCGGGACCCGCGGTGATGGAGACCTTCGGCGAGGAGCCTTTTTCCTATGAGAATAAAAAGGAAGCCTTTGGGCTGAGTGAAAAGCAGAAGAAGCTGTCCGCTGAGCTTTCCGCCCAATCCGGAGAGATCGTCAATCATTACATCAGGGGCGAGGAGCGGAGCTTTACGATCATATCCTGGCCGGTGCCGGATATCGGAACGGATTTTCCGGAGATTTTTGCCGATACGATCCGGATCAACACCCTGGATTATGAAATGTACAGGAGAGTCCAGGAGACGCTGATCAGCGCACTGAACCAGGGACAGTCTGTGGAGATCAGAGGAAAGGACGGAAACAGGACGGATCTGCGGGTGGCGCTTCATCCCCTCCAGGACCGGGAGAAAGAAACCAACTTCGAGAACTGTCTTGCCGATGTGAACATTCCGCTGGGAGAGGTATTCACATCCCCCAGGCTGGCCGGCACGGAAGGACTGCTCCATGTTCCTCAGATCTATATCAACGAAGTGGAGTACCGGGATCTGGAAATCTCATTCCGGGACGGGATGACGTCTGTGTATTCCTGCGGAAATTATCCGTCGGAAGAAGAAAACCGGAAGCTGATCGAGGAGACCCTGCTTTACAATCACAAATCCCTGCCTATGGGAGAATTTGCCATCGGCACCAATACGGCGGCTTATGCCATGGCGAAGCGGTACGGGATCATGAAAAAGCTGAAGATCCTGATCATTGAAAAAATGGGGCCCCATTTTGCCATCGGTGACACCTGCTACAGTCACGCAGAGGATGTGCGGGTCTATAATCCGGACGGAAAAGAAATCGTGGCGAAGGACAACGAATGCTCCATCCGGCGGAAGGAAAATCCGGCCGAGGCATATTTCAACTGCCATACGGACATCACGATTCCCTATGACGGGCTGGGAGAGATCGCCGTGATCCGGGAGGACGGGAGCAGGATCCCCCTCATCCGGGACGGGAAATTCGTGCTGCCGGGTACAGAGGTGCTCAATGAAGCCCTCGAAGAGGCAGACCGGTAACAGGAGATCTGTCCGGGAAAATCGGATCCCGGATCATATTGCTATTGTGGAATGCCTGATTTTTGTGGTAGAATAATAAAGTTAAAGTACGATGAACATGCGGCTGAGGCGCCGCGGAAAGAGGAGAGAAATTATGGCAAAAGTGGGAATTATCATGGGAAGCGATTCTGACCTGGCCGTTATGAGCAAGGCGGCAGACGTTCTGGACAAGCTCGGTGTGGAGTATGAAATGACGATCATTTCCGCCCACAGAGAACCGGACGTGTTTTTTGAGTATGCGAAATCCGCGGAAGCAAAGGGCTTCAAGGTGATCATTGCAGGCGCAGGCATGGCGGCGCATCTGCCGGGCATGTGCGCGGCGATCTTCCCGATGCCGGTCATCGGCGTTCCCATGCACACCACATCTCTGGGAGGCCGGGATTCCCTGTATTCGATCGTGCAGATGCCCTCCGGAATCCCTGTGGCGACGGTTGCCATCAACGGCGGCGCCAACGCGGGAATCCTTGCGGCGAAGATCCTTGCCGTGTCAGATGAGGCGCTGCTGGCGCGTCTGAAGGAATATTCTGAGGAGCTGAAGGATCAGGTGGTTGCGAAGGCTGACAAGCTGCAGAAGATCGGCCGTGAAGAATATTTAAAACAGAAATAAGGGACGGGAGGAACAGTATGGATTACAAGAAAGCAGGCGTGGATATTGAGGCCGGATATAAGGCCGTTGAGTTGATGAAGAAACATGTCCAGGGGACCATGCGTCCGGAGGTGCTGGGCGGACTGGGCGGATTTTCCGGCGCCTTTTCTCTGGACAGATATAAAAATATGGAGCATCCGACGCTGGTGTCGGGCACGGACGGAGTCGGCACAAAGCTGAAGCTGGCTTTCGCTCTGGACAAACATGACACCATCGGCATTGACTGTGTCGCCATGTGCGTCAACGATATCGCGTGCGCGGGCGGCGAGCCGCTGTTTTTCCTGGATTATATCGCGTGCGGCAAAAATGAGCCGGAAAAGATCGCCACGATCGTCAGCGGCGTGGCAGAGGGATGCCGCCAGGCCGGAGCGGCCCTGATCGGCGGCGAAACGGCGGAGATGCCCGGTTTTTATCCGGTGGATGAATACGACCTGGCGGGATTCGCTGTGGGAATCGTGGATCAGAAGGATCTGATTTCCGGAAAGGATCTGAAGGCGGGCGACGTGCTGATCGGAATGGCTTCTTCCGGTATTCACAGCAATGGATATTCTCTGGTGAGAAAGGTATTTTCCATGTCGCAGGACAGCCTGAATACATATTGTGAATCTCTGGGGGCCACTCTGGGAGAGACGCTTCTGGTGCCCACAAAAATCTATGTGAAAGCGCTCCAGTCCATTCAGAGCGCGGGCGTGACCGTCAAGGCCTGCAGCCATATCACAGGCGGCGGCTTCTATGAGAATGTGCCCAGAATGCTGAAAGAGGGCACGAGAGCCGTGATCGAGAAGAACAGCTATCCAGTTCCGCCGATCTTTGAGATGCTGGCGAGGGACGGCGATATTGAAGAGCAGATGATGTACAACACCTTTAATATGGGAATCGGCATGGTGGTAGCTGTGGATCAGAATGACGCGGACAAAGCCATGGAAGCGATCCGCCAGGCGGGCGAGTCTCCCTATGTGATCGGCCGGATCGAGGAAGGCGAAAAAGGAGTCGATTTATGCTGAGAATCTGTGTCTGTGTGTCGGGAGGCGGCACGAACCTCCAGGCCATCATTGATAAAGTGGAAAGCGGCGTGATTACCAATACGGAAATCGCGGCGGTCGTCAGCAACAATCCGGGGGCGTATGCCCTTGAACGGGCGAGACAGCACGGAATCCCGGCTGTCTGCGTTTCGCCGAAATCCTATGAGAGCAGAGAAGCCTTCAATCAGGCGCTTCTCGAGACCATAGACAGTTTTCGTGTGGATCTGGTGGTGCTGGCCGGATATCTGGTGGTCATTCCTCCGAAGCTGGTGAAGCATTACCGGAACCGGATCATCAATATTCATCCGTCCCTGATCCCGTCCTTCTGCGGAACGGGCAATTACGGGCTGGCGGTCCATGAAAACGCCCTGAAGCGGGGTGTGAAGGTGACCGGCGCGACGGTGCATTTTGTGGATGAGGGAACGGATACAGGGCCGATCATCCTGCAGAAAGCTGTGGAGGTAAAGGACGGCGATACGCCTGAGAGCCTTCAGCTGCGGGTGATGGAGGAGGCCGAGTGGGAAATCCTTCCTCTGGCGATCGACCTGATCGCGAACAACAGGATAAAAGTGGAAGACGGCAGGACCGTCCGGACAGATCGGTAAACAGGAGGCAGCCATGAATGTATTGATAGTAGGAAGCGGCGGCAGGGAGCATGTGCTCGCGTGGAAGATTTCCAAGAGCAGTCATGTGGACAAGATCTACTGCGCGCCGGGAAACGCGGGAATTGAAGAATATGCGGAGTGTGTGCCCATCGGAGTGATGGATTTTGAAGGCCTGACCGCTTTCGCGAAGGAAAAGGAGATCGGCCTTACGGTGATCGGAATGGATGATCCGCTGGTAGGAGGCGTTGTGGATGCCTTTGAGGCGGAGGGGCTGAGAGTCTTCGGTCCCAGCAAGGCCGCGGCCATCCTGGAGGGCTCCAAGGCCTTTTCCAAAGATCTGATGAAGAAATACAACATCCCCACAGCCGCCTATGAGAATTTCGATGATCCTGAGAAGGCGCTGGCTTATCTGGAGACGGCTCAGTTTCCCATCGTCCTGAAGGCAGACGGACTGGCGCTGGGAAAGGGCGTGCTCATCTGTGAAACCCTTGAGCAGGCAAAGGACGGCGTGAAGGAGATCATGCTGGACAAAAAGTTCGGAAGTGCCGGGAACCAGATGGTGATCGAGGAGTTCCTGACCGGACGGGAGGTGTCGGTGCTGACCTTCGTGGACGGGAATACGGTGAAGGTCATGACCTCCGCCCAGGACCACAAGCGGGCGGGAGACGGCGACACCGGCCTCAACACAGGCGGAATGGGAACCTTTTCTCCCAGTCCCTTCTATACAGAAGAGATTGATGAATTCTGCCGGACTCATATTTACCAGCCTACAGTGGACGCCATGCGCGCCGAGGGACGTACCTTCAAGGGAATCATTTTCTTCGGCCTGATGCTGACGGAAAAAGGCCCCAGAGTGCTGGAGTACAATGCCAGGTTCGGGGATCCGGAGGCCCAGGTGGTCATTCCCAGGATGAAGAATGATATTGTGGAAGTAATGGAAGCATGCATAGACGGCACGCTTGCGGATATTGAGCTGGAATTTGAGGACAACGCGGCGGTCTGCGTCGTTCTGGCCTCCGAGGGCTATCCCGTGAAGTATGAAAAGGGATATGTCATCGAAGGGCTGGATACGGTGAAGGCAAAGGAACAGGAAGGATATTATGTGTTCCACGCCGGGACAAAGAAGACGGACCAGGGCATTGTCACCAACGGAGGACGTGTCCTTGGCGTCACTGCCAAGGGGCCGGATCTGAAGACCGCCCGGGCCAATGCTTACCGGGCGACGGAGTGGATCCAGTTCCAGGGCAAATACATGCGCCATGATATTGGAAAGGCAATCGACGAGGCCTGAGGGCGGACTGCCGGGACAGTATCAGCGGGAAGCGCGGTGAAACAGGATAAACAGTGGGGCAGCTGATCGGATTGGGGCAGCTGCCTTTTCCTGCATATCCGGTTTCTGTCTTCAGCAGCCGGAGGGGAGAGAAGCTTCCGGAACGGATCGCCGGGAAGGGCATGGAGGACACGGAGGATATGAGAAATCAGAATATTGATGGAGGAAAGCCCTTTGACTGGGGAAGAACTTCAGAGGACTACGCGAAATTCCGGGATATTTACCCGCAGATTTTCTATGATAAAATCATCGGAAGGAATCTGTGCGTGAAGGGTCAGCGGGTGCTGGATCTGGGAACCGGGACCGGTGTGCTGCCGAGGAATCTGTATGCCTATGGCGCGGAATGGACGGGGACAGACATTTCACGGAATCAGATCGAGCAGGCAAAGCGTCTCTCCGCCGGTCAGAATATCGCGTATTGCACGGCGGCGGCGGAAGAACTGGATTTTCCGGATCAGTCCTTCGATGTTGTCACGGCATGTCAGTGCTTCTGGTATTTTGACCATGAACAGCTCATGCCGAACCTGTTCCGCATGCTGAAGCCCGGCGGCAGCATTCTCGTGCTCTATATGGCGTGGCTGCCCTTCGAGGATGAGATCGCGGGGGCCAGCGAACGGCTTGTGCTCAAATACAGTCCCCGGTGGAGCGGCGCGGGAGAGACTCTTCATCCGATCCGGATACCGGAATGCTACCGGGAGCGGTTCGATCTGGTGTATCATGAGGAATATATCTTGAAAGTGCCCTTTACCCGTGAGAGCTGGCACGGAAGAATGAAGGCGTGCCGCGGGATCGGCGCTTCTCTGTCGGAGGAAGAGATCTCTCTGTGGGAAGAAGAACATCAGAAGCTCCTGGCCCGGATCGCACCCGGGCGGTTTGAGGTTCAGCATTACGCCGCGATGGCCCAGCTGAAGAAAAAGGAAACAGAAGATTTCCGGGACGGGTCCGGGATTAACAAAGGAACGGGTTTGTGATATAATGGGCCCTAAACTTACAGGTGGGATTCAGGAGAGGCAGGAAGGAATGCTCAGAAATTATAAGATCACGGTCAGCTATGACGGGACCCGCTATAATGGCTGGCAGAAGCAGAAAAATACGGAGGCGACGATCCAGGGAAAGCTGGAGCAGATCCTGTACAGGCTTTCCGGGCGGGAAACGGCGGTGCACGGAGCCGGCAGGACGGACGCGGGCGTTCACGCGCTGGGGCAGACGGCCAATTTCAGGCTGGACACGGCGCTTTCGGAGGCGGAACTTCTGGATTATTTTAACCGGTATCTTCCGGACGACATCGCGGTTTTGTCTCTGAAGCCCGCGTCGGAACGGTTCCACAGCCGCCTGAGCGCGGTGGGAAAGGTGTACCGTTACCGGATCTATACGGGGAATGCGAAGCCGGTTTTTGACAGAAAATATATGTGGCAGTTTCCGGAGGAGCTGGACGCGGAGCGTATGAGGCAGGCGGCCCGGCTTCTGACCGGATGGCATGATTTCAGGAGCTTCTGCGGCAACCGCAGGATGAAAAAAACGACTGTGCGCAGGCTGGATTCCATCGAGATCAGCAGCCTGGACGGAGGAAGAGAGCTGGCGCTGACGTTTGAGGGAAACGGATTTCTCCAGAATATGGTGCGGATCCTGACCGGAACGCTGACGGAGTGCGGGACCGGAATGCGGAATCCGGAGGAGATGCCGCAGATCCTGGCGGCGGAGGACAGGAGCAGAGCCGGCATCACGGCGCCGGCCCTGGGGCTGACCCTTGTGGAAGTAAAATATTGACAGTTTGGGAGCGGATATCAAATGACTGATTTTCTGATCAGAAAGTTCGTAAAAAATTATAATCAGACAGAGCGGGCCAGTGTCAGGACCTCCTATGGTGTGCTTTCCAGTGTGGTGGGCATCTGCTGCAATGTGTTTCTGTTCGCGGTGAAGCTGGTCATCGGCGTCATTCTCAACAGTATATCGGTAATGTCGGATGCCTTCAATAATCTTTCCGACGCTGCCTCTTCCATCATCAGTTTCATCGGCGTGAAGATGGCGGGGCGTCCGGCGGACAAGGAGCATCCCTTCGGCCACGGGCGCATCGAGTATATCGCCGCGCTGATCGTTTCATTTCTGGTGATCGAGGTGGGCTGGACCTTTATGAAAAGTTCCTTCGGGAAGCTCCGCGATCCCGAGGAACTCAGCTTCCAGGCAGTTTCCCTGGTGATCCTGGTGCTGTCCATCGGCGTCAAGCTGTGGCTGGCGGCCTTCAACAGAACAATGGGAAGGCGGATCGATTCCAAGGTGATGGAGGCGACGGCCGCGGATTCCCTGGGCGATGTGCTGGTGACTTCCGCGACGATCGTTTCCGTGATCCTGTACGGTGTGTTCGGGGTGAATATCGACGGCCTGATCGGGATGGCGGTGTCTGTCGTGGTGATCATTGCCGGCATCAATATCGCCAGGGATACGCTGAAGCCGCTGATCGGAGAAGCCATCGATCCTGCGGTTTATCATAAGATCAAGCAGTTTGTGGAAAGCTATGACGGGATCCTGGGAACCCATGACCTGATCGTGCATAATTACGGCCCCTCTACCAGCATGGCTTCCATTCACGCGGAGGTGGACAGCCACGGCGATATGGAGGCGATCCATGAGATCATTGACCGGATCGAGCGGGAATCGAAGGAACAGCTCGGAATCTTCCTCGTGATCCACATGGATCCGGTGGAAACCCGGGATCCTCTGGTGGAGAAGCGTAAGCAGATGGTGCTGGAATGTCTCGACGAGCTGGACGGAACGATCACCCTTCATGATTTCCGGATGGTGGACGGAAAAAAACAGGTCAACCTGATCTTTGACATTATGGTTCCCTATGAAATGAGCAGGGAAGCGGTGGACGAGATTAAGAAGCAGCTGGAGGAGAAGCTGAAAAAACGGGATAAGCGGTTCCACTGTGTCATTACGGTGGACAAAAGCTATATCGCGGAGGAGTAGAAAAGGGCCTGGAAGCGAAAAAAAGGAATTGATAAAAAAATTTGAAAAAAATTGAAAATAGGGCTTGCCAAATGAGAAACTTTGGGGTATAATACTCTTCGTTGCAGATGATGCAGCACATTGGGTTGTCGCCAAATGGTAAGGCACTGGACTCTGACTCCAGCATTTCAAGGTTCGAATCCTTGCAGCCCAGCGTCAGAAGACAGCACAGCTTCAGAGATGAGGTTGTGCTGTTTTTGGCATGAAAATTTCGTCTGTAAACGAATGCAGCTATGCACTTTGTTTATAGCGGTTTACCAAAACGGCATTGTACTTCGCGGACAGGCTGTTTTACAATCATATTGGATGAGCAGATGAAAAAAGACTCCGGCGGACGGGGTCTTTTCTTCAACTGAAATGACACAGAAAGAAGAGGTGAAACGGTATGATCTACATATCGAACTATAATACACTGACACTGCCGGACGTATCCTGCTATTTTCAGGTGGAATATCTCAACGGGCTGTCCGACAAACCGGTCAGCGTGGGAGACAAGGCGCTGTTCCTGATGCTGAAGCGTGAAAAGGCCGAGCAGGAGATCACGGCGGACGATCTGTATCCCATTGCCACCCGGGGCACGGTGGAGAGTATTGACGGAGACTGGGCGCTGCTTCACACCACCAGCCGGGTCAACCTGGATTCGGTCCAGGTGGACGGGAAAGCCTATGAGCTGGAAATGCGGGTGCGCCCCAGCATTCAGGATATGGATCCGGAGGAGCTGAAAGAAAAATTCCAGAAAATGCGCTCAGCGCTTCTGGAATCCGCCCAGGGAAATCAGCAGTTTATGGGAATCCGGAATTATATGATGCGCTGGAAGAACATCAATGAGCTGATCACCTTCACATCGGCGCTGCTTCAGATCAGCAATGAAGAGAAATACGCGATCCTGGCGGAGGATTCCATCGCGAAGCGGACAGAGATGATGGAAGAAGCTTTTTATGAGTCTCTGGAGCTTTACAAGGTCAGCAGCGAAGCGAAAAGCGCCCAGCAGCAGTCCAACGAAGCCGTCTACTGAGAGCAGGCGATCCGGCGTCAGATGAATTTCCTGCAGGAGGAACTGGACAAGATGCATCCGGAGAATGTAACGGATGTCCGCAGATTTGAGCAGAAGATCCAGGAATCCGGCATGAATGAGGCGGCCAGGGCTGAGGCGGAAAAGGTCCTCAACCGTATGAAGCAGGAGGGGCAGGACGGTCATGAGTACGGCATGCTCTATGATTATCTGGATTTTGTCACCAGTCTGCAGTGGAAGAAGGAGAAGGCGGAGGAAATCAGCCTGGAGGAGGCGCGCCGGGTGCTGGACGAAGAGCATTTCGGCCTGAAAAAGATCAAGGACCGGATCATCCAGCAGATCGCGGTGATGGCGCTGAACCAGAAGCAGTCCGGCTCGATCCTTCTGTTTGTGGGAGCGCCGGGCACCGGAAAGACCAGCATCGGGCAGAGCATCGCGAAGGCGCTGAAGAGGAAATATGTGCGGATCAGCCTGGGCGGAATCCGGGACGAGGCGGAGATCCACGACAGACACCATTCCGGAGCCCCTTCTGAACCGGATGGAGGTGCTTCGCTTCCCCGGATATACAGCCATTGAGAAATTCCAGATCGCGAAGCGGCATCTGCTTCCCAGGGCAATGGAGAAGAACGGGATCACAGCGGATACCCTGACCGTTACGGACGAGGCCCTTGAGTCGGTGATTTCTGATTATACCATGGAGGCCGGCGTGAGAAGCCTGAAGAACAGGATCGATACCCTCTGCAGGACAGCGGCGGTGAAGATCGTGAGCGGAGACGGAGAGAAGATCCGGATCGAGGCGAAGGATCTCAGGGATCTTCATGTCCATGTTCCTGCCGGGGCAGTGCTCAAGGACGGCCCTTCGGCAGGCATCACGCTGACCACGGCCCTTGCTTCTCTGGTTACCGGTACGCCGGTCTGCCCGGAATATGCCATGACAGGAGAGGTGTCCCTGCGGGGCGCGGTCATGCCCATCGGGGGCCTTCCGGAAAAGCTGATGGCAGCCCAGCGGGCCGGTGTGAAACAGGTATTCATTCCCGAGGAAAACGTCGAAGATCTGAAGGAAGTGGCGGAGGAAGTGAAGCAGGCCCTGCGCATCGTTCCCGTTCACTGGGTAACGGAAGTATGGCAGCAGGCAGGCATTCCTTTCAGTGAATGACACGGCGGCCGGCCGGGCTTCAGAGAGCCTGGCCGGACCGGAGGAATTCCTCCAGCACATCCTCCACGCTGCAGCAGGTATGGCGGCAGGCGGCGATGACCTCCGGCTTTCCGTCGGATACGGCGTAGCTTTCCGCCGCGCACTGGAGCAGTTCCAGATCATTGTAATTATCCCCGAAGGCCATGATCTCCTCCCGGGGAATCTTCAGGATATCCAAAAGGGCGTGCATGGCATGCCCTTTATTGATGCCCGGCGGAATGAAATCGATCCAGTGGTCGCAGGTGCAGGCCAGGGTGAACTGGCTGCCCCAGCGCTCCTGGAATTCCCGGAACCGCTCCTGGGTTTTGTCGCCGTGGACAAAGGCGGAAATTTTGATGTAGTCTTCCGTTGTGGAGAAAATGTCGTCCACCTCGGTGATATCGTTCTTCAGCACATATCTGAGGTGATGGGTGTAGGACGGATCCTTGGCCTGGATATAAGCTGTATCGATGCCGGAAAGCTGGATCTCGCAGCCTTCCCTTGCCCAGATGTCCCGCATCAGCTCCTGGCCCAGCGCCCGGTCCAGAACTGCCTTGTAAATGATCCTGCCATTATGGACCGCGAAGGCACCGTTCTCACAGATATAATCGGCCCGGTCCGCCAGCGGTCCCAGAAGCCGTTTTAAATTGGCGTACTGGCGGCCGCTGGCTGCTACAAAAATGATCCCCCGTTCGATCAGCTCTGCGAGAAGGGCATGCATGCGCGGGGAAAGGGACTGGGCGCCGTTTTTCAGGATCGTCCCGTCCATATCGCTGGCAATCAGTCGTATCATATAAACCTCCCGAAAATTCAACAGACAGAATATTTCAGTTACAGTCAATCAAATGAGCAGCATATTCCGTGTCCAGTATACCAGAGGAAGTGAAAAAAACAAGAGCAATTTACAGCCGGATGTGCTATAATAGGCACTGTGCGGCTGCTGCCCGCTTTTGCCCGGGCGCCGGCGGGCCCGGCGCGGGTGCGATGGATGTGTCCGGAGAGCGGCCGCTGTGTCCCAGAGTGTGGAAAACGGAGGAATTATGTATTCATTTGACAGCAGAGTAAGATACAGTGAAGTTGGCGCGGACGGGAAGATGAGTCTCTGTTCAGTTATTCATTATATGCAGGACTGTTCTATTTTTCAGTCTGAGGATCTGGGTGTGGGAATCGCTGTGCTGAAACAGGAGAAAAAAGCCTGGCTTCTTTCGTCCTGGCAGATCGAGATCGGCCGGCGGCCCCGGCTGGGCGAACGGCTGACGGTCGGGACATGGGCCAGTGGCTTCAAAGCCATGTACGGGTACCGGAATTTTATCCTGCGGGATGAGTCGGGAGACGACGCGGTCAGGGCGGCGTCGATCTGGATTTATATGAATCTGGAAACGGGAAGACCGGAGAAAGTGGACGATTTTGTGGCGGAGATTTACAGGCCGGAGCCTGCTCTGGAGATGGAAAAGGCGGGCCGGAAGATCGCCGTTCCGGACGGACTCCGGGAATATCCGGCGTTTCCGGTTCAGAAATATCAGATCGATACCAATGGCCATGTGAACAACGGCCAGTATCTTCAGATGGCGGAAGCATGGCTTCCGGAGGATGAGCAGGTGGAAAAGCTCCGGGTGGAATACAGAAAGGCGGCTGTGTACGGAGATATGATCGTGCCGGCGGCCGGCCTGGATGAGAGCGGAGCCTCTGTGGTGGCGCTGAAAGGACTGGACGGCGGCGTTTTCGCGGTGATACAGGCGAAAACGAAGCAGGATCATCACGAAGCAGAATAATCGGACGGAAGGAAACAGCTATGATTGAGTTGGGAAAACGACAGGTGCTTAAGGTACTGCGGGAAAAGGAAAACGGACTGTATCTCGGAGAAGGGCGCGCCGGTGAAAGAGGCGTGCTGCTTCCGGGAAAGCAGGCGCCGGAGGGGATCCGGCCGGGCGACGAGATAGAGGTATTTATTTACAAGGATTCCGAGGACAGGCTGATCGCCACGGTTCATGAGCCGTTTCTCTCTGTGGGAGAGATGGCGGTTCTGGAGGTGGCGGAAACAGGCGGGATCGGCGCGTTTCTGAAGTGGGGCCTGGAGCGGGATCTGTTCCTGCCCTTTAAAGAGCAGAAATGGAAAGTAAAAAAGGGAGAGAAGGTGCTGGCGGCCCTTTATGTGGACAAGAGCGGGAGACTCTGCGCCACCATGAAGATCGATCGTTTTCTGAAAAGTAATTCTCCCTATAAAAAGGATGATGAAGTATCCGGGATCATTTATGAGATCAATCCGCAGCTGGGCGCTTTTGTAGCTGTGGACGGCCGGTACTATGGTCTGATCCCGGCCAGCGAGACAGGACGGGATATGAAGAGCGGCATGGAGACAGAGGCGAGGGTGGCCAGGGTGAGGCCGGACGGAAAGCTGGTGCTCAGCGTCCGGAAGAAAGCCTACAAACAGATGGACATCGACGCGGAGTCCGTCTATTCTCTGATCGAGGCGTATCAGGGTGTTCTTCCCTTTACCGACAAGGCAGACGCAGGATTGATCAAACTGGAGACGGGGCTCAGCAAAAACGCCTTCAAGCGGGCGGTGGGCCATCTTCTCAAGGAAGGCAGGATCCAGATAAAAGAAAATACAATAGAACTCAACAGGAGGTAATGCATCATGAAAAAGGTAATTGCGACAGACAAGGCGCCGACGGCGATCGGCCCCTACTCTCAGGCCATCGAGGCAAACGGATTTGTGTTTGCGTCAGGACAGATCCCGGTCAATCCCGCCACAGGGGAGATCCCGGAGGGCATCGAGGCCCAGACAAAGCAGGTGATGGAGAATGTGAAGAATCTTCTGGCCGCGGCCGGCGCTTCACTGGACGATGTGGTCAAAACCAGCGTCTTCATCAAGGATATGAATGATTTCGGCACTGTGAATGGAATCTATGCAGAGTACTTTAAAGGGGACTGCCCCGCGAGAGCCTGTGTGGAGGTGGCAAGGCTGCCCAAGGATGTGCTGGTGGAGATGGAAGCCATAGCAGTGAAACCGTAATACGGGTATCGGAACTCTGTAAAGAATGCGGGAAACCGCGGAAATCGGAGTTTTGGAGACAGGCCGGAGGGAGACCCGGGGCGGCAGCGTCCCGCGTTTCTCTCCGGCCTGTTTCAGCTGAAGGGATCCGCCGCAGGCGGAGAATCCTGCAAAGCAGGCTCCATCCTGCGGAAGCTTCCGGGATCAAAGCTCCACGACCTGATAGGGATGTCCCGTTGAAGGCAGGAACTTGTTCAGCAGATCCTGAGTGGAAAGCTTGAGACTGGAGGTATTGATGCAGGGATGGCATCCGATGTAGGGACATTCCAGCACTTCCTTGTCGATCAGAAGCCGTACATGGTTTTCCTTGTCGTTCATCAGTCCGAGTACGCTGACAGATCCCGGCGTGATGTCCAGATACTGCTCCATAAATTCCGGCGGGGCGAAGGAAAGCCTGGCCGAGCCGATCTGCCTGGAGAGATCCTTTGTCTTGAATTTTTTGTTTCCCGGCATCATCAGCATATAGAAATTGGTTTTCTGGGTATTGCAGAGAAACAGATTTTTGCAGATCTCAATGCCGAGCAGCTCGTCTACCTTTTCGCAGGCCTCAATGGAAGGGGTTACATCGTGATCCACCCGGAAATAGGGGATTTCAAGCCTGTCCAGTAAATCGTACACACGCAGCTCTTTGGGAAGCCGTCCCTCGCTGTTTTCGGGGCGTCCCGTATATAAATGTTCGTCCATCCAGAATTCGCTCATTTTTCAATCTCCTGTTGTTTTTCGGTTCTGTCTGTGTTACCCTGACTACTATACCGTATTTTCCGCAAAAAAGCCAGTGGTGAACGCGGAAAATTGCAAATATGACGCGGACCGGCATGACCGGACGCTGCGGGACAGGGCTGCCGCCGGCAGCTCTGCGGGGAGAAAACAGAATGGATGAGAGACATTTGAACAGATTGTATGAAGACATGGAAATCCTGGAGGGGGAAACGCTCACGCCGGAGGAGCGGATCAGAGCCGCGACGGATCCCCTGACTGTCTGGTACAGAAAAAACGCGAGGGCGCTTCCCTGGCGGGAATCGCCGACGCCCTATCATGTCTGGATTTCTGAGATCATGCTGCAGCAGACGAGAGTCGCGGCGGTTCTCGGCTATTATCGGAGATTCCTTGAGGCCCTGCCGGATATTCCCGCCCTGGCCGCCGTGGAGGAGGAACAGCTCATGAAGCTGTGGGAGGGCCTGGGCTATTACAGCCGGGCGAGGAATCTGAAGAAGGCGGCCGCGGAAGCAGTGGAGCGCTATGGGGGCAGGCTGCCCGATTCCTATGAAGAGCTGCTTACCCTTCCGGGGATCGGCTCCTACACGGCGGGAGCGATCGCTTCCATTGCCTACGGGATCGCGGTGCCGGCCGTGGACGGCAATGTGCTGCGGGTGACGGCGAGACTGCTGGCTGATCCGGAGGATATCGGAAAGCCGGCTGTCAAAAAGAAAATGGAGCGTCTGCTGGGACAGACCATGCCGGCGGACAAACCGGGAGAATTCAATCAGGCGCTGATGGAGCTGGGAGCTGTGGTGTGTGTGCCGAACGGGCGTCCGCACTGTCAGGAGTGTCCCATAAAGGGGATATGTCTTGCCTGCCGGAGAGGAAAAACGGACAGAATTCCGGTGAAGGCGCCGAAGAAAAAGCGGAAGATCTGTCCGATGACGGTGTTTGTGGTCACCTGCGGGAACCGGTTCCTGATCACCAGGAGGCAGGAGCAGGGCCTTCTGGCAGGGCTGTACGAATTCCCCAATACAGAGGGGACGCTTTCCGGAGAAGAGGCCCTGTCTTATCTGGGGATCAGAAAAGAGGAAAAAAACGCGTTTTCGATGGAGCCGCTTCCGCCGGCAAAACACATTTTTACCCATGTGGAATGGCATATGACCGGCTATCACATTGCGCTTTCCGGAAGTGACAGCATGGAGGCGGAGCGCCGGGCCGGGCGGCTGGAAAAGCGGACCGGAGGACGCTTTGTGACAGGGCGCGAAGGGGCGGAAATGTACGCGGTTCCCGGGGCGTTTCAGGCATATATGCAGGTTGCACAGTCGCTGGTCTGAAAAAAACGGATAAAACAGAAAATTCGACAAAGTAGTTTCTGTTACAGAAAATTTACTTGATTCCTGAAAAATTCCGTGTTATAGTCGTGTCAGCAGATGAGGAAAAAGGGGTTCGGGGTTACACACAGCAGTAATTCTGGGCTCTTTTTGCATCTGCGTTGTACTGACATCATGGAGACATCATAAGCGGACATCTAAGGAGACATCAGAGCGGACATCATAAGCAGACAGCTTCAGGCGACATCGAAGACGGACACGGTTCATCGTTTTTAGAGAAAACGACGAAAAACACAAAAAGGCAGGGCAGTTTAAGCTGTCCTGTTTTTTTGACAGGAAATCAACACGGAGGGATTATGAGATATCGATTATTGGCGGCGGATCTGGACGGAACGCTGGTGACGGATGACAAGCGCATTACTGACAGGACAAAGAGAGCTGTGAATGCCCTCACTGACCGGGGCGGGATCCTGGTGCTGGCGTCGGGAAGACCGACTCACGGCGTATGGCATGTGGCGAGGGATCTGGGGCTGGACCGGAAAGGCGGTTACATTCTGTCTTATAACGGAGGCGAACTGCTGGACTGCGTGACGGGCCGGGTCCTATTCTCTGTGGAGATACCGCCGGAGCGGATCCGGGAAATCGTGGAGCTTTCCAGGAAGCACCGGACGGCGATCCTGAGCTACGAGGGAGACGATATCATCACGGAAAGCGGATCGGATCCCTATGTGGCCGGTGAGGCCAGGAATGTCAGGATGAATATCAAAGAGGTGCCGGACCTCATTTCACATATTACGTTTCCGATTGTAAAGCTGAT
Organism: Candidatus Paralachnospira caecorum; assembly: GCA_904379015.1. Classification (GTDB taxonomy): domain Bacteria; phylum Bacillota; class Clostridia; order Lachnospirales; family Lachnospiraceae; genus Lientehia; species Lientehia caecorum. The sequence continues at coordinate 8,632 of CAJFHG010000023.1, read as the reverse complement.
GATGGTCGGCTCTGAAGAGCAAATCCGAAATCTGGAACCGGTCGTTGCGAAAGCGCTGGGAGCAGAGTTTTCTGTATTCCGTTCGGAGGCATATCATCTGGAAATTCTTCCGGCCGGGATCGACAAGGGGAGCGGGCTGAAGCGGACTCTGGAGTATCTGAATATACCGGAGGCGGCCGCCATTGCCTGCGGGGACTACGACAATGATATCCCCATGCTGAAGGCAGCGGGACTGGGGGTCGCCATGGCCAACGGATGCCCTGAGATCAGGAAATGCGCGGACTATATTACCCGGTCCAATGAAGAGGACGGGGTGGCGGCAGTGATCGAAACATTCATGCTGAACGATAAGGAGGACATATGATGAAGGAGTTTATTCTGGACACGCACAGTCATACAGTAGCCAGCGGACATGCTTACGGCACAGTGCTGGAAATGGCCAGAGCGGCTTCGGAGCGCGGGCTTCAGCTGCTGGCCATTACGGATCATGCTCCGGCCCTGGAGGGAAGCTGCAGCGAGATCCATTTCCGGAATTTCAAGGTGATCGACCAATATCTGTACGGCGTGGAGATCCTGATGGGAGCGGAGCTGAACATCATGGATTATGAGGGAAACGTGGATCTGGGGCCGGAGGTCCTGAAAAAGCTGCCGCTCTGTATCGCCAGCCTTCATACGATCTGCCTGAAGCCGGGAACAAAGAAGGAAAACACCCGGACGCTCCTGAAGGTGATGGAAAATCCCTATGTCCATATAATCGGACATCCTGACGATGGCTGGTATGAGATCGATTATGAGGCCATGGTGCGGGAGGCAAAGGCGCAGCATGTGCTGATCGAGATCAACAACAGTTCGCTGGTGCCGGGCGGAAGCCGGATCCACTGTGAAGAAAATATGAGAACGATCCTCCGGTACTGCGAGCGGTACGGTCAGGAGATCGTGGTCAACACGGATTCTCATTTTCCCACGTCTGTGGGGCGGTTTGACGAGGCCAGGGCGCTTCTGGAGGCAGTTTCCTTTCCTGAGGAGCTGATCGTCAATACGGATGTGGAGAAATTGAAAAAATATAGGAATAGGACTGGACTTTAAAGTGCTAAAATGCTAAAATGTATAATGATTTTGTACAGACAGGTACTTTAACACTTTAAAGGAGAAGATATGAACAAAAAGTTGAAAACAGAGGCAGTGGATCATCTGTTCCAGGCCATTCTCACCTTGAGAGATGTGAATGAATGTTATACGTTTTTTGAGGATGTGTGTACCATAAATGAGCTGTTGTCGCTGTCCCAGCGTTATGAAGTCGCCAGGATGCTGCGCGCGAAAAAAACGTATCTGGAGATCGCGGAAAAGACGGGGGCCTCGACGGCTACCATCAGCCGGGTGAACCGTTCTCTCAATTATGGAAACGACGGGTATGATATGGTGTTTGAAAGGCTGGACGCGGGGGAAAAGGAAGGACAGTCCGAAGGAGGAAAAGAGCAGCATGCCCGGCTGTAAGTACGGCGGCGGAAGCGGACAGCCGGAAATGGGCATGGGTCAGAATGAAAAGACGGAGAAATGTCAGAGAAAAAACAGAGAATCCTGCGGCGCAGGATTCTCATTTTCGTTTTCAGATCCGTATTATTTTTCACTGTCTTTTTTTGGCGCGTCTTTCCGGTCTTTATCGGAAGAGGAGATCCGCATTTCATCAATGATCTGCTCGATCATCTGCTTTTTCAGATACACATCAAAGCTGAGCATGCAGATAAAGGAAAAAAGCTGCAGATAGTCTCTGTCCTCCTCCGGATATTGCTCAAAAGTGGATCCGGATGTTTCAAACCGCGTCTGAACCTCTTTTAAAAGGTCAGCAAGCTGAAGCTTTTCAATCTTGACGATCTCGCTGTAGATCCTGTCCAGTTTGTCATGGTCATCTGAAAAATACCGGCTGGACAGAGGCTTCAGCAGCACCTGTATGTCGCCGATGGACAGAAAACCCTTAAAATAGTAGATAAAGGCAAGCAGGATCAGATGATCCTTGGAATATTTTTTCTTTACGGGAGGCGGAAGCAGATCGTTTTTGGCGTAGTTATTGATCATGGTCTTGGTGAGGATCTTGTCGCTTTCCCGGCGCCGGCCTGTGGAAAGATGCTGCTCCATGAATGTGGTCACCTGATCCATGTAAAGATCAATATCCGGAATATCCTTGGGATGGACATAATTCAGTTTTTTCAGTCTGTTCAGTAAGTCTTCAACGATTTCTTCATTGGTTTTCATACTCTCACCTCTCGTATCATTATATAGTATTTAAAACCATATGACAAGACATAAATGTCGATTTTGGGGGCATCCAAATGATTTTGACATTGCATGGGAAATGGCTTATAATGAAAAAAACGTGACCGCAGGAGGATAACCATATGGGTATTATTCAGAGATTCAAGGATATCATGTCGTCTAATATCAACGCGCTTCTGGACAAGGCGGAGGACCCGGTCAAGATGATCGACCAGTATATGCGGAACCTGGAGAGCGATCTGGGAAAGGTAAAGGCAGAGACCGCTTCTGTCATGGCGGAGGAAGCGAGAGCGAAGCGGGAGCTGGATGAGTGCACCGAAGAAATCGATAAAATGCAGAAATACGCGGAAAAGGCTGTCCTGGCAGGAAATGACGCGGACGCGAAGCAGTTCCTGGCTCAGAAGGCAAACCTGGTATCCAGGCAGGAAGCGCTTCAGCAGTCCTATACGCTGGCGGCGGAGAATGCCTCCAAGATGAGACAGATGCATGACAAGCTCTGCTCGGATATCGCTGAGCTGGATTCCAGGAGAGACGCGATCAAGGCGAAGATGCAGGTGGCAAAGACCCAGGAGCGCCTGAATAAGATCGGAGCCAGCGTAGACGGAGCCAGAAGCAACCTGAGCGCCTTCGACCGGATGGAAGCGAAGGCGAACAAGATGCTGGATGAGGCCAACGCCATGGCGCAGCTGAACAGTCAGCAGAGCGCGTCTGATATTGAAGCGCTGAAGGATAAGTATGATGATCCGGCCGGCCAGGCGGTGGACGATGAACTCGCCGCGCTGAAGGCAAAGCTTGGCAAGTAACGGAAACAGGAGAAAAATATGGGACTTTTTGGCGGCCAGATGGCCAATGTGGTAGAGTGGGAAGAGTATCGTGACGATGTGATTTTCTGGAAGTGGAGCAATAAGGAGATCAAGAGGGGAAGCCGTCTTGTGATCCGCCCCGGCCAGGACGCGATTTTCTTGTACAATGGAAAAGTGGAAGGCGTTTTCAGGGATGAGGGCAGCTTTGACATTGAGTCCGACATCATTCCGTTCCTGTCTACCCTGAAGGGATTTAAATTTGGTTTTAACAGCGGCATCCGCGCGGAAGTACTGTTTATCAATACGAAGGAATTTACGGTGAAATGGGGAACGAGGAACGCGGTGAATCTGCCGGCCCCCGGGCTGCCCGGCGGCCTTCCCGTGAGAGCCTTCGGGACCTTCACCTGCAGAGTATCGGATCACATGGCCCTGATCGACAGGGTGGCGGGCATCCGGCAGCAGTTTACGGTGGATGACGTGAAGGAGCGGGTTCTCGCGGGACTGGATCCTCTTCTCATGAAATGGATTTCCAGAGAAGGGAAGGATCTGTTCAACCTTCAGATCAACGCGTCCGAGATCGGGCGGGGGATCTGCGAGGATCTGGATATGGAGATGCGCAGGATCGGAATTGCCATCACAGGATTTTCAATCCAGAGCGTATCTTATCCGGACGAGATCCAGAAGATGATCAATAAGACTGCCTCCCAGAGCATGGTCGGAGACATGGGGCGCTACCAGCAGATGGCCATGGCGGAGGGAATGGAAAAAGGCGGCGCCGGCGGCCAGATGGCGGCCGATATGGCTGGCATGCAGATGGGGATGATGATGGGGGCCCAGATGGCTGATCAGATGATGAAGCAGATGAATCAGACCAATCCGGGACAGGCAGATCCGGGGCAGGCCGGCGGAAATACGGCGGCCGGTCCGTCCGGAACCGGAATGAAAAAGCCCAATTTCTGTCCTGACTGCGGCACGAAGACAAACGGCGCCAACTTCTGTCCCAACTGCGGAAGAAAGCTGTAGAAGAGAACAGGGCGGAAAACAGGGAAGAAGACGGATAAGAATACAGAGCAGAGAACAGAAAGATGCGGAAAAAGAAGAAGGGTGAAGATGAGCAGTTATGACAGCTTGAATCCCATGCAGAGAAAGGCTGTGGAGACGACAGAGGGGCCTCTTCTGGTGCTGGCGGGAGCCGGATCGGGAAAAACGAGGGCCCTGACGCACAGGATTGCCTGGCTGATTGAAATGAAAGGCGTGAATCCGTGGAACATCATCGCGCTGACCTTTACAAACAAGGCGGCGGGAGAGATGCGGGAGCGGGTGGAGCGCCTGGTGGAATTTGGTGGAGACAGTGTCTGGGTCTCCACTTTCCATTCAACCTGTGTGCGGATCCTGCGGCGCCATATCGGATGTCTGGGGTTTGATACGAATTTTACGATTTATGACAGCGACGACCAGAAGACTCTGATGCGTCAGGTCCTGAAAAAGCTGGATTTCGATCCGAAGCTTTACAAAGAACGGGAGATGCTTTCTGTGATCTCTTCCTGCAAGGACGAGCTGATCAGTCCGGAAGAGTTTGCCTCTCAGGCAGCGGGGGATTTCCGGCAGAGCAGGATCGCGGAGGTGTATCTGGAGTATCAGGCGCAGCTGAAAAAGAACAACGCGCTGGATTTTGACGACCTGATCGTCAAGACAGTCGAGCTGTTCCGGGCGGAGCCCGCTGTGCTGGAGTATTATCAGGAGCGGTTCCGCTACGTTATGGTGGACGAATATCAGGATACCAATATCGCTCAGTTCCGCCTGGTGGAGCTTTTATCGGGCAAGTATCGGAATATCTGCGTGGTGGGAGACGACGACCAGTCCATTTATAAATTCCGGGGAGCCAATGTGGCGAATATTCTGGAATTTGAGGAAGCCTTTCCGGGGGCCCAGGTGATCAAGCTGGAGCAGAATTACCGGTCTACGGGCAACATCCTCCGGGCGGCAAACGAAGTGATCCGGCATAATTTCGGGCGGAAGGACAAGCGGCTCTGGACAGAGGCGGAGGACGGGGATCCGGTGCGGTTCCGGCAGTATGACACTGCCTATGAGGAAGCAGACGGCATTGTGGCTGACATTGCGGCCAGGGTGGCCGGAGGTGCTTCCTATTCGGATTTCGCGGTCCTTTACAGGACCAATGCCCAGTCCCGCCTTCTGGAGGAAAAATGCGTGAACCGCGGCATTCCTTACCGTCTGGTGGGCGGCGTCAACTTCTACCAGAGAAAAGAGATCAAGGATATTCTGAGTTATCTGAAGACCATTGACAACGGGATGGACGATCTGGCCGTTCAGCGGATCATCAATGTGCCGAAGCGCGGCATCGGCGCGGCCAGTGTGGGAAAGGTGATGGTTTACGCGGAGGCGAACAGCCTGAGTTTTTATGAGGCCTGCCGCATGGCGGACCAGATCCCGGGGCTGGGAAGAGCGGCCGGAAAGATCCGGAATTTCGTTTCTCAGATCCAGACGTTCAGAAGCAAGCTTTCTTACTATTCCATCGGAGATCTGATCGACGATATTGTGGACAGTACAGGGTACAGGGCGGAGCTGGAAAGCGACGATGAAGTGGAAGCGGAATCCCGTCTGGAGAATATTGATGAGCTGAGAAATAAGGCGGTCGGGTACGAAGCGGCGAAGGAACAGGCCGGGGAGGAGACGGTCCTCAGTGAATTCCTGGAGGAGGTTGCCCTGGTGGCGGATATTGACAGCATGGATGACGCCGAGAACAGGGTGATCCTGATGACCCTTCACAGCGCCAAGGGACTGGAATTTCCCAATGTGTATCTGGCGGGGATGGAGGACGGCCTTTTCCCCGGCCAGGGCGCGATCTTTTCGGATGACCCGGACGACATGGAAGAAGAGCGGAGGCTCTGTTATGTGGGCATTACCCGGGCCCGGAAGGAACTGATCCTGACCTGTGCCAGACAGCGTATGGTGAGAGGGGAAACACGGTTCAGCAGGCCTTCCCGGTTTGTGGAGGAGATTCCGCCCCTGTATCTGAAACAGGATCGGGTTGCGTCGGTGTTCGCACCGGGAGGCCGGCTGCACAGGACGAAGCCGGATGGGGATGCGGCGGCAGCTGCGGCACGGACGGAGCGCCCGGACGGGGATGTGTCCGGAAGTCGGTTTGGAAGCCAGACGAACAGAGAAACCGTGTTTGACCTGAATCGGAGCGGCACGGGTGGGTACGGCAGCTGGAAGGCCCCGGCCGCCCGCTATGGAAAGTCTGCCGCGCTGGATGATCCGAAGCAGTCCTATATGGGCCGTCAGTTTACGGTGGTGAAGGGCGGCAGGCCTGCCTATGATGTGGGAGACCGGGTCCGCCATGTAAAGTTCGGCGAGGGAACGGTAGCAGACATCACAGAGCAGAAGAAGGATTTTGAGGTCACGGTGGACTTTGATGCGGCGGGGCGGAAACGGATGTACGCCGGATTCGCGAAGCTGGAAAAGCTCTGAGGGCCGGCGGCGCCGGCAGCGCAGACAAAGGTTCGGCCCGACAGAGATCTTTTGAGGAAGGCGCTGCCCGGCCGGGAACCAATGGCTAAAGAGTGTTAAAAAAAGTATAAAATATTAGAATTCTGGAAAATTTCGATAGTAAAAACTGCGGATTAGTGATATAATAACTGCAATATAAACTTTGTTGCGAAAGGACGTGCGGGATATGGATAAAGAGAAGAAAAGTAAGCTGCTTTGGGTGTTGGCTATTATCGGTGCAGTTGCAGCAGTAGCGGGAATCGCTTATGCAGTATATCGTTTCTTTACGCCGGATTATCTGGAAGATTTTGAAGATGATTTCGATGAAGACTTTGATGATGATTTCTTTGACGATGAAGATGAGGATGATTCAGACGAGGATGAGGACGAAGGATCTCCCGATAAAATGGCGAAAGCAGACGAGGATGCATTTGAAGAGGGATCAGACGAGAAATAAGCATGAAATAAGCATGATAGCAAAATGATGGAGTATGATTGAAGTTTGCTTGAGAGGGCTGCCGGGCTGGCGGCCCTTTTTTCGGCCAATGAAGCGGGATGCGCAGATCCATGGCCGGATGCGGGCAGTCACAGACATGGACAGAAAGGAAAACAGACCGAATGAAAAAGGGCGAGATTTTTGAGGGAATTGTGGAACGGGTGGAATTTCCCAACAAAGGAATTTTACAGGCAGGCAATGAAACGGTCATGGTGAAGCATGTGCTTCCGGGGCAGCGGATCGAGGCAGCGGCGGGAAAAAAGAGAAAGGGAAAGACGGAAGGCCGCCTTCTGCGGGTGCTGGAGAAATCTCCGAAGGAAACGAGAGAGAATCCCTGCCGCCATTTTGGCATATGCGGCGGCTGCAGCTATCAGACGCTGCCCTATGAAGAGCAGCTTGCGCTGAAGGCGGATATGGTGCGCCGGCTGACTTCGGAAAGCTGTCCGGATCATGTATTTGAAGGAATTAAAGGAAGTCCGGTGGTCTCCGGCTATCGGAACAAGATGGAGTATTCTTTCGGCGATGAGGTGAAGGACGGGCCTTTGACCCTTGGACTTCACAAACGGGGCAGCTTTCATGATATTGTGACCGTGGAGGACTGCAGGATCGCGGACCGGGATTTTACGGAAATTCTGCTGGGAACGCTGAAGCTGTGCCGGGAAGAAGGTCTTTCCTTCTACAAGAAAATGAAGCACTGCGGCTATCTGCGTCATCTTCTGGTGCGGAAGGCGCGGAAGACCGGGGAGATCCTGACCGCGCTGGTCACCAGCGGCCAGACCGAAGGCGATGAGACGCTGTTTCTGGAAAAGTTTGTTTCCATGCTTCAGGCGCTGCCGCTGGAAGGCACGCTGGCAGGGATCCTGCATATGAGAAACGACAGCATGGCAGACGTGGTGCAGAGTGACGAAACGACCGTTCTCTGGGGCCAGGATTATTTTTATGAGGAGCTTCTGGGACTGCGGTTTAAGATCACGCCGTTTTCCTTTTTCCAGACCAATTCTGCCGGTGCAGAAGTCCTCTACAGCACGGCAAGAGACTACGCGGGAACGATTGACGGCCGCCTGATCTATGATCTGTACAGCGGCACGGGCACGATCGCCCAGATACTGGCGCCGGTTGCCCGGAAGGTGATCGGAGTGGAAATCGTGGAAGAGGCGGTACAGGCGGCAAAAGAAAACGCGGCCCTCAACGGCCTCGAAAACTGCGAATTTCTGGCGGGCGATGTGCTGAAAGTTTTGGATGAGATCGAAGAAAAGCCGGAAATGATCGTGCTGGATCCTCCAAGGGACGGCATCCATCCCAAAGCCCTGCCGAAAATCATCGCTTACGGTGTTGAAAAAATTCTTTACATCAGCTGCAAACCCACCTCACTGGCGCGGGATCTGAAGGCATTCACGGCAGCAGGGTACCAGGTGGAGCGTATGTGCTGTGTAGATATGTTTCCTGAGACGGCGAATGTGGAGACGGTTGTACTGCTTTCCCACAAAAAACCTGACAGCACAGTCAGCGTAAAAGTCGAGTTTGGCGAGGGAGAGGGTAAAGTACCGCTTGA
>CAJFHG010000022.1 GCA_904379015.1 Candidatus Paralachnospira caecorum | reverse complement strand
TCCTGAAAAGAGGCATCCAGCGACAGCTTATCCAGGCCGTAATAATTTCCGCCTTCCAGAAAATGGTCAAACTCCAGCTTCAGGCTGTATCTGTCAAGACCATATTCCGTGGTCAGCCGCAGAGAATTATTTCCTTTCGCCCGGATTCCCACCTGACGGAATTCCTCTCCGTCAACCGTCACGGTACAGGATTCATATTCCTCTTCTTCAGCCGTTTCCAGAAAACCCTCCCAATCCTCCATGCGGATATCGATATGATGGACGAAGCTCTGATCAAAAAGGCGAAATTCATATTCCGCCGTCCATGTTTCTTCACCCGCATCCAGTCCGTGAAATCCCGCCAGGAACGCCAGCACCGTCAGAACCGCCGCTGCCATGGCCCCTATGCAGATGTTGTCGATCCGTCTGTGACTGATCATAGGCTCACCCCATATAATCACCGTTATAAGACACCAGAACGACACTGTCCACGCCATCCATGTGATCCAGCCCGTTCAGAAAAGAGCTGTCGCCCCTGTTCAGACGCACCTCATAATTCAGTTCCACCGTCCCGTCCGCCATGCTCTTGCTTTTCAGGACCATCTTCTTCACCTGCGATTTCACAAATTCCACGGTCTTCTGCTCTGTCTGCGCATCCGCGCAGCGCACCATCAGAATATAGGGGAAATCCGCGCATGTTCTCCGGGCAAATAAAAGCAGGACGATCCCCACCAGCAGGCTCCCGAACACCGCCAGGACGATCAGGCCGGCCGCCAGCACGATCCCGGCCGCGATACTCCAGAATAAAAACGCAATATCCAGCGGTTCTTTGACGGCTGTACGGAACCGCACGATGGAAAGCGCGCCCACCATGCCGAGAGACAGCACCACATTGCTCACAACCGCCATGATCAGAAATGTGGTAATCAGGCACATGGCGACCAGCGTCACGCCGAAACCGCCTGAATACATCACCCCGCTGAAGCTTTTTTTATAGACAAAGAAAATAAACAGCCCAAGACAAAAGGCAAGAAGCAGGGCAAGCACCATATCCGGTATGGAGACGCTTCCCATATTTTCCAGAAAGTCTGATTTGAAAATATCCCGAAAGGTCATGCTGAAACTCCTCCGATTTTATTTAGTCGAATCTGCGGCACAGGACATATTTGGAACAGGCCCCTGCCTGTCTTCCCGGCACCTGCACGGCCATCCGCACTGTCTCCGGGAGAAACTCGTCATATTTTACCTCAAGCACGGTCACCCGGTCCAGCGCCTCCACAAAAGCGGCATCCGGATTCAGAAAATCTGTGCGGCGCAGCCCGGTCCTCACTCTCCTGTCAAGGGTGATCCGGACGTTTCCCGGCCTGTACAGAAACGCCTCCCTGTCATAGCATACGATGGTTTTGGGCCGGAGGCCCTGCCCGGTAAGCTTACTGTAAAATTCCAGAAACAGAGGGAGGTCTGATTCATACAGAAAACGGTATTCTCCCTTCAGAAGCCTCCGCACCTGCGCGGCGCTGATGGGCGCGCTCTGTTTTCCGCAGAGACCATTGACTTTATATTTTTTTTCCAGCCTGATCCAGCCGGTATCCGTTCCGTAATACCGCAGCCGGAATTTTTCTCTCCGGTTCACGCCCTCCGTCTTTTCCCGAAGGGCCCGGTCCTCCGGAGTGTCAAAATACAGACTGGTAACCCGGTAGGTTCCGTCCTTCCCTGCGTGACTGTCCCGCTCCAATATCTTTTCCAGCCTTTTTGTCAGCACCAGATCCTCCGGAAGGCTGATCTGGTGCTTGCTCTCATGCCGGAGCTTTGCCGGCTCCCTGCGCGCCTGCCTGATTTTATCAGTCGTCATAATCGCTTCCGCCGTCGTCGTATCCGCTGTCTCCGTCGTCGTCGTAGCTGCTGTCTCCGTCATACGCGCTGTCTCCGCTGTAATCGGTCACACCGTCGTTATTGGGACCATAGTCTGTGTCATTGTAGTCCGTCACGCCGTCGTTGTTGGGGCCATAGTCTGTGTCATTGTAATCGGTCACGCCATCGTTGTTGGGGCCGTAGTCTGTGTCGTTGTAGTCTGTCACGCCATCGTTGTTGGGGCCGTAGTCTGTGTCGTTGTAGTCTGTCACGCCGTCATTGTTGGGGCCGTAGTCCGTGTCATTGTAGTCCGTCACACCGTCGTTGTTGGGGCCGTAGTCTGTGTCATTGTAATCCGTCACGCCGTCATTGTTGGGGCCGTAGTCTGTGTCGTTGTAGTCTGTCACGCCGTCATTGTTGGGGCCGTAGTCTGTGTCGTTGTAGTCCGTCACGCCGTCATTGTTGGGACCGTAGTCTGTGTCGTTCTGCGCCGGCTGAGAAGCCGCCGTCGGCGCTGCCGCCGCTTCCTCATGCTCTGCCCTCAGGATTTTTCCGGTCACAGCGTCCACATCATACTCATACTCTCTGCCGCCGGCAGTAAACTCGAGCTCATAAAGCGCGGTGCCGTCATCCAGGTCAAACTCCTTGTCATCAAATACTGCGTCTGTTTCATTGACGCGAGCCTGACTGAGGGCGATCTCTTTCGCCTTCTCCAGGGTGATATAGCCTTTGCCCGCATAGGCAGCGTCATAATCATCCTGTTCAATATTGACGATCTGAGAATCCAGAGCCAGCCCCTTTACAGCGTTCTGGGTACTTACGGCCATTCTCTCCAGGAAATCATCATCCGGTTCTTCCGATCCGGGTTCCAGCTGCAGAACGATATTTTTCTGATTTCCGTCAATGTCTTCCGTGAAATATCCTGCCGCGTGGATTTCCTTCACCAGCTCTTCCAGGACTGCCGCACAGTCTTTTCCGATATAATCCTGACAGGACTCAACAATTTTTGTTCCATCATCGTTCCGCCCGGAAAGCGCCACAACCTTTCCTTCCTGATTGTATTCAATCTGGATCTCCGGATTCACGCTTAACAAAAGCGTTCCGGTCTCTGCCACGGATACCGCCGCCTGTGTTGTTTCTTCTGCCGCCAGCTTTCCTGCTCCGTTCCCGCATCCGGCCAGAAGCATCGCCGCCGCTGCCGCCGCTGCTGCTGTCAATGTAACTGCCTTTCTGATTCCAATTCCATTCTTTTTCATATGTTTGACTCCTTTCGTTTGATCTTTTTTATCTTTCTATTGGTAGATTACGGAAGGGGGGTTGCAAAACCGGGGTAACCGGAAAATTTTTTTCATTTTTTTTAGTCATCATCGTCATCGCCGTCGTCATCACTGTCATCGTCATCATTGCCGTCATCATTGCCGTCATCGTCGTACCCGCTGTCGCCGTCATCTGCCGGAGGCGCCGCGGTAGCAGGCGCAGTTGCCGGAGCAGTGGGCGCCGGAGCAGCAGTTGCCGGAACGGTAGGCGCCGGGGCAGCGGGTGTCTCAGTGGCAGGCGCCGCCGTAGTGGGTGCCTCAGTGGCAGGTGCCGCAGTCGTGGGCGCCGCGGTGGCAGGCGCCTCAGTCGTGGGCGCCTCAGTCGCAGGTGCCGCAGTCGTGGATTCTGCGGCCGATTCACTGGTATGCTCCGGAATTTCCGTTCCGTAACTGTAAATCTCTACCGCAATCTCAATTCTTCCATCCAGATGCTCTGTAATCCCTGTTCTCAGCTCCACTCCATATTCGCGGAACAGCGTCTCATCCGGCGTATCGATGGAGATCACGACCCGGTCTCCCTCTGTCAGGAATCCCATATCAACCGCTCTGTCTATGAGTTCATCCGTGACGGTCACCTTATCTTTGCCGTCCCCGTTATATCCGTCCAGCAGACGCTCTCCGTCATGATTCAGCCCTTCCAGGTCCACCACGGTTCCCTGTCTGTTCAGATCCATCTGAATTTCCGGATTAATCGTAAGATAGATGGAAGAATAAGACGCGATATGATCTCTGTAGTACCCGGTTCCGGCGATCAGCAGAATGCAGGCGGCCGCGGCCGCGGCAATGCCTCCTCCGATCATTTTGATGATCTTATTCCGTTTTGGCGGCGGATCGCGCATCAGAACCGGATCCTCTACGATCTCTCCTATTTCGTAATGCAGATTCGCGGCCTTGCAGAATATCCCGTTTTCATCCAGAAGAACCGCGTAGCTGTGATGGCATTCCATAACCATATATTTCATTGTGCAGCTCCTCCTTTCAATACCTGCCTGATATGACCGCGGATGATCTCATATCCGTTCGTATGGATCAGCAGAAGCGCCACCATATATTTTCTGTGCCGCTCCAGTGTTTTCCTTTCTCCGCTTCCGCCGGCCAGCCTGGCCATGGGAAGCCGCTTCGTCCTGAGAAACTCTTCCAGGATCTCCGGATCATCCTGCGCTTTCTGCACTGCTTTTCTGCATATCTCCAGGGTCCTTGCCTGTTTGGGACAATTATCCGCCACGTCGGTCAATGAGATTCCGAACTGCTCCATCTGTCTGGACAGCTCCTCGATCTCAGCCCTGGTCGCGTCACGCACCGCGATTTCCTCTCCATGGTTTTCTTTTCCCGCCACAGTTTCCAGGATCGGCGTTTCCTCTTCTCCAGCCGGCGCGTCAAGAGAAATAACCAGCCTGTGGCGTTTTTCCCTGCGCTCATAATCGATCAGACGGTTCCGGATCAGGACAGCAGCATACTTCAAAAATGTCCCCCTTCCCCTTGAGTAGCGTCCAATGGCCTCATGGAAAGCGATCATGGCAATGCTCAGCTCATCATCCTGTCCTTCCATCGGCGGCCGGTTCAGAAATTTCGCCGTTTCCACCTTGATAAACGGCATATAGGCGCCGATCAGTCTGTCGGCTGCCTGGGTATCTTCTTTTGCCTCATACACCTGCCGGATGATATGATGCTCTTCATACATGGAGCAGTTCCTCCTCTATAACAGTAATACGGATCCCGCGGCCTGAAACCGGGATTGCAGGGAAAATTTTTTTTGCTATGTGTAATTTTCCAGTTTGAGTATACAAAAAAAACGTAAAATCAGAATCAAGGCAGCGTAAATTATATGTAAAACAGAGCGTGTTCTCCAAAAAAAAATAGTATCGGAGATCCCGAAAAGGAACCCCGATACTGCTCCTGTTGATTACAGCTTCTTATTCCACTGACTTAGCCCGCGTTGCTGTCCAGCCCCAGTACAGAAACGGCCGGCTGCGCCGGCTCTCCTCCTCCGGCCTGGGCGCTGGCCGCCCGGAGCGCTTCATACCGCTGCTGCGCCTGGTCATTCAGCGCTGTTTCTACCGCTGGCCTCAGTCCTTCGATCATTTCATCATATTCATCAGAAAAGACCACTGTATCTTCCTCTGCCCGCAAAAGGATCTCATGATAGACATCAGACTGGAAGGCTCCGGAAGGCAGATAAAGAAAGCCGGCGATCTCGCCGCTCCCCATGGAGGCGCTTCCTCTGTCCGGACTGATGTACCGCGGCGACTGTGCCAGGCCCACGATCGTATACTCTGTCCGGGTCAGCTGGGAAAAGGTGGTTTCTTCGTTTTCCGAAGAGACTGTGATCGTCTTTCCGATGTCATCTTCTGAAAAAGCGCTGTCATCGGCCAGGCATTCTCCTTCCTGCTCCGGCATCCGGCCGGCTGTCAGTTGGGGAAGGGCAATACGCTCCGGCAGAGAAAGAAACTGCCATACCGAATCCTCTCCTTCCCCGATATGAGCCAGGGCCTCCAGGCGGTACCCGCCTTCCGCGCTCTGGATCCCTTCCGTTTCTGAAAGCGCTTCCACATCCCCGCTGGTCAGTCCCAGCGAGGAAACAAGCTGGAAATCATACATCTGCTGCGCGTCAAAATAGCGGTCCGCAGTGGCCTGCATGGACGGCTGAGCGCTTTTCAGGCCGGTAAAGAACCCCACGCCCAGCGCCACAATGGCCAGAATCGCAATGTATCTGCCAAGGGAAGCGCGGATTGTACGAAAAAGCGTCTTAAAGACCATCTTTGCCATATCCATTCATCACCATTCAATCTTTTCTACCGGCGTCACCTCACTGTTCCATTCTGAAGAGACCACCCTGCCGCTCCTGACGCGGATCACCTGATCCGCCATGGCACAGAGCGCTTTATTATGAGTAATGATCACGACCGTCATCCCTGTGTCCCGGCAGGTGTCCTGAAGCAGCTTGAGCACCGCCTTGCCTGTTTTGTAGTCCAGCGCCCCCGTCGGCTCATCGCAGAGAAGCAGCTTGGGGTTCTTCGCCAGAGCCCGGGCAATGGCCACCCGCTGCTGCTCTCCGCCGGAGAGCTGGGCCGGGAAACTGGAAGCCCGTTCCCGCAGTCCCACCTTGTCAAGCACCGCCTGCGCATCCAGACAATCCCGGCACAGTGTGGCGGCAATCTCCACATTTTCCAGCGCGGTCAGATTGGGAATCAGATTGTAGAACTGAAATACGAATCCCACATCCCTCCGTCTGAAATCAGTGAGCTGCCGTTTATTGTAGGAAGAAATATCCACACCATCCACGGTTACTTTTCCGGCGGACAGCGTATCCATTCCGCCCAGAATATTCAGGAGTGTCGTTTTCCCTGCTCCCGACTCTCCCACGATCACACAGATTTCTCCTTCTCCTATGGTAAAGGAAACATCCTCCAGAGCCGTAACCGGCGCCGCGCCGCTGTGATATTCTTTTTTTACTTGATCAAAGGAAATAAAATCTTTCTTCATCATCCTTACTTTCTGAAACAAGTCTTTGACACTTTGCATCTGTCATGATATAATCTTACCAACACATTGTTGGCATATCAACAATCAGTTTTTATCAATACGTTTTGTTTCCGACATTTTTAATGATTATGTTGGAAATAAATCTAAAGAAAGTATGATTTTTTCATGAACAGGGGGTAAAGTAAGAAATGGCTGAAAACAGACGTGTAAAACTGACAAAAAAGATGATGAAAGATGCTGTGCTGGAACTCCTGGAGCACAAATCTCTGGAGAAGATCACCGTTACCGACATCTGCGAACGCGCGGATGTCAACCGCTCCACCTTCTACGCTTACTATGAAAGCATCGGGCAGCTGCTCTTTGAAATAGAAAACGACGTGCTGAATCAGCTGCCGGTTCCGCCTGATCTGCCCAAAGACTACTCAGACGAAAAATTCCTGGATATGCTGGAAGAATTCTTCGATTATGTCCGTGAAAACGAGCGGCTGTTCCGGATCCTGATCATCCAGAGAGACAGCAGCGAATTCAACCACCGTCTGGTCAACGCGGTGATGGACAAATACAGAATGCCCGTAGGAGAAGGCGGAAGCTTGCCCGCCCGCTACGCTTACGTCTACTGTGTCAACGGGGTAATCGGCATCCTTAAAGAATGGATCCATGACAAATTCCCTTTAAGCTCCCGGGCATTCGCGGGGATTGTTCTGCAGATGTCCTACAGGGCTATTTCCGGATGACCCGAAACCAGAACATCCTCACAGCGGGGCCAGCAGCCCTCTTTTCTGTGAGGATGTCTTTTGCATCAGTCTAAACCGTTTCCGGTCAGCGTTTTGTTCTCTGAAGAAAATCCGGAATGGTGATTCCCTTGCTCTCCGGCGCCTTATAAGACGCTCCGCTACTGAATCCGGAGCCTGAAGAACGGGGAATCGTCCTTCTTTCCTGCGCGGGAGGCACAGAAGAAGCCGCGGGCTTCGCCGTCTGCTGCACCGCGGAAGCAGGCGCCGCCGCCTGACGGGGTGCTGCCGGCTTGACTGCCGGCTGTTTATGAACGCTAAAATCTGAAGCCGTCTTCGCCGCAGGCCCGGGCTCGTCAGCCGCGTCATAATTCTCAAGTCCTGTCGCGATGACTGTGATGCTGGCCTCATCCTGAACAGTATCATCATACATCGCGCCAAAGATAATATTCGCGTTTTCTCCGGCCAGCTCCTGAACATAGCTTGCCGCTTCGTTCGCCTCCACCAGGCCGATATCGCCGGAAATATTGATGATCACATGAGAAGCGCCTTCGATGGTGGTCTCCAGCAGAGGGCTGGATACCGCTTCCTTCACCGCTTCGATGGCCTTGTCATCGCCCTTGGCCTTGCCAATGCCGATATGGGCGATTCCCTTATCGATCATGACAGTCTGAATATCAGCAAAATCAAGATTGATCAAAGCCGGTACGTTGATCAGATCCGTGATGCCCTGCACTGCCTGCTGCAGCACTTCATCCGCGCGCTTCAGTGCTTCGGGCATAGTGGTTCTTCTGTCTACGATCTCAAGAAGCTTGTCGTTGGGGATCACGATCAGGGTATCCACATTGGCCTTCAGATTCTCAATGCCGGCCAGCGCGTTGTTCATACGGGCCCGTCCCTCAAATTTGAAGGGTTTTGTCACGACGCCCACTGTCAGAATGCCCATATCCTTGGCAATGCGCGCCACCACAGGCGCTGCTCCGGTACCGGTGCCGCCGCCCATGCCGCAGGTGACAAACACCATATCCGCGCCCTTGATCGCGGCCGCAATATCCTCAGAGCTTTCCTCCGCCGCCTTCTCTCCCACTTCCGGCTTTGCGCCTGCTCCAAGACCCTTTGTCAGCTTCTCACCGATCTGGATCGGCGTAGGCGCCTTGCAGAGCTGCAGCGCCTGTTTATCTGTATTGATCCCAATAAATTCCACACCGCAAATATTTTCATCAATCATCCGATTCACAGCGTTATTGCCGGCGCCGCCGACACCGATCACAATAATTTTCGCTGAGCTCTCCGACTCGTTAATCTTGATCTCCAACAAAACAAATTCCTCCCTTGATGTATCGCTTGAAAGTAAGCGCCGGCTCCCCGGTGTCGCCACTTCCTATAGCATAAGTTATTTTTTCAAAATAATCAACTGTTACTTTCATAAAAATAAATTAATTTTTACCTGCTAATCTGAAACAAATGTATAGGACGGATTTTTCGCGCCGGGATCATAAGTATCAAGATACAGGGTCCCTGACTTGTCCTGCAGATTAGGCAGCATGTCGCTGAACTCGGATATTTTGCCCGCCATATACCGGCTGTCTCCCAGGACAGCCCTGATCCCGCCCACATAAAGGGATACATTTCCCGCGCTGTCAAATTCCACCTTGTCCACCTGAAGCTCATGACCTTCCAGAAGCTGGGAAATATTCAGGATCTCCGCGAATACGCTGTCATCCTCCACTGTCAGCTGCTGATACATGACAATATTCCGGAATGTGAGCCCCGTCACCAGGGGCACAGATTCCATTTTTTCCCCGGAGCTTTCCACAATGATTCCGTCTTTGTCAAAATACATATAGGATCCCATATATTCCACGCAGCCCGCAATAGCCTTTTCATAAACCGTAACTGTGGCCGTATGAAGTCCCGTAATCCGGACACTGTATTTCTCGATAAACGGAATATCCACATGCTCTCCGAACCGGTCCCGATACATAGCATAAAAAGTATTGTAATCCCGGTCCCTGGAAAAAATGATGGAAATCAGCTCTTCTTCCGTATAGCGGGTGCTGCCCGTCACAGTGATCCGGGTGATCCTGGTATTGATCCCGAACAGAAAAACGGCCAGAAGGGCAAAAAACACCGCCGCCAGAATGATCAGCCGCCTCTGGCGCCGTTTTTTCCCGCTGCCTGTGTTTTTCTGTTTTTCCGTCTGATTTTCAGTCCGCATACTCATCATCTCTCATACCGGATGCTGTTCGATACACTGAGGGCCGCTCCCATCTCGATCATCAGGAACACCACGGAGGTTCCTCCGTAGCTGATAAAGGGGAGGGTGATTCCCGTATTGGGGATCGTGTTGGTGACGACTGCTATATTCAAGATGACCTGAAGGGCAATATGCGCCATGATCCCGACCACCAGCATGGCGCCGAACAGATCCGGAGCGTTATTGGCGATCACCATAAAGCGCCAGATCATAAAGAGGAACAGAAGAATCACGCAGACTGCTCCGAACAGTCCCAGTTCCTCGCAGATGATCGAAAAGATCATGTCATTCTGGGCCTCCGGCACAAAGCCCAGCTTCTGCATGCTTTCTCCCAGCCCTTTGCCGAACAGCCCGCCGGAACCGATGGCATAAAGGCCCTGGAGCACCTGATGGCCGCCTTCCAGCGCGTAGGCGGAGGGATCTCTCCACACAAGAATGCGCTCCAGCTGATACTCCTGCAGAATATTCCACTCAATGAGCTGATCGGAAAACAGCATGACAAATCCGATCAGGCCGGCCGCTCCTGCCACCATCACAAGAAAACGGACTTTCCTGCGGCTTGCCACAAAGATCATGATAAACACAATGCCCAGCAGGATAATGCCGCTGCTCAGATTGTTGGCCGTCACCAGTAAAATGACCGGAACCTGAAGCGCCGCGATCAGGAGCTGAGCCCGCCAGGTATCGATCTTACCGAAGAACTTTGTGATCAGGCTGGCCATGGAAAGGATCAGTGCCACCTTGACGGCCTCAGCCGCCTGGAACAGAGACGTATTTCCGATGCCGAACCATCTCTTCTTGCCGTTGTACTCAATGCCGAAGGGTGTAAAATTCACCAGCACCATGAGCACCAGGGCCAGTATGTATCCCAGCACAGCCAGCTTTCCAAATCTATGATAGTCGATCTTGGAGACCAGGAACATACAGACCAGGCCGATGAGAAAAGCGATCCCCTGCTTTTTCAGATAGAACAGAGAATCCCCTGTATTGATCTGGGCCGTGTAGGAACTGGAGCTGTAGACCATGATCAGGCCGAAGCAGCACAAAAAAAGAATCACCGCCAGCAGACTGTAGTCATAATATCTCTGAGGTTTATTCAGTTTTTTACTCTTTTCCGCGTTTACCCTGCCCATCTGCACTCTCCGATTCCTTCCGTGCCGTTACTTTTTTACAAGCTCTTTGAATACTCTTCCACGCTCCTCGTAATTTTTAAACATGCCCCAGCTGGCACAGGCAGGCGATAAAAGCACTGCATCGCCGGGTACTGCCGTTTCCTTTGCTTTTTCCACCGCGTCTTCCATGGACTGAGCGAAACAGAAGTCCGTAAAACCGAGGGACTCCGCCTCCGCGGCAATCTTTTCCGCGGTCTGCCCCAGAAGGATCAGCTTCTTTACCTTGCCGTCAAAGGCACGGATCCAGTCCCCGTAGACAGCCCCCTTGTCATAGCCGCCGCCGATGAGGACTGTGGGACGCACCATAGCCCGGATTCCCTGGATCGCCGCGTCCGGATTGGTGCCCTTGGAATCATTATAATATGCCACTCCGTCTTTTTCCACCACAAATTCGATCCGGTGCTCCACAGCCTGGAATTCCTTCAGCGCCCTGCGGATCACATCCATGGGCACCCCCAGGGCGTCTGACGCCAGCACCGCCGCCATGGCGTTCTCATAATTGTGGACGCCGAGAATCCGGAGCTCTCCGGTGCGCGCCACCGTTTCCCGGACACCGGACAGTTCACTGACGATCTCATCCTTCTCCAGATAAACGCTTCCCGGCACCCTCTGTCTGCTGCTGAAATAAAGGACTCTGACGCCGTTCAGCGTTTTTCCGAATTCTCTCAGGATCTCATCCTCATAATTCAGGACACAGGTATCCCCGATTCCCTGATTTTTCGTGACCAGCTCCTTGACCCGGATATATTCCTCCATACTGCCGTGGCGGTCCAGATGATCCGGCGTAATATTCAGGATCACGCTCACATTGGGATGAAAGGTGTCAATGGTCTCCAGCTGAAAGCTGGAAACCTCCGCGGCCGTCACAGACTCCTCTGTCATCTCCAGCGCCTTTTCCGTATAGGCAGTCCCGATATTCCCCACCACAAATACAGAGGGATAATATGCCTTCAGGATCTCTCCCGTAAGAGCCGTTGTCGTCGTCTTTCCGTTGGTTCCGGTGACAGCTGCCAGCCTGCCTTTCCCATGGCGGTAAGCCGCCTCGATCTCGCTCCAGATGGGAATTCCGGCCGCCTTCAGCTTCTGTACGAAAGGCGCCCGCAGAGGAATGCCGGGACTGATCACACAGGCCCGCACCTGGCTGATTACTTCGTCTGTCAGTTCTCCAAGCACGATCTCCGGGACTGTTTCTCCAAAAGAAGCCGCCAGAGCCGTCCGGTCCAGCTTTTCATTTCCGTCATACAGGATCACCGGTTCTCCCGTCCGCAGAAGCATTCCGGCCGCGCCGACGCCGCTGATTCCGCCGCCTGCCACCAGTATTTTTTTCTGATTTGTTTTTTCTTCCATTTTCCATTCCTCTCTGTCATTACAGTGCCATGTAAGCGACCAGGCATAAAATTGCCGTCACAGTAGAAAATACGGTCACGATCCTTGTCTCGGACCAGCCTCCCAGCTCGAAATGATGATGGATGGGCGTCATCCGGAACAGCCGCTTTCCGTGGGTCTTTTTAAAGTATGCCACCTGCAGCATGACTGATACGGTTTCCGCGAAATAAATAAATCCTACCAGAAGGATGAAAATCGGCATCTGCAGCATGAATGCCGATGATACCACAAAGCCGCCGAGGGCCAGTGATCCGGTATCGCCCATAAAGACCTTCGCCGGATACGCGTTGAAGACCAGGAAGCCCAGCAGCGCCCCCGCTACCGCCCCTGTAATGGGCTCGATGCCGCCTCCCATTCCCATGGAAACCACCGTGAAGAACACAGCAACCAGGATCGTCACGCTGGTGCACAATCCGTCCAGACCGTCTGTCAGGTTCACTCCGTTGTCCGTACCCAGCACGATGATAAAAAAGGCCGGAATGAAAAACCATCCAAGATCCAGGGTTTTTCCGCCTGTAAAGGGAATGATCATGGCCGTGGACACCGTATCGGAGGTCATCAGATAATAACACAGAATGCCGGCGATCACCAGCTGGCATCCCAGCTTCTGCCAGGGCTTCAGCCCCTCGGAGCGCTTCAGGACTACCTTGATGAAATCATCCAGAAGTCCGACGATCCCGAATCCTACCGTGGTGAACAGGACCGGAATGATCCTGGGATAATCTTTCACGAAAAACAGACTCGTCACCGCCACGCTGATCAGAATGGCCAGCCCGCCCATGGTCGGCGTACCTGATTTTTTCATATGGGCCTTGGGCCCCTCATCTCTGATCGTCTGGCCGAATTTCAGCTTCCTGAGGAACGGAATCAGAATCGGACACAGAATGGCGCTGATGGCAAACGAGATCAATACGGAAATGATTGCTGCATATTTCATATGAATACTCCTCTTTATTTTTCTTTCGATGCGTCAACTGTTTCAGTATAAGACTTTTTCAGAGAAGAATCAATCCTTTTCTATTCCCAGATAAGGCAGGATATTGTCGAAGATCTCCGCGATGACCGGTGCCGCGATGGTGCCTCCGTAATAAATCCCCTCCGGCTCGTCGATGGTGATCAGGGCGATCACCTGGGGATCATCTGCCGGCGCGAATCCAAGAAACGAAGAAATATATTTGTTCTCGCTCCTCGGAAGCTTTTCCGAAGTCGCCGTCTTTCCTCCGATCCGGTAGCCTTCCAGATATGCTTTGTTCCCGGTTCCCTCTGCCACCACCTGCTCCAGGATATAACGCATGGTTTCACTGGTTTCTTCTGACAGGATCTGTTCCTGGCTGTCATACTGAAATTCTCTGATGACGCTCCCGTCGCTGCTCCTCGCCTCCACGCCGAAATGGGGCGTGATCCGGGTTCCGCCGTTGATGATGCTGCTGGCTGTGGTGATCAGCTGAAGAGGCGTGATCTGAAAAGACTGGCCGAAGGATACCGTGGCCAGCTCCACTTCTCCCATATCCTCCTGCCTGTGCATGATGGTGCCCGCCTCCCCGGGCAGATCGATCCCGGTCTTTTCCAGAAGGCCGAACTGTTCAAAATACTGATACATCCCCGGCACGCCCAGCCTCAGTCCCACCTCGATGAAAACCGGATTGCAGGAATTCATGGCGCCCTGAAGGAAATTTTCCGCTCCGTGGCCCGCCACCTTATGACAGTGGATGCGCCGGTCCTCCACGATCTTATATCCGGGGCAGTAAAAGGCATCCTCCAGAGAGACCACGCCCTCCTCCAGGCCTGCCGCCGCCGTGATGATCTTGAAAGTGGAGCCCGGTTCATAGGTGTCATTGATGCAGGGATTGCGCCACATCTGGTTCAGCAGATCCTGATACTCCCCGCTGTCCGCGGAAGCTGCCTCTGTCTCCCCCGTTCCGGTCAGGGCAAACGGATCATTCAGGTCAAATTCCGGCACACTGACCATGGCCATGATCTCCCCGTTCTGAGGATTCATCACAATGACGGAAACCTGCTTCGCGTTTTTCTGCTCCATCACCTTTCTGGCCGCCTGCTCGGCGTATTTCTGGATATTCACATCCAGACTCAGATACAGGCTCATGCCCTCCACCGGTTCGATCCTCTGCTCCGCCGCCGTGTCGATCTCCACGCCTCTCGCGTCTGTCAGAGTCAGGATGGTTCCGTTCTGGCCCTTCAGATATTCTTCATACTGAACCTCCAGACCGATGATCCCCTGATTGTCAGCGCCGGTAAAGCCGAGAACCCTGGATGCCAGGCTGCCGAAGGGATAATAACGCCTGTAGTCCTCGTCCACCTTCACGCCGTCCAGATCACAGGCCCGTATAGCGTCGCCTGTCGATTTATCCACGTTGGATTTGATGATTTCTCTTGAACTGTATGTTTCCACCTTTTCCCGAACCTCTTCCTCAGAGAGGGACAGGTGTTCGCAGAGGGCTGCCACCACCGCGTCGGGATCTGTGATCTGGTTATGGATCACAGATATGGTGCAGACCGTTCTGTTGTCGGCGATCACGGTGCCGTTGGCATCGTAAATGCGTCCCCTCGCCGCCTTGATGGAACGCTCCCGCTCATGCAGCTCCTCTGCCAGGGCCGTATAGTAGGCCGACTGAAACAGCATCAGATATCCCAGCCTGACCGTCAGGACTCCAAAGCCCGCAAGGCACAGGACAAACACGATCAGGATCTTCATCCGGTGAAACGTGCAGTTCCGATCTTTCAGATCCATGTACCGCCTCCGGAGTTTTTATTAAAACTTATGTCTCTGTTCTCCGGAACATTCCATTCTCCTTATTCCGCCCCGTTCTGGGGATCTGCTTCCGCTTCAGCGGCCGCGTCCGCCTCTCCCTCC
Organism: Candidatus Paralachnospira caecorum; assembly: GCA_904379015.1. Taxonomy (GTDB): domain Bacteria; phylum Bacillota; class Clostridia; order Lachnospirales; family Lachnospiraceae; genus Lientehia; species Lientehia caecorum. The sequence goes on along the minus strand of CAJFHG010000022.1, from coordinate 27,045 downwards.
GCTCCGGGATCGGCTTCCTCTCCGCCGGCCTCATTTCCGCCGTCCGCGGCCTGGCTTTCCGGCTGCTGAAGGACTGACTGCGTCGCGGCCGTCTCTGTCTCTGTCCCGTCTGTGCTCCGGGTCGGGAACAGATTCAGATAGGGAATGATCTGGGTCCACAGATCATGGGTCAGGGATGTGGCGTACCCGCCTGACGACTGGTCCTCCACGTTGGGCTCATCGATGACGACCATCATAAAATATTCGGGGTCGCTGGCCGGCACAAAGCTGCAGAAGGACACCACATAAGTGTTGTCGCTTCTCGGCTGCTTCTCCGCCGTACCGGTCTTGCCGCCGATCTCATAACCGGCGATGGCGGTCGAGTAGGTGGTCTGATTGTCAACCATGGCCAGCATGGCCGTTTTCAGGAACTCAGACGTGCTTTCACTGACGGTCTCCCGCACCAGCGTCGCCTCCATGCTCTGCACCACGGAGCCGTCAGGACTTAAGATTTCCCGCACCACATGGGGCGTATAATAATTTCCGCCGTTTATGATGGAACAGTAGGCCGCCGCCATCTGGATCACCGTGGTGTTGAAATTCTGTCCGAAGGAATTGGTCGCCAGGTCCACATCCGTCATCGCCTCCTCGTTCTGAAGGATCCCGGTCTCTTCTCCCGGCAGATCGATCCCGGTCCGTTCTCCCAGTCCGAAGATCGGCTGATATTTGCAGAACACTTCCTTTCCGATCTGCCATCCGATATGCATCAGCGCGTCATTGCAGGATTCTACAATCGCGCCCTGCACATCCAGCATTCCATGCCCTGCAAGGTTGTGGCATCCGATATAGCTGCCGGCCACCTCCTCGCCCCCGTCGCACAGATACGTGTCTGTCGTGCTGAGCTTTCCTTCCTCAAGCCCCGCGGCGATGGTCAGGGGCTTTGCCGTGGACCCCGGCTCATAGGTCGTCTGGGTAATGAAGTTCTTCCAGATCTCATTGAGGGCTTCCGTCGTCTCCTCATCGTTCATGGCAGCAATTTCTTCATTTGTATAATAACCGCTGACGGTGAGATCCGAGGGATTGTTCAGATCATAATAAGGATAAGAAGCCATCGCCAGGACTTCGCCGTTGTTGGGATCCATGACGATCACCGCCGTATTCTCTGATCCGACATTTTCATTGAACAGACGGATCTGCTCTTCTATGATCGACTGAAGGTTCACGTCGATGGTGGATACCACCGTATTTCCGTCAATGGCGTCTCTGGTCACGTTTTCCGCGTCGGAATCCTCGTTGAAGGATCCGTACCGTCTTCCGTCCACACCGGCCAGATCATCGTTGTAATACTGCTCGATGCCGTAGCTTCCGGTGGTTCCGTCCTCCGATGAAAATCCGATCAGATCGCAGGCCAGCGTGGAATAGGGATAGATCCGTTTATATTCTGTCTCAAACCAGACGCCGTCGATCTTGTCCTTAATCTCCATATTATTGTTGACTTCTTCCTGCTTCGCCAGGAATTTGTCCCGGCTCTCCTCACTCATCCTTCTTTCATAACGGATGTACTGCGCGTTGGGATCTTCATTAAGCAAAGCTTCAAGTTCAGCCCTGTCATAGCCATAGCATTCCACCAGCGCGTCCAGAGTGGGATTGAGAATATTCTCATCTGAAGTGATCACGGAAGGATCCAGGATCAGGTTGTAAACCGCCTCATTGGTCGCCAGAACAGTCCCGTTCCGGTCCGTGATCTCTCCTCTTTTAAAAGGAATGATATCGGAGGTGTACGTCTGCTGGGCCAGCACTGTGCGGCTGTAGTCCGCGCCGTCTCTCTGCCCGATCACAGCCACCGCCACTGCCAGTCCAAATAAAGCCAGCGCCACCAGAAAAAAGGTGAGCGCCAGCTTTTTTTTCATATATTTTAGGAATATTTTAGGAGCGTTTTTTCTGCGGCCCTGTTCGCCGCCGCTATTCTGTGGGGATGTTCTCATACTGCTGCACATACTCGCTTTCTGTTTTGTCGTAGTAGATCACCTGACTGTCGTCGGGATACACCATGCCCAGCTCCTGCGTCGCTTTCTGATAGATCTGCTGAATATCAGAAGCCGCCGCGATCCGGGACTGAGTTTTCTCGTTGGTATCCTTCAGATTCTCGAGGCTCTCCTCCATCTGCTGGATATTGGAAATCCTCGAATCGATCGACGCCTGTACCCTCAGATAATCCACGCATACTGCCAGCACAAACATGCAGGCCGCCGCCAGGAAAACCACAAAACCGGGACTCATCTGAAGTGCCTTCTGTCGGTTTCTCCTGACCTTCCGCACCCGCTCCGCCTGCTCTTCATGGGGAACGTAAATCTCCGGCTTCCTGACCGCGTTTCCTTCTATTTCATAATAAGATCTTCTTTTTTTATATGATGCCATAAATCCAAATCCTCCCGGGACTTTCGGCCGGTCAGGCCTGTGCCCTCTCAAAAACCCGAAGCTTGGCGCTTTTGGCCCGCTTGTTCTCTGTCAGCTCCTCCTCTCCCGGAAGAACCGGTTTCTTCGTGACCACTCTGCCTCTGCTCACCTTGCCGCATACGCATACAGGAAAATTCGGCGGACAGGTACAGGGATTTTCATTTCTTCGGAAACTGTTCTTTACAATTCTGTCTTCCAGCGAATGGAAGGTGATGATGCAGAACCGTCCTCCGGGCTTCAGAAGTCCGATCATCTGATCGATGGAATGGTTCAGCACATCCAGCTCATGGTTGAGCTCGATCCGGATCGCCTGGAACGTCTTTTTCGCCGGATGGCCTCCTGTCATCTGTGCCTTTGCCGGGACAGCCTCTCTGATGATCTCCACCAGCTGCCCGGTTGTCTCAATACTCTTTTTTTCTCTCGCCGCCGCGATATGCTTCGCGATATTCCTGGCGAATTTATCTTCTCCGTAATCTCTGATGATGCGGTACAGCTCCGATTCACTGTAGCCGTTGACGATGTCCTTTGCCGTGATCCGCTGTCTCTGATCCATGCGCATGTCCAGCACCGTATCGGTTTTGTAGGAAAATCCCCGTTCCGGCGTGTCCAGCTGATAGGAAGAGACTCCCAGATCCAGAAGGATCCCGTCAACCTGGCTGATCCCGAGCTTTTTAAGGACCGCGCCCATATTCTCGTAATTGTCTCTTACAATGGTCACCCTGTCCCCGAACGGCTTCAGACGCTCTCCGGCCGCCGCCAGCGCGTCCGCGTCCTGGTCGATGCCGATATACCGTCCGGACGGTCCCAGTCTCTTCAGGACCTCAGAGGCATGTCCGCCTCCGCCCAGAGTTCCGTCCGCGTAAATCCCGTCGGGCCTGATATTCAGGTATGCAATTGTTTCCTCCAGCAGTACGGATTTGTGTTCAAAGCCCATGGTTAAAACCTCAGTTCCTCCAGTCCTTCTGCCAGCTCCTCGATTCCCTCGTAATCGCTGGCGCTTTCCCATGCCTCACGGTTCCAGATCTCGACTCTCGTCCCCACTCCCACCAGGACCACGTCCTTTTCAAGATGGGCATAAGTTCTGAGATTTCCCGGGATCAGGATCCTGCCCTGCTTGTCCACCTCGCATTCGCCGGCTCCGCCGATGAGAAAACGGGAAAAGCTTCTGGCGTCTTTGTTGGTCAGTGACATATGTCCGATACTGGCGACCACAGATGCCCATTTTTCCTCCGTAAACACAAAAAGACAGCTGTCCAGGCCCTTTGTCACAATAAATTTGTCCCCGCCTGCTTCTCTGAACTTGGCCGGGACAATCAGGCGCCCTTTGGCATCCATCGTATGATTGTATTCACCCATAAACAACTGATTCATCATCTGTGCCACCCAATCAGAACAAATTTACCACTTTCTACCCTTTTAACCCACTTTTTAACCACCTGGTATCATTTTAAGCCATTTAAAGTGAAATATCAAGAGCCTTTCTTTTTTTTATCAATAAAAAAAGAAGACCTCTTTCGAGATCTTCCCGCTTTTTCTTACTTTGAAGCGTCTATATGATCTGTACTGTGCTCCAGATACTGTTCGATCAGCTGATCCAGTTCAATGCTGAGGCTCAGGATCCTGCCGGACGATTCCTTCCGCTCTATCACCCTTCCCAGTTCACACCTCACCCGTTCAATTTCTTTTTTCAAATCCATGGTCCATATTCCTCTAAGCAGTCAGTTCCTACACTGTCATATTAATTCATTTTTCGCCAAAAAGCAAATATATTAAACCGCCTTTTTCGACAATATCCTCTTCCCGGTTTTGGCTGATTTGACAAAAATTCGCAGAGAAGTCTTGAGGAAAAGAGCCCCATGCGCTATACTATACAGCGTGGCAGTGCGCGCCGCTCTTCTCTGTGGGAAAGGAGCCTGTCCATGGGTAAAAATCTCAGTTGATATCACCCGATACAAGTCAGTGCGCAAATGGCGTAAAAACGGCGCGGCCGCCAGAATGTCAAAGCGCGAAAGCCTTGTAAATACGGTATTTTTTAAGGAGATGTGAAAATATATGAAATTAGGAATCGTAGGTCTCCCTAATGTGGGAAAAAGCACACTGTTTAATTCACTGACAAAGGCAGGAGCGGAATCCGCCAATTACCCTTTCTGTACCATCGATCCCAATGTGGGCGTAGTGGCTGTTCCGGATTTTCGCCTCGGCCTGCTGGCCAATATGTACGCGTCTAAAAAAATCACCCCTGCCGTTATTGAATTTGTTGACATCGCGGGACTTGTAAAAGGCGCTTCCAAGGGCGAAGGACTCGGCAATCAGTTTCTTGCCAATATCAGGGAAGTGGACGCCATCGTCCATGTGGTACGCTGCTTTCAGAATGACAACATCGTCCATGTGGACGGCAGCATCGATCCTCTGAGAGATATTGAGACCATCAACCTGGAACTGATCTTCTCCGATCTGGAGATCCTGGAGCGGCGGATCGCCAAAACCTCCAGAGGCGCCTTCAATGACAAGGCGCTGGCAAAGGAAGTGGAGATCCTGAAGGCTCTGAAGGCCTGGCTGGAAGACGGACACCTGGCCATCACCTATCAGGCGAAGGATGAGGATGAAGAGGCGTTTATCCACACTCTGAACCTCCTGACTGCCAAGCCCGTCATCTTCGCCGCCAACGTATCTGAAGAAGATGTGGCAGACGACGGAGCCTCCAATTCTTTTGTACAGCAGGTAAGAGGATACGCCGCCGGACAGGGAAGCGAGGTCTTCGTGATCTGCGCCCAGATCGAACAGGAAATCGCTGAGCTGGAAGAGGACGAAAAGAAGATGTTCCTGGAAGACCTGGGACTGTCCGAATCCGGCCTGGACAAGCTCATCAAAGCCAGCTACAAGCTTCTGGGACTGATCAGCTATCTCACCGCCGGAGAACAGGAAACAAGAGCCTGGACCATCAAAAAAGGAACCAAGGCGCCTGCCGCTGCCGGAAAGATCCACAGCGATTTTGAACGGGGATTCATCCGGGCCGAAGTCGTAAACTATCAGGATCTTCTGGATGCCGGAAGCTATGCTGCCGCGAAAGAAAAGGGACTGGTGGGCCTGGAAGGAAAAGATTATGTGGTAAAGGACGGAGATGTGATCCTGTTCCGCTTCAATGTCTGATGAAACCAGGGAAGACAGCTGGTCATCCAGCTGCCTTCCTCTTTTTATGCCTTTTTTCGTCTTTGCCGCGCTCACCACGCCTGAAGCCGTCCGTGAATCTTACTGAGTCCGAAGCTCCGCTCCCATCTTCTTTCCAAGCTTCTTCATGACCTGATTCGCGGCCTGTTCAATTTCCTGAGAAGTCAGCGTCTTCTCATCAGATCCGATGCTGAGCCGGATCGTCACCGATTTCTTGCCCTGCGGAATCTGTTTTCCTCTGTATTCATCCACAAACGACGCGTTTCTGAGCAGCGCGCTCGCCTTCTTGCTTCCCATGATCGTATCATAAATATCATGCCATGCCGCGCCTGAATCGAACAGCATGGAAATGTCGTAATCCGTTTCCGGATATTCGGCAAGATGCGTGAAATGATTGGTTCTGGACTTCAGCGGCCTCAGCTTTGTCGCATCCAGTTCAAACAGAATGACGGAAAGATTCTTGATTCCGCATTCCATGGACACTTTCTTCGCCACCAGTCCCATGTCTCCGATTTTTTCACCGTCAAGACAGAGATTCAGCCATACGATATTGTCAGCCCATGCCGGTTTCTCATCCTTTGTAAACTCATATGTCTCCATGTGTGTATAGCGGGGCATATATTCCAGGACGCCTTTGGCTTCCCGGAAAAGTGTATTGATATCTTTCTCGCTGCTCGCGAAGGCGGCTCCGATATGTCTGCGCTGTTCCGGAAGAGATTCTGTCTCATCGTATACAGAAGTGTAATTTCTGTCAAAAAACACCTGCGCTTCCTCGAAAATGGCAAAATCACTGAAATAACGCTCGTTCTTCACAACCGCCTCACAGAGATTCGGAAGCAGGGAAGAACGGATAAAGCTCATGTCCGGCGCCGGAGGCGTGGACAGCTTCAGAATCCCGTCCGTGTTCTGCAGGACCGCGTTGACAAAGACATCATTCATCCACGGATACGTATAGATTTCCTGCATTCCGCAGCGCACCGCGAGATATTCCTTGATGTTTCTGACAAGGTTTTTATCCTTCTGATTGATATCTCCCGTAAACGTGGTGGTGAATTCGGTTGCCTCCAGATTGTCATATCCATACATTCTGGCAACCTCTTCCATCACGTCGTCCTTGATGGAAATATCGCCGGTCGAACGCCAGGTGGGCGCCGTCACATGCATATTGTCCCCGTCAATCCGGACCGCAAATCCAAGCCGTTCCAGTTTGTCCTGCATTTCCGCGTTTGTAAAATGTTTTCCCAGTCTCTTCTCAAGCCAGGACAGACGGACATCGATTTCCGCCTTCTTCAGCTTTTTCACATAATTATCGCAGAATCCGGTCACCTTCAGCTCCGGATAAAGCTCTTTGAAAAATTTCATGGACAGCGCAAGGGCCTGGTCGCATCTTTCCGGATCAACAGCCTTTTCATATCTGGAGGATGCCTCGGTCCGCGTATCATAGCGCAGGGCTGTGCGCCGGATTCCCGCCGCGTCAAAATTGGCGACCTCCAGGATCACGCGCTCTGTTTTGGGGAGGATGGAGTCCTTTGCCCCGCCCATCACGCCCGCGAGTGCAACCGGCCCTTCCGAATCGGTGATCACAAGATCATCTTCGCGGAGCGTCAGCTCATGATCATTCAGAAGGAGCAGCTTCTCTCCCTCCGCCGCGTGTCTGACCACAATGTGGTCTGTGATATTGTCCGCGTCAAAGGCGTGGGTCGGATTTCCGGTGGCAAGCATCACATAGTTTGTGATATCAACAAGGGCATTGATCGGCCGCATGCCGGCTTTCCAGATCCTGTTCTGCATCTTATACGGCGAAGGCTTCACGCCGACACCGGACATCTCAACGCCGATGTACCGCGCGCATCTGTCCGGCGCCTCGATCTCAACCCGGAAATCGGACTGGACATCGGTCTCAAAGGGCTCGATCCTGGCCAGGGGCAGATTATAAAGAGCCGCGATCTCACGGGCAATCCCGTAATGTCCCCAAAGATCCGGTCTGTTTGTCATTGATTTATTGTCGATCTCCAGGATCATATCATTCATATCCAGCGCGTCCGCCAGAGAAGTGCCCGCCGGCACATCGAAGGCAGACAGATCCAGAATCTCCGCCTCCTGTTCTGCCGGGAACAGGTCGCCCAGCCCGATCTCATCGGAAGCGCAGATCATGCCGAAGGACTCGACGCCGCGGAGCTTGGAATTCTTGATCACAACCGGCTCTCCCTCTCCGTGCCACCGCACAACTGCTCCCGGACAGGATACGGCGACCCGCATTCCTTCTTTCAGATTGATGCCTCCGCAGACGATGTCCCGGATCTCACCGCCGCCGATATCGACTTTGCATATCTTTAATTTATCCGCGTTGGGATGGGGCTCGATCGTTTCGATCACTCCGACCAGCATATGGTCGAAGCGGCGGGCCAGATCCTCCACGTCCTCTACCTCCACGGTCGACATTGTCAGGTCATACGCCAGCTTTTTCAGATCCGTATCCTCCGGAATCTTCACATAATCCTTAATCCATGATAACGATAACTTCATTTTTCTCTCCTTATCTAAACTGTTTCAGGAATCTCAAATCCGCGCTGTGGAACAATCTTACGTCATCCACACCGTAACGCATCATAACAAGACGGTCCAGACCGATATTGACATAAAAGCCCGTATATTCGTCCGGATCCAGCCCCGCCGCCCGGAGCACATTCGGATGAGGAGAACCGCCCGGCATTACCTCGATCCATCCCACATGCTTGCAGACGCTGCAGCCCTTTCCGCCGCACACCTGACACTGCATGTCGATCTCAAACCCGGGCTCCACAAAGGGGAAAAAGCCGGAACGCATCCGCACGGGCACATCGGTTCCGAACACCTTGCTCAGGATGCTCTTGATCATCACCTTTCCGGACGTAAAGGTGATATCCTTGTCAACGATCAGGGCCTCATACTGGAAAAACGCCCTTTCATGATGCGCGTCCGTCGTTTCATTCCGGTAAACCCGTCCCGGATAAACAAACCGGTACGGCGGTTTGTGGGTCTGCATGTAGCGGACGCTTCCTCCTGTCAGATGGGGACGCAGGCAAAGCTTCTCATTGGTGCTTCCGCTGTCGTGTCCTGCGATCCAGTAAGTATCCATGCTCTCACGGGCCGGATGATTGGGCGGGAAATTCAGTTTGTCGAAGGCATACAGCTCGCTTGTGATCTCATCTTCCTCAAAAATCTCAAATCCCATGGAACGGAATGTATCATTCAGGTCATAGCACATCTGAGTGATCGGGTGAAGTCCGCCGCCGGAGGGCAGAATGCCCGGAACAGAGCAGTCAAAATCCGGAGAGACCTCGGAGGCCTTCAGCTTCAGCTCCACTCTCTTCTCATTGATCAGCTCCGTAACCTGGTTCTTCGCCTGATTCAGGAGCTTTCCCATCTCCGGACGGAGAGACACATCCAGCTTCGGGATATCCTTCATCAAAAGGCTAAGGGAGCCCTGCTTCCCAACGTAGGCGCTCTTTACATTCTGCAGCTGTTCCTCACTGACTGTTTCAGAAATTTTGAGTTTTGCTTCTGATAAAATGCTGTTGATTTTATCTTTCATAACGTTTCTCCTTTTCTCCTTTCTCACCTTCAGGCGGTCGCAGAAACGCAGTTTCCTGGTGAAATAAAAAACATCGCCGCCTGTCAATTCAACAAGGGACGATGTTCATCGCGGTACCACCCTATTTCAGAGCATGTCCTTTCATGCCCTGCACTCATTTTGTGTACTCTTCTGCTACACGGACATCCGGCTTAACGCGCCACGCTTTTCGCCGGAGAGCTCCCATACTGAAACTTCAGGAAGATTCACGCGGAATGCTTTCAGCCGATGACATTCCGTCTCTGAACCGCTACGCCTTCCCTACTCACGTATGTTCACAGCCCAAAATATAAGATATTATTGCACAGATTACAGGTTTTGTCAACAAATTCCGAACCCGGAGGCAGAGGCTACCTCTTCTTCCCGCCCTCTGATCCCGTGACAGATTCCAACATAATTTTTTCCCGGCAGAAGTTTATTTTTTTTCCTGAAAGCTCTCCCTCTTGAAATCCTTCCGCCGGCGTGATATGATTTCAAAGATATCCGAGACAGGAGGGGGCTTCATGAAACGATTCCGGTTATTTCTGAAGAAGATCATCATCAGCATACTGGACGATAAAATCTCTGTGTATGCCGCGCAGGTTTCATTTTTTGTCATCATATCGGCCATTCCCGTCATCATGCTGCTGATCCCTCTGATCCAGTTTCTGGTGCCTTTTTCCCAGAACACCATCACCAGCACCATTCTCGCGGTACTGCCCTCTTCTCCGGAAATGCAGAATTTTGTCACCAGCATCCTCAATGACGTATATACCAATTCCGCCGGCACCATCGTATCCGTATCCGCCCTGACCACGCTCTGGTCCGCTTCCAAAGGGATCTATTCCCTGCAGCAGGGGCTGAACAACATCGCGGCCGCGAAGGAAACGCGGAATATTGTGGTACAGAGGCTGCTGTCCATCGTGTATACCCTCGGCTTCATTTTCGTCCTGATCTTCACCCTGGGCGTCCTGCTGTTCGGCAACCGGCTGCAGCTGCTCCTGGAAAGCCATTTTCCGGATCTGGCCTATTTTTCCGAGATCATCATTCTGTTCCGGACCGGTCTTTCCATCGCTCTGTTCATGCTGTTTTTTGTGCTGATCTACACCATACTGCCCAATCAGAAACTTTCCTTCTGGAAACAGATCCCGGGAGCCGCCTTTACCACCGCCGGCTGGATGATCTTTTCCTATGTCTATTCCTTATACATCGACTATATCGCGAATTTTTCCTATATCTACGGCAGCCTGACCGCTATCATCCTGCTCATGCTCTGGCTCTATATCTGCATGAACATCGTCTTCATCGGAGCCGAACTCAATAAAATGCTGGCGGAGATGCCCCGCGCGGAAAAAAGGGAGGACGCTTCTTAAAGCTCCTCCCTCTTCTGTACAATTTCTCCCTGTTTTTTATAAATGGCGCCGGCGGGGATATATCCTCTGACCATGGAAAGGGGATATATGCTTGTATGTCTCCCGACGACCACGCCCGGATTCATGACACTGCCGCATCCGACCTCCACATAATCCCCGAGCATTCCGCCCACTTTTTTCCTTCCCGTCTCAATCTGAACCTCTCCGGCTTTGATCACCACCGGCTGCTTGTCAGATTTCACATTGGACGTAATGGATCCGGCTCCCATATGGGAATGATACCCCAGAATGGAATCTCCCACGTAATTGTAATGCGGCACCTGCACATGGTCAAACAGGATCACATTTTTCAGTTCCGTGGAGTTTCCCACCACGCAGGTCTCGCCTACCAGAATGCTTCCTCTCAGGAACGCGCAGTGGCGGACCTGGGAATTCTTCCCGATGATCACAGGGCCTGTCAGGGACGCGGTGGGCGCGATCACGGCCGACTTCGCCGCCCAGATCTTCTCCCCGATCTCTTCATATTCCTCCGCCGGAAGGCTCCGCCCCAGCTCCACGATAAAATCGCTGAGGCCGGCCAGCGCCTCCCAGGGATACGTAAAGCGGGACAGATAAGGAGCCGCCAGCGTATGGCTCAGATCATAAAGTGATACAATCTCAAGTTCTTTCATTTCGCAACTACTCCTCATATATGATTTCCTGTATCATCATAGCACGCTGTCCCCAGGATTTCCAGTTTTTTCTCAGTCTTCTTTTTTGCTTCCGATCTTTCCCATCAGCCATACCAGGATGACGATGATCAGAATGGCAACGAAGATGCCTCCCATTCCCTTTCCCATAATACCGAGAGAAGTGATAAAATTATCCCACATATCTTTTTCTCCTTTTTACTGTCTGCACCCGCAGTTTACAGAAGCTGTGTTACAAGGCTGATCACCAGGCCGCCCGCGATCACAGAGGCGATCTGTCCGGACACATTGGCGCCCGCCGCCTGCATGATCAGGATATTGCCCGGCTTTTCCTCCATGGCCAGCTTCTGAACGACTCTGGAAGACATGGGGAAAGCAGAAATACCTGCCGCGCCGATCATCGGGTTAATCTTCTTCTTCAGGAACAGATTGACGATCTTCGCGAATACCACGCCTGCGATGGTGTCGAACACAAATGCCAGAAGGCCGATTGCCATGATCATGATCGTCTGCGCGTTGACGAAGGCATCCGCGCGCATACTGAAGGAAATCGTGATTCCCAGGAGCAGCGTGATCAGATTGGTCAGGGTCGTCTGCGCTGTGTCAGAAAGTGTTCCCAGCACGCCGCACTCTCTCAGAAGGTTGCCGAACATCAGGAAGCCTACCAGCGCGACTGCCGAAGGCGCCAGCAGACCGACAATAAACGTTACCACGATGGGGAAGGCAATCCGCATGCCCTTGGACACCTTGCCAGGCTGATAATCCATGGTGATCTGACGCTCCTTTTTGGTCGTCACCAGCTTGATGGCCAGCGGCTGCACAATGGGCACCAGGGCCATATAAGAATAAGCCGCCACCGCGATAGGGCCGATATAATTGGACCTCAGAATCTGAGACACCAGGATCGACGTAGGGCCGTCCGCCGCGCCGATGATGCCGATGGAAGCCGCGTCCTTCAGCGGGAATCCCATCAGACAGGCCGCGGAGATCGCGAAAAAGATTCCGAACTGGGCAGCCGCGCCGAAGAAAAACATAACCGGCTGCTGCAGGAGCGGACCAAAATCGATCATCGCGCCGATTCCGATAAACAAAAGAACGGGAAGGGCTTCAGACGCCTCGATTCCCACTTCAAACAGCCACTGAATGATACCGTTCGTCTCTCCCACGCCGGACAGGACCTGATTGATCACGCCGCTCGAGGGCAGATTCACCAGGATCGCACCAAATCCCATGGGCAAAAGCAGTGCCGGCTCGTACTGTTTTTTAATTGCCAGCCAGATGAGCACCAGGCCTACCACATACATCACTGCCTGCTGCCAGGTAATCGACATAATGCCGTCCACCAAAAACTCCATATTCCATCTCTCCTTCTTGTTTGTAATGCGGAAGAAGCCCCCTCCACCGGTCGGAATTGATCCACTATAAATATAAAATAAGACTTTTATTGCAGCCGCCCTGCTGCAATAAAAGTCTCGCCATTTCAATTCCCAGCGGATTTCTCAATCGTACTGACGCCATGGAATCCATGATCACCATGCCGGCTACTCCCTTTTATTGGCATTTTATATTATACACGATTTTTTCTGTTTGTACATCCTCTTTTTCCCGTTAAAATTCTGACTATCTCCGGCATGGCAAAGGGAGCGGAGCTGTCATTTCCACAGGTGGATCGTACCGTCATCATTCATTTTTTTGAGCACAGTAGCCGCCACCGGAAACAGGAAAATGCCAAGGATCCCCATGACCTTCGCGCCGGCAAATATGCAGATCAGCGTCACGATCGGGTGAAGCCCCACCTGATGCCCGATAAATTTGGGTTCCAGAAACTGACGGACACCAGTGATGATCAGATACAGGATCAGAATGCCGATTCCCTGTCCCACATTGCCCAGAATACAGGCAATGATGCCCCACGGGATCAGGACCGTTCCTGTTCCCAGCACAGGCAGGATATCCACAATGGCGATCAGAACCGCGTAGAGAAGCGCCATATCCACCCTCAGGATCAGAAATCCCACATACAGCTCCAGGAACGTCACGCACATCAGAAACAGGTAAACCTTCAGGATCTTTCCGACCATAGTCCGGGCGTTTTTCACCACGCCCACTGTCATCTCCCGTTTTTTCCCCGAAATCTGGCGCAGAACAAAGGCTTTGATATTTTCCAGATCCGACGTAAAAAAGAAGGATGAGATCACCATGAAAATAATCTGCAGAAGCAGTCCCGGAAAGGCCACCACATAAGAAGCGCCGAGACTGATGATACTTCCCGATGCCGCCTGGACCACCTCCTGCATCGTGTTCTCCACAGAACCGGCTATCGCCATGACCCGCTCCTCATTCTCCGGAAATCCTTCCGCGATCTTATCCATCAGGATCTCGATCTGGGGTTCAATATGGGCCGCGTAATATTCCGGCAATCTGACCGCCGCGCTCTGTATAAAAGAAACGATCTTTGCCCCGAACAGATAAATCAGAAGGCAGATCAGAATATAAAACAGCGCCACCAGGACCGGCGCGCAGATTTTTCTGCTGATCCTGACCCTGGCTGTCAGAAAGCGGATCAGAGGATTGAGGATACAGGCCACCGCCAGGCCGATCACAAAGGGAAGAAAAATCGGAAAGAGCTTTTTCAGCACAAAATAAAGCACGCCGACCACAATAATAAAATACAGAAAATTGATGATAAAGGCTTTTCTTTTTTCCATCCTGCTGTCCATATCCGCCCCGCCCTTTCTGCTGTTTTATGTTCCCTCCGCCACGATCCCAATCCTCTATTTGAGGAATCCGTTTACGATCTGCTCTTCCGCCTCCTGCTCCGTCAGTCCCAGCGTCATCAGCTTCGTGATCTGCTCTCCCGCGATTTTCCCGATGGCCGCCTCATGGATCAGAGCCGCGTCCGGATGGTTCGCCGTGATCTCCGGCACCGCGCTAATCTTCGCGTTGTCCATAATAATAGAATCACATTCCGAATGGCCGCTGCAGGCCTGATTCCCATGAATCTTGGATACAAAGACCTGACGGGAATCCTCTCTCGCCACGGAACGGGACACCACATTGGCGCTGGAGCCTTCTCCGTTGAGATCGACAGAAAACTCGCTTCTCGCGTCCTGCTGCCCGTGGGTCATCAGTCTCTCTGTCACCACAAAACGGGCTCCCTTATCCAGAACGGCGTCCGTCTCCCGCACGGTAGAATCGACACCCTTGATCTGGACGCTGTCCATTTCCATGTAGGCATCCTCGCCAAGCTCCACAACCGTTTTGGGATTCATGATCCGCTTTCCGTTGCCGTCCCCTTCTCCATAATGCTTTTCCACGTATTTGACCTTCGCGCCCTTCTCAATGAAAAACCGGTGGATCCCGTCGTGTCTGGAGGTATCGCAGCTGCTGTTGTGGATCCCGCAGCCGGCGATGATCACCACGTCGGCGCCCTCTCCGATATAGAAATCATTGTACACGACCTCCTGAAGCCCCGCCTGGCTCAGGATCACGGGAATATGCACGCTCTCGTGCTTCGTTCCCGGCCTGATGCGGATATCAATGCCGCTTCCGTCCGGCTTGGAAATAATATCGATATTGGCCGTTGTATTTCTGCTCTCCGTTTTTCCGTTGGCACGGATATTATAAGCGCCCGTGGGAATCTTATGGAGACCCGCGATCTGTTCCAGCAGTGTTTTTTCTATTGCGTCCATCAGTATCCCTCCTTATAAAACTTGCAGTTCATTCCCTCGTCGCTGCTCAGCAGCTCAGGAAGGATCTCTTCTCTGCTTCCCTCCGCCGTCACCTGGCCGCCCGCGATCACAATGATCCGGTCAGCAATGTTCAGGATCCGCTCCTGATGGGAAATGATCAGAATGGAAGAACCGTCGATCTGAGCATGAAGCTTTTCAAATACCTTGATCAGGTTATTGAAGCTCCACAGGTCAATACCGGCCTCCGGCTCGTCAAATACAGAAAGCTTTGTTCCGCGGGCCAGGACAGTGGCAATCTCAATTCTCTTCAATTCACCGCCCGACAGACTCGCGTTCACCTCTCTGTTGATATAATCTCTGGCGCAGAGCCCAACCTCCGAAAGATATTCGCAGGCGCCCGCCGTACTGATCTTCTCTCCCGCAGCAAGACGGATCAGATCCAGGACTGTCACGCCCTTGAACCGCACCGGCTGCTGAAACGCGTAGCTGATGCCCATATTGGCCCGCTCCGTGATGTTCTTGTCTGTAATATCAACTCCGTCAAAAAGGATCCGCCCCTCTGTGGGCTTTTCGATTCCCGCGATCACCCTGGCCAGCGTGGATTTTCCTCCTCCGTTGGGACCTGTGATGGCGATGAACCGGTCATCCTCAATTTTCAGGGTTACATTTTTCAGAATCTCCTTCTGACTGCTCTCTTCCTCCACCTGGAAAGAAACATTCTGTAATTCCAGCATAGGTTTTGCCCTCACTTTCTATCTTCATGGTATCAGTCCCGCGAAAACCGGGGCCAGCACAACGGTAATGATCCCCGCCGCGACAACCGCGAGGCTGGACATGGCTCCTTCTACTTCCCCGAACTCCAGGGCTTTGCTCGTGCCCATGGCATGGGCCGCGTTTCCGCAGGCAAGTCCGACTGCAATGGGGCTGGTGATCCGGAAAAGCCGGCACACGCCCCTGGCTATGATCGCCCCGAACAGACCTGTCACAATAACCGCAGCCACCGCAAGAGCGGAATCTCCGCCGATTTCCTCTGCGACTCCCATGGCGATGGCGCTGGTCACAGATTTTGGCTGCAGGGAATGATAGATCACGCCGTTTAATCCAGACAGACGGCAGAGCGCCCATATGGTAAGCGCGCCTGCTATGCATCCGCTTACAAGGCTGATCAGGATCGCCGCCAGATTCTTTTTCAGCACCCGCATCTGTCTGTACATGGGAATGGCCAGACAGACGGTCGACGGCGTCAGGAAATACGTAATATATTGTGCCCCGCTGTTGAAGGTATCATAATCAATCCCGCACCCGAGCAGAATCACGATCACGATCACGCTGGCGATCAGCAGCGGATTGCAGATGGTATAAGGAAACTTTTTCTGAATGGCCATTCCCGCCCAGTAAGCTGCCAGCGACAGGAAAAAGCCAAAATAAACACTGCCCTGAAGCCACTCATTCATGCTCTTTTTCCTCCCTGTCTGCCTTCCTGTTCAGAATCAGCTGCGCCGTCACCCCTGTGACAGCCATGACCACCACGGTGCTGATCAGGCAGACCGCAAGGATCGCCGCCAGCTGATCCGTGATTCCGCCCACTACCGTTATCATGCTGACGCAGGGTCCCACAAACAGGACCGGCATGATCTTCAAAAGGAAATCTCCCACATCCTCCACCTGCTCCAGCTTAATGACGCCTGTCATCAAGCCCAGAAACATCAAAACCAGCCCGTACACACTGCCCGGTACCGGAAGCGGAAGGAGCCGGTTCAGCAATTCCCCCGCGAATGAAACTGCCATAATGACAGCAAGCTGTTTTACATATTTGACCCACTTCATACTCTGTCTCTTTCGTCCTTTCATGGCCTGAACCGGGTGCGGCAGTTTCCGGATACAGCCCGTATCCGGCATACCGCCCCGGATATATCATTATACGTCTTTTGCAGTATGGTTGCAAGCTCTTTTCGATATATTCCACTCCGCCGCAGTGCGATCCTGCGGAGCATTTTTGTTTCATAGGGAACGCAGTTTCCTATGAAACAAAAAAATAACGGAAACAGGCATCTCACTCAGCCTCGCTTCCGTCTTCTCAATCGATGCATCCGCATCTTCGTGCAGTTGGAGGGACTTGAACCCTCACGAGCGTAATGCTCACATGAACCTGAATCATGCGCGTATGCCAATTCCGCCACAACTGCATATTTGATTTTGTTTTGGTGTTCTTTGTTTTTGTCTTACCGCTGAACACTTCTGTAGTATACTCCAAATATTCATGTTTGTCAACACAATTTTGAAACTTTTTTTAAATATTTTTTTGAGGGAATTTTTGCGAAAACTATTGACAATTTCAGGCCCCAATGCTATGATAATAGACGCGTCAGTTAATCGGGCGTCCATCACAGGCAGTTGTGGCGGAATTGGCATACGCGCTAGACTAAGGATCTAGTGAGCATTGCGCTCGTGCGGGTTCAAGTCCCGCCAACTGCAGGATCGGTCAGACTGTGTTTTGAGAAATCAGAACACAGTCTTTTTTTGTACGATAAAAGCCCGGAGGGACGCTGCGTGCCGACGGCACGGATTCAGCGCCGGCCGAAGCGCGGACACTGATCTGAAGCCCTCCCGGAATTATAATTTTTATGTGCGTTCTGTCAAAGCGCATATGTGCTGCATAAAAGCAATCAGTCTAGGCAATCCTTTTTTCTGTATCGTATACTGACAGTCATACGACAGAGAAACAGGGGTGAGCATATGGGAGACCACAAGCAGAAACGTCCGCCTGATTACCGGATGCAGTTTGAGAATATTGATTATTATCTGGATCTGAGCCATCATATCAGCTACTACCGCAGGAAAGCGGGACTGACACAGAGTCAGCTGGCGGAAATGGCGGGGATCTCCCGTTCTTATCTGAGTCATATCGAAGCGCCCAATATACCGCAGAACTGTTCTGTGGATCTGCTGTTCAGAATCTGTCAGATACTGGAGATCGAGCCCGTTCAGCTTTTTACTCCTCTTCCGTGATCCATCCCGCTTCACAGAGCAGAATGAGGACAAAAATCAACAAGGACTGCCCATGGCAGTCCTCTTTTTTTCATCATCATTTTTCACATCATTCTGCTGTAAAAATACAAAATCTGTCCAGCCGCGAAAAAGCGCCGGCCCGGCGGGATCCGTCAGCCCGTCTTCAGCCGGACCATCACCTGGCAGCCGCCGTAATCCGGCAGGGTGATCGTTGCCGATCTTTCCGTACAATCCCTGGAAAGTCTGCCGTTGACCCTGTTCGCCAGCAGACGGAACGCCTTTTTCCCTTCCTCTGCCTCCATCTGCAAAGATGAGATATAAGCCGCAATGTCATTTCTCTCATCACGGGGAAGTTTTCCTTTTTTCGCCTGGATCGCCTCCACCTCAAAACCGTATTTCATAAATCTACCGCCTCTTCAGGAATCTGTTCCTTTTCAGGTTACGGGTTCTATTCTACTTCCACTGTCTGAAGATGTCAAATAGTTTCTGAAATCTCACAGATCCCCCACAGAACCCCCGAAGCAGCAGGATCATGATGTCTCCGGCCCGTAAGCATTCTCAAGAATCGACAGGACATCCCTTTTGCTGACCTGCACCGGATTGACGATCATAGCTCCGTCATTCAGCGCTGCCTGCGCCACCGCCTCAAAATCCTTTTTGCTGACTCCGGCTTCCCTCAGAGTCAGCGGCAGTCCGCAGCAGTCATGAAGCCTCCGCTCCAGGCCCATGACCTGATCTCTCATTGCCCGGCCCCGTTCCTCCTTCGGCGTGGCGGCATAAACCTCCGGTCCGCAGAGCGGAAGCAGCAGCTCGCCGTATCCTTCCGACAGCCGCTCCATATTATAATCCATACAGTACGGGAGCAGGATCGTCATGGCGTCTCCATGGGGCACATGACAGACTCCGCCCAGCGCGTGGCCGACGGCATGGACCACTCCCACCATGGAATTGGAAAAAGCCGCGCCCGCCATGGTAGAGGCGTTGGCCATAGCCAGTCTCGCTTCCCTGTCTTTTCCATTTTCCACTGCCCGCTCCAGATATTCTCCGATCATCCTGACCGCGGCAAAGGCGTAGGCGTCGCTCAGAGGATTTTTCTGCAGACAGGTATAGGCCTCAACGGCATGGCACAGCGCGTCTATTCCCGTAGAAGCGGTGGTCTTCGCCGGCAGGGAAGCAGTCATGCGCACATCCAGCACCGTCACGTCCGGCTGCAGGAAATAGGAAATAAACTCCATTTTCATGCCGTCCGACGCGTTTTTGATCACAGCCACTAAAGTAGACTCAGAACCGGTTCCCGAAGTGGTGGGCACCGCCACAAAGGGGATGTGGCGGCCTCTGCTCAGGATCTCACAGCCAAGCAGATCCATAATGTTCTCTGCCCGCTGGGAAAGGATCATACGCACGCCTTTCGCCGTATCCAGCACAGAACCGCCGCCCACGGCCACCAGACTGTCGCATCCGCTTTTCCTGTAGATCTCCGCGATCTGATTGACAACCGCCGACGAGGAATCAGCCGGGATCTCATGAAACACCGCTCCCACGGCAATACCGCCCGCCGCGATGGCATCGCACACCACCGCCAGAGTTCCGATTTCACTGAGAACATGATCGGACAGCACCATGGGGTGTCCCGATCCCAGCATTTTCAATTCCGCCGAAATATTTTCCAGCGCAAAGCTTCCCGAAATCAGCTTGGTGCTGTGCTGAAATTCATAATAATCCGGAATCATCCGCGGCCTCCTTTTCCATGAAACAGCATCCTGCAGACAACGGCCAGATAGGTGCGGATCAGGCCCATTTTCTTTTCAGGCACCGCCTTGAGTATGTTCCTGGAAATAAAGCGGGGAAACAGATACCCCTCCGCCAGATCCACGCAGCGCACCAGAGACATTCCTCTGGCAATATCTCCTTTCAGAAGAAAACCGTGTCTGGCATAGGATCCCGCGACTCCCACCTGTCCCGACATGACCAGAAAAGCGGCCTCCACGCTTTTAAATTCGATCATCAGATCCATTTTTTCCGGTAAGGTTTCCTCTCCGGACAACCGGACCAGCTCGTTTCCTCTCTTTTCCATATAAAGGGCCGGAGCGCCTTCTCCCATTCCAATCCCACAGGAAAAGCCCTCCTCCCAGGTTTCCATCTCACGGATGACCCTCTCATCCTTCCCGGCCAGCACATTCAGCCCCTGATAAAGAAAACAGAAAATCACGCCGCAGAAAGCCTTCCTGGCCGCAAGCGTTCTCTTTTTGCGGGCCGACATCTGATAGACGCCCGCCGCCTCCGCATGTTTGATATCCAACTCCAGCTGACTCATATTTCCCTCCAGAATCTGCTTCTATCATCGTGTTTTTTGCTCTTTCCGCATTATAACGCAGCCGCATGTATTTGGCAAGCAAAATATTTTGAATTTAAAACTATCCAGGGAACACCGTTTTCTATGAAATGAAAAAAGCAGACAATTTCTTGTCTGCTCTGATTTCATTCATCGGAATGACAGGATTCGAACCTGCGGCCTCTCGGTCCCTAACCGAACGCTCTACCAAACTGAGCCACATTCCGATAGCAGATTTGGTTCTTTTGATCTCAGAACCAAATCCTCATATACTATACCATTTATTTTTGGTTCTTGCAAGTGTTTTTTACATTTTTTTCGCAAGAATTTTTCACTAATTGTCTGTTAATTCAATTAGTCGTGGCTGTTACGTCAATTAAGCCAATTTCTCCTTGGCAACCTCAGCCAGCTTCGCGAAACCAGCCGCATCATTGACTGCCATGTCCGCCAGGATCTTGCGGTTCATCTCAACGCCCGCTTCCTTCAGACCATACATAAAACGGCTGTAGGAAAGTCCGTTCATTCTGGCCGCAGCGTTGATACGGGCGATCCAGAGCTGTCTGAACTGTCTCTTTCTCTGCTTTCTTCCCGCATAGGAGCTGGTCAGCGCTCTCATGACAGACTGCTTTGCAACTCTATACTGTTTGGAACGGGCTCCTCTGTAGCCTTTCGCCAGCTTCAGAACTCTGTTATGCTTCTTTTTAGCGCCTAATCCGCCTTTTACTCTTGCCATTTTAAGTCTTCCTCCTTTATTCTATCAAATCCATCAGTACGGTAAAATTTTTTTCATCACCTTTGCATTCGAAGGAACTGCAACGGCTGATTTTCTGAGGTTTCTCTTTCTCTTCTGAGACTTCTTGGTCAAGATATGGCTCTTATAGGCCTTCATTCTTTTTAATTTACCGGTACCGGTTTTTTTAAAACGCTTTGCTGCTGCTCTGCTGGTTTTTACTTTAGGCATGATTCTTCCTCCTTAAACTTGATCCCAGGTATAGCCCTGTTCTTTTAACGCTTTTCTGACAAAAACATAACCAGGCTCCGGCCCTCGACCTTGGAAGGCTTGTCGACCACTGCAATATCAGAAAGCTTTTCTGCAAAATCCTCCAGGATGTGCTTGGAGTTATTCATATGGCTGATCTCTCTGCCACGGAACCGCAAGGTCACCTTGACCTTGTTTCCTTTCTGAATGAACTTCCTTGCGGCGGAAATCTTCGTATTCAGATCATTCTCCTCAATATTCGGAGACAGACGCACTTCTTTTATTTCAATGACCTTCTGCTTTTTCTTAGCCTCTTTTTCCTTCCGGGCCATCTCATAACGGTATTTGCCATAATCAATGATCTTGCATACCGGCGGCTTTGCCATCGGAGCAACCTTCACCAAATCCAGATCAGCCTCTCTCGCAAGCCTCTGTGCTTCTCTTGATGATACAATACCAAGCTGTTCACCATTTACGCCGATCAGACGCACCTCTTTGTCTCTGATCTGTTCATTCACCATTAATTCGCTAATAACTCTGCACCCCCATCAATAAAAAAGTGGATAGAAGAACTATCCACCTGAAATCCTCATGAAGAACCGGAATCTGATTCCGGCTGACAATCCATATAGGAAACCCGAGTCGCTCAAAGGCGCTGAGGTGAGAGCGGATACTCTTCTTTTATTTATACAGCTTTAATAGCATACCATGCCATTTTCAAAATGTCAACCATTAATTGGATTTTTTATTCACCCATATAGCGGGAAAGGAACTGCTTCGTCCGCTCCTCGCGGGGATGGCCGAAAACCTGCTCCGGCGCGCCCTGCTCAACGATATTCCCTTCATCCATAAAGATCACCTGGTCAGAGACATCCCTGGCAAAAGCCATCTCATGGGTGACAATGATCATGGTCATATTCTTATCCGCGAGCTCCTTCATAACCCGCAGGACTTCCCCGGTCAGCTCCGGATCCAGGGCCGATGTCGGCTCGTCAAAGCAGAGAATATCCGGCTCCAGCGCCAGCGCTCTGGCGATGGCGACACGCTGACACTGCCCTCCCGACAGCTGATGAGGATAATTTTCCATCCTGTCAGTCAGTCCCATCTGACGGAGAAGTTCCTCCGCCCGGGCACGGATCTCCTCATGGATCGCTTTCTTTCTTACTTTGTAATCCGGCCGTTCCTTCGCCAGAAGCTCCTTTGCCAGCATCACGTTCCCAATGGCCGTATACTGAGGGAACAGATTGAAGGACTGAAACACCAGTCCGAAATGGAGCCTTTTTTTGCGGATTTCCGACTCCTGCCTGGTCACCGGATTCGCGCCGTCAAAAAGCGTTTCGCCATTCACCCGGATCATGCCGCCATCGGGCTGCTCCAGGAAATTCAGGCACCGCAGAAGCGTCGTTTTTCCGCTTCCGGAAGAGCCGATCAGAGAAAGCGCCTGTCCCTTTTCCATGGAAAAGCTGATATCCTTCAGGACCTCTGTCCGGCCAAAGGATTTACAAATATGTTCTACTTCCAAAATCGCCATAATGCATCCGTCCTCCTATCTGAAGTAATCCAGCTTTCTCTCCAGCCGGCCGAGAAGCACCGTCACCACGCCGTTCCAGATCAGATAATAGAAGGCCGTGAAGAACAGAGGCCAGACAGCGCCGCGGATCCCCTGGGACCCTCTCAGGAAGGACTGGCCGGCCCAGATGATTTCCTGAAGGGCAATCGTCCTGGCCAGGGACGTATCCTTCACCAGGGTAATGATCTCGTTGGAAATCGGCGGCACAATGCGCTTGATCATCTGGAGCAGCTTGATCCTGAAAAAGATCTGGCGCCTTGTCATGCCAAGCACCAGACCGGCTTCCTCCTGCCCCACAGGCACGCCCTGGATGCCGCCCCGGTATATTTCTGAAAAATAACAGGCATAATTGATGATAAAACCGATCGAAGCCGCAATAAAACGGCCGGTCTCCCCGCTTCCCCAGACATTGTTGTCCAGTGCCAGTCCCGGAAAATAAAAGATAATCAGAAGCTGGATCATAAGAGGCGTTCCTCTTATGATCCAGACAATGGTCTTCATCAGCCAGCTCAAAGGCTTAAACCGGGACATGGAGCCGAACGCGATCAGAAGCCCCAGCGGCAGGGCGCCGATCAGAGTGACAAAAAACAATTTTAACGTCTGTATAAAGCCGACATTCAGCGCCTGAATGACTATCGGCATCTGCTCCATGATCAGATCCATAAAACTCTCCTGCTTCCTACCTGAATGGTTCTTCTTTCAATTACTGCTCAATAATGGCAGCCTGTACGCCGTATGTCGCGGCAAGCTCCTGCATGCTGCCGTCCGCGTAGCTCTGAGCGAAAAAGTCATTGAGCGCAGCCGCCAGATCCGATCCCATGCGGAAGCCGACTCCGTACTCTTCGCTGTTGAGACCGATGGTGTAGGTCAGATCCGCGTAGCTGGTTCCCTCGCCTACCATAGCGGCAGCCATCAGGGAATCAATCACAGCCGCGTCAGAAGTACCGGCCGCAACCTCCATCAGCGCGTCCGCCTGGCTGGTGACCGGCGTATAATTCAGCCCCAGGGCGCTGACCTGCTCTTCGCCGGCGCTGCCTGCCTCCACGGCAAAGGTCAGGTCAGAAAGACTGTCCACATCCTGATACTGATCCGCCACGTCCGCGGGCACGATCACGATCTGAGCATTGTTGCAGTAAGCGTTGGAGCACTCCATGGCGCCGAGCACTTCATCCGTCAGCGTCATGCCGTTCCATACACAGTCAATGGTATGGCTGTCCAGCTCCAGAACTTTATTGTCCCAGTCGATCTCCACAAATTCCACCTCTACGCCAAGGCTCTCGCCGAATGCCTTCGCCAGATCCGCGTCAAATCCGATCCATTCGCCGGACTCATCCAGATAATCCATGGGCTCAAAGTTGGTCACGCCCACGACCAGAGTTCCTTTGTCCTGTACGTAAGCCATATCGCTCTCTTCGGAAGCGGCCGTTGTGTCATCCGCCGCAGCGGTATCGTCAGCCTCTGCTTCTGTGCTGTCTCCCGCGGCCTCTGTGGTGACAGCCTCTGTCGTTTCATCAGCAGAACCGCCGCCGCAGCCTGCCAGAGATGCCACAGCCAGTACCGCAGCCGTCATCAGCGCAATCATTTTTTTCATGATCATTCATTCCTCCCTCTTTCAAGTTGTCCTTTTACCGACTCCGTAATAGTAGCACATTATCACAATAAAGCGCAAGTCTTTTCGCCACAAAATTCATTTTTTAAGTATATTTTGGGATACACGCTATCATTTTCTTCCATGTTTTGTTATAATAACCGCAGATATCCGGAAGAATATCTGCAGAAGCAATCAGACAAACCATAAACAAAATAAAGGAGTGAACTGCCAATGGAAATTACAAACGATATCAAGTACGTAGGCGTCAATGACCATGCCGTGGATCTGTTCGAGGGACAGTATCCGGTCAAGAACGGCATTGCCTACAACTCCTACGTGATTCTTGACGAAAAAACAGCTGTTTTTGACACCGTCGACGCACATTTCACCCATGAATGGCTGGACAACATTGAGCGGGTGCTTGCTTCCCGCAGACCTGATTATCTGATCATCCAGCATATGGAGCCGGATCACGCGGCCAATATCGCGAATTTCATGCAATTATATAAGGAAACAACGATTGTTTCTTCCGCGAAGGCCTTTGCCATGATGAAGCAGTTTTTCGGAACAGACTACGCGGACAGACAGGTCGTGGTAAAAGAGGGTGACACCCTGAGCCTCGGAAAACATACCCTGGCTTTTGTGGAAGCTCCCATGGTGCACTGGCCCGAGGTCATCGTAACCTATGACACCTGCGACAAAGTTCTGTTCTCTGCCGACGGCTTCGGCAAATTCGGAGCCCTGGACGTGGAGGAAGACTGGGCAGACGAGGCGCGCCGCTATTTCATCGGCATCGTAGGCAAATACGGCGCTCAGGTGCAGAACCTGTTAAAGAAGGCCGCCGGCCTGGATATTCAGGTGATCTGCCCTACCCACGGCCCCGTACTGAAAGAAAATCTCGGCTACTACCTGAACCTTTACAATACCTGGTCCTCCTACGAGGTAGAGACAGACGGCATCGTGATCGCCTACACCTCCATTTACGGACACACCAGGAAGGCCGTGGAACTGCTGGCTGAGAAGCTGCGCGCCAAAGACTGCCCCAATGTGGTCGTTTATGATCTGGCCCGCTGCGACATGTCCCAGGCTGTATCCGACGCCTTCCGCTACGGAAAGCTGGTACTGGCCACCACAACCTACAACGCCGGCATCTTCCCCTTCATGCGCGACTTCATCGATCATCTGACCGAGCGGAACTTCCAGAACCGCACCGTCGCGCTCGTGGAAAACGGAAGTTGGGCGCCCATGGCCGCCAAGACCATGAAGCAGATGCTCTCCGGCTGCAAAAAACTGACCTTCACGGACACCACGGTCCACATCAAATCCGCCCTGGACGATGAGAGCAGCGCTCAGCTGGAAGCCCTCGCAGAAGAGCTCTGCGGCGATTACCTGGCACAGCACGGCGATACCGCCAACAAAAATGACCTGACCGCGCTCTTCAACATCGGATACGGTCTCTATGTCGTAACCTCCAATGACGGAAAGAAGGACAACGGCCTGATCGTAAACACTGTATCCCAGGTGACCAACACCCCCAACCGGATCGCTGTGACCATCAACAAGGCCAACTATTCTCATCATGTGATCAAGCAGACCGGCATCATGAACCTGAACTGCCTGTCCACAGACGCGCCCTTCTCCGTATTTGAAAATTACGGCTTCCAGAGCGGAAGAACCGCGGACAAATTCGCGGGAATGGAAGTGCTGCGCTCCGACAACGGCCTGGTGTTCCTGCCCAAGTATATCAATTCCTTCATGTCCCTGAAGGTTGAGCAGTACATTGATCTGGATACCCACGGCATGTTCATCTGCAGCATCACAGAGGCACGCGTGATCAACAAAGTGGAGACCATGACCTACACCTATTACCAGAATTACGTGAAGCCCAAGCCCGAGACAGAAGGCAAAAAGGGCTGGGTATGCAAGGTATGCGGCTATATCTATGAAGGCGAAGAGCTTCCCGATGATTTCATCTGCCCGCTCTGCAAACACGGCGTCGCGGATTTCGAGCGCATTGGATAAAGCCCGTCGGCAAGACCGGTCCGGACAGGAAAGGTCCGTCTGAGTCAATCGGATGAGCTGTCAGTTAATTCCGGTTTTTAACCCTTGACATGCAGGAAAGAGACAATCTCAGAGAATTCGTACTTTTTAAAAACTGAATTCTCTGCCAGACTGTCTCTTTCTTTTTATCCTGCTTATTTTGGGGCGCACAAATCCCTTACTGGATCTTTCAGGACACGCCATTCATCAAGCTGTTTCCTATCCCTTTTTCCTTTCATTTTTTTATCTCATGATGCAAAAAGCGATGACCCGGTATCTGAAGGAACTGAAAGACAGCGGTGAGGAAATCACACCGAAGGCATGGCAGCGTGAGATCGACCTGCTGACCGCCCAGAAGCAGGTGGACACCATCGGCATGAAGGCCATGCGGGAGAATGTGACATTCCCGATGGCCCACCCAATCGCCGGACAGATCGTGATCACGGTTCTTCTCCGGCAGCGGTTCGCCCATCGCCAGCAGCGCCACGACCTGCTCCAGCAATTCGATTTTCAGGCCGCGCTTGATTGCCCGTTTGTAGTCCTTCTTAAAGCCGGTTGTGTACTTGACGGTGTA
>CAJFHG010000021.1 GCA_904379015.1 Candidatus Paralachnospira caecorum | reverse complement strand
CATGGTCCATGCAACAGTGGATGCTGAGGCAGGACCTTTCCCAACCAGAGCCGCCGGAACCTGAGACTTTATGATCACAGGCTTTTCCGTATCGCCGAGTCCTTCTTTGCAGGATGGGCAACCATAACTCTGGCTGTAGTATTCGATCACTTTACAAGTAGCAGGAATGAATTCCAGTTCCCGGCGGACATACTCCTCGCTGATCAGGACCATCTGCGTGCCGCAGACCGGACAGATCTGGTCTTCTTCCGGAAGAGGGATCACTACTTTTTCAACCTTCAGGCTTTTGAAGAGGTCCTCATGGGTTGCCTTCTTTTTACGGGTATGTTCCTTGATCACAGTTTCTTCTTCCAGCAGGGACGGATCCTGTTCCATTTCTGCTTCATCAGGCAGCTTTATTCCAGTTCAAAGGCGCCGGTATAGAGCTGATAATAGACACCCTTGTCTTCAATCAGTTTTTCGTGGGAGCCCCGCTCGATGATTCGTCCGTGGTCCAGGACCATGATCACATCGGAGTTGCGGATGGTGGAAAGCCGGTGGGCGATCACAAAGGAGGTCCGTCCCTTCATCAGGGCATCCATGCCCTCCTGCACAATGCGTTCGGTTCTGGTGTCGATGGAGGAGGTGGCTTCATCCAGCACCATGCAGGGCGGATTGGCGGCCACGGCGCGGGCAATGTTCAGAAGCTGCCGCTGGCCCTGGCTCAGGGCCGCGCCTGCGTTCATCAGAACGGTGTGGTAGCCGTGGGGCAGATTGGAAATAAAGGAATCCGCGCCGGCCAGCTTTGCCGCTTCGATGCACTCGTCATCCGTGGCGTCCGGCCGTCCGTACCGGATGTTTTCCAGGACAGTTTCTGTGAACAGGCTCGTATCCTGGAGGACAAGGCCGATGGAACGGCGCAGATCGCTTTTCCGGATCTTGTTGATGTTGATGCCGTCGTAGCGGATCTTCCCGTCCGCGATATCATAAAAACGGTTGAGCAGGTTGGTGATGGTCGTTTTCCCGGCGCCGGTGGCGCCGACGAAGGCCAGCTTCTGCCCGGGCTCCGCGTAAAGGGTGATGTTGTGCAGAACGATCTTGTCGGGAACATAGCCGAAATCCACATCAAACATCCGGATGTCGCCCTTTAGTTCCGTGTAGGTCAGCGTGCCGTCATGATGGGGATGCTTCCAGGCAAACAGGCCGGTCCGCTCCGGGCACTCTGTCAGCGTGCCGTCGGCGTTTTTCCGGGCGTTGACGAGGGTCACATACCCTTCGTCAAATTCCGGTTCTTCGTCCAGAAGGGCAAAAATACGCCTGGCGCCTGCCATTGCCATCGTGATCAGGCTGATCTGCTGTCCGACCTGCTGGATCGGATTGGCAAAGGATTTTGACAGAGACAAGAATGCCACGACAATGCCGGCGGTGAGCGCGGTGCTTCCGTTCAGGATCAGGATTCCCCCGATGAACGCGATCAGAACGGTCAGCAGATTTCCGATCTGTCCCAGCACCGGCATGATCAGGTTGGCAAGCGTGTTGGCTGACCGGGAGCTCTCGAACAGCGCCGTGTTTTTCTCCTGAAAGCCGTTTTTGGACTGCTTTTCGTGGCAGAAGATTTTGATCACCTTCTGGCCGTTCAGCATTTCTTCAATATAGCCGTTCATGGCGGCCATGGATGTCTGCTGTCCGGAGAAACAGCGGACGCTTTTCCTCGAAACGATCAGGGTGATGAAAACGTCGATCACGGTGACGGCAATGACGATCAGGGCAAGCGCCCGGCTGTAGCAGATCATGACAATGAAAGAAGCCAGCGCCGTGATGAGGCAGGCAATGAGCTGGGCAAGGGCGTTGCTGATGAACTGGCGGAGCGTATCCGTATCATTGGTGTAATGGCTCATCACATCTCCGTGGGTATGGGTATCAAAATAGGAGATGGGAAGGCTCTGCATATGGTAAAACATGTCATCTCGGATGTGCTTCAGGCAGCCCTGGGAGATCGTCACCATGAGACGGTTGTACAGGAACGTGCAGATTACGCCGATCAGGTAAATGCAGCCCATGCCGAGAATGGCGTTCCTCAGGCCGGAATAATCAGGATTTCCGGCTGTCAGAAGGGGCGTGATATAATCGTCGATGACCACCTGGGTGAGCATCGAACCCAGAACGCTGGCGGCGGTGGAAAGAACGACCGCGATGCAGACAACCGCGAACATCCATCTGGAATTGCGGACGATGTAGGAGAGCAGACGCCTCAGTGTGCCGCTTCTTTTATTTGTTTTATTCATTTGCTTTCCCTCCCTGCTGCTGAGATGTGTAAATGTCCCGGTAAATTTCATTGTGTTCCAGCAAATAAGCATGATTTCCGACGCCGTCGATGCGTCCGTCCTTCAGAACAATGGTAAAATCGGCATCCTCCACGGAGGTGATGCGCTGGGCGATGATCAGCTTGGTTGTATCCGGGATTTCTTCCCGGAACGCTTTCCGGATCAGGGCATCTGTTCTGGTGTCCACCGCGCTGGTGGAATCGTCCAGGATCAGGATTTTGGGCTTTTTGAGCAGCGCGCGGGCAATACAGAGCCGCTGCTTCTGGCCGCCGGACACATTGGTTCCGCCCTGTTCAATGTAAGTGTCGTAGCCATCGGGAAACTGGCTGATGAATTCATCGGCCTGGGCCAGCCGGCAGGCGCGGACCAGCTCCTCATCGGAGGCGTTCTCGTCGCCCCATCGGAGATTTTCTTTGATGGTTCCGGAAAACAGCAGATTTTTCTGCAGCACCATGGAAACGGCGTTCCGGATGGTGTCCAGTTTATAGTCCTTTACATCCACGCCGCCGACCAGGACCTTTCCGGCGGTCGCGTCATAGAGACGGGGGATCAGCTGCACCAGACTGCTTTTTCCGGCGCCGGTGGCGCCGATGATGCCCACTGTCGAACCGGAGGGGATGACCAGGCTGACATTGTGAATGCATTCGCCGGTTTTGTCCCTGAAATAATGGAAGGATACGCCGTCGAATATGATCTCGCCGTTCTGGACGGTGCTGCGGCTGTCTACGATCATGGCGGCGCCCACCCAGTAAATGAGCAGGAGGCAGGCATACACCACCAGCTGCATGACCGGGGAGGAGTAAGCCATGACGCCCTCCGCCTTTTTAAAGATTTTGTACAGGGCGGTGGAGGTGTTCTGGAACTTTTCCTTTTCATATTCCTCTCTGGAGAATCCTTTCACGACGCGGATGCCGCTTAGGTTTTCCTGTACGACCTGATTGAGCCTGTCGTACTGGGCGAATACCTTTTCAAAATACCGTTTCGCGTACAGGATCAGGCCGGCCAGCGCGATGCCCAGGATGGGGATCAGCAGCAGATACATGGAAGCGATCCGCGGACTGATCGCAAAAGCCATGATCAGGGCGAAAACGATCATGAGAGGGGCGCGCACTGCTACGCGGATGACCATCATGAAGGCATTCTGAATGTTCATCACATCGGTGGTCAGACGGGTGACGAGGCCGGCACTTGAGAATTTGTCAATGTTGGCAAAGGAGAAATCCTGGATATTGTTGTACATATCCGTTCTCATGTTCCGGGCTACGCCGGAGGCGGCGGAAGCGGTTCGGCTGGCAGTCAGGCCGAATACCAGGGCCAGGGCGACACAGCCGATCATGATCCATGCGGTGGAGACCAGAGCGCTGCGGTCTCCGCCGTAGATTCCCCTGTCAATGATGTCCGCCTGCAGAAAGGGAACGATGATTTCCAGCAGTGTTTTCAGTCCGGTCAGTATGATGGTTGCGATGGCGGCTGCCCGGTATTCCTGCAGGCAGCCCGGAATTTTTTTGACCATGTGTAAACCTTCTTTCTTTTTTGATGTTTATTTTATGGCGGCAGCGCCCTTAAGCGGCATTGCCGCCTGATGGCAGCGGTCCGTCGGATGCCTGCCCCGTGCAGGCACGGCGGGTCTTCGCTCCGCTCCGGCCGGCGCTGAATGCGTGCCGCCGGCACACAGCGCCTTTCCGGGCGTGTCGCGAAAAAAAATAGCGCCTACCTTTCGGTACGCGCAAAAAACGATACAAAAGGCAATTGCTCCTGTATCGTATCAGAGGCAGTGCTCTTGTATCGTAGATTAAGCAGTTCTGTTCAGTTGATAATAGGATTATACAGCTGAAATCGAAAAATTTCAAAAGCAATTTTAAAAAATTTTTCCGGGATCCGGCTCCTGGTAAAATTATTTTGCGCTGAAACGGCCGGCGGCGCCGGGAATTCTCACAGTGCGCGGAGTGAAAATTCCGGAGGAAATCAGTTTCCATACTGTGTCGTAAATTTCCGGTGTGTCCGGTATTTGACCCTGGATGATCCGTCTGGCGAAGCAGCAGGTGGTGTCCAGAATAAAGTCCCATAAAAGAACCGGGTCCTGGAAGCGGGAAGCCGCGGCAGAAGGAAGCAGGAGCGGAAGCCAGAACGGGAGCTCTCCGCCGGAATACCTGGAATTCAGATATTCAAAATAAAAGAGCGCGTGTCCGCCGCTGCTGATAAAAAAGGAAAAGATGCGCGTCCAGAGCGCGTGTACGGAACCGGGAAGCGCTTCGGGACTGATGTCCCGTTCTGCGGACACACCAGAAAACAATGTGCGGATCTCGCCGCTGACGGTCTCAAAGCAGACGCGCAGCAGATTTTCCTTTGATTCATAATGCTTGTAGATCAGGGCCTCAGACACGCCGGCCTGTTCTGTGGTCTTTCTCATGGAAAAAGAACCGAGTCCTTCCTCTGCCACGATATGTATGGCTGTTTCCAGCAGTTTTCTTTTTCTGTTTTCGTATCTCAGTCTCAATGGTTTTCCTCCTTGCAGCCTGTTCTGCCGTATTTGTCCGGCGGATCATAAATCAGACTTTATATTCCGGCCGTGATATAATAATTTTCAGCATCCGGGGCATCCGGCCGCGGGAAAATACAGTTGGATTTCCGGTGGATCATAAAGTCTACTTTACAGACCAGAATCCGTCCGTTCTTTTTCGGCGCCGTCCCCCGCGTTTCCCCAGCGCAGGAAGGTGCTGTGGGAAATGCCGGGGAGTCTGGCGGCCGCCCTGGCGGAAATGCTTCCTTCCCGGTAGCTCCTGTAGAGCCCTGTAAACTGGTCCGGGATTTCTTTCCGGCTCCGGCCGAACCGGATTCCCTTTGCTTTCGCGGCCGCGATGCCTTCGGCCTGCCTGGAGCGGATGTTTTCCCGCTCGATCTGGGCCACATAGCTGAGAATCTGAAGAACCATGTCCGAGATAAAGGTTCCTGTCAGGTCCCGTCCCTTTTTCCGGGTGTCCAGGAGGGGCATGTCAAGCACAACGATGTCGGCCCGGATCTCTTTTGTGATGATCCTCCACTGCTCCTGGATGTCGTCATAGTTTCTTCCCAGTCTGTCGATCGCCTTTATGACCAGCACATCGCCCGGACTGAGTCTTCGGATCAGCTTCCGGTACTGGGGCCGGTCAAAATTTTTGCCGCTCAGTTTGTCCATGTAGATCCTGTCTTCTCTGACGGGAAATTCCCGGAGCGCGATCAGCTGGCGGTCTTCATGCTGTTCTTTTGTGGAAACGCGGATATAACCGTAGGATGTTGGATTCATGTTTTGCCTCCTTTGTCTGAATGATGTTATTATTTTGATTTCCTGCATAAACATTCCTCTTTTTGGAGATTCTGAAACTAATCACAGAGGAAGGGAAGGGATGACTGTGGGCAGATGGAAGGCCTTTGCTCTGGCCGTGCTGGCGGCCGGCGCGGCGGCGATGATGCTCTGGGGACCGCGGCCGGAGGCGAGAGAAACGGTTTTGAATGCCTTTGCGCAGGCCAACTTTGCCGGGGGAAGCTGCCATATATACCGGGAAGGCTATCTGGATGATAACCATTATAAAGCAGAGGAAAAAGCCGCGTTCCTGGAATGTCTGGGTGAGACGATTATGGGACAGGAAAAGGCAGGAAACGCGGAGGAGAAAGGCGGGGGCTGCGCCGGGGCAGAGAATGCCGTGGTGTATGAGCAGAGTACAGAGGATGGGACAAAAACGCTGCGTCTCACATTTCTGACGGAGGAGACGGAAGAAGACGGGACGGAGAGCCGGAACAATTATCTGCGGGCGGAGATCTTCCTGAGCCGGGAGCCCGATGCGGGAGAAGCGCTGGAGGAGCAGGAACGGCTCCGGGAGGCGACCGGCGCGGCCGGGCTGGAGGATGAAGTGGTTATTGAGATTTCCGGATATTACGAAGGGAAGATGTCCAGGGAAGAACAGCGGATCGCGGCGGAAACTCTTTTTGACAGGATGAAGGCTGTCCGGAGGGATGAAATCGACGAAGAGGAGCTTTATACGGTGTACGGTTATTCCTCCGACGGAGGAGAAGCCCGGAGCGTGGCGGGCGTTCCTGTCAATGTGAATCTGGCGGTGACGTATGACGAACAACTGGACAGGACAGTGTTCAGGCTGGGATGTCCCATGATCGGGACAGAATACTGACGCCGGAACCGGGAACCCATTTGACGGTTACCGCATATCCTGTAGTAGATTATGGATAATAAGGTGGCAGCTAGATGGCAGAACAATTCAGTGATTTCGTTTGGGATTATTATGGAGGCCGTCCGTTCCGCAGGGGATGGTCCGGTGCCGCGATCCATCCGGCTCCCTGGCTGAGGGCGGCAGCTCTGGACGGAAGAAGCGGGCGGGCCGGGGATCCGTCCGGATGGCAGGAGGATCAGGAGGCGGGAAAAGATATGGAATATTTCCGCGCCATGTATCCGGAAAAGATGAAGCGTCTGCAGCGGAGCATCAGCGATCTGTGCGATACCATTGACTATGAGGGAAGCATCCTTTACGACGAGTATCCGGACAGAGTGGGCGTGCGCAGGCTCTGCGGGGAAATCTACAGGAGAGAACTGCAGGAGGACGCCGGAGAGGCGGAGGCAGAATGGATGAAAGCGGCCATAGAAGTACTGTTCTGTCATGAGATCTGCGCGAGGCGCATCAGGCGCAGAACCTGGAGGAAAAGATATTGGTAAGAAAAAGTTAAGAAAAAAAGCGGTTGAGGTTTTCAACGTTTGATCTTACAATATAGTCATGGCAGGACCATGGCTATATTAGATTCGGGCCCT
The DNA here is from genome assembly GCA_904379015.1 of Candidatus Paralachnospira caecorum. Lineage (GTDB taxonomy): Bacteria > Bacillota > Clostridia > Lachnospirales > Lachnospiraceae > Lientehia > Lientehia caecorum. The sequence goes on along the minus strand of CAJFHG010000021.1, from coordinate 35,367 downwards.
GCCGTAATTGTGCGGACTGTATGGAACGCGGCGGAGCGCGGCGGACGCCGGCCGGGATGGCGGCGGAAGGGAAGACCGGGGCTTCGCGGGCGGACTTGAGATATAAAGAGGATGAATACACATGAAAAAATTGTTGAAGCGGCTGCTGGTCCTGCTTTTCATTTTTGTGGCGGCAGTGGCGGCAGTTTTATTTTTTACCAGAAATCAGGAACAGGAAACGGTTTACGCGGTGATGAGCGAGGCCACGCTTCCGGTGGTGACCATGGAATTTGAAGGAAGCGCGGTCAATACGCTGCACGGATATACCCAGTCCATGGATATTCCCTATATGCGCGATACCATCACGCCGCTTCCCCAGGACAGGCGGCTTCCTTTCCGGATCAGTACCTATGGAAACGAGCTCCGGTCCATCGAGTTTGAAGTGAGGAGCCTGGACGGGGAAAACCTGATCGAGTCCGGTACCTGCGATACGTATGCGGAGAACGGCGATGCGGTCCAGGCGGAGCTTACCCTGCAGGATCTGCTGGAACGGGGAAGAGAATATGTGCTGGTCCTGAAGCTCAGGACGGATGACTGGGATCCGGCTTATTATTATACGAGGATCCGGTATTATGACGATACGCATATCGGGGAGCAGATCGCCTTCGCGTCCCGGTTCAGCGAACTGACCTTTACGAAGGAGAGTCCGGAGGAGATCACGGCGCAGCTGGAGACAGACAGCGCGGCGGACAACAGTTCCTTCGGATATACGGACATCAAGTCCAGCTACCGGCAGGTGACCTGGGGGGATTTGAACCCCTCACGGACAGGCGAGATCCGGATGGACATCAAAGAGCTGAATGAAATGGTGGCTTCGGTGCAGCTGACTTATCAGATCACCGCCCAGAATGAGAGCGGCGGTACGGATTCTTACTGGGTCCGGGAGTTCCTCTGCGTGCGGTATGTCAGCGGAAAGCTGTGGCTGATCGCCTATGAAAGGACCGTGGACCAGACCTTTTCGCCGTCGGATCAGACCATTCAGGGCGGAACCGTCGATCTGGGCGTCATCGGCTCCCGGAATCTTCCGGTAGAGCTGGAAAGCGCCGGGAATTATACGGTATTCGTGGCGGACGGCGAGCTCTGGGGATATGATCAGGCGTCCAACGAGGCGCTCCGGCTGTTTTCCTTCAAGCAGGAGAACGACGACGGAATCCGGACCCTGTATGACCAGCACCGGTTCCGCGTGATCAGCGTGTCAGAAAACGGGGATGTGGCCTTTACCGTGTACGGTTATATGAACCGGGGAAGCCATGAAGGCCGGTGCGGCCTTGTGTTTTATCAGTACAGCCGGGAAGAAAACGCAGTCAGGGAGGTGTTTTTCATTCCTTCCGACGAGCCGTATCAGGTGCTGAAGGAAGAGATCGGCACTCTGTCCTATGTGGGAAGCAACAATCTGTTTTATCTGATGTTCGGAAACAGCATTTACGCCATTGACTTTTCCGGAGAAGAATATGTGGAGATCATCAGCGGGCTGCGGGAAGGCGCTTATGTGATCAGTGAGGATTCCAGCGCGGTGGCGTGGCAGGAAGAGGAAGATATTTACGGCGGAAAGACCATTCATATTTTTTATATGGACGACGGCACAGATCTCACCATCCATGCGGATGAGGGCGAGACCATCCGCGCCCTGGGATTTATAAACGGCGATTTTATTTATGGAAAGGCCAGAGAATCAGAGATCCAGAGAAATGGCCTGGTGGTCCATTATCCCATGTACGTTCTGGAGATCATGGACCGGAACATGCAGGTGCTGACCACTTATCAGAGAGACGGCATCTACATCAGCGGCGTGCAGGTGGAGGATGGAAAGATCCGGATCAGCCGGGAAACCAGGAATGAGGACGGCAGTTTTTCCGCGGCGGCCGATGACGCGCTGCTCCAGAATCAGGCGTCTGCCGATCAGGAGTCTGTGGTGACCAGCCAGTATTCCGATACCAGGAGGACGACCTACACCCTGAATCTTTCCGGGTCAGGCAATACGGAAAACGTGCTCAGCATTACGACGCCCAAGGAGACGGTGGGAGAAGCGGGCAGAGAGCTGAACCTGGTCTCCACCGCCCAGGCCGGGGCGGTGGACAGTCAGTATTATGCCTATGCCTGCGGCCGGCTGCAGGGCATCCGCTCGTCCGCGAATGAAGCCATTGCCCTTGTGTATGATCAGATGGGAGTGGTTGTCGACAGCAGGTCGGGCCAGGTCTGGACCAGGGCGAACAGGAGCACAGAGGCGCTGATCGATCTGGGCGCGGTGACGCCGGCCGCGTCGCAGGAGGAAAGCCTGTCGGCGTGCCTGTCCATCATGCTGAGGCTGGGGAATGCTTCCATGGATGTGAACAGTGCCCTGGCAGAAGGAAAGACGGCCTACGAGATCCTCAATGAGGCGTTTTCCGGCGGGGCCCTGAACCTGCAGGGCTGCAGCATCAACCAGATCCTGTATTATGTGGATCAGGGCTATCCGGTGCTGGCGCTGACGGAAGGAAACAGGGCGGAGCTGATCGTGGGCTATGACGCCTATACAAACCTGATCATTTATGATCCGCTCACGGGGACCACTTATGTGACGGCTCAGGATACGGCGGAGGCTTATTATGCTTCCTACGGATATCCCTTTGTCAGCTGGGTGCAGAACCGCTGACCGGAAAATGGAAACCGGAAGGCGGGATGTGTGGGCACCATGCCCGGAACGGTTCCTGACAGCCCGGTGAAATTAAGGAAATCTTACAAAAATTAAAAATGATTTTACAAATAAGAAAGAGATTGCTATAATAAATCAATAGCAATACCTTGGCGGTCAGGACTGGGGTCCTTTTAATATGAGAGATATAGATGAGGTGTCATCATGCAATATGTGATAAAAGGCGGCAGCCCGCTGGTGGGTGACGTCGTGATCGGAGGCGCGAAAAACGCGGCTCTGGGCATTTTAGCGGCTGCGATCATGTCCGATGAGGATGTGGTGATAGAAAACCTGCCGGATGTGCGGGACATCAATGTACTGTTGGAGGCGATCGAAGGCATCGGCGCTGCTGTCTGCCGTCTGGACCCGCATACGGTCCGCATCAACGGAAGCGCGATCAATACGATCCGGGTAAACGATGACTATATCAAGCGGATCCGCGCGTCCTATTATCTTCTGGGCGCGCTCCTTGGAAAATACAGGAGGGCCGAAGTGTCTCTTCCGGGCGGCTGCAATATCGGAAGCCGGCCCATCGACCAGCACCTGAAGGGCTTCCGCGGCCTCGGCGCCAGAGCTGAGGTGGATCACGGCATGGTGGTGGCCAGCGCGGACCATTTAAGCGGCGGCCACATTTATCTGGACGTGGTTTCCGTGGGCGCGACCATCAATATCATGCTGGCGGCGGCATTGGCTGACGGCAATACCATTCTGGAAAACGCGGCGAAAGAGCCTCATATTGTGGACGTGGCCAATATGCTCAACAGCATGGGCGCCAATATCAAGGGCGCGGGAACTGATATCATCCGCATCCGCGGCGTGCAGAGGCTTCACGGGACCGTATATTCCATCATTCCCGATCAGATCGAAGCCGGGACTTTTATGTTCGCGGCAGCCGTGACCAGAGGGGACGTGACAGTGAAAAACGTGATCCCCAAGCATCTGGAGGCCATTTCCGCGAAGCTGATCGAGATGGGCTGCGAGGTGGTGGAGTTTGACGACGCGGTGCGTGTTGTCTGCAAATCAAGACTGCGCCATACCCATGTAAAGACCCTTCCTTATCCCGGATTTCCTACGGATATGCAGCCTCAGATTTCCGTGGCGCTGTCTGTGGCAGAGGGAACCAGCATGGTGACGGAGAGTATTTTCGAGAACCGGTTCAAATATGTGGATGAGCTGGCCAGGATGGGCGCGGATATCAAGGTGGAAGGCAATGTGGCGGTGATCAACGGTGTCAGCCGCCTGACCGGGGCAGATGTGAGCGCGCCGGACCTGAGAGCCGGAGCGGCGCTGGTGCTGGCCGGTCTCGGAGCGGAGGGCTATACCGTGGTGGATGAGACCAAATATATCCTGAGAGGCTACGAGCGGTTTGATGAGAAGCTCCGCTCTCTTGGAGCCGATATCGAACAGGCAGAAGATGAGAAGGATGTGAGGCGGCTGAAGCTGGAGGCAGTGTGACCGGCGGCCGTTCATGAAATTTTTCTAAACTGCTTGACAGCCCGTGAAAACTGCGTTATTTTATAGTCGTGATCTGCCGTATGGATGCTGTACGGCAATTCGGGCAGCATACAATACACTACAGTACACATGTATTGCCTGTACTTTCTGCGGAGGGCATGGCCGGTCCCCGGGACAGCCGCCCCGGCAGACAGATTACAATTTCATAAAGAGAGTCTGCAATTCCCTTATTCAGAGTGGTGGAGGTACAGAGGACCTGAGAAGCCACGGCAACCCCCTGAGCGGAAGGTGCCAACCTGAGCGAGTGATCGAACAATAAGAGGATTTGATACAAATGCGATCGAGTCCGCTTACGCGGGCTTTTTCTTTTGTTTCACAGGAAACGGCGTTCCCTGTGAAACAAAAATGCTCCGCAGGATCGCACTGCGGCGGAGTGGAATATATCGCTGAAGCGATCCGGCGCGGGAATCCTGTTCCCTGCAGAACCAATGGTTCGGGAAAAGAGACTGCTTTGACGTACAGGCAGAAACAGCAGAAAGGAGAAATATGGAAAGATACTTGTTTACATCCGAGTCCGTTACTGAGGGACATCCGGATAAAATGTGCGACGCGATCTCAGACGCGATCCTTGATGAACTGCTCCGGCAGGATCCCATGAGCCGGGTGGCCTGCGAAACCTGCACCAATACGGGATTTGTGATGGTGATGGGCGAGATCACCACCAAGGCTTATGTAGATATCCAGAAAATCGTAAGAGACACCATCCTGGAAATTGGCTATGATAAATCAGAATATGGGTTTGACGGGCATACCTGCGCGGTGCTGACCGCGATCGACGAACAGTCCAGCGATATTGCCATGGGCGTGGACCGCGCCCTGGAGGCAAAGGAGCATACCATGTCCGATGAAGAGATCGAAGCCATCGGCGCGGGCGACCAGGGCATGATGTTCGGCTATGCCACCAATGAAACAGAGGAATATATGCCGTATCCCATCGCGCTGGCCCACAAGCTGGCAAAGCAGCTGACCAGGGTCAGAAAGGACGGCACGCTGAAGTACCTGCGGCCCGACGGAAAGAGCCAGGTGACAGTGGAATATGATGAAAACGGAAAGCCTGTCCGCCTGGACGCGGTGGTGATCTCCGCGCAGCATGATCCGGATGTGACGCAGGAGCAGATCCATCAGGACATCAGGAAGTATGTGCTGGATCCGGTGCTTCCCGCGGAAATGGTGGACAGTGAAACAAAAATCTTCATCAATCCCACCGGCCGCTTCGTGATCGGCGGACCCCACGGCGACAGCGGACTGACCGGAAGAAAGATTATTGTCGACAGCTACGGCGGCTACGCAAGGCACGGCGGCGGAGCCTTTTCCGGAAAGGACTGCACAAAGGTTGACCGTTCCGGCGCTTACGCGGCCCGTTATGTGGCGAAGAATCTGGTGGCTGCCGGTCTGGCGGACAAGTGCGAGATCCAGCTGTCCTACGCCATCGGAGTGGCGCGTCCCACGTCCATTATGGTGGACACCTTCGGAACAGGAAAGCTTTCCGATGAAAGACTGGTGGAGATCATCCGCGGGAATTTTGACCTGCGTCCGGCGGGAATCATTCAGATGCTGGATCTGAGAAAGCCCGTTTACAGGCAGACGGCGGCTTACGGCCATTTCGGACGCAACGATCTGGACCTGACCTGGGAGCGTCTGGATAAGGTGGATATGCTGAAACAATACTTGAACGACTGAGCAGGCGTCTGAAGGGCGCGGAACATGGAAGAGCAGGGCTTCTTTTCAGAGGAAGCTTTGCTCTTTTCTGTGAAGCTTGAAAAACTGTGAATTTCGGGTAAAATATAAGAAAAGAAATGAGTAGTGCAGCAGTAAAATAAATGGTGCGATGAGGAGGTCTGCCTTTATGGAACGGATATACGCAGGAGTGGATCTGGGAGGAACGACGGCAAAGCTGGGGCTGTTCGGCAGCGGAGCGGAGCTGGTGGAAAAATGGGAGATTCCGACAAGAAAAGAAAACGGCGGACGGCAGGTCATTCCCGACATTGCCGCCTCCGTCCGGGAGCATCTTGACAAGATGCGGGACGGCAGTGTCCGTCTGGCAGGGGCCGGGATCGGAGTTCCGGGGCCCATCCGCCCGGACGGATACCTGGAGGTCTGCGTCAATATCGGAATGCGGGACATGAATCCGGTGAAGGAGCTGAGCGCCCTTCTCGGGGGCATTCCGGTCCAGGGCGGAAATGACGCCAATGTGGCGGCGCTGGGCGAGGTCTGGCAGGGCGGCGGAAAAGGATACAAGGATGTGGTGGCAGTGACGCTGGGAACCGGAGTGGGCGGCGGCGTGATCCTTGACGGCCGGATCGTGGCCGGCAGCAAGGGCATGGGCGGAGAAATCGGACATATGGTTATGGACTGGAACTGGAAGGGGCCCGATGCCTGCAACTGCGGAAACAGAGGCTGCCTGGAACAGATCGCCTCTGCCACCGGAATTGCCCGGCACGCGGAGATGTTTCTGGCGGAGAGCAGCGAAGCGTCCCTTTTACGGGACAAAGAGAAGGTAACCGCAAAGGATGTGTTCGATGCCGCCAAGGCGGGGGATGCCCTGGCGCAGCGGGTGGCGGACCACTGCATGATGTATCTGGCCAGAGCCATGAGTTATATTTCGCAGGTGGTGGATCCGGAGCTGTTCGTGATCGGCGGAGGTGTCTCAAAAGCGGGACAGTATCTTCTGGATCTGATCCGGAAACATTATGATCCCATGATCGTCCTGACAAAAGAAAAGGCGAAGCTGGCGCTGGCGACCCTGGGAAATGACGCGGGAATTTACGGGGCCGCGAAGATGGCCGTGGACGCGGACCGCGGCTAGAAAATTCTGCCGGGGGCTTTCGTGGAACGGCTGAAAAATCCGCGAAATCCCATCCGGGGCAGGCGATGAAGTTCTTGAATAATCCGGGGATCTATGGTATGATAACGAAGTACCGGCCGCAAAAAAGCGCGGAATGCCGGGGTCGGCCGGTAAGAAGCAGAGAAAGGAACCATTGCGATTATGAGCCAGCAGAAAGTAGACAAATATAAAGAGCAGAAAGCGAAAAGAAAAGAGCTGATACAGAAGGAGCGCCGGAACAGAAAGATCGCCAGGGTCGTGACGATTCTGGTCGTGATCGTTGTCATAGCGGGGATCGGGACCGGCATCGGCTTTACGATCCGCAACCAGTACATTCAGGCGCAGAACGCGAAGCCGGATTATACCAGCAATGCTCTGGTAATACAGGACATGGCAGGCGTTCTGGAGGAGTCCACAGCGGAATCTTCAGAGGAGACTGGCGCACAGACAGACAGTGAACAGGAAAGCAGCGCGGCGGAGGAGACGGCGGCAGAAGAAAGTTCAGCCGCGGAAGAGAGCAGCGCGGCAGAAGAAAGCTCAGGCGCTGAGGAAAGCAGTGCGGCACAATAAGGAAGGACAGCCCGGGAGCGGGCATAAAATAGAGGGTGTAGCACACACCCTCTATTGTTGATTTGCGCGGTTCCCCTGCTAGATCGCATAAAATTATCCCTGAAACGAGGAGTTCCCGGAGCATAACGCCCCGGGATAATTATGAAAAATCTATATGCATTTTGACGAAAAACCGATTTGATTTCCTTTGTTTTTGTACAAATAGCATAACAAGAGAATGTGAACAAAATATGAACAACCCGTGAATAAAGTATAAATATTAAAACTTTTGAAATGGAGACGGTTTCGGAAAACCGCAAGGGGAAGGAGAAAGGCCATGGTAAATGAAACGGGAAGAAAGGTGATCGTGATCGGGCATAAAAATCCCGACACAGATTCGATCTGTTCCGCCATTGCCTACGCAAGGCTGAAGCAGGCGATTACAGGGACGGAGCATATTCCATGCCGGGCGGGAATGCTCAATCCTGAAACTGAATATGTTCTTCAGAAATTCAATATTCCGGCGCCGGAGCTCAGGGAAGATGTCAGAACCCAGATCAAGGACATTGAGATCCGGAAGACGAAGGGCGTCCGCTCCAACATATCCCTGAAGAAGGCCTGGAGTCTGATGAAGGAGCTGGGCGTCGTCACGCTGCCGATCACGAAGGACAATTATCTGGAAGGGCTGATCACCATCGGAGACATTGCCAACTCCTATATGAACGTGTACGACAGCGCGATCCTGTCGGCGGCCAATACCCAGTATATGAATATCAAGGAGACGCTGGAAGGCGTCGTGATCGTCGGAGATGAAAAAAATTACTTCAGTCAGGGCAAGGTGCTGGTGGCGGCGGCCAATCCGGATCTGATGGAATCCTATATCGAGGAGCACGACCTGGTGATCCTGGGCAACCGTTATGAATCCCAGCTGTGCGCCATCGAAATGAACGCGGGATGCATTGTGGTCTGCGACGGAGCCCCCGTGTCCATGACGATCAGAAAGCTGGCCGAGGAGCATCACTGCACCGTCATTTCCACACCTTTTGATACATTTACGGCGGCCAGACTGATCAACCAGAGCATGCCCATCGGCTATTTCATGAAGACCAGCAATATCATCAGCTTTGACATTGAGGATTATACGGACGATATCAAAGACATTATGGCCAGCAAGCGGCACCGGGATTTCCCGATCCTTGACAAGGACGGCCATTACAAGGGCATGATCTCCAGGCGGAACCTGCTGGGGATGAAGCGCAAGCAGGTGATCCTGGTGGATCACAATGAACGGGCGCAGGCAGTGGAAGGAATTGAGGGCGCGGATATTCTGGAGATCATCGATCATCACCGTCTGGGAAGCCTGGAGACGATCGCGCCGGTCTTTTTCCGCAATCAGCCGCTCGGCTGTACGGCCACGATCATTTACCAGATGTATCAGGAGGCGGGAGCGCAGATCAGCCCGGAAATAGCGGGGCTTTTGTGCAGCGCCATTATATCGGATACTCTGCTTTACCGTTCTCCCACCTGTACGGAGGTGGACAGGCGGACCGCGGAGCAGCTGGCAAAGATCGCCGGCGTGAACACGGGGCAGCTGGCCAGGGAGATGTTTGCCGCGGGCAGCGACCTGAAGCAGAAAACAGAGAAAGAGATTTTCTATCAGGATTACAAGGTATTTAATGTGGACGGGACTACGGTGGGTATTTCGCAGATCAGTTCCATGGATGAAGAAGAGCTGCAGGATCTGAAGACCAGGATGGCGCCGTTCCTGGAGACGATGCGGAGCAAGCACAGTGTCGACATGCTGTTTTTCATGCTCACGAGCATTCTGGAGGAATCCACGGAGGTGCTCTGCGACAGCGTGAACGGAGAACAGATCCTGGAACAGGCGTTTCCGGGATGCCGGCCCCAGAATCAGGCAGTGTCGCTGCCGGGGGTCGTATCCAGGAAAAAGCAGTTTGTTCCCGCACTGATGATGGTGCTTCAGAGCTGACCGCGGTCCGGAATACGGGACATCGGGGCGGCAGGCCGGGAGGAAATAGAACAGGGAGGAAAAGAAAATGGGTTATAACTGGGACAATATTACACTGATCGGAATGCCGGCCTCCGGCAAGAGCACCATCGGCGTGCTGCTGGCGAAACGGCTGGGCTATAAATTCATAGACTGCGATATTTTGATCCAGGAACAGGAGAAACGTCTTCTCAAGGAGATCATTGCCGAGGAGGGGCTGGACGGATTCCTTGCCATCGAAGAGCAGGTAAACCGGGACATTCAGGTGAAAAAAGCGGTGATCGCCCCCGGCGGGAGCGTGATTTACGGCCCTTCTGCCATGGAGCATCTGAAAGAGATCGGAACGGTCGTGTATCTGAAGATCAGCTATGAAGACCTGGAGCGGCGCCTGGGCAATCTGAAGGACAGAGGCGTGGCTCTGAAGGACGGCATGACGCTCCTCGACCTGTATCATGAGAGAGTTCCGATCTATGAAAAATACGCGGACGTTACCATCGATGAAACCGGAAAGACCAGCGGGCAGGTGGTGGACGAGCTGAGAGCCATGGTTGAGTGGGGAAGATAAGCCAAAGGAGCAGTCGGGTTCATGAACAGAAACAACAGATCATCAAAAGCCGTGCTGCTGACCGTTCAGGGAGCCGTGATCGCGGCTGTCTATGTGATCATCACGATGGCGTTTGCCCCGGTTTCCTTTGGACCGGTTCAGTTCAGGATTTCAGAGGCCCTTACGGTCCTGCCGTTTTTTACGCCCGCGGCCGTTCCCGGAGTCTTCGCGGGTGTCTTCTGGCTGATATTCTGGGCGGCGGCGCGGTCTGGGATATCTGCTCCTGGCCGTCCTGAACCGGTACCGGGGCGCGATTTTCGGGGCAGACACCGTATAATTCCGGATCCGGCCGCGGAAGAGCAGGATGAAAACCGGTATGCCGGCCCCGGAAAATGGACAGTATAAAATATGGACGTGAGGACGGGAAGCGAAGGCCCCGTAAGACAGTGTTGGAAGATGCTGCCTTTTATGATATAATAAGGAGAAAAAACGGGCGCCTGCCGGCCGGAGCCGTCGCCTGCGGAAGCGCCGGGACGGAAGCAGCCGGATGGATGATGAGAAAGGGATTCAGCGATGTATCAGATAGATTTTAGAAAACCTGCGGCAGTACATTTTATTGGGATCGGCGGAATCAGCATGAGCGGCCTGGCCGAGATCCTGCTGGCCAGAGGATTTCGGGTCAGCGGCTCTGACTCGGCGGAAAATACTCTGACGGAGCATCTTCAGGATGACGGGGCTGTGGTCTACAGAGGGCAGAGGGCCTCCAATCTCGCGGAGGATGTGGATGTTGTGGTGTATACAGCGGCGGTGCATGAGGATAATCCGGAGCTGGCGGAAGCGGTGCGCCGGGGCATTCCGGTCCTGACGAGAGCCCAGCTGCTGGGACAGATCATGCGGAATTATCAGGATGCCGTAGCGATCGCCGGCACGCACGGGAAGACGACGACCACTTCCATGGTGACAGAGATCCTGCTGGCGGCCGGCGCAGATCCGACCATATCGGTGGGCGGGATCCTGCACAGCATCGGAGGCAACGTGAGGATCGGACAGGACGGCTGTTTTGTGACGGAAGCCTGTGAATATACCAACAGTTATCATGCCCTGTTCCCGACGGTGGAGGTGATCCTCAATATCCGGGAGGATCATCTGGACTTTTTCCGGGACCTGGCGGATATCAGAGATTCATTCCATACATTTGTGAAGCTGCTTCCGGAGGGAGGCACGCTGATCATCAACGGGGATATCCCCGATTATGAGGAGATCCTGGGAGACACCTCCTGCCGGGTGGTCACCTTTGCCCTGGAAAACAGGCAGGCGGATTATCAGGCGGAGCAGATCCGTTATAATGAGAAGGGATTCGCTTCGTTTGACATTGTCAGAAAAGGCGTCCGGATCGGACATATCGATCTGGAGGTGCCGGGAGAGCATAATGTGGCGAATGCCCTGGCGGCGGCGGCGGTGGGCGATGTGCTGGGCCTGCCGGAGGAGGCTGTTGAAAAAGGGCTGGACGGATATACGGGCACAGAACGCCGGTTTGAGTTCAAGGGAACCCTGGGCGGCGTTACGGTGGTGGATGATTACGCGCACCATCCTGATGAGATACGGGCAACGCTGCTGGCGGCCAGAAAGCTGGATCAAAAGAAAATCTGGTGTGTGTTTCAGCCCCATACCTATACCCGGACCAAGGCGCTCCTGAAGGAGTTTGCCCGGGCTCTGGCCCTGGCTGACGAGGTGGTGCTGGCAAAGATCTACCCGGCCAGAGAGACGGACGATCTGGGGATCAGCTCTGCCGATCTTGCCGCGGAGCTGGAGGCGTTGGGGAAAAAGGCGCATTATTTTGAAACCTTTGATGAAATAGAAAATTTTCTGCTGGAGAAGCTGGTTCCCGGCGAGCTGCTGATCACAATGGGAGCCGGAGATGTGGTGAAGATCGGAGAAAATCTGCTGGGACTGTCGTGATGCTCTGCGGAATCAGGAAAGAAGCGGAAACAGGAGAGATGGCTGTGCCGGGTATCTGCCCAGTGCAGCTTTTTTCCGTCTCCTGGAAACTGCGTTTCCAGGAGACGCGGCCGGCGGTTTCACAGAGGGACGGATTCCGGGAAACAGAAAAAATCCGGGAAAAATTTTTATCCACACTCAGAAAGCCTTATTTTACGGGTATTTTAGATAGTTATCCACAATATCCACATGTTTATCAACAATTTTTGGGGAAAAGTATGTGGATTTTTCAACTTTATCCACAAGTTGTTAAATACATAACTATCTTGTAAATTCGACGTTTTTCGGGGAAAAGAAGGAGAAAATCAGGAGGGGCAGACAGGTTATCCACAAAAGCCACAATATCCACAAGGAAAATCCACAGCATTCGTCCGCGGATGTGGAAAACCCGGCGCCGGTTTTTCCGTTCTCATTTTCCCCCGGGTGTGTTATAATGTGCGTAAAGATCGAGCGGCAGTGGCTTTGGCATCAAGAGAGGTGAAAACATGGCAGGATTATTTTTGGTGAACCGGCAGGACAGCGGCGTAACGATGGTGCCGGACTGGTTTATCGACCAGTTCCTACCAGAGGCGAACGGGGAATTTGTGAAAGTGTATCTGATCCTTCTGCGGCAGGCGTCCGGGGAAGGCGGCCTGTCAGTTTCCCGTCTGGCGGATGTACTGAACAATACGGAGAAGGATGTGCTGCGCGCACTGAAATACTGGGAGAAGATGAAGCTTCTAAAGCTGGAGTACGGAGCGGACGGGGCGCTGAGGGGGATCATTCTTCAGCCGGGGCCGGACGGGGAAGCGGCGGCTGCTGCTGAAACCGCCGCGGCCCTCGACCAGGGACAGGCTCCGGGGCCGGCGGAGGGACAGCCGGAGGGCGTCTTCCCGGGCAGACGGGGAGACGGGACGGAGCCGAAGGCTGCCGGAGCAGAACCGGCGGCGGGAAACGCGCCGGACGCGGAAAAACGTCCCCGGCCGGATCTTCAGATCCTGAAGGAAGATGAGGCGTTCTGCCAGCTGCTTTATCTGGCCGGGCGGTATACCCAGAAAAATCTGACCGCGAGAGACTGTGACGTGCTGGCAAACCTGTACAGTACCGTGGGGATGCCGGCGGAGCTTCTGGAGTATCTGATCGAGTACTGTGTTTCCGGGGGCCATAAGAGCATGCGTTATATTGAGACCGTCGCCCTCGACTGGAATGTCCGGGGGATCCGCACGGTAGAGCAGGCCAAGGCGGAGACTGCCGCGGGTGGGAAAAATACCTATGCGGTGCTGAAGGCCTTCGGCCTGGGAGGCAGGAACCCGGCGGCCGGAGAACGGCAGATGATCGACCAGTGGTTCCATGATTACGGGTTTTCTGTAGATATGGTCCTGGAGGCCTGTGACAAGACCATGCGGACCATCCACCAGCCCAGCTTTGAATATGCGGACAGGATCCTGCGGGACTGGAAGGAGAAGGGGATCCGTGAAAAAGAGGACATCAGCAGGCTGGACCCGAAACCGGCGGAGGCGAAGGGCGGAAAAGGCGGCGCCAGAAAAAGGACCGCGGACAGAGAGGCGGCGAAAAACACCAACCGGTTCCACAATTTTACGGAGCGGGATTATGACTGTGACGAGCTGCTCAAGCAGATCAACGGGATCTGAGACGGCGGCGCTGACGGCAGCAGGGAGGAAGACAAGTGGCACTTACCAACGCGCAGTATGACGCTGTGATGAGAAGTTTTGAAAAGCGGCGGCTGGATAACCGGCATAAGCAGGAGGAACGGATCCGGGAGGTTTACCGGGCCATTCCCCGGATGGAAAAATTCGACAGAGAGATCGGCGCGGTGGCGCTGGAGCAGGCGAAGCGCCTTCTGGGAGGAGAGGAGGACGCTCTGGAGCGTCTCCGGTTCAAGCTCAGAGAGCTGAAGGAAGAAAAAGAAGCGCTCCTGGCCATGGGCGGCTTTCCCCGGGACTATATGGAGCCGGTCTATACCTGTCCGCTGTGCAGGGACAGAGGATATGTGGACGGAAAAAAATGCAGGTGCCTGAGACAGGCCCAGATCGAACTCCTTTACGGTCAGTCCAACCTGCAGAACATACTGAAGACCGAGAATTTCGCTCATCTCAGCTTTGAGTATTATGATAAAAATCTGATCATCAATGAAGAAAAGAAAATCAGCCAGTATGAATATATGAAGGCAGTGGTGGAGGAATGCAGAAATTACGCGGCAGGGTTCGGGAAGGGAGGAGGAAATATCCTGTTCACGGGGCCGGCAGGCACAGGGAAGACTTTTCTGACCAACTGCATTGCCTGCGAGCTGCTGGGCCGCGCGGAGGCCGTGCTTTATCTGACATCGGCGGATCTGTTCCAGATGATTTCCGACAAGCGGTTTGAGCATGGCGAGGAAGACCGGGAAGAGAAGTACCAGGGTATTCTTGAGTGCGGTCTTCTGATCATCGATGATCTGGGGACGGAGCTGACCAACAGTTTTACCAACGCGGAGCTGTTTTACTGCATCAACACAAGGCAGCAGCGCGGAAAATCCACGATCATCTCCACCAATCTGACGATGAATGAGCTCCGGGATCTTTATTCGGAACGGATATTTTCCAGGATCATCAGCAGCTACCGGGTCATTCCCCTTTTCGGAGGGGACATCCGCATCAAGAAAAAGCTGGCGGAAAAATTAAGGTGAATTTTAAAAAAAGTTGACTTTATCTTGACTTTCCAAAGTGGCAATGTTACCCTTTTAAATGGGAGACATGCGGCTGCAGAAAGATGCGGAAGCCGGCCGGGCCGGCTTTGGAACGCGCCGCAGGGCTCTTTGGATTTTCGTTCATATCAGTCAAAAGAGAAGCGCGCAGGACTGGCCGGAAACGTGCAGCCAGACGCAGGAGGGATAAAAAGAATGCAGCAGGAGCATGATTTGAATACCATACCGGTGGGGCCTCTGGGCCTGATACCCATTGACGGATGTCAGGAGCTGGGGCGGAAGGTGGATGCCTATCTGGTCGAATGGAGAAAGAAACGGCAGAATGAACACAAGACGTCGGTTCTTTTCTCGGAATATGAAAAAAACAGCTATATCATAGACAGCCATGTACCGAGATTCGGATCGGGCGAGGCAAAGGGCGTGATTGACAAATCGGTGCGCGGAGACGACCTGTTTATTATGGTAGATGTCTGCAACTACAGTCTGACGTATTCTCTGTGCGGCCAGATCAATCATATGTCGCCGGACGATCATTTTCAGAATCTGAAGCGGATCATTGCCGCCGTGGGAGGAAAAGCCAGAAGGATTACCGTCGTGATGCCGTTCCTGTACGAGAGCAGGCAGCATAAGAGAAACGGGAGAGAATCCCTTGACTGTGCCCTGGCTCTGCAGGAGCTGGTGTATATGGGAGTGGATCACATCATCACCTTTGATGCCCATGATCCCCGGGTGCAGAACGCGATTCCCCTGAAGGGCTTTGAGACGGTGCAGCCGATCTACCAGTTCATCAAGCATCTTCTGAGGCATGAGACGGAGCTTCAGATCGACAGCGACCATATGATGGTCATCAGCCCCGACGAGGGCGGGATGAAGCGCGCCATTTATTTTGCCAACGTGCTTGGTCTCGATGTGGGCATGTTTTATAAGCGCCGCGATTACACGAAGATCATAAACGGCAGAAATCCCATTGTTGCCCATGAGTTTCTGGGGGCTCCCGTGGAGGGAAAGGACGTCATCATCATCGACGATATGATTTCTTCCGGAGACAGCGTGATGGAGGTGGCCAGAGAGCTGAAGCGCAGGAAGGCAAGAAAAGTGTTTATCTGCGCGACTTTCGGACTGTTTACGGGCGGTCTGAAGAAATTCGATGAATATTATGAAAACGGCCTGATCGACAGGATGCTGACGACCAACCTGATCTATCAGCCGCCGGAACTTCTGGCGAAACCCTATTATATCGATGTGGATATGAGCAAATATATCGCGCTGCTGGTGGATTATATGAACCATGATGTTTCACTGAACCATCTGCTGAATCCTACAGACAGGATCAACCGTCTGCTGGAGCGGTACAGAAACGGAGAGATGAAAGCGGAGCAGCAGGACGGTCCGCGGAAATAAAGCTACGAAAGAAAAGGATGTCAGGACAAAAATGGATTTGTCTCAAACATCCTTTTTTGTGCGATAAGCCCGCCAAGCGGCTGCCGTGCCTGTCTTTTTATCAGGGAAGGGCTCTGTCCGGCTGCTGGCCAAGGGAAATAAAATGATAGGGAGCGCCCATCCGGGAGAGCACAGACGCTTCGCGTCTGTGACAGGTAAACAGGAGCACCTGGCCCGGATAATGCTCGGCCAGCCATTTCAGGGTGTTTTCCAGCCGGGCGTCGTCGTAATAGGCGAAGGTATCATCCAGCAGAAGGGGCGGCGTCATGTCGGGGCACAGGATCTCCGCGGCGCTGATGCGCAGCGCCAGGTAAATCTGTTCGATCGTTCCGCGGCTTAAGGACTCCAGGGGGATGCTGCGGCCGCCGGCCCGCAGGGTGACGCTCAGATCCTCGTCGATGAAGACGGCGTCGCAGGCGCTTCCTGTGACTGATCGGATGATTTCAGAGACTCTGCTGTTCAGTACGGGGCTGAAGGTTTCATGGATCCTGGAGGAAAGAGAAGAGATGGTCTCCTCCGCCAGGGTCACGGCCCGGATCTTTTCCCCCAGTTCCCGGTTGCGTTCCATGGTGCGTCCCAGAGCCGTCTTCTGGTCCTCCAGTTCGGAGAGGCGTTTGCAGGTCTGCTCATATTCCCATGCTTCTTTCTGGCACCTGCTCACCTCGGCCTGGGCTGTGCGGAGCTGTTCCTGCAGCGCGACGGTCTTTTTCAGCGAGGCGTCCGCGGCAGCGCGGATCTGCTCCAGTTTCTGCAGCAGTCTGTCGTATTCATCGATTTTTCTGTCCAGCGCCTTTTTGTTCTCCGGAATGATATCCGAGGAGGACAGGTGGGAAAGGAACTCGTGCTCCAGAAAGTGCGCGGTCTCGGGAAGCACGCCGTCGGAGCCGGAAACGGGTTTTCCGGAGCGGACAGACAGAATAAAAGTGATCAGCAGGCAGACCGCGGAGGCAGAGAAAAATCCGATCACAAAAGGCGGCCTGGGGAAGGGAAAGGGCGTGTCCGTAAACGGAAGCGCTTCGTAAAAGGCGGTGCCGAGGCCCAGGCAGAAGAAGATCAGGAAGGACAGGAGTCCCGGGATCATATCCCGCAGCCGGGGGCGGCGCTTCCGGGGCTTGCTGCGCTCATAGAACGCGGCCTGCCATGTGCTCCAGGCGTCCTGCAGCCGTTCCCGGTAAAGCCGGGTGTCCTTGATGCCGGAGAGACTTTTCCCGGCCGCTTCTGTCTGCGTTTCCTTCAGGCGCTGATCCAGCGTTTCCCGCCGGCTGTTTTCCGCGGCCAGGGCAGCCTCCAGCTTTCTGGCATTTGATTCCGCCTGGTCGGAACGGCCGCTCATGGCTTTCAGGTGGTCTTCGATTTCGCAGATTTCCTGAAACAGAGCCTGGTAACGGGAGGAAGCCTCCGGATCGATCTGCTGCCGGAGCAGTTTTTTCTGTTCCTTCAGAGAAGCCAGGGCCCTGGTGACATCCAGGGTAGAGGCGCCGGCCAGGGCGACGCTGGACAGATGGTTTTTCAGGACCGTGTTGAGAGAAACGTCCGTTTTCGCGTTCATCTGTCCGATGCTGATGGTATTGCGGTAGGTTTCCTCGGTGAGAGAGCCGAGAAGGCGGTCGATGCATTCCTGGTCGGATCCGATCACGCGGCCGCTGTCATGGCGCCGCAGCGTGACGGATTTGTTCCTGATGTCAAATACCCGCTCGATGAAATAATCTTCCTCTCCCAGGGATATGGACAGAGATCCTCCGTATGCGGAAGCGCCGTTCCAGGGATAATAACGGGAGTAGGCATCGTGCCGGGCCGCTTTTCCCCGGCCGCGCTCCATGCCGAAGAGCATGCTTTTCAGACAGGCGTGAAGCGTGGATTTTCCCGATCCGTTTTCGCCGTATATGACATTGATTCCCTCGGAGAAGGAAAAATCCTTCTGTATGAAGGTTCCGAAGCCGGAAACGTGAAGATTTTTTAATATCATTGTGATTCTCCTGTATCTGAGTCAAAATTGGAAAGGAGCGCGTCCAGGCCGTAATAAAAGGCCTGGCTTCTGACGGAGTCGTTTTCACTCTGTCCGGCTTCTCCTTTTGAAAACGCGTCGATGAAAGCGCCGATGATGTCGCGGCGGTGGTCGCGGTACAGAGTCGGAAGGTCATAAGCCGGCACGGTCTCGTCTTTGTAGGAGATGATTCTGCCCGCGTCCGACAGATAAGTCTGGTCAAAGGTGATGTCCGGGTCCCGCTGTCCGGTCAGGGTCAGCCTGTAGATATTAGAGACGCCGTGCTGTTCAATGAATTTTTTTACGGTCTGATACAAAGACTGATGAGTGGTGCGGGGCGTCACCTTGACCGCGCAGGGGATATATGAGCGGGATGGAAGCGGCACAAACCGCAGCGCCAGATCGCCGGATTCCCCGTTTTCTTCCAGCTCGCCCACAATATAGCCGTGGCTGCCGGTCTCGGTCAGATCGATGGGGGAAAGAGAGCCGGCGAAAGCCAGCCGGTGATCAGGATCGAGCTCCGGTTTGTGGATATGGCCCAGCGCGATGTAGGAAAAGCCGGAGCGCGCCAGCTTTTCTCTGTCGATGGGGATATGGGAGGCGTCGCCGCCGTGCGCCAGGAGAATATGGAAGTTCCCGTCTCCGGGGGCGGTGAGGCTGTCGTACAGGGGTTCCCGGATTTCCCGGGTATGATAGCTGAAGCCGTGGACGACAGTCTTCAGGTCGGGAAAGGATACGCTGGATAGTTCCCTGGAAGACAAAAAGGAAACGTGGGACGGCCAGGCGTATTCCGCCAGGGCGGAACCCGGACGGACCGGATCGTGGTTGCCGCTGATCATCACGATGGGGATCTGCGGAATATTGGAAAACAGAGCTTCGGCTTCCTTCAGCTCCGCCGGCGCCGGCTGTCTGTGGAAAATGTCGCCGGACAGCAGGAGAAGATCGGCGCGCTCCGTCCTGCAGGCGTCGATCAGATCCCGGAAAGCGGCCAGAATATCAAAAGAGCGCTCACGGGACCAGGGAAAGCCCCGGTCGGGCTGACAGCCCAGGTGAATGTCTGCTGCATGGATAAATTTCATGGAGAACGGTTCCTTTCTGAATGGTATCAATTCGGATCAGGGGGAATTTTCAGGACCGGCAGACAGCCGGATCCCCCGATGTTGGCCTTATTATAGCATAAGTATCAGGGGAAAAGAAGTTTTTTGGAACTTCCTTCTATATATTGCATAAATTTTAGGCTAATATTGTAAAAAAATTGTTCACTTATTCCAAAATATATGGTACACTAATGATACAAAATATTACAGCAATGAGGTGATAGCGTGATTAAAAAAGAAATGATTGCAATGCTGCTGGCTGGCGGCCAGGGCAGCAGGCTTGGGGTACTGACCTCAAAGGTGGCAAAGCCGGCGACGGCATTTGGCGGCAAGTACCGGATTATTGACTTTCCGCTCAGCAACTGTATTAATTCTGGCATAGATACAGTAGGCGTTCTGACCCAGTATCAGCCTCTCAGGCTGAACGCGCATATCGGAATCGGGATTCCGTGGGATCTGGACAGAAACATAGGAGGCGTCTCCGTACTTCCTCCCTATGAGAAAAGCAAAAACAGCGAATGGTATACGGGCACTGCCAATGCCATATACCAGAATATGGAATTTATGGAAACATATAATCCGGAATATGTGCTGATCCTTTCAGGGGATCATATCTACAAAATGGATTATGAAGTTATGCTGGACTATCATAAGGCCAATAATGCGGATATCACCATTGCAGCGCTGCCCGTACCGATCGAGGAGGCGAGCCGTTTCGGCGTGGTCATTACAGACGAGACGAACCGTATCATTGAGTTCGAGGAGAAGCCGGAGCATCCCAGAAGCAATCTGGCGAGCATGGGAATCTATATCTTCAGCTGGAAGGTACTGAAGGAAGCTCTGGTCAAGATGTCCGACGAACCGAGCTGTGATTTCGGAAAGCATATCATTCCCTACTGCCATGGACGCGGTGACCGGATCTTTGCCTACGAGTACAATGGCTACTGGAAGGACGTGGGAACGCTGGGCTCCTACTGGGAGGCCAATATGGAGCTGGTAGACATTATCCCCGTCTTCAACCTGTATGAAGAGTTCTGGAAAATCTATACCAAATGCGATATCCTTCCGCCTCAGTATATTTCCTCCGATTCTGTGATCGAGCGGAGCATCATCGCGGAGGGGACCGAAGTATACGGAGAGGTTTACAATTCTGTCATCGGCGTGGGCGTGAAGATCGGAAAGGGAGCCGTGATACGGGATTCCATTCTCATGTCCGGCGTCGTGATCGGAGACGGCACAGTGGTGGACAAGGCGATCATCGCGGATAATGTGGAGGTCGGAGCCAATGTGCACCTCGGCGTGGGCGAGTTTGCGCCCAGCAAGCTGAACCCCAAGGTCTATGCCTTTGACCTGGTGACCATAGGGGAAGAGTCTTATATTCCGGACGGCGTATCTGTGGGAAGAAACACGGCCATTTCCGGAGTGACAGAGGCATCTGATTATC
This sequence comes from Candidatus Paralachnospira caecorum, assembly GCA_904379015.1. GTDB lineage: Bacteria > Bacillota > Clostridia > Lachnospirales > Lachnospiraceae > Lientehia > Lientehia caecorum. The sequence goes on along the minus strand of CAJFHG010000021.1, from coordinate 14,571 downwards.
CTGACGGAAAACTGGACAGCGGAGATTATATTATAAAGGCAGGTGGCGAAAAGTGAGAGCGATCGGTATAATTCTGGCAGGCGGAAATAACAAGAGAATGAGGGAATTGTCGCAGAAGCGCGCGGTTGCGGCTATGCCGGTTGCCGGCAGCTACAGAGCCATTGACTTTTCTCTGAGCAATATGTCCAATTCCCATATAAAGAAGGTAGCGGTATTCACCCAGTACAATTCCACTTCCCTGAATGAGCATCTGAGCTCATCCAAATGGTGGGATTTCGGAAGAAAGCAGGGCGGCCTGTTTGTGTTCACGCCCACGCTGACCGCGGACAACAGCAACTGGTACAGAGGCACCGCGGATTCTCTGTGGCAGAATCTGAACTATCTGAAGAGCAGCCACGAGCCGTATGTGGTCATCGCTTCCGGAGACGGCATCTATAAGCTGGACTACAACAAGGTACTGGAGTATCACATCGCGAAGCAGGCGGATATCACTGTTGTATGCAAGGATATGCCCAGCGATGCCGATGTGAGCCGGTTCGGTCTGGTAAAGACCAACAGCGACGGAAGGATCATCGAGTTTGATGAGAAGCCCATGGTGGCCACATCGCATACCGTTTCCTGCGGTATTTACGTGATCCGCCGCCGTCAGCTCATCGAGCTTATCGAAAAATGCGCGGAGGAAGACCGCTACGACTTTGTGCAGGATATCCTGATCCGGTATAAAAACATGAAGCGGATCTACGCGTACAAGCTGGAGTCCTACTGGAGCAATATCTCCTGCGTGGACGCCTATTACAAGACCAATATGGAATTCCTTAAGCCGGAGGTCAGAAATTATTTCTTCAATACCTATCCGGATATTTATTCCAAGGTGGACGACAATCCGCCGGCAAAATACAATGTGGGGGCAAATGTGAAGAACAGCCTGGTTTCCAGCGGCTGCATCATCAACGGCGAAGTAGAAAATTCCATTTTATTCAAGAAAGCGTATATCGGCAATAACTGCGTGATCAAAAATTCAATCGTGCTCAACGATGTGTATATCGGGGACAATACCCGGATTGAAAACTGTATCGTAGAGAGCAGAGATACGATCCGGGCCAATATGACGTACATCGGAAGACCCGATGACATCAGGATCGTGCTTGAAAAAAATGAAAGATTTGTACTTTAGACCGGACAGCGGCTGAGAGACAAAGGAAGGGGACCTGAAAGATGCAGATTACGGACGTGAGGGTAAGAAAAGTATCGAAAGAAGGCAAGATGAAGGCAATCGTGTCCATTACCCTGGACAATGAATTTGTGGTACATGATATCAAGGTGATCGAGGGAGAAAAAGGCATGTTTATCGCCATGCCCAGCCGGAAGGCGGCGGATGGCGAGTACCGGGATATCGCGCATCCCATCAATTCAGAAACGCGGGACAAGATCCAGAATATCATTCTCGCGAAATATGAGTCGACACTTCTGGAATCAGAAGAGGAAGAATAGAGCGGCATGGATGGCGGGACGCCCTCAGGGCGTCCCCTTCTCTTGTTTCATAGGAAACTGCGTTCCCTATGAAATAAAAATGCTCCGCAGGACCGCACTGCGGCGTATTTTTTTCGTCAAAAAATAAGGTTTCAGGTTGATAATTCCGAAAGCCGCCTATATAATGGGTCTAGACATCCGGCGGCGGGCGGGATGCAATAGATCGCTAAAGAAGGTTCGAAAGATGAAGGTTATCATTGTGGGTATCGGAAAAGTCGGATACACATTGGCAGAGCATCTGTCAGCAGAAGGCAATGATGTGGCTGTGATCGACAAATCACAGGAGACAGTGGACAGGGCAGGGGACAATCTTGATGTGTTCTGCGTCAGAGGCAGCGGCCTGAGCACAGGCGCGCTTCTGGAGGCGGGCGTGCGCGAGGCGGATCTGATCATTGCGACCACTTCCGTTGATGAGATCAATATGCTCTGCTGTCTGACGGCAAAACGCCTGGGCGCCAAAAATACGGTGGCGAGGATCCGGGATCCGGAGTATGCCAAGGAGGTTTCCGTTCTGAAGCAGGAACTGGGTCTGAATATGGTCATTAATCCGGAGCTGGAGACGGCCAATGAGATCGGGCGGGTCCTGCGTTTCCCTACGGCTATTAATGTGGAAACCTTTGCTTCGAGAAAGGTGGAGCTGGTGGCGTTCAGGATCAGAAAGGGCGACCGCATCGCCGGCAGGACGCTGGCGGGCGTGATGGGAGAGATCCGTCTTCCCGTTCTGTTCTGCACGGCGGTCCGGGGCGAGCAGGTGGTGATCCCGGACGGAAGCTTCGTTCCCCTGGAAGGGGATCTGATGTACATTGCCGGAATGCCCTCCGCGATCACCGCGTTTTTCAAATATGAGGGTCAGTACAAAAAGCAGGTGAAGAACGCGGTCATCATCGGCGGCGGCCGCATCGCCTACTATCTGGGACTCGGCATGAGCCATATGGGCATGAAGATCAAGATCATCGAGCAGAATAAAAAGAGATGCGAGGAACTGGACGAACTGCTTCCCGACTGTACCATCATCCATGGGGACGGAACTGACGAAATGCTTCTGGAGGAAGAGTGCGTCGACGCGGCGGGCGCGGTGGTGACGCTGACCGGGCGCGATGAGGAAAATCTTCTGACAGCTCTTTACGCCAGCAGACTTAAAGTGCCCAAGGTGATCGCCAAGATCAACAGGGGAAATTATGAAGGCATCATCAAGGAGATGGGCATCGATTCCATCGTGAGTCCCAAGAACGTTACGGCGGCCCAGATCATCCGCTATGTCAGGGCCCTGAGAAACGCCATCGGGAGCAATGTGGTGACCTTACATAAAATCGCCGGCGGCCGCGCCGAAGCGCTGGAGTTTGTGGTGAAATCAGGAAGCCGGAACCTGGAGATTCCGTTCCGGGATATCCGGTTCAGGAAGAATGTCCTGGTGGCGGCCATTGTCCGCGGCGGAAGACTGATCATCCCTACAGGAACGGACTGCATCAAGGTCAATGACAGCGTGATCGTGGTGACAAGCTCATCCAATGTCATCAATGATCTGAACGATGTGTTCGAAGCCCAGGCGGGGAGGAATGAACGGTGAATATTGCGCTTGTGTTATATGTGGTGGGACACGTCCTGTGCATGGAGGCAGTTCTGATGCTTCTGCCGATCGGCGTCGCCTTTGTGACGGGAGTGGGCGACTGGATGTATTTTGTCTACGCGATGATCCCGCTGGTGATCGTGGGGGTGCTTTTGTCCTTCAGGAAGCCGAAGGTCATGCGGATGCGGATGAAGGAAGGACTGGTGTCAGTGGCTCTGGCCTGGATCTTTCTCTCTGCCTTCGGCGCGCTGCCCTTTTATTTCAGCGGATATTTCAACAGCTATGTGGACTGCTTTTTTGAGACCGTGTCCGGATTTACCACGACCGGTTCTACCATCCTTTCCGATGTGGAAGGGCTGAAAAACGGCGGGCTCATGTTCTGGCGGAGCTTCACCCACTGGGTAGGCGGCATGGGAATCCTGGTGTTCGTGCTGGCCTTCCTGCCCAACATGGACGGATCCAGCGTGCAGCTTCTCCGGGCAGAGAGTCCGGGCCCCATGCCGGGCAAGGTGGTGCCCCGGCTCCGGGAGACGGCCCGGATCCTGTATCTGATCTATTTCGGGATGACCATTCTGAATATCCTGTGTCTGGTGCTGGCGGACATGCCGCTTTATGATTCTGTGATCCATGCCATGGGAAGCGCCGGGACCGGCGGCTTTTCCAACAGGAACCTGAGCGTGGGCGCCTACCACAATCCCGCGGCGGAGTGGATCCTGGGCGTGTTCATGATGCTGTTCGGCGTGAATTTCAGCCTGTATTATCTGCTGCTGAAGCGGGATGTGAAGGGCTTTTTCAAAAACGCGGAGCTGCGGCTCTATGTGGCGATCATGGTGGGCGTCACCCTTCTGATCGCCGGAAATATCGTGCAGGACTACTGCGGCGGTTCCTGGAATGACGCCCTGCGCTCGGCCTTTTTCCAGGCTTCCACGATCATGACCACCACCGGCTACAGCAGTACGGATTTTAATCTCTGGCCGGTGTTCAGCAAGATGCTGCTCCTGCTGCTGATGATCGTCGGCGCCTGCGCGGGCTCCACCGGCGGCGGCATCAAGGTGAGCCGGCTTCTGGTGCTCTTTAAAACGGTAAAGCAGGAAATCCGCCATCTGATCCACCCGAGGGTGGTCAGCGCGCCGAGAATGGACGGCAAGATCATTGAAACGGGCGTTGTTAGAGGAATCCTGATCTTTTTCTTCACATATATTACGATCGCGGTCGTGTCCATGATCCTTGTTTCTCTGGACGGATTCGATGTGGAAACCAACGTTTCGGCGGTGCTGTCCGCCCTCGGAAATATCGGGCCCGGTCTGGGAACGGTGGGTCCCATGGGAAATTTCGGCGGCTATTCGGCGTTCAGCAAGCTGGTGCTGTCCTTCTGTATGCTGGCCGGGCGTCTGGAGCTGTTCCCCATGCTGATCCTGTTTGTGCCGTCCACATGGAGAAAATCATATTAACGGGAAAGGAACCATATGTTTATAATAGCAGGACTTGGAAATCCGGGCGCCGCCTATGCGGGGACAAGGCATAATGTGGGGTTCGGAGCTCTGGATGAGCTTTCTGACAGATACCGCATCGGGATTGATGCGAAAAAGCATAAAGGACTTCTGGGAAAAGGCGTGATCGAAGGGCAGAAGGTGATTCTTTTAAAGCCCATGACCTATATGAACCTGAGCGGCGAATGCATCCGGGAAGCCATGGATTATTACAAGCTGCCTCCGGAACAGCTGCTGGTGATCTATGATGACATCAATCTGGATGTGGGGCAGCTGCGCATCCGGGAAAAGGGCAGCGCGGGAGGCCACAACGGGATGAAGAATATCATTGCCAGACTGGGAACGGACCTGTTCCCCAGAGTGCGGATCGGAGTGGGGGCAAAGCCTCCCCGCATGGATCTGGCGGATTATGTGCTGGGACATTTTCCGGAGGAGGAGCTTCCGGCTGTCCGGGAGGGCATCGCCCGGGCGGCCCGGGCGGCGGCCATGATCGTGAACGGAGGCGTAGCGGCGGCCATGAATCAGTTTAACGGGAAGCAGAAGTCAGACGCTCCGCAGTGAGCCGCGGGGCATAAAAATGGAAACGCAGCAGAGGTGATCAAATGGCGGCATCGTTTCGCAGTCCGCTGCCGGAGCTGAAGGAATTTTTGGATACGAGAGAGGATCTCTGCAGGAGCAGGGGTCCTGTTTTGGTCAGTGGAGGCACGGATTCAGAGAAAGTTTATGAAATGGCCGAGCTGGGGAAGGAATTTCCCCTGAAGCTGGTCGTGACCTACAATGAGAACAGAGCCAAGGCAATTTATGAGGATTACAAAAATTTTGACAGAGATGTGTTTTTGTATCCGGCTAAGGATCTGCTCTTTTATAACGCGGATATTCAGGGAAGCCTTCTGGCCAGGAGGCGGATCACGGTACTGAAGCAGCTTCTGGAGAAGAAGGCGGGGACCGTGATCACCACTGTGGACGGCTGTATGGATTATCTGATGCCTCTGTCAGCCTTTGAGGAGAGCGTGATCGTCCTCGAGGAGGGGCAGGAGGTGGATTTCGGCAGGCTGCGGGAGCAGCTTGTGTATATGGGTTATGAGAGCTGCGCCCAGGTGGAGCAGGAGGGCCAGTTCTGTGTACGGGGCGGGATCCTGGATCTGTTTCCCCTGACGGAAGAAAATCCTGTCAGGATTGAGCTGTGGGGAGATGAGATCGACTCGGTCCGTTCTTTTGACGCGGAAAGCCAGCGCTCCCTGGAGCGCCTTTCGCAGGTGCGCCTCTATCCGGCCAGGGAGCTGGTGCTGTCGAAGGAGCGGCTTTCAGAAGGAATCCGCAGATTAAACGGGGAAAAGGACGCGCTGAAGAAACAATACAGAGAGCTGAAGAAGCTGGAGGAGGCCCACAGGATCGGGACGATCGTGGATGAGATGACGGAGGAGCTGGAGGCGGGCTGCTATCTGGGAGCTCTTGAGGGCTGCATCCGCTATTTCTGCGAAGATCCGGTTTCATTTCTGGATTATTTTCCGGAGGACGCGCCGGTGTTCCTGGACGAGCCCTCCAGGATCATGGAAAAAGCCGGGACAGTGGAGACGGAGTTCCGGGAGAGCATGACCAACCGCCTGGAAAAAGGATATCTGCTTCCCTCTCAGACAGATATCCTGTATTCCTCCGCGGAGGTGGAGGCGAAGCTTCTCAGGAACCGGAGCGTTCTGTTTTCCACCCTGGACCAGAAGGTCATGCCGGTAAAGAAACGCTGCAGCGTGACCGTGAAGAACGGGAATTCCTACCAGAACGGTTTTGAGCTTCTGATCGGGGACCTGAAGCGGTGGAAGAGGGACGGCTGGCGGGTGGCGCTGCTGTGCGGCTCCAGGACCAGGGGCGCCAGGCTGGCCCATGACCTGCAGGAACAGTATGATCTGAGGAGCTATTACACTGAAGAGGAAGACAAGGAGATCAGACCCGGCGAGATCTGCATCCTTTACGGCAGTCTCCATCGGGGATTTGAGTATCCGCTGGTCAAATTTGTGGTGATCCCGGAGAGCGACATGTTCGGGACCGAAAAGAAAAAGCGGAAAAAGCGGACCGCCTATGAAGGCAAGAAGATCCAGAGCTTCACGGAGCTGTCCGCCGGAGATTACGTGGTCCATGAAAACCACGGACTGGGGATTTACCGCGGGATCGAGAAGATCGAGGTCGACAGGGTCGTAAAGGATTATATCAAGATCGAGTACGCGGGAAACGGATGCCTGTATCTTCCGGTGACCCAGCTTGACATGATCCAGAAGTACGCGGGAGCCGGGGCCAGAAAGCCGAAGCTCAACCGTCTGGGCGGCCAGGAGTGGGGGAAGACCAAGTCCCGGGTGAAGGGCGCTGTGAAGGAGATCGCCAGAGATCTGGTAGAGCTTTACGCGGCCAGGCAGCAGACGGACGGATTCCAGTATGGGCCGGATACAGTCTGGCAGAGGGAATTTGAGGAGTTATTTCCCTATGAGATGACAGAGGATCAGGAGGCGGCCATCGAGGCGACCAAGCAGGACATGGAGAGCACGAAGATCATGGACCGTCTGATCTGCGGCGACGTGGGCTACGGCAAGACGGAAATTGCCATCCGCGCGGCCTTTAAGGCGGTGCAGGAGGGAAAGCAGGTGGTCTATCTGGTCCCCACAACCATTCTGGCCCAGCAGCATTACAATACCTTTTCCCAGCGCATGATGAATTTCCCGGTCCGGGTGGAGCTGCTGTCCAGATTCAGAAGCGCCGCCGAGCAGAAGAAGACGCTGGCGGATCTGAAGAAGGGGCTGGTGGACATTGTCATCGGGACTCACCGCGTCCTGTCCTCGGATGTGGCGTTCAAGGATCTGGGGCTTCTGATCATAGATGAGGAGCAGCGCTTCGGCGTGGCTCACAAGGAAAAGATCAAGAAGATGCGGGAGAATGTGGATGTGCTCACGCTGACGGCGACTCCCATCCCCAGAACGCTTCATATGAGCCTGGTGGGGATCCGGGATATGAGCGTGCTGGAGGAGCCGCCCCTGGACCGGGTGCCGGTCCAGACCTATGTGATGGAATATAATGAAGAAATGGTGCGGGAGGCCATAGAACGGGAGCGGGCCAGAGGCGGCCAGGTCTTTTATGTGTACAACCGGGTAAAGGACATTGAAGAGATCACTGACAGGGTCGCGAAGCTGGTGCCTGATGCCGCGGTAGTCTATGCCCACGGCCAGATGGGAGAGCGGCAGCTGGAGAAGATCATGCTGGACTTCATCGACGGGGAGATCGATGTGCTGGTTTCCACCACCATCATCGAGACGGGGCTTGATATTTCAAATGTCAACACCATCATTATCCATGACGCGGACCGGTTCGGCCTGTCCCAGCTTTATCAGCTGCGGGGGCGGGTGGGACGCTCCAACAGAACGGCCTACGCGTTTCTGATGTACAGGCGGAATAAGCTGCTGAAGGAAGAGGCGGAAAAACGGCTGGCCGCCATCCGGGAATTCACGGAATTCGGTTCGGGAATCAAGATCGCCATGCGGGATCTGGAGATCCGGGGAGCGGGCAATCTTCTGGGGGCCGAGCAGCACGGGCACATGGAGGCAGTGGGATATGATCTGTACTGCAAGCTGCTGAATGAGGCGGTGAAGGCCCTGAAAGGCGGCAGGGAGGAGGAATCCTTCGAGACCTCCGTGGAATTTACCATCGATGCCTATATTCCGCCTTCTTATATCAGGAATGAAGCCCAGAAGCTGGAGATCTACAAGCGGATTTCCGCCATTGAGACGGAAGAGGAGGCCATGGATATGCGGGATGAGCTGATGGACCGGTTCGGGGATATGCCCCGGTCCGTGGACAATCTGCTGGAGATCGCCCTGATCAAGGCCGCCGCCCATCAGGCTTATGTGACGGAGCTTTCCGGAAACAGGCAGGAGGTGCGGCTGAAGATGTACGAGAAGGCGCCCTTCCATGTAGAGAAGATTCCGGAGCTTGTGGACCGTTATAAAGGCGCGCTGAAATTTACCGCGGCGGAGCAGCCGTATTTCACATTTGCGGACAGAAAACGGGAGATAAAAGAGTGGGGACAGATGCTTGAGAGGGTGAAAATCCTGTTAAATGCCATAAAAGAGTTGCTAGTTTGACCGTTTGGTACTATAATAACAGGTGTCTGTCTGTGCAGATTTTAAGAGGAAACAGTCTAGGAGGATAGCAGTATTATGAACAGAATCATGAAAAAGCTGGCGCTTTCACTGACCGCCGTTCTGACAGCGGGAGGCGTGCTGGCGGGCTGCGGCAGCAGCCAGGTGGCGCTGGAGGATTATCCGACAACCGTGGTTGCCACATTCGGCGATACCAATATTTATCTGGATGAAGCAAACTATCTGGCGAGAACAGAACAGTATAACAGTGAGATGTATTACAGCATGATCGGATATGACATCAGTACCATGTGGGATACGGAGCTGGGCAGCAAGACGCTGGAGGCGTATACGAAGGAAAGCGTTATGACTGCTATTTGCCAGACCCTTGTTCTGGATGCCAAGGCCGAAGATCTGGGAATTTCTCTGGATGAGGAGGATCAGGCCAAGGTAGAGGAGGCTGTATCGGGAAGTATGGAGGAGATCCCCCGGGTGGTGAAGGACGCGACCAATATTACGGAGGAACTTCTGACCGAGATCATTACCAAGAACGCGCTGGCCAATAAAGTGTATGCCTATGCGGTTCAGGATGTGGATACGGAGGTCAGCGACGAAGAGGCGGCGCAGAGAACCATCAGTTATATCCTGGTCACGGACGGGGATGACGCGGACGCGGCGGCTGAGCTGGCTGAGGAGCTGAAGACACGGGTGGAAGACGGAGAGACCATGTCGGAGGATATGGTGGCGGATTATGACAACTGCACCTATTCCCAGACCACCTACGGCGAGGGTGATTATGACAATACGCTGGGTGATTTCGGTCTTACCCTGGAGACAGGGGAGGTCGGCACAGTCTATGAGGACGGATACGGCTGGTATGTGGTATACTGCGATACCGATTTTGACGAAGAAGCCACGGAAGCCGAGAAGGATCAGATCGTGGAGACCCGGAGAACCGAGCTGTTCCAGAGCACCTATGACGAATGGCTGAAGGACATGCCCGAATTTGAGGTGGACGAGGATGTGTGGGATCTGGTAAGCTTCGATGACAATCTCTATGTGGCTGAAACAGAATCCACGGAGGCGTCCGGAGATACTACGGCGGCCGTCGATGAGACGGAGAGCGGCACAGAGACGGCTGCGGAGGATACTGCGGCAGATACCACGGCAGCTTCCGACGGATCGGAAAGCAGCGCTGCGGAGGATACTTCTGCGGAGTCCGGCGCGTCAGACAGCAGCACGGAGACCAGTGCGGAGAATACCACGGCAGCTTCCGGCGGATCGGAGAGCAGCGCCGGGGATCCCGCGTCTGCCGGGGAATCAGAGACCGTGACCGCGGCGGAAACGACGGCCGCGCAGTAAGAGCGCAGATCCGAATCCGATCATAGAATCAAGGTCAGAAAATTAAGATTAGAAAAATCACGATCAGAAAAAATTAAGATCAGAAAAAATTAAGATCAGAGAGAACGAAGATTGGAAATCGAACAGACAGTCCTGCGGGGATGTAAGGCTTTCAGGAGGCCGGATCCGCCCGGGGCTGTCTTTTTCTCTGCCATTTTTGGCCTGTCCGGTTTTCTTGAACGGGAGACCGGGTTGTATTATAATGGGTGTAAGATTCCGGTTTGCGTAACGGAAAAGGGAGCGGAAGGGAGGAAAACATGTCGGACAGAGTATATCTTGCGATTGATCTGAAATCGTTTTATGCGTCGGTGGAATGTCTGGAGCGGGGGCTTGATCCCATGACGACCAATCTGGTGGTCGCGGATCCGAGCCGCACGGAGAAGACCATTTGTCTGGCGGTCTCTCCTTCCCTGAAAGCCTTCGGCATACCGGGCCGTCCCCGGCTGTTCGAGGTGGCGCAGAAGGTCCGGCAGGTCAACGCGGAGCGCAGGCGGCGGGCCCCGGGGCGCAGACTGACCGGTTCTTCCTGTCGCGCGGAAGAGCTCAAAGCGTTGCCGGAGCTGGCGGTGGATTATCTGACGGCGCCGCCTCAGATGGCGCTTTATATGCAGTACAGCGCCAGAATTTATGAGATTTATCTCAAGTATATCGCGCCGGAGGATATCCATGTTTATTCGATTGATGAGGTGTTCATGGATATCACCGGATATCTGAGGACATACGGACTGTCCGCCCGTGAACTGGCGGCAAAGATCATTCTGGATGTACAGAAGACTGTGGGCGTTGCGGCGGCTGCCGGTATGGGAACGAATCTGTACCTGGCAAAGGTGGCCATGGATATTGAGGCGAAGCATACTGAGCCGGATGAAAACGGCGTCCGGATCGCGCAGCTGGATGAACAAAGCTACCGCAGGCTCCTCTGGAGCCACCGCCCGCTGACAGATTTCTGGCGGATCGGGCGGGGGTACGCGAAAAAGCTGGAGGAGCACGGACTGTTTACCATGGGAGATATTGCGAGGTGTTCCCTGGGAGCGGAGACGGATCTGTACAATGAGGAGCTGCTGTACCGGCTGTTTGGGGTCAACGCGGAGCTGCTCATCGATCATGCCTGGGGGTGGGAGCCCTGTACGATCGCGGATATTAAGGCGTATAAGCCGGCATCCTCCAGCATTGGTTCCGGTCAGGTGCTCTCCTGCCCGTATTCTTTCGAGAAGGCCAGGCTTGTCCTGCGTGAGATGGCTGACATGCTGTCGCTGGATCTGGTAGACCAGGGACTGGTGACGGATCAGCTGGTCCTGACGGTGGGATATGACCGGGAAAATCTGCGGAGATCCGGGGATACGGGAGCTTATGAGGGTGAAATCACCGCGGACCGTTATGGGAGAGCGGTTCCGAAGCAGGCGCATGGTACGGAAAATCTGAAGCAATACACAGCGTCATCCAAAATCCTGATGTCCTCTGCCGCAGAGCTGTTCGACAGGATTGTAAATCCGGATCTTCTGGTGCGGCGCATCTATTTGACTGCCGCGCATGTGACGGCGGAAGCGATGGCCCCGGAAACCGGCGCCTATGAGCAGATGGACCTTTTTACGGATTATGAGGCGCTGGAAAAACAGCGGGAAAAGGAGGCTGCGGATCTGGATCGGGAGAAACGGTGGCAGAAAGCAATGCTGGACATTAAAAAGAAATATGGGAAGAATGCGGTCCTGCGGGGCATGAGCTTTGAGGAGGGCGCGACTGCCAGAGAACGCAACGGACAGATCGGAGGGCATAAAGCATGAAGAATCCATATGACGATATCATAGAACTTCCGCATCATGTTTCCTGTGTGCATCCTCAGATGTCTATGGAGGAACGGGCTGCCCAGTTTTCGCCGTTTGCCGCGCTTACCGGATACGGAGCGGTTATTCAGGAGACGGCGCGTCTGACAGTTCCCAGGCTGGAATTGAGTGAGAGCAGCCAGGAAGAGATCAAACGAAAGCTGGATGATCTGGCGGAGCACCTCAATGAGCGGAAGAAAACAGCCGTCACTTATTACCGGCCGGACCAGAAAAAGGCAGGAGGAGCTTATGTCACAGCGTCCGGCGTTGTCCGGCGCATCGACCATGCGGCAGGTGTCCTCCAGATGGAGGATGGACTCCGGATCCCGATTCCCGATATTTTGGATGTGAATGATGTGACTGATCAATGAGCGGAGCTGCGCTGACGCTGGGATCTGAGGAAGGATGGGGGATACTGACATGATAAATCAGGAACTAAGAGGAGTGAGTTTTGAAATTCCAAATCAACACGGAAAGTATTTAAACGATTTTTTGAAGCTGGCAGAGCGACAGAATCCGCAGAAATGTTTGATCATACAAAGTGAAGTGTACGACAGGAAAATGCAAAGTCTGTTTGACTGCGGAGAATATTGGTTTTCTGATTTGCTGGCAGAAGCAGAAAAAGAAGAAAGCTATATCATTCATCTCAATTTACAGATCTGGAGTGAACCGTCTTCGAAAAACATCAGGGAAGTAGGAAATTATCAGGAATTTATCACTTCAGGCTGCGTCATGGTAATATTAGTATATGACTGCCAGTACGTAGAAATATACTCGAAAGATCCCGATGTTTTATTGAAAAAGTGTAAAAAGCAATACGGAAACAGCTGCGCTGGAATATATAAAGATAACGACAGCAGATATCGTTTTGAAGTATAATGGCTTGGGCTGAAGTGAATTGTTCCATAAAAGCAGGATCTGGACTCTTCATGGTATATGATCGAAGCGGCTCAAAAGGCCGATGCAAACGGCAGTATCTGGCGAGTTTTTATTTAACTCTGATACAAACTGAGGTTTGTATTGGAGTTTTTTTTAACCAGTTTCACCGATTGACTGCATTGTTGAGATTGATCTTCGGGGATGCAGTTCTCAAGAAAAATAAGCAGTGCGGCTGATCAACTGCAGAGACAGGGGAAATTTTTAACAAAAACGAATCATGAAGAGTACTGACGTACCGTATTAAAATTGGTGAGAATAAAATGGGTGTTTGTAGTACTTTGCCAAAAGAAAAAGTGAGTTATTTAAATTTTTAGTTAAGATTTTGATAACACGCGAGAATGAATTGACTGATTGTTGTGAAGATTGTACAATAAAATTTAATAGCATATCATTTAAACAATAAGAAGATTACCGAAATTTTTTAAAATCCAGTTCTGAAAGCTATTTTCAAGGGGGACTTTTTCTTTCACCTTATCGCGTAAGGCAGGATTATAAAATATATCCCAATACATATATTCAAGTTTTTGCGATGCATCCTTTTTCATCTGTATATATATTTTTAAGAGAGATCCGGCAAAGGTTCCCAAAATGCCAGCAAAGGAATACATTTATTACGAAGAGGATGAACAGGTACTCAGAGACACTTTAAGCAGGTGAGGTGTTGAAATAGAGGAAAATTGAAGAAACTGGAAAAGCAGCAATAAAAGGAGCTGCAGATAGGTGATAAAAAAACATAATTTGTAATTCGTGCAGCGCATATATCAGCTGTTTTATGGGAGCATATGAATTAATTATGATATTAATCAATGAGTTAAATGGAAAAATTATTTTTTCAAAATATGTGAAAGATGTATATATTCATGATGATGTGCTTGAAGAACTCTATTTTGAGCGCAGAGAACGGCGGCTGCAGCTTTTCAATTCAAAGTGTGGAGAAAAGGATTTAAAGTATTCTATAGATTTTCAGCATGTAATAGGTTTTGAAATGACAGCATGTGATTTTTGGGGATGTTCTCCTCGAATTCTGGACTTTGAATATGTAGAACATGATGACCGTTTTATTATTCCCAAATTATTTAAAATCAAAGAGGAACATGACTGCCCAGATAGTTTTTTGGATGATCAAGAAAAATATATTGAAACTGTGATCACATTTATTTCTGGGGATCGACTGACGATTGCCTGTGAAAATATAATTATGCATAATCCATAAAAGCGGTTTATGATATTGGGGAAAATAGTAACTGGCATCATACAATTAAATTTATGTTCACTGCGGATCCCATAAAAAAGCTTTAAAAAGAGGACATGTTTTAAAATGACAAGAAAGACGAGCAATAACTGCACAATTTATGCAGAGATGCATATGGTTTTTGAGAATGATTTTGATGTGTACTCGATCACAGAGCGTTTGGGGATTACTCCGACAAATTGTAAAACCCGTAAAGAAACACGGATTTCGCCTTTGACAAATAAACATCTCGAGGGCTTTTGGACATTAAGGACAGAAGAAAAAGAAGAATGGGATTTAGGGGTTGTATTGAATGAGCTGATAGAGAGTATATCTGACTAAGACTTCCCACACCAATAAGGTGTGTTGAACCTTGAAAATTCAATATTTCAACCAATAAAAAAGGCATAAATACGTTCCGTTTGCTATAATGGAATTGCCAGAAACCATTTTCACAAAGGAGATTTATGCCATG
>CAJFHG010000020.1 GCA_904379015.1 Candidatus Paralachnospira caecorum | reverse complement strand
GAGTGGACTGCTGTCCACTCTTCATCCTGCTTTACTTATTTATCATATACACTATAGCACACTCTGGAAATCATTGCAAGTCTTTTGCGGATTTTCTTTTCTCCGTTTCCGCCAAAAACCTCCGGGCCGCCGGAATCCATCTGTCCCGTCAGCCCGGAGGCTTCTGCAGTCATGGAAGCAATGGGGCTCGAACCCATGACCTCTCGCGTGTGAGGCGAACGCTCATCCCAGCTGAGCTATGCTTCCGTACCTCACTATTTTAACACGTCCCGCGGATTAGTCAAGTCTCCTTTTTAAAATTTTTTATATTTTTTCCGGATAATCGAGTGCTGGCTTTTCCAGGCTTACCATGAGGAAAGCGTCCGGGGACGATATTCCCGGACGCTTTCCTTCTTATCTATTGCTTATGGGTATATTTTGTATGCTGTTTTACCAGTACAGATCTGTAAATCTGGACAGGATCGCCGCGCACTCTTCTCGTGACGCGTTGCCCTGGGGATCCAGCTCTGTCTGATTATATTTACCGGAGATCACTCCTGTCGCAACTGCCCACGACATTGCTTCTTCCGCGAAGGCATCCACAGAATCCGCATCCCTGTACTCGCTGAAGTCCGCGCGGGCGCTTGTATCATAACCCTTGAAAGCCGCGTAGCGGTACATCATCACAGCCAGCTCCTGACGCTGGATATTTCTTACCGGCATAAACAGTCCGGTCGTATCATAACCGGTAATGATTTTGTTTTCCACGCCCCAGAGAATCGCATCAGCATAATAGTCATCTTCCAGAACATCCGGGAAGATATCCTGATACTCTACTCCAGGCTCCCCTTCCAGTCTGTGCAGCACCATAGCGAACTGGCCGCGGACCAGAGTATCGTACGGTCCGAAGTTGCCGTTGGAGTATCCTGTCATCAGACCCTTGACATACGCGTCATAGATGTAGTAGAAGGACCAGTTTTCAGAAGATACGTCTCCGTATACATTCTCGAATTCCTTGTAGCTTGCCAGCTGCTGTTCTGCAGCCTCCAGCACATCCAGATTGCCAACCAGTTCCCTGTCGCTGTCGCTCAGCGCTTCATAGGCCGCTCTGGCCGCAAGAATCTGTTCCTCAGATTCAAGAGTAACAGTTCCAATGGCACTGATCTGCTCCTCAACCGCCTGAGCCGCTTCTACATCCGCCCTGCCAAACCGGAACCAGTCCACATTGGCCACATAGGCGTGAGAAGTATCATTATTGAATACCAGATAAACATCATGCAGTCCCGGCTCAATGTCTTCCGCCACATCCTCTGTGCTCACCAGCACATAATTTTTCCAGTTGCTTCCTGTGACGGGCAGATCAATAGTGAGAATTTTGTTTTCCTCATTTGTCATGTCATCCAGATATACCTCTGCATAACCGCCGGCATCCTTTTCCTGACCGGCATAAAAGATTTCAAAATAGTTGGTGCCGGACGCGAATTCAATATCCTCGTATCCTACCCAGGTTTCCTTCTTCACGCCGCCGATATTCGCACCGTCATTGACAATGCTGGAATGCCTTGAAGAAAACTCTTCCGCCTCGATTTTTTCATACGCGCTGCGGATGCCTTCAATCCGGTCCACAATATCCTTTAAAGCATTATATGCCGCCTTGACCTCCGCAACATCCGGCATTTCCGGTTCCAAAGCCCGCTTCGCCCCGGCAATGCACGCATCCAGCTCCTCTGCCAGCGTACTGTCAAGGTTCTCTCTGTCCAGCGCTTCCGCTTTCTCCAACAGACCCGCCAGCCTTGCCGCAGCATCCTCGTATTCATCTTCTGCCAGAAGTTCGATCTCCGCCAGACTGGTCCCGCCGGTCAGTTCAACCTTATAAAGGCTGTAGCCTTGTCCGCTGTTTACCGCAAAAGGTCTGGTATACTGAGTCCACTCAAATTCCAGGCCGCTGTACTCCGCCAGCTTGACCCAGTCGCCGCCGGGTTCTGCGCCGTATACTGCCACTCCGACAGGCGCGGTCCCCTCAGTCTTGCCCGAAGTAAGCGTCAGTGTATTGACTGTCTGCTCTTCCTCGCAGGCAAAGACAAGCGTCGTAGTTCCTTCGTTAAGCGCCGCCTCCGTATTGGATGTATTATCAATCAGACTCCGGGCATCTTCCACATCGCCATAAACGGTTGTTTTTTCAACTGCTTCTGCCGGCGCTTCCACTGTACCACTCACCGTATCGGTGTTCTCATCGGTTATATCTTTGTCTGTGCAGGGAATTTCATCTCCTTCTGTAATGGAAGAAGGAAGCGCTTCCTCACTGCTGCCCCATTCATAATTGGGCTCACTTCCCATCTCAAATACGATCTCCGCGCCGTCGGCCAGATCTTCATGAGTGAGGTAGTTCTTTGTATAAGGCTCACCGTTGAGCGTCATACTCTGAACGTATACATTTTCCTTACTGTTGTTGTTCGCTTTGATGGTGATAGTCTTTCCGTTGTCCATGTTAACCGTCACGGAGTCAAAGAGCGGAGAACCGATCGTATACTCGCCGCTTCCCATGGATGCGGGATAGAACCCGAGAGCCGAGAAAATGTACCATCCGGACATTTCTCCATTGTCCTCATCTCCGATATATCCCTGCCCGAAAGTAGATCCCACATAGCAGCGTTCCAGAATATCCCGCACATACTGCTGAGTCTTCCAGGGCTGTCCCGCATAATTATACATATAAAGAATATGATGCGACGGCTGATTGCTGTGTCCGTACTGTCCCAGCTTCACCTCCCGCGCTTCTTTCTGCTCGTGGATGCCGCCCACGGCGTCATCTGTCGCGCCGTTTCCTCTGAACGGTGTATAATCGGTCAGAATGCTGTCAATTTTTTCAGCCAGCTGCTCCCGTCCTCCGTACAGATTGACAAGTCCCTGTACATCCTGGGGCACGGAAACAGACATATTATAACCATTGGTTTCCGTATAATCGCCTCTCCAGCGTACCGGATCATAAACTCCGTCTGTAGTGTTGACAGTGGTCCAGTTCCCGGAGCTGTCCCTGCCTCTGAGCCACATGGTATCGACTGTTCCCTGACCGTCATCAAACAACAGCGTATAATTCTGAGCGCGGTTCAGATAATACTGATATTCTGACTCATACTCGGCCTTTTTTTCCTCATCTGTTTCTGTCTCAGCCAGAATTTTGGCCATCTGGGCAATGCCGAAATCATTGATATAGCCTTCCATGGCCCATGAAAACATCTTTTCCTCTCCGTCGTCCGGAGTATAACCCAGGAAAATAGACGTATCAAGATCTGTTCTTCCTCCGTTCGTCAGGTCGGAAGAAACCGTCGCGGCGTTTCTGAGCGCGGACGCATAAGCATTTTCGTAATCAAATTCAATGCCTTTTACCATAGCATCTCCAAAGATCACATCGCTGCTGGTCCCCACCATGCTGTTGGTTCCGCCCGGAGCGATCCATCTGGGCACCCAGCTCTGGTCAAGGTAATGCTGTACCAGGCCGTTCAGCAGTTCCGTATCCCTGTTCGGCGTAAACAGCGCGTATGCCGCCCAGGTGGTACGGTATGTATCCCAGAATCCATTGTTGATGTAAATCTTTCCGTCCTTTACCTCATGCTCCCCGTAAGGACTTCTGTACTGCCACACGGGATCCTCGGCAGTTCCCGTATTTTCAGACATATGATTGGGATACATATAAAGACGGTAAAGACTGGAATACAGAGAGATCAGCTCTTCTTCTGAAGCGCCTTGTACATCTGTGATGATCCCCAGCGTATCATCCCAGGTTTCCTGCGCTTCTTCCTTTACCTGATCAAAGGTCTTATCCGCGATTTCCAGCTCCATATTTTTCTTGGCCTGGTCAATGCTGATATAGGATGTGGCCAGATAAAGGACGACCTCACTTTCCTGTGCGCCGAAGCCTGCAATGGCCTGCTTGTCGCTGGTCGTCTTAAAGACCGCGGGAGCGGTGCTGAATTCCCCGTACACATACATTCTCTGAGAGCCGTTGCTGGTATGATCACTGTATGCCTCAAAAGTCCTTCCATCCTCTGAAAAAGTAATTCCGCCGTCCGCTCTTACACAGTCCAAAATAAAATTCCTGTTTTCCGTCTCTTCATCAAATACAGCCCGCACAACGGCGCCATGATCGGACGGCGTCATTTCCAGCTTCGCGCCGGCCGCCTTTCCCGTATCCGCAAAATCTACGCTGTAGTAATAAGCTTTTGCCACTTCCTGATCATGAGAAAAATCCGCGGCATAGCTTAAACTGGAGGCTGTTTCCGGATCTACAGACGTATTCACCATAAACTGCCAGGTACCTCTGTCTCCCACCCAATAGGACGGTTCATGGCTGATGGTCATATACTGCAGCTGTGTATCCTGATAATCATACATTTTATTGCTGCCGGAATTGGTACAGGGCACCCAGAAATTAAATCCATTGGGAACCGTCACGGCAGGAGCTGTCAATCCTCTGGAAAAGCTGGCGGAATCATTGGTTCCCCGCAGGATATACACGTAATCAGACAGATGCTGATATACGGTATCTTCTTTTGTATACAGCTCGATATCGTCAAAATAAGTCCGGAAATCCGGAAGCGCGCCAACTGTATCCTTATCAAATACGACCAGTACCTGATCGATTATTTTTCCTGCAGCTACCGTACCGATTCTGGAATAAATCTGATTCCACTGATTGGTCGTCAGGGTTCTGCTGTCCCCCTGAGCCTCCGCCGTCAGAAGATTGCCGTTCTGGTCTTCTGCGCCCAGATCGCTCAGATAGGTTCCATCCGTAAACTTCAGATCAATGGCCATATACATCTGCGTATAATCATAGTCATAGGCCGCCTCGTTCAGAATCCCCGGAAAGATCACATAGCTCAGATAAGTATCCTCGTCTACCGGCACATTGAGATTCCGGAACAAAATATCGGAGGCATATGCCCCTTCTCCCGTCTGAGTTCCGGACACCGTCAGGGCCTGTTTTCCGGACCAGCCCTGATTACTGTTCTGATTCCAGGTATATGAAGGGCCTGTCCCGATCTCCGCGCCCATAATTTCAGGAATCTCTACCTCTTCCGCTATTCCTGTGGCAATGGAAAGATCTGCCAGCTGGGTATCACTGGAACCATTGTTCTGGATGATCCTCAGACGGTATGTCTGATAAGCCTCTTCATTGTCAATCTCATATACATTCTGCTGATAACGCTCCTCAAAAGTCTGATCCGTCTGGGAATCCAGCGTAATCCAGCTTTCTCCTCCGTCCCTGGTTGCTTCCAGGACCCAGCTTTTGGGATCCCTGCCGGATGAGTCATTGGCAGACGTAACCGCGTAAACACGGATCACCTTTTCAGAATTCAGCGAAAACTGGACCCATACCGGATCCTCCTCGGTCGCCTTTGCCGCCCTGGTATAAAATTTGGTGGAAGAATCATTGTCAAACAGCATGACCCTTCCTTCCGAAGCCTTGTATTCATCCGTACCTGTTACAGACTCCAGATCCACCAGACTGGTGACATCTCCTTCCAGGCCGGATTGATTCACAAAACTCTGTACATTTCTCGTGGCTCTGGCACCCTCTTCCGGAGTAGACTCCAGGAATCCCTCCATGCTTTCCTCATCCTCTTCAAATGATGTGGACCACAGCACATTGCTGGTTCCGTTTTCATAATCATCACTTGGTACAGCCGCCATTACTGACAGAGGCTGGGAAAAAGACGGCAGAATCATCATTGCCGCCAGGATCGCCGCAGTGAGCCGAAAGCCTGCCTTTTTCTTTTTCATACTCACTTTTTTTCTCATAAATATCCTGTCTCCTTTCTTAAATCAATTTCCGAAAATTCTGCCTCTCACCTGCCACCTCCATTCGTTTGATATTGCCGGGCATTTTTTCACAGCAATTCCGGAAATTCGTCTATATCAGCGCTGGAACTCAACACCCGACGCAGCGTTTTGAACATATAATATATTATATACGTTATTTTTTTATGCAAAACAACAGGGGATATTTATGATTTCTGGGGGGAATCTTATTTTTATGTTCTGTTTCTTTACATAATCCTCATTTTTTTCAGACATTTTGCTGTTCTGTATTTTTTCTGCCGCAGGCGGCATGTGCCATCCGGAACATTGCTGCGCTTCCGGTCAGACCGCACAAAAAAAATACGCCGGCGCAGCTTTGAATTGCCGCGCAGACGCAGGGCACCTGCATGCTCTCTCTTATTTTCTCATCAGATCCGCAATGGTGATTCCGTCAAAATAACGGTTGATCAGGCTGTGGAATTCCCTCCACATGGGAATCGTCCTGCAGTCGCCGCACCGTTCGCAGGCAGGCGCGTCCTTTTCCAGACACGCCACCGGCGCGAGATTTCCCTCCGTCAGGCGCAGGATCTCTCCTACTTTATATTCCTCCGGCCGGCGGCACAGACGATATCCTCCGCCCTTTCCCTGTATTCCTTCTATCAGGCCGTTTTTCGTCAGAACCGGCAGGATCCGTTCCATGTACTTCAGAGAAATCCCCTGTCTTCCGGCAATGGTCTTCATGGCCACATATCCGCTCTCTCCGGTCTCCGCAAGATCGATCAACACACGGAGCGCATATCTCCCTCTGGTCGAAATCAGCATTCCAGCACCTCCCGCACCGCTCGCACTACCCTTCAGCCGGATTATAACACAGGCTGACGGGTAAATCAATGTCCTGGCCCGAATGGCATTCCGCGCTCCCGCAAAGCCGGGACAGCCGCGCCAGGCCCTTATGCCGGTTCCTCAAACAACGCTGTGGACAGATACCGGTCTCCCGTATCGGGAAACATCACGACAATGGTCTTCCCCTCGTTTTCCGGGCGCCCGGCAAGCCTGACCGCTGCCCATGCCGCCGCTCCGGAGGAAATTCCGACCAGAATCCCTTCGTGTCTGCCGATCAGCCTGCCCATCCTGAAGGCATCCTCATCTGTTACGGTCATGATATCATCGTAAATCTCCGTATTCAGCACCTCCGGCACAAATCCCGCGCCGATCCCCTGAATCTTATGGGGGCCGGGCGTTCCGGATGAAAGGACCGCAGAGGAGGCCGGCTCAACAGCCACCACCTTCACGGAGGCGGACCTGGATTTCAGATATTCGCCCACGCCGGTGACGGTTCCTCCTGTCCCCACTCCCGCCACAAAGAAATCAATGCTTCCCTCCGTATCCGCGTAGATTTCCGGTCCCGTCGTCTTACGGTGGATCCGCGGATTGGCCGGGTTGGAAAACTGACCCGGCATAAAGCTGCCGGGGATCTCTCCGGCAAGTTCTTCTGCTCTGGCAATGGCTCCTTTCATTCCCTTCGCCCCGTCAGTCAGTACCAGCTCAGCCCCATAGGCTTTCATGAGCCGGCGCCGTTCCACGGACATGGTCTCCGGCATGACAAGGATCAGACGGTATCCCCTGGCCGCAGCGACAGCCGCCAGACCGATCCCCGTATTGCCGCTGGTGGGCTCAATGATGACAGAGCCCTCTGTCAGGGTCCCGTCTGCCTCCGCGGCATCCAGCATGGCTTTGGCAATCCGGTCTTTCACCGAGCCCGCGGGGTTCAGATACTCCAGCTTCGCCAGGATCCTGGCCTTCAGTCCCAGCTCCTTCTCGATATTTGTCAGTTCCAGAAGCGGCGTTCCTCCGATCAGCTGATCCGCAGATGTATAAATCATTCCCATAAAACTGCTCCTTTCCCGCTACTTCGCGTTTTGGATATTTTTCAGTTATTACCTACTTTATAAGTTGGTATTATAATATCTCATATTCCGCGCGTTGTCAACAGGCAGCTGTTTCCAGATCACCAAAGGAACAAACACAAAAAGCTCCCGGCAACAGCCGGAAGCTTTCTGCATCTGATCATATCGTAGCCTGTAGGGGAATCGAACCCCTGTTTCCGCCGTGAGAGGGCGGCGTCTTAACCGCTTGACCAACAGGCCATATGAAATACTGTATCTTATGAAGGATGAATCGAGGCGACAAGATTCGAACTTGCGGCCTCCGCGTCCCGAACACGGCGCTCTACCAAACTGAGCCACGCCTCGACACCTCTGTTACTATACCTTAAATTTTTCCAATTGTCAAGAAAATATTTGCAATTTTTTTAAAAAAATTTCAGGCGCCCTGTTTTCTCCTATTTCATCAGCTTTTGTATGGTCCGGCACAGCTCATCCACCGACTCCTCTTTTCCTTCTCTGATGTCCTCCACCACACAGGTTTTGATGTGATTGGACAGCAGCGTCCGGCTGAATGCATTGAGCGCCGAGCTGACCGCCTGCACCTGCGTGAGAATATCCACGCAGTACCGGTCTTCTTCGACCATTGTCCGGATCCCCCGGATCTGGCCCTCCATTCTGTTCAGGCGGTGAATCAGGTCCTTGTATTCCTTCTCATCCCGGTGCTTCATCTTGCCGCAGTTGCAGCAGTCCTTACCGCAGTCCATGGAGTCCCTCCTTTCTTCCGGTTTTCCCATATGCATCAGTATAGCACAAAGCATTTTTTTCGTAAAGAGCGGAACGCTCCCGCCCGTTCCTTTTCTGAACAGGCCGGAGCTTCCGTCATGACCGGCTCTGCCCGGACGCTACTGGTACGACTCCATAAAGCGCATGATCATGGCGGCGTACTCGGCGCAGCTCGCATAGCCCTGAGGGTCAAGCACCGTCTGATCATATTTCCCGCTTATGATACCTCGGGCGACCGCCCATTCCATGGCTTCCTCCGCGAACCCGCTGACCTGTCCCGCGTCCGCGAACCGGTCCAGAGACGTCCGTTCATCCACGGCATACCCCTTGCGGGAAGCATAGCGGAACAGCATGGTCACGGCCTGCTCCCGGGTGACGGGATCCGCAGTACCGAACAGTCCGCTGCTGTAGCCGGTCGCGATGCCCTCCGCGCGGTACAGCACCAGCGCCGTATCCGCCCGGATCATCGGCATGTTGGGGTCAAACTCCCGCTCATTGTGTCCGATCATGATTCCGCGCTGATACACATAATGAATGCTGTCAATAAACCAGTCTTCCTGGTGTACATCCTCAAACGGAAGTCTGTACACAGAAATGGTGTACGTTTTTTCGCCGTTCCAGGAAGCCGCCGTGACGGTTATGACATTCTCCCCCGGAGCCAGGGCGATCTCCCCGGACGCGGAACCGCTTTCCACGGCTTCCCCGCTGACGGTGATCTCCACTCCGCTTCCGGCCTCCGGCGTCACCCGCACGGTTTCCGTTCCGCAGTCCACAAACGCCTCATAATCTGTCTGAGCTTTGTCAAAGGCGGGCGACAGCGCGGCCCCGGAAACCTGCAGGCCGGTCAGCCCTGCCGCCGGCACCGCGTACACGTCGTTGACCACAACCGTGCTGTTGAAGCCCATCACGCCCACATGGCCGCCTGAATAAACATGGCCGGCATTCTTATCTTCGACTCCGTCAAAGATCACATGGCCGTCTATGACATAAGTCAGCCTGCCCTCCAGCCAGGTCAGTTCAACATGGTGCTTTTTCCCGATTTCCGGCGTATAGCTGTCCTCAAAACGGGCCACCGCGTTGTTGCTTTCATCTCCGTAATAGGGGAATTCCGTCCAGCGGAACTGTTTGCCGTACTGATCGTCTCCAAAATCAAAATTGACCATATAGGCGCCGCTTCCCGGATTGTCCTCCGCATTGAACACAACGCCGAATGCCGTTCCCTCTGTCACGGTCACGTCCATTTCCAGCCTGAATCCGTTTTCAAAGGTCTCGCTGCCCACCGCGAAGCCGTCGTGGCCGGTTATTCCCTGATATCCGCCCTCTGTCAGCGACCAGGTTCCGTTTCCGGAAGTCTTCCAGTCTGTCAGATTGGTCCGGAAGGGATTTTCCCTGGTATGGATGGAAACGGTCTTCGTCACGGAACCGCCCTTCGCGGCCGCTGTCAGACTGAAGTCTCCGGCTGCCTCCACCCTCAGCGTAATGGAAATATCGTCCTGCGCTGCTACCGCGACAGTCTGATCCGGATCATCCAGGATCCATTCCACCGCCTGATCTGCTGTTTCCGGCGCCACTCTGGAATAAACCGTAAACTCATCGCCGATATTCACGGAAGCGCCGTCTTCCACACTGAGATAAAGCTCCGCGGGCTCGCCTTCTTCCGCTGTATCCTCTCTCCAGATGCTGTCCAGAGGATAGATCGTGATGTCCGCCGCCGTATCTCCGCCTGTGGAATACGCTTCCATTCCGATTCCCGCGTAATTGGGGAACACCAGCATCGCCCCGTATATCTCTCCGTGATTGGGAATGACCTCGACAGAGCCTTTGTCCACAAAAATCCGCAGGTCCACAGACCCGTCATCGTTTTTATGAATGGTATAGCTGCTGCTGCCGCCGAAATACTCCGACGCCGCCGCGGAAGCCCTGCTCCTGTCCATGGTGAGCACAGATGTCTGCGGATTATACTTCACAACCATTTCCTGACCGGTTCCCACAAACATCCGGAATCCCACTTCCGCAACGCTTTCCTCCGGTTCCAGGTGCGCCACCAGCTCAAACTGGTCGCTGCGGCACCCGTTCAGGATATTCCCGCCGTTTTCTTCGATCACAATGTCGGTCTCATCGATCAGCGGTTCCCCGCGCAGCGTCTCATATTCCTTCACCGGCTCCTGGAACAGACGGATCCCGTCCTCCGTGGTGCGCAGCGACAGATCATAGCACAGGGTATAAGTACCGTTCCATCCGTCTGTGGGCGCGTTCTGGATCGTGCCCCAGTCAGCCATCCAGCTGACCATCACTACCCGGCCGCCGTCCGCGTTTTTGAAGGTGACGCCCGCGTAGGAATCCGGCGCCATGGTCATGGAGATCGCGCCGGTCTCCGGAATGAACGACCAGTGTCCATCGATCTCCTTCAGGTCACCGATCATATA
Source organism: Candidatus Paralachnospira caecorum (assembly GCA_904379015.1). GTDB lineage: Bacteria > Bacillota > Clostridia > Lachnospirales > Lachnospiraceae > Lientehia > Lientehia caecorum. Next base: position 33,885 of record CAJFHG010000020.1, on the reverse strand, counting down.
CCATCTTCCGGCTCCCGTATACACCCATTTGACATTGTTCTCATCCCCGTCCACCGCAAGCGGGAACAGGTCCGGGCATTCGGAATAAATATCCCCCACGCCTTCGGGCCGGAAAGGTGAATTTCCGTTATATCCGCTTTCAAATTCCCAGTCCAGAAGATTGTCCGACGAAAAGATCCTGACAGGCCCTCCGGCCACAACCATCAGGTACTTTCCCGCCTCCTCGCACCAGAACACATTGGGATCCCGGAAAGCACCGTCATGGAGCGGGTCGTCTTCCTGGGTCAGGATCGGATTTCCCGCGTATTTTTCCCAGGTCACGCCGCCGTCTTCTGAATACGCCACACTCTGGACCTGTCCGCTGCTGTTCATATGAGTAAAGAATGCCAGCAGATTGTTTTCACCGGGTCCCGCAAACAGTCCGGACTTGTTTTCCGGATCGTTCACCGTGCTGCCCGACCAGATCGACCCCAGCTCATCCGGCGCCAGCGCCACAGGCAGCTCTTCCCAGTGGACCAGGTCGTCAGACACCGCATGTCCCCAGTGCTTCTCATAATCAGAATGGGCACGGGTCAGAGGAATATACTGGTAAAACAGATGCCACTGGTCATTGTAATAGATCAGACCGTTGGGATCGTTCATCCAGCCCTCCAGAGGCGAAAAATGATACTGATCTCTCCAGGCCTCGGTCTTATAGGACGCCGCGCTCTGCTTTCTGTAAATGGAAACAGAAGCGGAAGACTCCGTTCCTGCCGCTCTGTCCTCCAGCCGGATGGGGATCACCTGCTTTCCCACCTCCAGAGGGACCTCAGCGGGCTCGCCGCTTTCCGCCTCCCTGCCGTCAATGTACAGGACCGCATTCTCACCGGACGCGGTCACTGTGATCTGCACGCTTTCCTTCTCATAAGGCACCGCCAGCACACTGTATTCCGTATCATTCTCATTGAACCCGGGCGTCAGGATCATATCTTCCACCTGAATGTCCGTGATCTCTGCCACATCATAGGAATCGATCCGCCCACCACCACTTTCATGTGATAGCTGTCCCGGCCCATAGGAAATTCCTTTCCATTGCTGCCCGCGATCAGCGGATATTTCTGGGCACCGCTGAAATAAAAGATTTTCGTCTCATTCCTGTTGTTCCGGTCCAGCTTGAAGACAAACGAATTTTCTGTGGTCTCATAGCTCTGGGCGCCGAAAATCAGGTTCGCCACATTTCCGTCATCAAAGGTCACGTCGGACTCAAACACATATTTGCCTTCCGGCCGGCTTTCGCTGATCGCCAGCGCGTCGCTCAAGGAAGAGCCCTCCGACTTTCTGATATACATGCCGTCCCCGCGGTATTCCAGATCCGCGCCGACGGGATGCAGATCCTCCAGATTCGTGATCCAGCCTCGGAACATCCGTTAGCATTCCGGCATCTATTTTTTATTCGATTAAATAAAATTGTTAATTCTTGATTTTATATTAGATGTCCGTCATGTCTTTGTCAATCTCGTCTCGTTATTTATCTGTTTTGCATGATTATTTTGATTCTTTTTGGTTACTTTTTCTGCTGCTTTTCTAAAACATTTTTATAATTGTTTAATTCGTCAAAATAATTCAAATCAAATCGGATGAGAAAAGAGCCATAGAAAATCCCGCCTCAGATTTCCTATGACTCTTTGATCCGAATTCAATCCCAATCCATCAATGTGCGGTTTTATTTTACCGGCGGATTCTGAAGAATGTTGTCGATGGCCATCAGCGCGGCCCCCTGAAGCACCGATTCCTGTGTTCCGTCTCCCATGACGATTTCCAGATTCTCCCACACCTCCGGCAGCACGGCCGGCTTTGTGACCCGCTCCAGGCTGTCCCGCAGAATCTCCTGACTGACAGCCGCCATTTCATCATCCAGTACGATAATATCCGGATTCAGAATATTAATCACATTGATGATCCCCACCGCCAGCAGTTCACATGCCTTCCGGTACTCTTCCCTCGCAAGCCGGTCTCCGTTTCTGACGGCCTGGGCAATTTTCAGGAAACTGCAGTCCGCGTCCAGAGTGCTGTAGTTTCCTTCTCGGATCTTTCTCTGAACTTCTTTTATAAAGGCCAGAGAAGAACAGTAGGCTTCCAGGCATCCTCTGCTGCCGCACTCACAGTACCGGCCCTTATAATGAATGCTCATATGCCCGATCTCACCTGCCACGCCCAGAGCTCCTGTATACAGAGCGCCGTCCCGGACGATTCCCGCTCCGACCCCCTGTCCTACCGCCATATAGACCAGTGTCTGTCTCAGCTCCGTTCCATGGCGCCAGTAATAGGCCAGCGCCCCCGCGTTGGCGTCATGCTCCATGAAAACCGGAACACCGAATTCCTTTTCCAGCGCCGCCTGGATATCAATATGGTGCCACGCGGGAAACCCTGTCATCATGGCCACCTTTCCCTCTCTGCGGAGAAAAGGTCCGGGAACCGCGCAGCCGATGGCCTTCACGTTTCCGTCCGTCCACTCGTTAATGGCTTTGTACAGATATGTTTTCATAACTTCAAGGACATCCTCCGGTGTCATCCAGGGATCAATGGAGTACCACTCATCATTGAGTTCCTCCCCTCTGACATCAAAGGCTCCGACAATCAGATACTTCCTGGCCAGCCGAATGCCGGCCACACTGTAAACAGACGGATTCAGCGCCAATTGTATGGCATTTCTTCCCTTGCCTTCTGATACCGGTCCGATTTCTCTCACAATATCCAGTCTTTGAAATTCCGAGATGATATTGGTAATCGTAGCCGGCTTCAGCCCTGTCAGCCTGGCCAGCTCTGTCCTGGTACAGACTGTGTGCTTGCGCAGAAGCTTCAGTACCAGCTCCCGGTTCATCTTCTGAGCATTGTCCTGGTTAATTCCGCTCTCATGCACAGCTGTATCTCCCTCCTTCCTTTCCTCATAATCCATCTTCCGAAACCATTTACAAAGCCAGATCGAACAGCGAAAGCTGATTGCTCTTCGGCAGATCTCCGAAGATCCCCATCTCTGACATCACATCGATAGTAGACTTTGGCACCTTTGTCTTCTGCCAGAAGTCCTCCAGGGAGAGGAACCTGCCCCCGGCCTTCACAGCCTCCACCACAGCCTCCGCCGCCTTGCCTCCCAGTCCGTCTATGGAGCTTAAGGAAGGCATGAGCTTTCCTTCAATGATCTGGAACCGGTCCGCCTTCGCCCTGTAAATGTCCAGAGGCATAAACTCGAATCCTCTGGCATACATTTCCTGGACGATCCTCATGTCGCGCAGGGTATCCTGCTCTTTTTTCGACAGGGAATCCGCCCTGTTTTTATAATCCTGCAGATAATATTCCAGCCTGTCCCGTCCCTGGCACATGAGTTCATAGGAAAAACCGGACGCACGGATGCTGAAAAAGGCCGCGTAATAAGCCAGCGGATAAAAGACTTTGCAGTAGGCGATCCTCCAGGCCATCATGACATAAGCCGCCGCATGAGCCTTGGGGAACATATATTTGATCTTTTTGCAGGACGCGATATACCAGTCGGGAACCCCCGCTTCCTTCATGGCCGTTTCCCATTCCGGCTTCAGCCCCTTTCCCTTTCTGACCGCCTCCATGATCGTAAAGGAGAGGCTTTTGTCCATTCCCATGCCGATCAGATAGATCATGATGTCGTCACGGGTACAGATGGCCGTCTGAATGGTCGCCTGGCCGCTCAGAATCAGGTCCTGGGCATTTCCCAGCCATACGTCCGTACCGTGGGCCAGTCCCGCAATCCGCACCAGATCAGAAAAGCAGGTGGGCTTCGCGTCGATCAGCATCTGCATGGCAAAATCCGTTCCGAACTCCGGTATGCCCAGAGCGCCCAGCCTGCATCCTCCGATATCGTCCGGCGTGATACCCAGAGCCGAAGTATTCTGGAACAGACTCATAACTTCCCTGGAATCCAGCGGGATCTCCGTGGCATCCAGGCCTGTCAGATCCTCCAGCATCCTGATCATGGTCGGATCATCGTGTCCCAGAATGTCAAGCTTCAGCAGGTTATGGTCGATGGAATGATAGTCGAAATGGGTGGTAATGATATCGGAGCTCATATCGTTGGCAGGATGCTGGATCGGCGTGAAGGAATTGATCTCCTCGCCGTGAGGCATGACAACAATGCCGCCGGGATGCTGGCCCGTCGTTCTCCTGACGCCCACGCATCCGGTCACGATCCGGTTGATCTCCGCATTCCGTTTTCGTTTTCCCCGCTCTTCAAAATAATTTTTCACATATCCGAAAGCCGTCTTGTCAGCCAGCGTACCGATGGTACCTGCCTTGAAGGTATGCCCCTTTCCGAAGATCACCTCCGTATAGGCATGAGCCTTGCTCTGATATTCGCCGGAAAAATTCAGATCGATATCCGGCTCCTTGTCCCCCTTAAATCCAAGGAATGTTTCAAACGGAATATCAAATCCGTTTTTCTTCAGCTTCGCACCGCAGACAGGACAGATCTTGTCCGGCATGTCGCAGCCCGCGCCGCCGCTGTATTGTTTCACATCCTCAGAATCAAAGTCCGAATAATGGCATGATTCACAGTAATAATGGGGCGGCAGCGGATTGACTTCCGTAATGCCGGACATGGTCGCCACAAAGGAAGAACCTACTGATCCCCTGGAGCCTACCAGATATCCGTCCGAATTGGACTTGTGCACCAGCTTCTGAGCGATGATGTACATGACCGCGAATCCGTTGGTGATAATGGAATGGAGTTCCTTCTCCAGCCGCTCCTCCACCACCTGGGGCAGCTGCTCTCCGTATATGGACCTGGCCTTATTGTAACACATGGTCCGCAGCTCCACATCCGAATTTTCAATGACCGGCGGACATTTGTCCGGCCTGGTCGGCGCGATCCGCTCGCACATATCCGCGATCTTGTTGCTGTTGGTGACTACGATCTCGTAAGCCTTCTCCGGCGTCAGGTAGGAAAACTCCTGAAGCATTTCCTCGGTGGTCCTCAGATACAGCGGCGCCTGGCTGTCACAGTCAGAAAATCCCTGTCCGGCCATGATGATCCGCCTGTAGATTTCATCCTCCGGATTCAGAAAATGAACGTCGCAGGTGGCCACCACCGGCTTCCGGAACTGTTCTCCCAGCTCGATGATCTTCTTATTCAGGTTCTGAAGGTCCTCCTTTGTCCGGATCCCGTGCTTTTCCTCCCGGAGCATGAAGGCGTTATTCCCGATGGGCTGCACCTCCAGATAATCGTAAAACTTCACCAGCCTTGCCAGCTCCTCATCGGGCGCTCCCGAGAGCACAGCCTGAAACAGCTCGCCTGCCTCGCAGGCGGAACCGATGATCAGTCCCTCCCTGTGTTTGATCAGCTCGCTTTTGGGAATCCTCGGCCTTCTGGCAAAATAAGTCAGATGGGACATGGAAACAAGCCGGTAAAGGTTGATCCGTCCAATCTCATTCTTGGCCAGAATGATCACATGATAGGTGGGCATTTTCCGGATGTTGTCAATGGACATGCTGCCCAGTTCATTGACCCCGTCCAGGGTCTCCACATGTTTCTTCCGCAGCTTTTCCACAAAAGCCACGAAAATGTGAGCCGTCGCCTCCGCGTCGTCCACTGCCCTGTGGTGATTTTCCAGGCTGACCCCCAGCGCTTTTGCCACCATATCCAGTTTGAACCGTTTCAGTTCCGGCAGAAGAATCCGGGCCAGGGCCACCGTATCTACAATGGTCGGCTTGTAGACGCTTCCCAGCAGTTCAGCATTGTGCTCGATAAAGCTCATATCGAAGGATGCGTTGTGGGCCACCATCACCGCATCGCCGCAGAACTCCAGAAACCGGGGCAGCGCCTCCCCGATCACCGGCGCGTCTATGACCATGCCGTCATTGATGCCGGTCAGCTTCTCGATCTCAAAAGGTATGGGCAGTTCCGGATTCACAAAAGTAGAAAAACGGTCTGTGATCTGTCCCTTCTCTACCTTTACCGCGCCGATCTCGATGATCTTGTTCCTGGCCGCGCTCAGGCCGGTGGTCTCAATATCAAACACCACATAGGTATCCAGAAGAGACTGGTTTTCCGAGCGGACCACCACCTCCTTCAGATCATCCACCAGATAGCCCTCCACCCCGTAAATGATCTTGAAGGGATCTGTGTGGATGGTCTGATACTGGTCATAATCAAAGGTGTGGAAGGCGTCCGGAAACGCCTGCACACATCCGTGGTCGGTGATGGCCAGGGCCGGCATCCCCCATGCCCTGGCCCGTTTGATGATGTCCTTTACATCGGACACCCCGTCCATATCGCTCATTTTGGTATGGCAGTGGAGCTCGACCCGCTTGACTTCACTGTTGTCCTGCCGCTTCGCGGTAAAATCGCCGCTTTTGCGGATTCCCTTCACAGAAGAGATGGTGAGTTCCCCGTCAAATTTGTCAATGTTCGTGATGCCCTTGATCTTCAGAAAAACCCCTTTTTTCAGAAAGCTCCTGATTTCGGGAAGCATTTCCGGCTTCGCGAACATTTTCACCGTGATCGTATCCGTAAAATCGGTGATATCAAAGATCATGATGGTCTTTCCGCTCCGCAGTTCTTTTTCCTCCAGCCGGATCACCTGGCCGCAGACCACCACCTCACCCATTTCGCCGACGATCTGATCCAGAGGCACTTCCTCGCCGTCGTCAAAATCATATCCGAAGAGCACATCATCATGATGAACTCTGACCTTTCTGCTGTAATGGCTGTTCCGCTTCGGTTCCGGCTTCGCGGCCGGCCTTTTCGCCCCCGCCGGGACAGCGGCCTGTCCGCCGGATTCTCCCGCGCCGGATCCGTTCCCGCCGGATTCTTTTTTCTGTTCTGCCACGGCTCTTCCCGCGAACGAGGTGTTCCGGATCATCCGGGCGGCCTGCCTGCGCATCAGCTTTTCATTTTCTTCCCTGTGGCCCTCCAGACTGCATTCCCGGTAGGAATAACTCACTTCTATGCCGAACCCGCACCGTTCATTGAAGATTTTTTCCAGGACCCGCTTCAGCTCCTCTGTCCTGCTCCTGGTCACAAGATCATTGTCCACCGTGAGCGTCAGCACTCCGTCCTCTGAAAACGCCCAGTCCGCCTTCCGAAATACATTGTACTCGATCAGACTGTAGGTTTTCAGCTCCAGAAGAATGCTGTCCCTGTACGCGTCCATCAGCTTTTCCGGGTCATACTGGGCGGAAAGACGGAATTTTTCCTGTATTTTGACCTCCGTCTGGTATCCTGAAAACAGCTGTTTTTTGATGGATGCCTCCAGTATGTAAATATTCCTCTTCTGTATCAGCCGTTCCGACTCAATATAAAGCCTGATAAAGCTTCTCTCTCTGTCCGTCGTCACCTTCTCCACAGTGACCAGCTCCAGAAGCTCCCGCATCTCATCCGATACCTGAAGCCGCGGAATGACTTCCCAGAATTTTTTTCCCATTGGCCTTCCTCTTTTCCGGTTCCTTTCTCTGTCTCTCCCCTCGCAGTCCTCACGTTCACTGCTCCGCCGTTTTCCAGTTTAAAAGCTCTTCTTTTAAGGTGTCGAGCAGCTCCTCCTCCGGCACCTTTCTCACGATCTCGCCTTTCCTGATCAGCAGTCCCTCGCCGATCCCTCCCGCGATCCCGATGTCCGCTTCCTTTGCCTCTCCCGGTCCGTTGACGGCGCATCCCATGACTGCCACCTTGAGGTTCAGATGGTCCATGCCCGCCACCATGGTTTCCACCTGATCCGCCAGACGGATCAGATCGATCCTGGTCCGGCCGCAGGTCGGGCAGGATACCACCTCAACGCCTCCCTTCCGAAGCCCCAGCGTCCGCAGGATCAGCTTCGCTGATTTTACTTCCTCCACCGGATCGCCGGTGAGGGAGACCCGGATGGTATCGCCGATGCCCTGGTAAAGGATGATCCCCAGTCCCACAGCCGATTTGATATTGCCGGAAAATACAGTACCTGCCTCCGTGATTCCCACATGGAGCGGATAGGGACACTTGTCCGCGATCAGCTCATGGGCCCTGGCGCACATCAGCACATCTGAGGATTTGATGCTGACCACCAGATTGTCATATCCCATCTCTTCGATCATATGCACCTTCATGAGGGCGCTCTCCACGATCCCCTCGGCTGTGACGCCTCCGTACCGGGCGATCAGATCCTTTTCCAGAGATCCGCTGTTGACCCCCACCCGGATCGGGATATTCCGCTCCCGGGCGGCTTTCACAACTGTTTCCACCCGGTCCCCGGACCCGATATTGCCCGGATTGATCCGGATCTTGTCAGCCCCGTTTTCTATGGCGGCCACCGCCATCCTGTAATCAAAATGAATATCCGCCACCAGGGGAATGGAGATCTGTTTTTTGATCTCCCTCAGCGCCCGCGCCGCTTCCATGGTCGGAACCGTGCAGCGGACAATTTCGCATCCGGCCTCCTCCAGTCTGTGGATCTGAGCCACTGTGGCCGCCGCGTCCTCAGTCCTGGTATTGGTCATGGACTGGATCAGCACCGGATTTCCCCCGCCGATCACTCTGTTTCCGATTTGAACCGTTTTTGTATGGTCACGATATGACATCAAACTGTCCTCCGTCTTCTGATCGTTTTTCTCTTTTTCTATGCGATTCTATCCTATGATCCTCAGCACGTCATTGAACAGGACAAACACCATGAGGGCCATCAGCAGCAGGATCCCGATGGCATGGACCATGCCTTCCTTTTCCCGGGCAATGGGCTTTCCCCGTATGATCTCGATCAGGATAAAGACCAGCCGTCCTCCGTCCAGCGCCGGAAGGGGCAGAAGATTGACCACGCCCAGGTTCACGCTGAGCAGGATGCTGAAATTCACCACATTCAGGAATATATACAGGATTCCGTCTGAGCGGCTCTGCTCTACCACCTGTCCCACCATATTGACGATGCCCACAGGACCGGACAGATCATCCACTCCCACCTGTCCCGTAAACAGCATCTTCAGGGAGGTCAGCGTATAGCTCATCCAGTAGCGCACCTCCGAAAAGCTGTTCCGGATAATGGACAGGACGCCCGCGTCCCTGTTCCGGTAACTCACCGCTTCCATGCCCAGTGTATTGGACTCGTAGACTACCGGCGTCACTGTCAGGTCGAAGGTCTCGCCGTTCCGTTCACAGGTAAAGGTCACCGGCGTGTTTTCCTGAAGAGGATGAGACTCAAAATAAGCAGCCAGCTCATTGCCGCTGGCAATGGAGGTGCCGTCCACCGCGGTAATGACATCTCCCACCTGCGCGCCCAGCTGCGCCATATCCAGATCCTCCTCCAGCGCTGTGATCTCCGCAGGGTCGTCAGAAGCATAATAGGAAAAGCCCGTACGCAGGGATTCATAGGAAGGGTCGAGCGTCACCGTATGACTTTCCCCGTCCCGTTCATAAGTGATCTCGATGGGAGAACCGTCCATGGGATGATTCAGAAAATACAGTTCAATGTCGCGTCCCAGAACAACCCTGTGGCCGTCGATGGCCGTGATCAGATCGCCCTCCTGAATGCCGGCCGCCTCCGCGCCGTAGCCCTCCGATACATAATAAACCCGGGGTTCATTGACACCGGCCAGGGACAGAACGATCACTGCCAGGATCCAGGCCAGAATAAAGTTGAACACAGGACCGCCCAGAACCACCGCGAATCTGGCAAAGGGAGATTTCTTATTGAAGGAATCCTCGCTGTCATCCTCCTCATCCTCTCCCACCATCTGACAGGAGCCGCCAAAGGGAATCGCCTTCAGGGAATACCGGGTCCCGCCTTTTTCTTTGCTTAAAATCCTGGGCCCCATCCCCACTGAAAACTCAACGACCCCAATGCCGTTTTTCTTTGCCAGCAGAAAATGACCGAACTCGTGGGAGACCACCAGTACACTGACCACGATCACTGCCAGCACAATGCTCAGAATCATAACATTTACCACCTGTCCTCAATATAAGAATATGTCTCTGTCTCTGTCTGAAGGATCTCATCCAGATCCGGATCTTCCTTCTTTCTGTGATGAGCCATGGCCTCTCCGATGATATCTGTGATCTGCAGATATCCGATTTTCCGCTTCAGGAACGCAGCCACCGCCCATTCATTGGCCGCGTTGAACACAGTGGGCATGGTGCCGCCCGCCTTTCCCGCCTCATAAGCCATGGCAAGCCCCGGAAAATTCACGAAATCCGGCGCCTCAAAGGCTATGGACCGCAGTGTCCCGAAATCCAGTCTCTTTCCGGGCATAAAACGCCGTTCCGGATACAGCAGAGCATACTGGATGGGAAGCTTCATGTCCGGCGTCCCCAGCTGAGCCATCACCGCGCCGTCCTCAAACTGCACCATGGAATGGATGATGCTCTGGGGCTGGACCACCACCTGGACATCCCCGATCTCCACGCCGAACAGCCATCTGGCCTCCATGACCTCCAGTCCCTTATTGACCATGGTAGAGGAATCAATGGTGATCTTGTGGCCCATGGACCAGTTCGGATGCTTCAGCGCGTCCTCCAGCCGGACATTCTTCAGCTCCTCCCGTGTTCTGCCCCGGAAGGGCCCGCCTGAAGCGGTCAGAAGGATTTTGTCGATCCGGTTCTGTCCTTCTCCGTTCAGGCACTGAAAAATCGCGCTGTGCTCACTGTCCACCGGCAGGATCCTGACGCCCCGTTCCTTTGCCAGCGGCATGATCAGATGACCTGCCGTCACCAGCGTTTCCTTGTTTGCGAGGGCAATATCCTTGCCCGCCTCAATGGCGGCCACCGTCGGGCGGATCCCGATCATGCCGACCACCGCCGTCACGACGATCTGCGCCGTCTCTTCCGTGGCCGCCGCCACAAGACCGTCCATTCCTGACAGCACCCGGATTCCCGTATCCGCCAGCCTCACTGCCAGCGTTTTTGCTTTTTCCTCATCCTGCAGGCTCACCAGCCGGGGCCGGAATTCTCTGGCCTGCTGTTCCAGAAGCTCTGCATTGCTCCCCGCCGCCAGGGCGGTTACCTGTATATCATCATTTTCCCGGACCACTTCCAGGGTCTGAGTCCCGATCGAGCCGGTAGAGCCCAACACTGCAATCTTTCTCATTTAGTATTCTCCATCATCATCGTTTTCATGTCCCGGACGGCGCGCGCCGCAAACTTTTTCCGCCGCAGGGCGCCGTCCGTCCTGCTGTTCCTCCTGTCAGGCTCCCAGAAAACGGGACAGCGCCTGAACGCCCTCCGTCAGAAGGATGATCGTATAATAAATGCCCGGCGCCACAAAGATCACGCTGTCGAATCTGTCCAGGATCCCGCCGTGTCCCGGGATCAGCTTTCCATAATCCTTGACGCCGTGGTTGCGCTTGATGGCGGAAGCAGCCAGATCGCCGATCTGGGAGATCACCGCCCCGACCATACAGATGATCACGCAGTCCACGACCGGCGAATGGAGGGCCGCCTCCATGCTTCCGCCGAAGATGGCCCCGTATATGGCGCCCAGGATCCCGGCTCCGACCACTCCGCCGATGCCGCCCTCCACGGATTTCTTCGGGCTGAGCTTCGGCGCCATCTTATGCTTTCCGATCAGCATGCCCACACAGTAGGCACAGGTATCGCATCCCCAGGAACTCAGGAAAACCAGCCACACCAGAAGCTGTCCGCCCTCCATCACCCTGGTCCTGTAAATGTAGGACAGCATGACAGCCACATAGATCAGGCCGAAGAACACCGTCATCACCTGTCCCGCTTCATATTTGGGGAACGCGAATACATAGACCGCCATGAGAAGCATCAGAAAAGCCACAAAAAAGATGACCGGCAGCGAATCCACCGTGGGATCGCCGGAAAATACCAGCAGCAGATAATAGATCACCCCCGCCGCGTATCCCACCAGTCCCAGAAGACTTTTTTCCGCTTTTACAGTCCGGTACAGCTCGAACATGCCGATCAGGGAAATCAGGCCCAGACCGGCCGCGAGAACCGTTCCGCCCAGAGTCAGAAGGGCGATGGCCGCCGCTACCAGTATTATGCCGCTGATCAGTCTCGTCTTAAACATCCTCACACCCCTCCAAATCTTCTGTCTCTATCATTGTATTTCCGGATGGCTTTTTCCAATTCCTCTTTGTTGAAATCAGGCCAGTAAATGTCTGTAAAATAAAACTCCGTGTAGGCCAGCTGCCAGAGCAGATAATTGGACAGCCTCTGTTCGCCGCTGGTGCGGATCAGAAGATCCGGATCCGGCAGAAGCCTGGTATCCAGATAGCTGCTGATCAGGTCCTCCGTCACATCCTCCGGCGAAAGTTTTCCGTCCCGGCAGTCTGCCATCATGCGGCGGACCGCCCTGGTGATCTCATCTCGGCTTCCGTAATTGACCGCGATGGTGAAGGTCATCCGTTTGTTGTCCTTCGTCTCGCTTTCCAGACGGTTCAGGCCTTCGATGATGTCGTCATCAAACCGGCTCCGTTCCCCGATCATGATGACCCGCACATCATTTTTCTTGGCCACCTTCAGAAGACGCTTCATATAATAGCGGAACAGCTGCATCAGAGCGCCTACCTCCTCAGCGGAACGCTTCCAGTTTTCCGTGGAAAATCCATACACGGTCAGATACTGGATGCCGAGTCTGGCCGCGTCCTCCACAGTCTGCTCCACAACCTTGCAGCCCTCCACATGTCCCATATTTCTGGGAAGGCCCCGCTTTTTTGCCCACCGGCCATTTCCGTCCAGAATGATCGCCACATGTGCGGGAATTTTCAGTTCTTTTTTCTCTTCCTCTGTCATAGCTCCTCCAATTTTAAAAGGGGGCAGGATTCCTTCTGCCTGCCCCCTGCTATTTACGAACTGTATGCGAACAATTCTATTTTCTTCCCGCCTACACTGTCAGGATCTCTTTCGTCTTGATCTCGATCTCCTTGTCCACCTTCTCGATGAACTTGTCCGTCATCTTCTGGATCTTCTCCTCCAGCTGCTTCTGCTCATCCTCGGAAATCTCTCCGCCCTTGTTCATCTTCTTCACCGTATCGTTGGCATCGCGGCGGATATTCCGGATCGCGACCTTGGCTCCGTCGCCTTTTTTCTTTACGTCCTTGGCCAGCTCCTTACGTCTCTCCTCTGTCATCTCCGGAAATACAAGACGGATCACGCTTCCGTCATTGCTGGGATTGATGCCCAGATCCGAAGTGAGGATCGCCTTCTCAATGCTCTTGATCAGGCTCTTTTCCCAGGGCTGGATCAGCAGCATCCTGGGCTCCGGCACAGACACATTGGCCACCTGCTGGATCCCGCTGGGCACTCCGTAATAATCCACCGTGATCTGATCGAGCACATGGGGATTGGCGCGTCCCGCGCGGATTGCCGCGTACTCGCTTCTCAGCACGCTGATGGCTTTGTCCATTTTTTCTTCATATACTTTCAATTTCTCATCCATTTTTCAAATCCTCCCTGTTTATTCCACCGTTACAACGGTTCCTGTGATATTGCCCTGCATCGCGTTCCGGATACTGTCCTTCTCTCCCAGTCCGAATACCGCCATGGGCATATGATTCTCCATGCACATGATCGACGCCGTCAGATCCACAACGCCCAGCTTTTTCTCGATGACCTCCTCAATGGAGACTTTGTCGTATTTTTTCGCGTCCGGATTTGTCCTCGGATCGCTGTCATAGACACCGTCCACTGCCTTTGCCAGCAGGATGATATCCGCGTCCATCTCGATGGCCCTCAGCACGATCCCTGTATCAGTGGAAAAATAAGGGTGGCCGGTCCCTCCGGCAAAAAATACAACTTTTCCCTCTCTGAAGCACGCGTTCACCGCATCCTTGGAAAACAACTTTGTCATGGTACCGCAGGCAAAAGGCGTAAAAATCTCTGTCTCCATGCCCTCCGACCGGAAAATTTCCGATACATAAATACAGTTCATCACTGTAGCCAGCATACCGATCTGGTCTGCCTTTGTCCTGTCAATGGCATTGCTCTGCCGTCCGCGCCAGAAATTTCCTCCGCCAATTACGATTCCGATCTCGGTCCCCTCGCAGGCAGAAGGCTTCACCTGTTTTGCTACCGCTTTCACAGTCGCCTCGTCAAACCCTTTTCCTCCTTCTCCGGCCAGGGCCTCGCCGCTGAGCTTCAACAGTACGCGTTTCGCTTTCTCCATGGTTTTCCTCACTTATCGTTTTATTCTTGATGATTCCGGTCTGTCACAAAACGAACCGACTATAGTATAACACAACCCTCCCGCGCTGCACAAGCAGATATTCCTTTTTCACGGCCGGAGCCCCATAAAAAAGGAGGAACAGAAAAGAGCGGCCGCCAATCTGCCCGGCCTGCGGACAGAAAAAGCCGGACAGGCTTTTGTTCCTGTCCGGCTCTCATCCCGGGATTTCATTCATTCCCGGATCCCGGGGATCCGTATTGTCAGATTATATGCTTCCGGACTGTTACTGTCCGCTGGCCTCCAGATAGCGCATCAGAATAGCCGCGTATTCCGCTCTCAGGCCATTGCCCTGGGGCTCAAGTACAGTCTGTCCGTACTTTCCGGTCAGGATTTTCTCCGCAACCGCCCATTTCATGGCTGTCAGGGCGAATTCACTGACGGATCCGGCATCCTGATACTGGCTCAGATCTGCCTGCGCCGACACATCCTGGCCTTTCATCTGAGCATAACGGTACATTACGACTGCAAGCTGCTCACGGGTAATGTTGTCCGCGGGACCGAAGTTTCCGTTGGAATAACCAGTCATGATTCCGGCCTCATCCGCCCAGGCCACAGCGTCCGCGTACCATTCCTCTGCCGCGTCGGGGAACCGGCTTTCTCCTGTTGTTTCCGGCTCTCCTTCCAGTCTGTAAAGAATCAGGGCCACATGAACGCGGGCAAGGGAATCTACGGGACCAAACAGCTCGCCGCTGCCATATCCGGTCATCAGCCCTCTGGCGTATACATAGTTGACCGCATCAAAATACCATTCGTCAGGAGATACATCCTGAAACTGCAGGGCAGCGCCTCTCGTCTCAACCTGAATATCCAGGTCGCTGTTCACCGCCTCAACAGTGAATCTGCCTTCTTCATCTACACTGACCGCTTCTCCGTTGACGGTCACGCCGGCCAGCACCTGTCCTGTGGGCAGGGATACCTGAAATTCTGCCGCCGCGCCTTCGGAGATTCTTTCCGGTCCGCTGACGATCTCGTGGTCAAAGGACGCCTTGTACTTTCCGATCGTGAAGCTGTCGATCATGTTTGTCTGTCCGCCTTCCATCGCGTAAGCTTCAAAGACAAGCTCTCCGTTCACAGTCTTCAGCACAGAGAATACCGGATTGTCGTCATCATAGACCACATCCTGCCAGGGTCTTCCGTTGGCATCCGCTCCGTAATATTTGGATCCTGATGAGCATCCGCCCACCACGTAATAGGTTCCGTTGGCCTGCGCCGCTTTTTCTCCGCCCTCCATATTGGTACGGCTGTAAATATGATCATGTCCGGACAGCACCAGATCCACGCCCATCTCATCGAACGCCGTATGGAGCGCTCTCACATCCGCCTCATCATAATTCATCGGATAGGAAGAACGGTGCATCAGTACGACCTTATAAGTTTTGCCGCTCTCTCCGAACACTTTCTTCATATTCGCGATCTGGCCGGAGAAATCGGGATCATAGCTGTAAACTGCCTCTGTGTCCAGGTTATAGAACACCATATCGCCGATCTCGAAGGAATAGTTCCTCGCTGTGGAATAGGTGCCGTTATCAGGACCGTAAAACATGGAAGTAAAGGTCTGGGCGTCAAAATAAGAATCATGGTTTCCGATGGTAGCTGCCCAGATCCCGCTTCCCAGGTAATTTCCGAAGGCTTCATCGATGGCTGTCCACTCACTGTAAAGCTGTCCGCTGTCGGAAACGTCGCCGGCGATCAGATTCAGATCCGTATCCGGATACATGGCTTTCAGCGCCTCAATGGCATTGGGGAAGCTGGTGTAAGCGCCCTGGATATCGCCGTAGAACGCGATGGTCACATCTTCACCTGCCGCCTTTGCCGTCTGGAAGCTCCTGATTTCACTCATATGGCCTTCCTGGCCGACCTGATAGTAATAGGTGGTATCGGGCTCCAGATCAGATACCCGCACGCCCCATGCTTTGTAAAGCCGTTCGTGTCCGCCTGAGCTGGTGGTGATCGTCTTTCCTTCGCCGGCCATGGTCTGTCCGTCAGAAAGATCTGCCTCTTTCCCGATGATCAGGCTGCTCTCCGCAATATCGAGGCTGGTTTCCCAGCTGATTCCCACAGATGTGGAAGGATCTTCTCCTGTGGTGACAACAATCTTTTCCGGATCAGCAGATCCAAGACTTTCATATACAGGGATCTCCGCCACATTGCTCAAAGCGCCGCTCGCGTCCGCGGTCCACACCCGGAATGTGGTTCCTGCCGGATAAGTGCCGAACAGATCTGTGACAAGTTCTCCGTTCTCATCCGTTGTTCCTTCCAGCGCAACGGTCTGGTCTCCCGCCGTCACCTGGAATCCCATTCCGGACACAGGATTTCCGCTGCTGTCCTTCACGGTCAGGACCGTAGAATTTCCTATCGTGGAGCCGCTCCATGACAGGGTATACTTAAACGCGATCTCTCTGTCATAACCATCCAGAACCAGATCAGTGCCTTCCACCTCGCCAGTCTCGCGGACCACTGCCTTGTTGACAAGGATACCGGTCTGTCCTCCGGAATTCTGCTCCACCCTGAAGGTCAGCTTCACAAGCGGATTGGATTCATCTTTTTCAAAGTCCTTCATACCGGACAGATGATATTTCACCGTTCCGGCCTCCTCGTCCACTTCACTGGACACAACCGTCACACGGCTGTCGCACTGGCTGTTCAGCAGCGTTACATAGGAAGGATTATAGCTCAGTTCGAAATCAAACTCTTCAAATTTGTCATAGTCGGTCGCGTTGACAATATAGTCAAAGGTGCTTCCCGCGGAAGCTTTTTCATCGGAAGGAACCGTCTCCACCAGGTTGACATTGTAGCCTTCCACCGTGAAGGACCATTCTTTGAAGAACTTGTTTCCCGCGTTGTCCTCCACTCTGTACCGGATCTTGTTCAGTCCGGAACGCAGACTGGTCAGTGCGGAAGGAACATAGCTGATCTTGACGGAACCGTCCTGGTTTACCTCCTGGGTAATATTGTCCATGACCTTTCCATTGATCCACAGCTTGGTCCGTTCCGTATTGATTCCGGTATAAGCCTCGCCTTCCACCTCCGGATCCTTCACTGTGATGGAAATTTCCGGCTGATGTCCTACTTCTGCGGCTCCGTCGGCAGGAGATACGTCGGTGCCTTCTACCAGCTCCGGAGCAACTGTATCGTCGTTTTTGAAATCATACACCGCGCGGAGTCCGTCCACATACACGGTTCCCTTTTTGTTGGGCGCGCCAGTGGTGGGGGTGGAAAGAAGGCGCACGCCCCAGGTCAGGTTATAGGGGAATGTGGCTGTGGAGGGAATCTCTGTCTCAATATACTTCCATCCCACCCAGTCAATAAAGGTATCTCCCACATAAGTCGCGGGAGCCAGCTGGATTCTCAGCCACGCGCCGTTTCCGTCGCCGTATACCCAGCAGCCGATGGCCGTAGGCTGTCCTTCCAGCTCCATGCCGCCCACGGGGCCTGTCTCGCAGGTGACAGTTCCGGTCAGCGGATTGGTGGCAAAATCATAATCGATCCGCAGAGAACCGTCTCCGGTCTTTACGAAACGCTCGTCATAATTGATGGACATCTGGGCCCAGCCGCCTCTCTCCGGCGTAAAATATCTCCAGGTCCAGCCCATATCCTCCAGCGGCACCTCGAAATCATTGAGGGCCACCGGCAGCTTGCCGATCTCCACCGGCATGCTCATGGTGTAATCCTTATAGGAAATTTCCAGGGTTCCGGTTCCCTGCACATCGCCCGCGGTAAAGGTGCCGTCCGCCGCGAAGCTTCCCAGGCTGTCGTCAGACAGCTTGAATGTCAGGGCCTCGCTGGTCAGTACCACCGGCACGCCGTTGTTTTCCGCCTGGAATGTCAGCTGCGTTGTGCCGCCGGGGGCCACGGACAGAATGGAACGGTCCGCTGTCAGCTTGGTAATGCTGTCCACCACATCTACCTCAATCGATGTCTGAATATCGGTTCCCTTCAGGGAAGCAGTCACCGTTCCCGAATGGCTTCCCGCCGCGGCTGTCAGAACGCCGTCCGCGGAAATCTCGCCGATCCCGCCCTCTGCGGAATATTCCACATTGGCCATATCCAGAGGCGCGTAATGATAATTGCTGTCTGTCGCACCTACTTGAAAGCTCATCTTTCCATTTTCCAGAAGCATGACTCTGGTGCCGTAGCCTTCCTCCATATCCGGATAGATATGAAGCATCTGGGCAGGATTTCCTTCTACCGCGTCCGTGTCCGCAAGGAACAGAAGAGCGTTGCAGTTGGCGCGCTCCTGTCCGTCAGAAGGACGGTTGAGGATGGTCGATTCCTCATCGCCGGGCAGTGTCGCCGTAATGGTGGAGCTTCCGCCTCCGTCAAAATTGAACACATTGACGCAGCCCTTCACACCCACCATATAGTCGATGATTTCAGCAAAGGTCATGCCGGAGGCATAGCCTGACTGACGGCCGTCGCACTGGAACAGCACCACGCTTCCATCCGCCTTTGTTCCGAACACGGTACGGGGATGCACCTCTGTGTTGTCCCTGACTCCCGCGGTCTCCACGCCGTTTTTCACCAGCACATGGAAAATGCCCAGCGCCTGCTCCGCCTCGCTCCAGTCCACGTCAGAATTGTTGTTCTGCACGCTGACAGTCACTTCCTGTCCCTGAGACAGACCGCTTAAAGCGGCATACTGGCTGCTGGCGCTGTTCGCGGAAAGCACGATCTGGCCGCGGCCGATCGCCGTTGTGTTTTTATTGGGATTGGCCTGAACCTGATTGACGCTGACCACCTTCGCGGTCAGGGATTCGCCGATCTTCACTCCCTGGTATCCCGCTGTCTCCACATCCAGGACCACCTCCACACCGGGCTGGGTGGAGTTTGTCGCAGTATCAAACTGCTCTGTCAGCAGATATACATTTTCTGTATCCAGCTTTCTTTCTTTGTTGACATGGGCGATCCGGATCGTCTGGTCTCCCGCCTGCGCCGTAATATTCAGAGAAGTACCGCCGTAGATCACAGTACCGTCCGCTTTAAATCCCACGGCCTCACTTCCGTTGGAAGTGGAGATCAGGATCCCGTCCCGGATCATAAGCCCGTTGGAAACTCCGTTTGTCGTATCATAGGCATCGCCGTTGATGGCAAACACCACTTTTTTTCCTGACTGTTCTTCTGCAGCTACCAGATCAGACATGATGTCCCCGCCCATGACATGATCCCCATAGCTGACGACCGGCGTCACCTCACAGGTTACGGAATTGAAATCCACAGTCCAGGATTTCTGCAGTCCGCTTTCATTTTCACTCATGGTATGGGTCAGGCTGACCCCGTCATAAATCTGCCTCGCCCATTCAAAGGACGTGGTCCCCAGTCCTGAAACTGCCCGGGCAGAAACCTCAGTCCCGGGAACTTCGGCCGATGCCTGAGCCGCCTGCGCTTCATAGGTCATGCCGAAATCCGTTCCGGCAAACACAGAAAACGCAGTCAGCGCCGCGAGGGCCGCTGAGAGGATTCTTTTAGCTCTCGTCTTCATTTCACACTTTCCTCCATCATTCTAGTCGTTGTATTTCTGACCAGTTCATTATAGAAAAAAATGAGGCAGGATAACCATCCTGCCTCCGTAAGGAAAAGGTAAAATGCTTATTAAGATTCTGTTGATCCTCTTTATGATTCCCCCAGCACTTCCACGTCGATTTTCAGCATTTTGCAGATGGTTTTCAGCTCTTCAATGTGATCGCCGTAAACCGCGTGGGCATGATTGGCATCAAAATTATCCAGGAAAATCCTGTAGTCAAAATGCAGCTTCGCGAAGTTATGGGGCCATTCTTCATTGGTCAGCTTTTCCCGCTCCTTGGGCATGGAAACCAGATCCGCCGTGAACATGACCATACGGTATCTGCGTTTTCCGGTTTCATCCATGGAACGGCACAGTCTGGCGATGGTGCACAGTCCCGGAGCCGTCTGGCAGTTCACATGGCAGCCTCCGCCCGCGTAAATGTCCAGACAGGGATACAGGGTCACATGCTTCAGGTTTTCATCCGGATCATCGCTCCTGCCCGCGTACCAGGTTGATTCGGAACCGCAGTTGCAGAATTCCAGAACCTGATTTTCCTCATCCCAGTGACGGACATCCATGAACACCACAGGATCCCCGGTCAGAAGCTTCAGGATCTGCATGGTCAGCGCCGCGTCGGAATCCGCCTCGCAGGCATAGACCACCGGCTCCTTTGCGCCGTCCCAGTCGTACGGATCGTTCATAAAAGCCGCCGCGATACATTCCGTGCAGTAATGACAGCTCATGTCATAATGACATTTTACGCCCACAAAATCAAAATCATTTTCCTTCTGGATCCGCTTGATGGCTTCATAATGGCGGATCTGCGTCTTCAGCTTCTCCGGAGTCAGCTTGCGCCCGTCGTACCGGATTTCCTTACACTTTTCCGTCAGCCAGCGAAACGCTTTCTCAACCTGCTCCCCGGGCACTTCCTCCGCCAGCCGGACGATCTCGCTTTCATCACAGTGCTCCACATCTACGCCAAACTGGTCCTGCCAGTCCTGCATATCCACAGTGGCGCTGTACATTCCCAGAGACCTTCCACCGATCAGGCCGTATTTCTGTCCGTTCAGGCTGCTGGCCACATACGCGCATTTCGCGAAGGTGATGATCCGCTCCAGCACCTCCGGATCATTGAAATCCCCGTAGGCCCGGAAATGGGTGATCCCCTGCTGGTTCAGGGCGCCGCCGGCCGCCAGCATGGCCACCATCCCCGGCCAGTCCGGATTCAGCTGCGCCGCGAGAAGATAGGGACCCTGTCCGTACTTGGCCGCCACAGCCGAAAAATTGGGCCACGCGAACACACCGTAGGAAAAAATGGTTCCGTCTACGCCCTTTGCCTTCAGCTTCTCTGCCTCCGCCCTGGCGCTGGCCACAGAAGTGACCAGATTGTCTGCCACGACCACATCCACGCGTCCGTCCTTCTCCAGGGCGGCTCTGATCACATCCACCTGATGCTGCACCACATCCTTGCTTTTCTCATGGACTACCGGATCTCCGTCGGACAGTCCCATCAGTCCCAGCAGCGGTTTTCTTCTTGTTCCTGCCATAATGCTTCCCTGCCTTTCCTTCATTTTGAATACTTGTCGTCTGACTGCGGTCATTGCCGCGTATTTCATATATGAAATACATTATTTCAATTACAAAAATTATAACATGACAATCTCAAAAAAACAATCCCTGCCGCCCGCAGTTTTTGATTGACGGAAAAGAAATCATGGCTTATAATGTTAACTGCATTATTTATAAAGTTAACATTTCAAAAGGAGTTTTTACCATGGATACTACCAGACAGACCAATTCAAAATCCTCCCTGTTTTCTCCCCTCCGGCTGGCCCTGACAGGTCTTATGACGGCAGTGCTCTGCATCCTGGGGCCTCTGTCCATTCCGCTTCCGGTCAGTCCTGTCCCCATTTCCTTCACCAATCTGGCCGTCTTGATCTCCGTCTATGTGCTGGGCATGAAATACGGCACGGTCAGCTGTCTTTTGTATCTGCTGCTTGGCTTTATCGGACTGCCTGTTTTTTCCGGCTTTTCCGGGGGACCTGCCAAACTGGCAGGCCCGACCGGCGGATATCTGATCGGTTTTCTTTTCCTGGCGCTGATCGCGGGGGTTTTCCTGGACCGGTTCCCGAAAAACTATCTTCTTCATGTGGCCGGAATGATCCTCGGCATGGCCGTCTGCTACCTGTTCGGCACGCTCTGGCTCTGCCTTCAGATGCAGCTTGACCTCTGGGGCGGCCTGATGGCAGGTGTCATCCCCTATCTGCCCGGCGACGCGGTGAAGATCGCCGCCGCCATTCTGGTCGGTCCCGTTCTGAAAAAAGCGGTCCGCCGCGCCGCGCCTGTTTCCTGATCTGCCGGCAAGCTGAAATGTTTCCTGCCCGGACAGATCCCCCACTCCTCTGCACGCCCGGCTCCCAAAAAATTTGGGAGCCGGGTATTTTATTATTAAAATCCGTTTGTTTTTATGTCAATCCGATATATACTATAAACTGATTGCCCTTTTGATCAAGGAGGCCCCCCATGAATGATTCTGATCTGATATCTGTTTTGATCGTAGAGGATGATGAAGATTTTCAGTACCTGATCCGCCAGACTCTGGAAGGGGAAACGGATATGATTCCGGCCGGCTGCTGCCAAACCGCCGAACAGGCGCTTTCTCTGACAGAACAGCTGCGTCCCGATGTGGTCCTCATGGATCTCGCCCTCTCCGGCTCTCCTGCCGACGGTATCGAGGCTTCCCGGAACATCCGTCTTCAGACCGACGCGAAGCTCCTGCTGCTGTCTTCCTATGAAGATCCTGATACCGTGATCCATGCCGCGGTCCGCGGACTGGCCCACGGTTATCTCTTCAAATCCCAGTTTGAAGGCATTGTTCCCACCATACGGAAAACAGCCGCCGGCATGACGCCGCAGCAGCATATGATCCGCTCCCTGATCCTCTCCTGTCTGTCTCCGGCCGAACACACGGTTTTCAAGATGATGCTGGGAGAAGAGGTCAATCTTCACTCTTCGCCGAAAACCATCGCCAATCAGAAAACCATGGTTCTGAAAAAGCTGGATCTGCCCAGTCAGAACGCGCTGATCCATATATTCGGCCGCTGAGTCCCCTGCCGCCGCGGCGCGAACCTTGCGGAATATTTTGGTTTCACAAAAAACGCCGTGTCCTGTGAATCGTCAAAAACGGTCCGTCCTCTGACAGATTTCTCTGTCTTTGGACGGACCGTTCTGTTTTCTGTTATGGATCAGTCACGCATTCAGCTTTTATTTATGCCTCATCCGCTCCGTACAGCTTAACCAGCTTCTGCAGGTATGCGTACTTCGCCTTGGACTGAGTCTCAGCCTCATCGAACAGCTTCTCTGCTCTTTCCGGATTTGCACGTACAAGAGAGTTGTAACGTACTTCGCCGTTCAGGAATGCCTTATAGTCTCCTGTAGGAGCCTTGCTGTCCAGAGTGAACGCAGCCTTGCCTTCAGCAGCCAGCTCAGGATTGTATCTGAAGTTGAACCAGTAGCCTGCCTCAACCGCAGCCTTCTCTTCCAGCTGAGCCTTTGCCATGCCGGCCTTGATGCCGTGGTTGATACAAGGAGCATATGCGATGATCAGGGAAGGACCCGGATAAGCTTCTGCTTCCGCGATTGCCTTCACGCACTGATTCATATCGGCGCCCATTGCGATCTGTGCCACATATACATAGCCGTAGCTCATGGCGATGGAAGCCAGGTCTTTCTTCTTCACTTCCTTGCCGCCTGCCGCGAATTTCGCGATCGCGCCGGTAGGAGTTGCCTTGGAGGACTGTCCGCCGGTGTTGGAGTAGACCTCGGTATCGAATACCATGATGTTGATATCTCTTCCGCTGGCCAGTACATGGTCTACGCCGCCGAATCCGATGTCGTATGCCCATCCGTCGCCGCCGAAGATCCACTGGGACTTCTTAGCCAGGAAATCCTTATCCTTCAGGATCTCTTTGGATTTCTCGCATCCGCATGCCTCAAGAGCAGCTACCAGCTTGTCTGTAGCAGCACCGTTGAGCGCGCCTACGCTGAAGGTATCCAGCCATTCCTGTCCCGCAGCAGCCACGTCAGCGTTTCCGCTGTTGGCAACGGCATCCTCAACCTTAGCCTTCAGGGCCTCTCTCATGGCGCTCTGAGCCAGGCTCATACCATAGCCGAACTCTGCGGCATCCTCGAACAGGGAGTTGGACCATGCCGGACCCTTGCCCTCGGGAGTTACTGTATAAGGAGTGCTCGGTGAAGAGTTGCCCCAGATGGAGGAGCAGCCTGTCGCGTTGGCGATGTACATTCTGTCACCGAACAGCTGTGTGATCAGTTTTGCATAAGGAGTCTCGCCGCAGCCTGCGCATGCGCCGGAGAACTCAAGCAGGGGCTGCTTGAACTGGCTGCCCTTTACTGTGTTCTCTTTGAACTTCGCGAGAACCTCAGGCTTCTTAGGCAGCGTCAGGCCATACTCGAAGCCCTTCTGGCAGTCGATGTTCGCTTCCATAGGCTCCATGGTAAGTGCCTTCGCGCCCTTCTTGCCGGGGCAGACAGTCGCACAGGATCCGCATCCCAGACAGTCAAGCGCATCGACTGTCATGGAGAACATCAGCTCTTTCATGCCTGTCATCGGAATCTTCTTCATCTCCGCAGGAGCCGCAGCAGCTTCCTCCGCTGTCATCGCAACAGGACGGATCGCCGCGTGAGGGCATACATAGGAGCAGAAGTTGCACTGGATACAGTTCTCAGGATTCCATACAGGAATCGTAACGGCCACGCCGCGCTTCTCATATGCGGCAGCGCCGGAAGGAGTGGAGCCGTCCACATAATCCATGAAAGCGGATACAGGCAGCTTGTTGCCTTCCTGAGCGGATACAGCCTGCTGTACATTCTTAACGAATTTCACAACATCTTCTCTTCCGCCCTCCGGAATGGCCTCGGAAAGATCCTCGTACTCAGCATTCTTCCAGCTTTCAGGAACTTCGATCTGATGAACCTGCTTAGCGCCTTCCTCGATGGCTGCCCAGTTCTTCTGAACAACGTCATCGCCCTTGCGTCCGTAAGTAGCCTTTGCAGCAGCCTTCATATAATCGATGGCCTGCTCCTCGGGAATGATCGCCGCAAGCTTGAAGAACGCGGACTGAAGGATGGTGTTGATACGGGTAGCGCCCATGCCGGTCTCGATGCCGATCTTAACACCGTCGATCACATACATCTTGATGTTGTGGTCCGCGATATATTTCTTAGCCTGTCCGGGCAGATGCTCTTCCAGACCTTCCATATCCCATGAGCAGTTCAGAAGGAAGGTTCCGCCGTCCTTCAGATCCTGTACCATGTTGTATTTTCTCAGGTATGCAGGATTGTGGCAGGCAACGAAATCAGCCTTGCTGATCAGGTATGTGGAACGGATCGGGTCTTTACCAAAACGCAGATGGGAAATGGTAACGCCGCCGGACTTCTTGGAGTCATAATCAAAGTATGCCTGTGCGTACATATCGGTGTTGTCGCCGATGATCTTGATGGAGTTCTTGTTGGCACCTACTGTACCGTCGGAACCAAGGCCCCAGAACTTACAGCTGATGGTGCCTTCGGGTGTAACAGAGATCTCCTCGCCAACAGGCAGAGACAGACCTGTCACATCGTCCACGATACCGATGGTGAACATCTTCTTTTCTGTGTTGTTGTAAACCGCAACGATCTGAGCGGGAGTTGTATCCTTGGAACCAAGGCCGTAGCGTCCTGTGTAAACGGGAACATCATGGAACTTGGTGTCGCGGAGAGCCGCAACCACATCCAGATACAGAGGCTCGCCCTGAGCGCCGGGCTCCTTTGTTCTGTCGAGAACGGTGATCTTCTTAACCGTCTCAGGGATTGCCGCAACCAGTCTGTCCGCGCAGAACGGTCTGTACAGACGAACGATCACGAGACCAACCTTCTGGCCCTGAGCGTTCAGATAATCGACTGTCTCCTCGATGGTCTCGCATACAGAGCCCATGGCGATGATCACCTGCTCTGCGTCGGGAGCGCCATAGTAGTTGAACAGCTGATAATTTGTACCGATCTTCGCGTTTACCATAGCCATCTTCTCTTCTACGATCGCGGGCAGCGCATTGTAGTAGGAGTTGCAGGCCTCTCTTGCCTGGAAGAAGATATCAGGGTTCTGGGCAGAACCTCTCTGGCAGGGATGCTCGGGGCTCAGAGCACGGCGTCTGAAAGCGTCGACAGCGTCCATGTCAACCATATCCTTCAGATCTTCGTCATCCCATACCTCGATCTTCTGATACTCATGAGAAGTACGGAAACCATCAAAGAAGTTAATAAAGGGAACGCGTCCCTTGATTGCCGCGCAGTGCGCAACGGGGGTCAGATCCATAACCTCCTGTACGCTGCCTTCGCAGAGCATTGCGACACCGGTCTGACGACAGGCATATACGTCGGAATGATCGCCGAAGATGGACAGCGCATGGCTTGCCAGCGCACGGGCGGATACGTTGAACACGCCGGGCAGCAGCTCGCCGGCCACTTTGTAAAGGTTGGGGATCATCAGAAGCAGACCCTGGGATGCTGTATAAGTAGTCGTCAGGGCGCCTGCTGACAGAGAACCGTGAACAGCGCCAGCCGCACCGGCCTCAGACTGCATCTCAGCCATTTTTACTGTCTGGCCGAAGATGTTGGTTTTTCCCTGTGTCGCCCATTCATCTGTGGCTTCTGCCATCGGAGATGAAGGAGTGATCGGGTAGATGGCAGCTACATCAGTATATGCATAGGAAGCATATGCCGCTGCATGGTTGCCATCCATGGTTTTCATTTTTCTTCCCATAGATATTCCTCCTCTAGGTATATAAAAATTTAATTTTTGGATTGAACAATGCTGTTCATCGGCGCTGTCAGTGATGACAGCGCCGACATCTTTTCCATTATACAATTCTCACAATGAGAATGTCAAACAAGTATCTCAAAAAATACATAATCACAACTTATTTTACAAATTCCTTCACCTTTTCGGCAATGCTCTTTCCGTCAAGGCCATATTTCTCAATCAGTGCCTTCGCCGGACCGGACTCACCGTAGGTATCATTGATGCCGATCTTCAGAACCGGTGTGGGCGCCTTCGCGCTGAGGGCATCGCAGACCGCGCTTCCCAGGCCGCCGATGATGGAATGCTCTTCCACAGTGACAACCTTTCCGGTCTCCTTCGCGGCCGCTACTACCAGATCCTCATCCAGCGGCTTGATTGTATGGATGTTGATCACCTTCGCGTCGATGCCGTCCGCTGCCAGAAGCTCGGCCGCAGCCAGGGATTCGCTCACGCACAGGCCTGTGGTGATGATGGTCACGTCTTTTCCTTCCCTCTCCACAATGCCTTTGCCCAGCTCAAATTTGTAGGAAGCCTCATCATGGATGACCGGAACTGCCAGACGGCCGAATCTCAGATATACGGGGCCCTGATGCTCGATGGCCGCGCGCACTGCCGCTCTCGCCTCCACGTCATCGGCAGGGCTGATGACCACCATGCCGGGGATGGTCCTCATGAGCGCGATATCCTCGTTGCACTGATGGGTCGCGCCGTCCTCTCCTACGGAAATGCCCGCGTGGGTCGCGCCGATCTTCACGTTCAGATGCGGATATCCGATGGAATTTCTGATCTGCTCAAAGGCTCTGCCTGCCGCGAACATGGCAAAGGAGCTGGCGAAGGGAATCTTGCCGACTGTTGCCAGTCCGGCCGCCACGCCCATCATGTTGCACTCCGCGATCCCGCAGTCAATATGTCTCTCCGGGAACGCTTTCTTGAATACGCCGGTCTTTGTGGCGCCGGCCAGGTCCGCGTCCAGGACTACCAGGTTTTCATATTCAGCGCCGCACTCTGCCAGCGCGTTTCCATAGCTTTCTCTTGTCGCGATCTTCTTTACTTCTGACATAATGCTTCACCTACTTTCTCCAAATCTGCCATTGCAACCGCGTACTGCTCATCATTGGGAGCAGTCCCGTGCCAGGATGCCTGATTTTCCATGAAGGATACGCCCTTGCCCTTCACAGTTTTGGCAATGATCGCCGTAGGGCGTCCCTTCACGGTCTTTGCCTCATCAAAGGCCGCTTTGATCTGGTCAAAGTCATGGCCGTCGATATTGATCACATGGAAATTAAATGCCTCAAACTTCTTGTCGATGGGATAAGGGGAGTTTACATCCGCGATATTTCCGTCGATCTGAAGTCCGTTGTTGTCCACGATCACCACCAGGTTGTCCAGCTTTCTGTGCGCTGCCAGCATGGAAGCCTCCCATACCTGTCCTTCCTGGATCTCACCGTCGCCGAGAAGAGTATAGACCCGGTAATCCGCATTGTCAAGCTTGCCGCCGATCGCCATGCCGACCGCCGCGGAAATTCCCTGTCCCAGGGAACCGCTGGACATATCCACGCCGGGAATATGCTGCATGCAGGGATGGCCCTGGAGATAAGATCCCAGATGACGGAGCGTCAGAAGATCCTCCACCGGGAAAAATCCTCTGTGGGCAAGCGCCGCGTAATATCCGGGAGCCGTATGTCCCTTGGACAATACGAAACGATCCCTGTCCGGCTTGTCCGGATTCTTGGGATCGATATTCAGCTCTTCAAAATAAAGATAAGTAAAAATGTCTGCGGCTGAAAGAGATCCGCCCGGATGACCGGCTTTTGCGCTGTGTACTGCCGACACAATGCTCTTGCGGACTTCATTGGCCATTTTTTTGAGTTCCAATGTGTTCATTTCAGTTCCTCCTTATTAATTCTCTATTGATAGACTCCTTCAGAATCTCTAATAGACATCTGTACATACTTAATAAAAGTATAACATTTTCCCTTTTCCATGTCCACCCTATTTTCCGAATCTGTCGTTGCAACTTTCCAAAAAAGGTTTTATAATAAAGCATATCTGAAAGGAGTGTATCTCGTGAAGTTATTATCGATTGCCGTACCCTGCTATAATTCGCAGGATTATATGGAGCACTGTGTGGAGTCTCTCCTTCCCGGCGGAGAGGACGTGGAGATCCTGATCGTGGACGACGGCTCCAAAGATCAGACCGGCGTCATCGCCGACCGTCTGGCATCCGCCCATCCCGGCATTGTCCGGGCCATCCATCAGGAAAACGCCGGCCACGGCGGCGCGGTGAACACGGGCCTGAAATACGCGACCGGCCTGTTTTTCAAGGTAGTGGACAGCGATGACTGGGTCGGCCTGGAGGCATATGAAAAGATCCTGGCATTCCTGAGGGACGCCGTTGCCGGCGGCCGGCTGCCGGATCTGCTGCTTTCCAACTATATCTATGACAAACAGGGCGCGTCCCATAAACTCGTTATGCAGTACCGGAAATATTTTCCGACCGGCACCTATTTTACCTGGGACGATGTGAAGCCGCTTCCGCCCACCACCTATATCCTGATGCACTCCGTCATCTACAGGACGGAGATTCTCCGGGCTTCCGGCCTTTCCCTGCCCACCAAGACCTTTTATGTGGACAATCTGTTCGTATTCCAGCCGATGCCCTATGTCAGGACCATCTATTATCTGGACGTGGATTTCTACCATTACTTTATCGGAAGGGAAGATCAGTCCGTCAATGAATCTGTCATGATCTCCAGGCTGGATCAGCAGTACCGGGTCAACCGCCTGATGATCGACATTCTGAAGCAGTCGGCGCCTCTCATGAAAAACCGGACGCTCTGCAAAAACATGTGTTCCTACCTGAACATCATCATGACCATCTCTTCTATTATGGCCATCAAATCCGGCACAGAGGAACATCTGAAATGGAAAGAAGAACTCTGGAAATATCTGGAAGCGTCCAATCCATCCCTTTACCAGAAACTCCGCTACCGCACCATTCTCGGTCTCGGCATGAACCTGCCCGGGAAAACGGGACGGAAAATTTCCGTGATTGCCTACAACATCACCCAGAAGATCTACGGCTTCAATTAAGCCGGAGGTTCGTATATCCGGATCTGCCATATAACAGACATCGGCCCTGCTAAAGCAGGACCGAATGGATCAGTTTTCTGGTATATTCTTCGCGGGGACTTCCGATCACATCATCGGGAGTCCCTTCTTCTATGATTGTTCCGTCATGCATCACCAGAAGCCGGCTGCAGAACATCTGCATCAGCGCCAGATCGTGACTGATGAACAGATAAGACATTCCTGTCTGTTCACGAAGCTCCGAAAGCAGGCTGATGATCTGCCGCTGCACCGTCACATCTAAAGACGCTGTCGCCTCATCGCAGATCAGGATCTTCGGCCCGACGGCAATGGCCCTGGCGATGGCGGCCCGCTGGCACTGGCCGATGCTGACCTCATGGGGATAGCGTCCCGCAAGGCTTCCCGGAAGGCCGCACTGCTCCAGGAGCGCCCGTGCTTTTTCCGCGGCCGCCTTTTTTGCCATACCGGAATTTCTCAGGCCCTCGCTGACAGAATAGCCCAATGTCCGTCTCGGATCAAAAGACGCGGCCGGATTCTGAAAAACCATCTGGATCGTCCGGCAGATCTCCCGTACAGACCTGCCGCCCGGCCCGGAAATCTTTTTTCCTTCCAGGAAAATTTCCCCGCTGTCCGGTTCCAGAAGCCGCGCCAGCATCCTGGCCAGCGTCGTTTTCCCGCAGCCCGACTCTCCCGCGATTCCCAGGATTTCCCCCGGAAACAGCCGGAAGCTCACGCCGTCCACCGCCGCGAAAGCATCCGTTCTTCTGCCGGAAAAAGTTTTTTTCAGATCTTTTGCCTCCAGGAGCGCCTCTCTGTTTGTTTCTGATGCCGTCTCAGCCATAATCCCATCCCTTCTTCCGTCCGCTCCGACCATATCCGTCAGATACCGTTTGTCTTCTGTCCCGTCTTCAGCCTGGGGACCGCCTCCAGAAGCGTTCTGGTATAGGGATCCTCCGGATCCTTCAGAACCTTTTCGGCTGTCCCGTATTCCACACATTTCCCGTCCTTCAGAACCAGGATCTGATCCGCCATGGCCGACACCACGCCCAGATTATGGGTCACGATCACGATCGCGGTCCCATAATCCTCTCTGAGTCCAAGCATCTGGTCAACCGCCTGCCTCTGAACCGTCACATCCAGCGCCGATGTGGGCTCATCGGCAAACAGGATCCCCGGATTCAGGAACATGGCCGACGCGATCCCCACTCTCTGGATCATGCCTCCGGAAAGCTCAAACGGGTAGCTGGACAGCACCCTTGCGCTGTCCTTCAGTCCCATTCTGTCCAGAAGCGTTTCCGCCCTTTCCCGGAACGCCTTCCTGGAAATCTTTTCATGTTCCCGGACCGCCTCATACATCTGCGCCCCCACTGTCCGCACCGGACAGAACGCGC
This sequence comes from Candidatus Paralachnospira caecorum, assembly GCA_904379015.1. Lineage (GTDB taxonomy): Bacteria > Bacillota > Clostridia > Lachnospirales > Lachnospiraceae > Lientehia > Lientehia caecorum. The sequence continues at coordinate 2,892 of CAJFHG010000020.1, read as the reverse complement.
TCTGACTGTCCTGAAACACCATGGCCAGCTCCGGGCCGCAGAGTCCGCGCAGCTCCCGTTCACTCATATCCGTCAGCTTCCTGTCTCTGTACCAGATAGTCCCGCCATACAGGCCGCCGTCTCTTCCCAGAAGGCCCATGGCAGCCTTGAGAAGAGTGGTCTTTCCGCTCCCTGATTCTCCCACAATCCCCAGAATTTCTCCCCGGGCCAGTGAAAAACTCACATTTTCCACAACGGGCACGCCCCGATATCCAATGCTTACCTGATCATAAACCAGAAGTCTGTCTTCCATCATTCCACATCCAAATCCACTGTAATCTCATAATAATCGCAGGGATGAGCCGCCAGCCCTTTCACGCTGCTCCTGGACACAATGCTCATCTGAAGGTGGGAAGCAAAAATATAAGCGTTGTCATCCAGGATCTGCTGCTGCATCTGCGTCGCCAGGCTCGCCCGTTCTCCCGCGTCAAAAGACGTATGGAGCGTCTTTGCCAGCTCCTCCAGCCGGTCGCTGTGATAGTTCCCCGCGTTTTTCGCGGAAGCGTCCAGGCAGCAGGTGGTAAAAAAGTATTCCGGATCACCTGTCGGCGCCGTCACAAGGGCGCTGGCGTAAATATCAAATTCTCCTGATTCCAGATACTGATGATGGCTGGCTGTGGAATTGATCTCCACCCGGATCCCGATCTCCCCAAGGGTAGCCTGGGCGGACTGGGCCAGCAGCGGAAGCTCCTGACGTCCCGGATAAGTCAGCCACCGGATGGTGAGCGGTTCCCCGTCCCGGTCTGCATATCCGTCTCCGTCCGTATCCGTCCACCCCGCTTCCGCCAGGAGCGCCCTGGCTCCCTCCGGATCATAGGCGGGCGCATTCACCGTTTCGTTTCCAAACGAGAAATTATCGGGGAAAGCCCCGGCGGCCGCCTCTCCGTGGCCGTCCAGAAGAACCGCCACAAAATCCTCCTTGTTGATTCCCATGGCAATGGCCTCTCTCACTTTTTCATCCTGGAGCACAGGGGAATCAAAATTCATCTGGGCAAAAAATACCCGGGAGGTGGCGCAGGAGCTGATCTGATAGTTCTCGTTTTCAAAAAGCGGATAGCTCGCGTAGGGCAGTCCGTAGGTCGCGTCGATCTCTCCTGACTGGAGCGCCATGGTCAGCGTGTCTCCGTCCGTAATGGAGCGGACGATCACCCGGTCCACCTTCGGCGTTCCATTCCAGTAATGTTCATTTTTCACCAGAGTGATCTCCGTATCAGAAACAGATTCCGCCATATACGGCCCCGTTCCCGCCACATTGTCATCCTCCGTGACGCCGTATTCCATGTCAATGATCGCTCCGTAAGGGTCGCAGAGATAATGGATCAGCGCCGGCGTCGGCTCTGTGGTGATAATGGTCAGCACATAGCCGTCCGCCTCTATGGAAGCGATCTTAAGATCTCCCGGCGCCCTGTCATGGACCTGGATCAGATGCTCCAGACATTCCTTCACCGCCTCCGCGTCCATATGCCGTCCGGATGTGAAATCCACATCCTCCCGCAGCGTGATCTTCACCGTCACGTCGTCCACAAATTCGTATCCTGTGGCCAGCCAGGGCTCCGGCTCCATGGAATCAGAAAACTTGAACAGCGTCTCTCCCACTCCGTAGCGGACCGCGCTCCATCCAGAATAATTATGATGGGGATTCAGTCCCTCATCTCCCATCTCCACACCATATCCGGTCGTCCCGTATACGAACACCTTTTCTCCGCTCTCTTCATTCCGGGTCTCCTCCCCGGAACCGCCCCCGCAGGATGCGAACGCCAGAACAAAAAGCAGCGCAGCCAATAAAACCGTCAGTATTTTTTTCATGATCATTCTCCTTCATACCCCTGATCCCGGACCCGTTTCGGATCCAGATAATCCCGGAGCGTATCACCAAACAAATTGAATATGGCCACGGAAATAAAGATTGCGGCCCCCGGCGCCAGGATGACCCAGGGCGTTGTCTGGAGCATGCTCCTGCCGTCGCTCATCATGCTGCCCCACTCCGCCATGGGCGGCTTCGCCCCGAGGCCCAGAAACGAAAGCCCCGCGATCTCCATCATCATCGTTCCCACGTCCAGCACCGCCGTTACCAGGATCTGACCCGCAATATTGGGCAGAATATGGCGGTAGATCAGCTTTCCCGCAGAACAGCCGGAAAGCTTCGCTGCCATCAGATACGTCTGTTCCTTCTGAGCCAGCGTCTCGCTTCTGGCAATCCTGGCATATTTCGGCCAGCCGATGGCCGCCAGCGCGATCACGGCACTCCAGATCCCGCCGCCCAGCACGCCTGCCACCGCCAGGGCGAACACCAGCCCCGGAAACGCCAGGAAAATATCCGAGATCCGCATCAGGACCGTATCGATCCAGCCGCCCATATATCCGCAGAAAAGCCCGACTGCCGTTCCCGTGACAGTCACCGCCGCCACTACGGCCACTGCCGAATAGATACTGGTGCGGCTTCCCGCGATCACCCTTGAAAGCATGTCCCGCCCGAACTGATCTGTCCCCAGAAGATGCGCCGCCCCCGGCGCCTGACTGGACACGGACAAATCCTGGGCATAGGGATCATAGGGGCAAAGATAAGTGGAAAATGCAGCCGCCAGCAGAAGCGCCGCCAGCAGGATGCCGAACACAGCCAGCTTCTGTCTGGTATGGTCCCTTCTGATCTTCCGTCCGGAAGCACCTTTCCCCGGAGCGGGATCAGCCGTTCTCCTGTTTTTCATGCCCGGTCACCTCCCAGCCGGATGCGCGGATCCAGATAATGATAGATCAGATCGGCCGCCAGATTGACCGCCACGTAAATGACCGCCAGCCAGACCACATAAGCCTGGATCATGGGATAATCCCGCATGGTAATGGAATCCACCGCCA
>CAJFHG010000019.1 GCA_904379015.1 Candidatus Paralachnospira caecorum | reverse complement strand
CAGTAGTCACCGATTATTATCTGTAGTTATAATACTACTTTTTTCAAATAAGGGTGGTTTTGATTTTTTTGTTGGGTTGCGGACGTAGTCTGCGGTATGTTATACTGACAGCAGGCCGCAGACCCGGCCGCCCGCGTTCTGCCCGGGTCCCCCGGAAACCAGACCCTGGAAAGGAAGTTTTTAAATATGACGGAATCATTCAGCCTGGCCGCTGTCCGGAAACGGCTGTATAAAAGGCTTCGTGCCCTGGTCGTTCCCCTCGGCCATTTAACTGACTGCATCGATGAAACACTGAAAGCCCCCTGCGCCTGCGACGGGACACGGATTTACTGGAATCGGAGCTTCCTGCCGCCGGATGACGGCGGCGCCGCGGCGCTGGCCCAGCCGCTCCTGCTCCATGAGCTGCTCCACTGTCTGACCGGGCATCTGTTCCGGATGCCCCGGGGCTGTCCTCCGGAAGAATGGAGCCTGGCCTGCGACATCAGCGCCTGGCACACGGCCCTGCAGATGACGCCGGAACTGATTCCTTCCGGGATCCGGGCAGGACTGGAGGAGTTTCGCCCTCAGACGGGCGACGCCGCTCTTTACCGGCCGGAGGAGATTCTTCCGTTCCTGCGAAAGGAGCCGGAAAACAGCCCGGCCGCCCGGGATTTCCGGGCACTGGCCGCGATCTTCTCCCTGGACAGCCATGAACGCTGGCCTGTCTGGAAAACCTGTTTCACAAAGCCCCCCGGCGGCCGCGCTTCCGGCGGCGGGGCAGGATCCGAGGGCAGCGAGGACGAAAATCCGGCCTCCCGGGAAGCCGTCTGGAAACGGCTGCAGAAAGAGCTGTCCGGCAGTGACAGTCTCTTTTCTCCCAAAAGAGAAAAAAACGGCCGCTCCATCGGAACCGGGACCCGGAGCCTGCGTCAGGCGGTGACGCTCACCCCTGCCCGCCGCCATGATTACCGGGCGCTCCTGAAAAGCCTGGCCCGCTGGGGAGAAGAAATCCGCGTCAATGAAGAGGAATTTCCCTATGCCCCTTATCTGTACGGTCTTGAGCATTACGGCGGCCTGCCGCTGATCGAGCCGCTGGAATACCGGGAAGCCAGAAAAATACGGGAGCTGGCCATCATCATCGACACTTCGGCCTCCTGCTCCGGCACGCTGACCCGCGCTTTTCTGGAAGAGACCAGGAACCTGGTCTGTGAGGAATCCCTCTTTTTCCATCCCTTCTGTCTCCACATCATCCAGTGCGATGTTCAGGTACAGCGGGATGACCTCATCACCTCTCCGGCGGATCTGCAGGATTATATCAAACATCTGGAAATCCGCGGCATGGGCGGAACGGACTTCCGTCCTGCTTTTTCCCGCGTTGAAGCCCTCCAGAAAAGCCGTGAATTCACCGATCTTTCGGGCATTCTCGTCTTTACGGACGGCGCCGGGATCTACCCTGACCGGAAGCCGGACGCAAGATGTATCCTGGTCTTCCTCGACCGCCAGTATGATCCCGCCAATCTTCCCCGCTGGGCCGAAATTCTGGTCCTTGGCGGGACAGCGACAGAAAGGAACGAATACTGAAATGAATATAAAAGAAGCAAAAGAAGAAATCTGCCGGACTGTGACGGCCTACCAGGCCAGAACAGAAGCCGGACTCTACCGGATCCCTTCAGAAAAAAAGAGGCCCATCCTGCTCATCGGGGCTCCCGGCATCGGAAAGACCGCCATCGTGGAACAGGCCGCCGCGGAATGCGGCATCGGCTTCCTTTCCTATACCATGACGCACCATACCAGGCAGAGCGCTGTCGGCCTTCCCCTGCTGAAGGAAAAAACGTTTCAGGGCAAAGCCTGCACCGTCACGGAATATACCATGAGCGAGATCATCGGCCGGGTCATGGAACTCATGGAAGAAGGCGGACAGGAAGAAGGCATCCTGTTCCTGGACGAGATCAACTGCGTTTCCGAAACACTGATGCCCGCCATGCTCCAGTTCCTCCAGTTCAAAACCTTCGGCTGCCACCGGCTGCCGGAAGGATGGATCATCGTGGCCGCGGGCAACCCGCCCCGCTACAACCGGTCCGCGAGAGAATTCGACGTGGTGACCCTGGACCGGGTCAAATATATGGAGCTGGAGGCTTCCTTCGACTCCTGGAAGGAATACGCCCTGTCAAGGAATCTGCACAGCGCCATTCTCTCCTACCTGACCATGAAGCCGGAACAGCTCTATGTATTCCGCCGCACGGAAACAGGAAAGGAATTCGTGACGCCCAGAGGCTGGGAGGACCTCTCCCAGATCCTGGAAACATATGAGGACCTCGGACTTCCGGTGGAGGACGCTCTGTTTTCCCAGTATCTGCAGTGCCGGGAAACCGCTCTTGATTTTTTCTCCTATTACCGTCTGAGCCGGCGCCTCCTGGCCTCTCCCGTTCTGGAAACCCTGACCCGGGACGGAACCCTTCCGGAAGACGCGCCCTCTTCTTCTGAATGGTCGGGGCTGTCCTTCGACGAACGCCTCTGCGTGACAGAACACCTGCTCCACAGCATCCGCCGGCAGGTACGCTCATACGAAAACAGGCGGCAGCTGATTCAGAGCCTCTCCTATTTCGCGGAAGGACTGGCAGCGCAGCATCCGGACTTTTCCGGGCTGGAACAGGTCTGCGCCGGCCTGCTGGCCAAACGGAAGGCTTCTCTCCAGAAGCGGAAAGAATTCGGTCTTCTGGACAGAAGGGAAGAAGAACGGGAACGGCTCCTGGCCGATACGGTCAGACAATACGCCTCCAGAGTCCGCCTTTCCCATTTTTCAGACACCCGGAACGAACCGGCTCCGGACAGCGCCGTTTCCGCAATGACAAGCCTGATCCGGGCAGATATGGATGAGCTGGAACAGGACGCGCTCCGTCTGGAGCGCGTCCTGCGCGGAACCTCTGAGTTCATCGATACCCGGTTCGGGGACAGTCCCGAAGCCTTTCTCTTCTTCACAGAGCTGACAGAGCAGGAGGACACCAGCCGTTTCCTGTCTGTCCGCATGGGGGATCTGAAGGACCGCATCCTGCAGATGACGGCCCGGGACTGAGCCCCGCCTTCCTGCCCGGCTCAGCGCCGGTGCCCCGGAAGCGCCGTTAAAATACCACGCCGGACTCCAGGATCACATTGGCAAAGGGACTGCATTCTCCTGTACGGACCACAGCCTTGCAGGAGGCCGTTCTTCTTTTGAACTCCTCATGGAGAACCTCCTCCACCGCGATCCCGTTTTTCTGCGCAAATTCTGTCAGGTACGTGTAAAGGCCGCCGTTTTTCTCCTTCATCTCCGACGCCACCGTCATCTTCTGCACCTGCAGCTCACTGACAGCCGCCTCAAATACCTGAAGAAAGGCCGGAACCCCGGGGCTGACCGCCAGGTCGATCCTCTTTACCCCGTCGGGTATGGGAAGCCCTGCGTCTCCGATGGCCATACAGTCGAAATGACCCATTTTGGAAATCACATAAGAAAGCTCACTGTTCAGACACATTCCTTTTTTCATCTGCTTCCTCCTCCTGCCGGAAAACAGAACAGCGCCCGGAGGCACCGCCGTCTTCCGCATTTAAATTTTGTATTTTAAATTTATTTTACCACAGGGCGGCCGGGAATACTATCTCTGTTTCCGATAATATTTCTCCCGCCATTTCTTTCCTTCTGTCCGCAGCTCCTCGGCAAACTCCGCCAGTTCTCTGTACTGGCGCTCCGCCTGTCCCAGCCGTTCCTCATACCATTGTTTCTGTGCGTCCGCCTCCTTCCGGCAGGCCCTGACCTCATCCCGGAGTGCGAGAATGGTCCGTCTGGCTTCTGCTCCCACCCGGGCGCTCAGAATTTCTCCTTTGTCCGCCGCCCCTTCCCCGTTCCAGATCCGTGCCTCCCTTCCGATCAGGATGAGAAGCGCCTTGCCGGGCGCAAACACAGGCTCCGGCTTTTCCCGGATCCCCTCCCATAAAACAGCCTGTTCCGGATTCTTCAGCGGACTCATCACCCTCACGGACCAGCTTTTTTCTGTCTGGCTGCGCGCGCAGAACAGCAGTCTCAGCTCATCCTTCCACACCAGCAGTCTCAGCCCGCAGTACTGACAGCTGTCCGTCGGATCCGAGAGAACGGCCGCGGCCTCCTGCACGCCCACAGAACAGACCAGCACCCTGTGTTCCAGGCTGTGATAAGCGTAATAAATCCTTCCCCTGTAAACGGCAGAGGTCAGATCGCGCAGCAGATCCTGCCTGAGGACAGACGGTCCCGTTCCCCGTCTGACGGGAAAGGAAAAGGCCCGGATCTGATTGCGCTCTTCCCAGACTGCCAGCTTGCTCCCGTCCGAAAAACTGTGGATTTCTCCCATCAACACTGCCTCTTTCCGTTTTATGTCTTGTCTAATATATGACCCTGTGCACGGTCTTATGACCGAACGCATATAATAGGGTGAACAACTTTATTGAAGGGACAAAATCCTATGTCTAAATACAAGCCCATCGGCTGTAATTTCGGACGGCCGGGCGCCTCCGGACAGACGGAGGGATGCCAGGCTCCGGGCCCCTGCCGCGATGTCTGCACCACTCCGGTCTGCGGTACGCCCCAGTATCTGACTCTGCTGGCCCCTGTCGTGTATGATGAGATCGGCATCAATCTGTGCCGCCAGATCACCCTGGCCCCCAATTTCAACACGGCTTATCCTTCCGCCGTCTCTGCTTCCGCTGAAGTCATCTCCACGGCCCTTCCCGCTCCGTCAGAGGGAGAACAGCCCGCTGTTGCCCCCATCAACGGCAGGCCCAGCTGTTATTCCGTGACACTTCAGAACATGACCGTGACCTTCGCCGTCAAGCTTTTTGACTGTGCCGGAAGACTGCTGACCATCCTTACGGTTCCGGCCGTGTACCTGCCCTCGCCCGGTTCTCCGGATTATGTGCATTATGATGAAGACACCAATCCTTCCTCAGTAGAGCTGGAGCTTTACGCTCCCTACGGCGTCACCTACGCGGACGGCAATGTCTCCGCGCCGGTAATCAACGACATCGGGTTCTCCACGACCAATTCATCTCCCGCCCAGGGACTGAATATGATCACGATCCCGAAAATTTTAAGCTTTGATCCCGACACAGGCGATGTGTCTATGGGAATCACCGTCTATCTGAAAAGCATTTATTATTCCCAGTACCTGATTCCACACAACGGCCGTGCCGTGGCGCCGAAGGGGAGCCTGATCCCTCCTGAGGACAGCGTATGCATGGAGTTCGTATCCGGAAGCCTTCTCGACAGAGAGATCAAGCCGCTGGAACTGGGCCCGCCGTCCTATGAGGAAACCCTCAAACATGACTGCGCCGGCTCCTCTTCCTGCTGCTCCAGAGCCTCCTCGGAGACTGCCTCCCCGGCTCCTGCCGCGGACACGGCTTCCTCTGACACGGGATCCGGAGCGGACCAGGCCGAAGAAACAACGCAGACCCCGCAGACTGCTTCTGCCGGCGCGGGCTCCGCTGAACTGCTCGATACCCTGTCCCGGCTTGGGAATCTGTAACGGGATAAAACCAACGGTCCGGAAGCCTTCACTTCCGGACCGCTCTCTGTGGCCGACCGATTCTCATTTTACCTGTATGGCTTTATGGGGGCACATTTCCTGGCAGCAGAAACAGCGAATGCACTTTCTGTAATTGTACACAGGCGGCTTTTTTCTGCCCTCCGCGAAGGTCACAGCCTTGCCCTCCACAGGACAGCTCTCCACACAGATGCCGCACCTGACGCATTTTTCCGGATCAATATACGGTTTTTTCTGAAAAATATTGAAAAGCCGCCCCATCCGCACCCAGAAATCATGTTTCTCCCGCTTCCGGTCTACCCGGAAGTTTCCGTTTCCGTAACGGGCAAAGGTCTCTTCCATGGTCATACCGCAGACTTCTCCGTCCTCCGCCAGTACTGTCAGTTCTATTTGTTCTTTCTGCCAGACCCCCAGTCCCATTTTCTCCCCATGGTAGTTGGTCGGCACAAGCTCCGGATCCAGACCGATCAGACAGCAGAATACGCTGTCGAGGGCAACCGGGTCCAGGGAGAGCAGCAGAACTCCCATGGAAACGGGATCTCCCGAAGTCGGGCCGTTTCCCTCCATGGCCACAATACCGTCCATAACAAAGAGCCGGGGACTGATCATCTGATTCAGATCCACCAGCATTCTGGCAAAACTGTCCGCGCTGGGATACTGGGTATGTCCTTTGGCCTTATGGAAGCCATAAATGCAGCCGTACTGATTTTTCACCGCGCCGGTGATCCGCTCCAGGGCATGGGTCTTCATCTTGCAGACGCTGATCACAGCGTCCGCTTCCAGGACTTCCTTCGACAGAAAAAAACGTTTTGCCTGGATTCCATCCTCATAAGGAACTGTTCCCTCCCCGGTAAATTCTGTCAGCGGCACTCCGTACCGGGCAAGAACCTGATCCATTCCTACAGCCGCCGCCGTGGCCTGCGCAGATCCGATCCCGCAGGAATCCCCTGCCCTCACATCCCGGACCCCGGCCTCCTTCAAAAGTCTGGCCACCGCGCCCACCACCGACGGATGCGTGACGACCGCTCGTTCGAGATCCGCCTTCCTGACCAGATTCGGTTTGATCAGTACCTGCTCCTTTGGCCCGACCAGGCTTTCCATGCCGCCGAGCAGAGAAAGCCCCGCCTTCAGCTTTTCATAGACCGTCTCCTCCTCGTAGGTTCCGCAGGGGATCAGGATCACCCTGCTCTTCTCCGTCTTCCGGTTTTCATTCTGCATGTTGGTCCTCCTCTCTGTCATGTCCCTCCGGGTGTATCGCTCAAAGAAACACAGCGGTGATGCCGGCGCCTTTTGCCGGATCCTGTTCCGGAACGCAGCGCACCTCTTCCCTCCGGTATTCCTGCCGGTGCCGGGTAATCCCCTGACCTGTGTTGGGATGGGCGCCGGAATACAGAAAGTCGCCCACAAAGAGCAGGATCAGGAGAACGCAGAGAAGCACCCTGCGCTTCACCGGTATCCGTCTGATGCAGCCGTTCATCACCAGCGGCGCCAGAATATAAATGAAGCCGCATCCGCCGAGTCCGAAAATCAGCAGTCCTTCCGCGCAGACCCGTCCGTTCAGGTTCAGGAAATATCCGCTGTAATCCCACCATCTCACGCCGTGATGGATCATTTCCAGGACCCAGCTTGTAGCATACTCCACACATCCGCAGATCAGCATCGTCAGGAAAAACGTAACCACCGGCCGCTCTCTCACTTTTTTCAGCAGGATCAGCACCAGAACGCCCCCTGACCCGTAAATGGGCAGCCAGGGACCGTGGAGCACGCCCCGGTTGACCAGATGGCCGCTCTGCACCAGATGCAGGCCGACCTCCCAGCACCATCCCACCACAGAGAAAATAAAAAACAGAAGGATGATCCCGGTCATGCCATAGCTGCACTGATAATCGATCCCCAGACGGAATCGCCTGTCCGCCCCTTCGATCGTAAACAGCGCCGGCGTATATTCCTGTTCCGGAAAAACCGGCATGGTTCTGGCCGCCTCCGCCCGCTCCTTCCAGTCCGGTGTGTCAGCCAGCCTTGCTTCCCGCTCCAGAGCGGCCCGCACCACCTCCTCGGACGGCACGGACACCAGATACCGGTCCGTAAACACATGGCAGTAATCGGCCCCTTCTTCCAGCGCTTTTTCCCTGAGCGCGAGATACAGCTCTGCCCGGGCCCCCTGCTTATACGGATTGGCATAAAAGATATTGATCAGTCCCAGGGTAAACAGACTGAGAAGATTCCACCCCAGAAACGAACAGTCCATGAGAAACGCGTTCCATTTATTTCCCCGCATCATTTTCCTGGAAACGGCAATGGCCTCCCGTCCTTTGATATCCGGATTTTCCGCCGCCAGATAGGGTACCATCATATAAGAATAACCCTTGATCCATCCGCCTGCCAGCGTCAGATACCAGAGGCCCTGATACAGAGATTTCCGCAGCATCACCCGGGCAGTCCTCCACACCCGCCGGATCTTATACAGATAAAAGATCCGGTTTCCGCCCGTATTCTGATAAGCATCCGCCTCCATAAAAAAACGGCAGGTTCCCACTTCAATGATATTCCGCACAAACAGCCACCAGAAAAACAGAAGCGCGGCTCCGGCCGCGGCGGCGATCAGAGAAAGCCACGCGCCCCGGAACACAGGTCTCAGCAGAATGGCGATGATACCCGAAAAAACGGATCCGGTCGCCAGGCTGTAATTGACAATGCCGGACAGGACCCCCTTTGTATACGGGCTCTTTTTCACCATTTCCTCTTCCTGCACATGCTTCTGCTCAAAATGCCGGATCACTGTATCCAGAGGCTTTTCCATTCTGATATCGTTGAAATCGAATACTGTATTTTCCTGGATCACATTCCGTATTTCTCTGGACGAATCATAGGAAAAGACCGCCGAAAAGGTACCATTGTAGCTGCCCGCCGCCAGCGCGGCCACAAAGCAGACGGCAATGACCCGCCAGTAATGCTTTTTCATGATATTCCGGCTTTTTTTCTTCAGTTCTTTTCTGCTCCACATCTCAGGTTCCTTCCCCGAAGGCTGTCTTCTGTCGTGTCTGTTTTCCCGCAGTCCGCGTCTGTCTTATTGTAACATAAAACTCCCCGGCTGTACATCACAGCAGGGGCGTCATCATCAGAAATCCTGTCTGGTCCGCGGGGCAGAAGAGGACTTACGCCTCTTCCTTCTTCTCTTCTTCTTCCTCCAGAACCTTTGCAAGGAACTCCTTCAGCGTCCTTGTGGAAACATCCATCGCTTCTTTCTCACGGATGCTCATGGGAATATGGATGGTCTTGGCAATTCCGTGACGGTTCAGCACGCAGGGCATGCTGATGGCAACATCCTTCCAGTCCTCAAAATCATCGCCGAGCACATGGGATACGGGAAGAACCGCGTTCTCATTCTCCGTGATGGCTTCTACAATACGGGAAACAGTCATGGCAATGCCGTAGAAGGTAGCGCCCTTCAGCGCGATCACTTCCGCTCCTGAATCGCGGGCCTTCTGTGCCAGTTCATCCGTATCCAGCGTCTCGCCTTTGTCTGCCAGGAATCCTTCCACTGAGCTTCCGCCAATGGTCGCGCGGCTCCAGATCGGCACCTGGCTGTCGCCGTGCTCACCGAGAACAAAGGCGTTGACGTCGCATACGTCTACCTTGCATTTCTCACTGATCAGATAACGGAGTCTCGCGGTATCAAGACCTGTACCTGTACCGATCACCTGCTCAGAAGGAAGGCCGGACTCCTTCTGTACCACATACGTCATAATATCCACCGGGTTGGAAACCACAACGATCATGGGATCCGCCGCATACTGCATGATGCTTCTGGTGATACTCTTAATGATGGATACGTTGGTCTTCGCCAGATCCAGTCTTGTCTGTCCGGGCTTTCTCGCGATGCCGGCGGTGATGATGATGATCTCCGCGTCAGCGCATTCCTCATAGCCGCCCTTGCGGATCCTTGCCTGACGGAAGAATGCCGTTCCGTGGGCAATATCCAGAGCGCTTCCCATTGCTCTGTCCTCATTTAAATCAACCAGCACGATCTCACTGGCCTGACGGCGCAGCATCAGCGTATAGGCGATCGCCTCGCCTACATTTCCCGCGCCGATCACTACCATTTTGCTTCTCTTCAAAACTGCCATTTTTCTGTCTCCTTTTCTCTGTTTCCGCTGCCGGCTGCAGCTCACAGTAAAATTGTGTTAAGATTGTGTAAAATATTGCGTTAATGCTTTAACGAATATCCCCACAATATCTTACCCTATAATTGTATTTTTTTCAATACATATTTTGCAGAAATTTTCTGCAAATTGTCTGATTATTGCTTTTGTCCCTTTTACATGTTATAATAACAAAAATTACCTTTTAGTAAAGTGAGGAAATCATCATGAAAACCCATGAGTCCGCTGAAAACTATCTTGAAACAATCCTGATCTTAAGCCATCGCAAGCCGGAGGTCCATTCCATAGATATCGCCAATGAGCTGGATTTTTCCAAGCCCAGCGTCAGTGTGGCCATGAAAAACCTCCGTCAGAAAGGATATATCACCATTGACGCGGAAAATCACATCCATCTTACGCCCTCCGGCCTGGAGATCGCGGAAACCATTTATGAACGGCATACCCTGATCTCAGAATGGCTGATCCGCCTGGGCGTTTCCGAAAAAACCGCGGTGGAGGACGCCTGCCGCATCGAGCATGTGATCAGCGCCGAAAGCTTCGCGGCCATCAAACGGCACACCACAGGAACAAACGCGGCGAAAGGGGCCCCGCAGGGCACGTCTCAGGAAACAGAGACGCCCTGAGCCTTTTTCTTCCTGGTCAGCCAGAATGCCGCGATGGCTGATTCCACCGGTACGGTGAGGATGACGCCCAGCGTTCCCGAAAGTCCCCGGAGGATTTCGATCGCAATGGCATACTGGCTCATGATCTGCAGATAGGGCATCTCGTACGCGTATACAATGATCAGCGTATTGACGGAGCTTCCCACAAAGGCAAGGATCAGTGTATTGGACATGGTCCCCATCATATCATGACCGACCCGGATGCCGGACTGGTAAAGACGTTTCCAGCCGAATTCCGGGTTATTGCGCTTGATCTCCTGAATCGCCGCGGCCACCGACACACTCTGATCCATGACGGCGCCCAGAGACGCGATCAGGATTCCGGAAAACAGGATCCCGCCCACCTGGAGGCCGCTGTTGTCCCCGATATGGATCATCGTCTCCGCGTCGGACATATTGAACCCGGTGATATGGCACAGAGTCCCGAACAGGGCCGCCGTGGCGCCGGCGATGAGCACGCCGATGGCCGTGCCGAGAATGGCGCAGAACGCCTGGGCGCTCCAGCCGTCCAGCAGAAGGATGGACACCACCAGGATCAGCATGGACACGATCACCGCTGCCCAGAAGGGCGACACGCCCGCGTACATCATCGGCACATAGAGAAACACAATGCAGATAAAGGTAAAGATCAGCGCCGCGGACGCCGAAATTCCCTTCTTGCCTCCGATCAGGCAGAGGGCCAGGAAAAAGACGCCCACCAGGGCCCAGATACCGGCGCCTCTGTCATAATTATAGACAGAAGCCGCCAGCTCTCCGTTGTTTTCTCCCACCAGGACAACAACCTTTGACCCCTCTTCACAGTAAGCTCCCGTCAGATAACTGTTGGAATTACTCGCCTCACAGGTTCTTCCTTTATAGGTTCCGGATGTGATCTCCACCTCAACCAGCTGGTTTCCGGTGTAGGCTCCGCCGCCTTCCTCCGCGCCGGTATAGTCCTCCAGGATTGCTGTCACCGTCGCCTTCGCGTACTCATTGTTGCTGGACGGGGCAATGGGCGTCCGCTCCACGCTTCTGCTGTAAAGGATCATCAGGCCCGCCATGATCACCAGCGCGGCGATCCCGAAAAACAGCCTCCGTTTCTTTCCGGAAAACATGACTGTCGTAATTTTTGATATTCTGACCAATTTCTCTCTTCCTCTCTTTCTGTCTCCTTCAGTCTTCTCTTTACTGCATCAGCCATTGTATCAAATCCATGTAAAAAACCTTTTCGCTTTTTTGTATAATTATTGTAAAAATGAAAGTGTCCCGGAAGCCAGGGACTGACTTCTGGAACACTCTCTTTTTTCATATCAAGCCGTTTTCTGTCCGAACGCCTTTGAATGCTTCCGGCAGGATGTTACTGGGCCATGTATGTTTCCATAAACCGCATGATGATCGTAGCGCACTCGGCACGGGTGGCATATCCGTAAGGATCCAGGACTGTCTGGTCATATTTTCCGGTAATAATGCCGTTTCCGACCGCCCATTCCATGGCGTCCTTCATGTAGTCGTCCACGAGAGCCGCATCCGTATATCCGCTGATGTCGACAGCGCCGCCCATGTCATAGCCCTTGTACTGAGCGTAGCGATACATCATGATCGCGATCTGGCCGCGGACGATGTTGTCCGCAGGGCCGAAGTAGCCGTTGGAGTAGCCGCCCACAATACCGGTGTCGGCCGCCCAGGTTACGCATTCCGCAAACCAGTCATTCTGGGCCACATCCGGGAACTGTGCTGTATACGCAGTCTCAGGCTCTCCCTCCACACGATGGAGCGCCTGCGCGAACATGGCGCGTACCAGCGTATCATTCGGCGCAAAGGTGGTTTCATCTGTACCCATTCCGGTCATGATGTCCTTCTGGTATACATAATCCACAGCATCCTTGTACCAGGCGTCATCCGCCACATCTGTAAAGTTGTTTGCTTTCTTTGTTGTAAAGCTCTGCAGGTCACTGTAGACAAGGCCGCCCTTGTCGTTGGTCACCTTGGCGTACCAGCTGTATCCGGTCCGCTCATCCAGTCCGCTGTAGGACACGCCGGCTGTCAGATCATTCACTTCGGCCGTGCCGATTTCCTCGTCTGTCCGGATGCCCGCGCTGAACTGGCTGCACTCCAGTGTTTTCTCAGAGGTGTCAAAATCCACGTTCAGCTCATAAATGTCAATGTTGTTTCCGCTGTTTCCTTCCTCGTAGCTCTCATACTTGGGCGTGTCATAGTAGTTGAAGTCGTTTAAGAGCGGTGAGTAGGAATTCATGTAGATCTTGCCCGCATCCAGATCAAAGTACAGCATCTTGATGTATTCCGCGCCGCCTTCAAAACCAGACTGATAGTCGGTGCAGATCTGGTATACGGTTCTCTCTTTGACGCCGTCTCCGTCATCGTCAAAGGCTGTTGTTTCAAAGGACGCGCCATGGTAATGGCCGTTGAGCACTGCCACCACGTTGGGATTCTTTGCCACAACCTGCTCCTGGACCACCTTTCCGGCATAATCCAGATAGGTTCCGCTGTTCTGTGAAACATTGGTGTAACGGTGGAACAGAAGGATCGCTGTCCTGTCTGAATACTGCTGCAGTACCTGGTTCATCCATTCCAGCTCTTCTGTATAAATATCCCAGCTCATATAAAGAAGGATGAAATCCTGTCCGTTCTGGGAAATCAGGTCATAATGGCCCGCGTTGTTGTTGTAGGATCCGCCGTAATAGGATTTGTCCGCAAAACGGTCTTCTCCGAAATAATTCCAGTAGTTCTGATAAAGCATTCCGCCGGCAGCCACATCATGATTTCCGCCCAGCACGCCGTAAGGCATTCCGGCTTCGTCAAAGATGCCCATGGCCTTGTCAGCCACTTCCCACTGTCCGATCATGTCGTACTCGTCCACAATGTCGCCGGTGTGAATGACATATTTGATCTTCAGCTCGTCGGCATTGTCCACGATCCACTGATTCTGATTGTAGAAATGCTCCGGATAACTTTCTGTATAATACTGGGTATCTGTGATCCAGGCAAAGGAGAAGTCATAATCCTCCGGTACGCCGGTTCCATCCCAGCTGCTTGTCACATCGCCCTCGTCGGCAGCCGCCTTTACCGTTTCATCAGAAGCGGTCACGACCGGATTGCTGGCCTCGGCGCGGCATTGTACCAGTACGATGGCTTTTCCGTCGGACACATGATCCTTCGCGCCGAAGGATACCTCGATATTTCCGTCCGCGTCCGGCGTTCCGATCACTTCCCAGTCATTCTGCGCCGTATTCAGCACATACATTTTGATCGCGTGGGAAGCGTCCGCATAATTGGAGCTGCCGCTCCAGTTTACAAATACGCTGTCGCCGTCAGTCAGATCTCCTGTGTTGATGGTAAACATCTGATAAGGCAGGTCACCTGTAGGAGACGTCACTTCAATGGAACGGCTGCCAAGATCCACAGCCAGAGGCTCGTCGCCCTCGCCTGTTTTTACGGTAATATCGCCATTCTCCACAGTCAGGTTCTTTCCTTTATAGAAAGACACCTCTGCACCCTCTGTGTTCACGTCTTCAAGCGCTACGGACAGATCCGCGGAATCCGCTGTCACATTGTCCGTGCTCACGGAAGCGATCACAGGGTTCACATCGCCGATCTGGAAAGTGACCGTCTCCTGTGCCAGATTTCCGGCCAGATCCTCCGCCAGAACAGTCAGCTCATAGGTTCCTTCCGCCATGTCTCTCACGGCCTGGCTGTAGGGCACTGTGATCTCCTCGCCGTTCAGGATCACACTCATGGCGGCAAGGCCGTTCGCGTCTGTCACCTGAGGATCAATGGTCAGAGTTCCTGTCATCTGGGCGCCCTCTTCAATCCCCATATTGATCACAGGAATGGTATTGTCTACGATCACCTCGGCTGTGTCTGTTCTGCTGCCTGCCGTGGCTGTAATGGTATGAACGCCGTCAGACAGCGCCGTGGTATCCAGCTCATATCCCACCGCTGTCACATCAGACGCGGGAATCTCAAAGGTTACATCCATTCTCGGGCACCAGCCGGAGCTGTCGCCGATGCTGTGCACTGCTGACAGAGCTGTGCTCAGGTTTGTTTTCGCACTGGTTTCCGGATCATCGGGACCGATCTCGGTAGGCAGATAGGTCTTTCCGTTGGCCAGCATCAGTCTGACCTGGCTCACCTTATAATCCTCATGGTTCTCAGAGGGAAGATAAATATCCTCAAAGGGAGTTCCGGAATCGCCGGCCCACATGGTCAGCGTCACTTCGTAGCAGTCTTTTTCCTCATTGTAGGTAAAGTATTTGTTGTCAATATGGACTGCCTTGGAATCTGTGTCATTGCCCCAGCTTACCACATAGGAAATGATCTCTCTCTCATTGTCTCCGTAGGGCGCAGTCACCGCGTTCTTGAAATAAGAGTTTCTGTCCGTGGCAGTGAAGGCGAAGTAAGCGCCGTCCTCCAGCATGGGGATGGTCTCCACTTCCTGCCCGTCAATCTGGATCTTAGTGTCCGCATTGCTGCCGCCGTCGTTTGCCGTGATCGTGGTCACGCCGCTTAAAATGGTGTCGTCAGCCACGTTGAGACGGACGCCGTTCACATCATTCAGCCGCTGGATATCCACGCTGTAAATGGGCGTCGTTGTGCTTCTGAAGTTGTTGAAAGCCTCCACGTAAAATTCCACATTGTCGTGGCCGAACAGCACATCCGCCGAAATCTGAGCCACATAATAATAGGGAACTCTTGTGTTGCTCTCAGTCGTGTACTGCCATTCTCCGCCATCCAGACGGTAATGGACCCGTTCTCCCACCAGCCCCATATTGTCGGAGATGTCAAAGATCACCTTGATCTGATCGCCTTCCATGATGGTAGTAGGGCAGGTGTCATGAAGGCTCAGGCTGGGCGCCGTTCCGTCATCCTCGGGATAACCTGCGTATCCGGTAAAATTGGAAAGCTCATCCGGCACCTGCCAGTCCTCCACAGTGCCGGGGCTTGGCGCCATATCGGTGGATACAATCAGGCTCTCTCCGTCGGCTGTTCTGGGATACGTATACTGGATGGAGTGCTGGCCGTCGCTGTCGATGGAAGCGACTCCATTGATATTGAACTGGGCCCTCGCGAAAATAGTATCCGCGGAACGGCCGAATTTCAGGGTACGCCACTGAGTATTGTGGAAGCCGGCATAATTAATGGTCACAATATCCTCGCCCTCTACCAGATCCACTCCGTAGAACGTGTTGAAATCCTCCACCGTATTGCCGTTGCTGGTCAGCCACACCACCAGTGTCTCTCCGGGCTCGATCATCATGACCGGTTCGCTGCAGCTCCACTGTTTATCGGCAGTGGTCGTGTTGGTGTACTCATAGAACAGATAAAAATATCCGTAGTTGACCGGGCTGCTGGTGCGGTTGTAAAGTTCCACATAGGAAAACTGAGTGTTGCCCGCGTACTCTCCGGTAGAAGTGGGAGGCGTCACGACCTCCGTCACGACCAGAGGGGCCTTCTCCTCATCAGAAAGCTCCGGATACTGTACATTTGTTGTATAACTGTCGCTCTGGGCAAAGGCTGTCTCTTCCCCATAGGAAGCTGTGATATACCAGCTGATCTGATCGTCCCAGAGAAGCTCGGAGGGAATCGTGGCTGTCACAGTATCTGTGCCGTCCACATAGGTCATATCGACGGTCTCCTCATTTCCCGGTCCCTGGACAAAATGCAGCTTCACTGCGGCGCCGCCCTGATTTCCCGTGATCTTTGCCGTCACAGTCACCGCATCGTTCTGCGCCGTTTCAGGGCCATTTACCTCGGAAATGCTCACCGCCGCCGGGCTCTCATAGTGTACCTTTTCAGCGGGAACCTGCCAATCCGCTACTGTGCCGGGAGTCGCGTCAGATACCTCGCTCTTATAGGAGGTGGTTCCAATGCCCGGATATTCGTACTGAACAGCCCATCCGTTCTGACGGTCCGCACTTGCGATATCCGCGCCGTCCACGTTGCACTCCGCATAGGCGATGATGCTGTCCTCGTCACGGCCGAAGGCGAATCCTCTTCTATCGGTGCTGTGAATGCCGCCGTAGTTGATCCGGTAAATGTCTTCCCCCTCTACCAGATCTGTTCCATAGTAAGCATTGAAATCTTCTACGGTCCAGCTGGAAGAATTGCTCTGCCAGAGAACAATGCACTCACCGGGCTCAATATTAAAATCTCCCGTATTCCATACCTGTCCGCCACCGTTGGGATACTGATAATAAAAGGTATACTCGCCCATATTGATGGTGGCGTCAGAATTGTTGTACACCTCTGTATACGTCAGTCTGGATCCGCTGGGGCCTGCCACAGGCACAATTTCTGTAACGATCAGGGGCGACGCGCCGGGCTGTGTGGCCGCCTGGGCAGATATGATCTCATTTTCCGCGGATGTCTCTGTCTCCGCAGGAACTGATTCTGAGAGCGCTTCCGTGCTCTGCTGTTCTTCAGAGGACGATTCTTGCGTCTCATCTGATGTCTGCTGTGTTGTTTCCTCCTGTACAGCTGTTGTCTCTTCATTTTGTGTCTCTTCCGTGGAAGCTGCCGAGGAAGTCTCCTCTGCCTCCTGTGCGGAAGTACTTTCTTCGGCGGAAGTCAGCTCTTCCGATGACAGGACCGGATTTTCAGATCCTGCGGCGTAGACCGTAAAGGCCCCGCTGAGGGAAGAGACTCCCATCGCGGCCGCAAGCGCAATTGCCGCTGCCGAATGAAGCCATTTCCTTCTCATTTTCTCCTCTCCTTTCAGTTACTGATTGAATATGAAAAAGAATATCGTCTACATTCTAACAGCGGCATATAAAAGTTTCGTATGGTTTTCCTGCAGGATCCTGTAAATTTTCTGTTATTTTTCTGCGGACAAAATTTTACTGAGAAAGCTTTGACCATCGATTCCCGACGCCAGGCCGAAATAATCCAGGACTGTCATGCCGATATCTGCGAAGGTATTTCTGGTCCCGATGCTGCTCCCCGCCTTCACCGGTCTCCCGGCCGCCACAAAGGGAATGTATTCCCTGGAATGGTCGGTGGAGGGCGTGGAGGGATCACAGCCGTGATCAGCCGTGACCATGAGAATGTCCTCCTCTCTGAGAAGCGCGAGCAGTTCCGGCAGGCGGCTGTCAAAATAGGTCAGCGCCTCCGCATAGCCGTCCACATCATTCCTGTGGCCGTAAAGCATATCGTAATCGACCAGATTGGCAAAGCAGAGTCCCTCGAAATCCCGCTTCATGAAATCCAGGGTCCGGTCGATCCCCTCCGCGTTGCAGGATGTGCGGACAAACTCCGTAATCCCCTTTCCGGCAAAAATATCGTTGATCTTTCCCACTGCCAGCACCTCTTTTCCGCTGCGCTTCAGAACATCCAGCATGGTATCCTCCGGCGGAAGCAGGGAAAAGTCATGCCGCCGCTCCGTCCGCCTGAAGCTGCCCGGTTTCCCCTCAAACGGTCTGGCGATCACCCGGCCCACGCCGTATTTTCCCACGCACAGTTCCCGGGCGATCTCACAGATCCGGTACAGTTCCCCGATGGGGATCACGTCCTCATGGGCAGCCACCTGAAAGACACTGTCCGCCGAGGTATAGACGATCAGATTCCCTGTTTTCATATGCGCTTCCCCGTAATCCCGGATGGCGTCTGTGCCGGAATAAGGACGGTTCAGCAGTATGCCCCGTCCTGTCCGTTTCCGGAACTCATCCATCAGCTCATCGGGAAATCCCTCCGGAAAGGTGGGCATGGGTTCCCTCGAGATCAGGCCCGCGATCTCCCAGTGCCCGGTGGTCGTGTCCTTTCCCATGGACGCCTCCGCCAGGCGGCCCACGGCGCCTTCATAGCCGTTCCCGGTCTTTCCCGACCAGTCTCTGACCCCGTCTGTATGGAACAGTCCCAGCCGCTCCATGACCGGCATGGAAAAACGCGGGCTGTCCGCCGCCGCCCTGAGTGTATTGCTTCCCTCGTCCCCGAACCGGGCCGCGTCGGGCAGCGCTCCGATTCCCACACTGTCAAGCACGATCAAAAAAATCCGTTTCACTTCCGCTTTCCTTCCTTTCATTCATAGAAAAAAACGCTGCCGTCCTCCTCCACGCCAAAGGCCGCATAATCTGTATAACGGGCCCATCCGTAAATATCATAAATTTCAAACCCGTAATAATAATCTCCCGCCGGCAGCCCCATGACCTGAATATCCCCGTCTCCCGTATAAGGATAGGCTTCTCCGTACTCATACCCGTCGTCCTCTTCCCGGGCGGCATACACATAATATCCGGGCGTGATCTCATCTCCGGCCTTCAGCGCCTGCCCGGCCGCGGGGGCTTCTCCGCTCTCCGGATCAGATTCCTCCCGGACGCCTTCTATCACACAGCGGCCTGATCCGCTGTCTTTTTGGACCAGCAGTTCTGTCTCCTCCCCGTTCAGAAGGACAGGACAGCTGTACCGCACAGACTCCTCCGTCTCCTCTTCCACGTACAGCGCAAGAGGCTGGCCGTCCGCCAGACAGTACCAGGTGCCGTCAAAGCAGTCCTCCACTTTCCCTGTCTCCCGGTCCACATCCACATTGTTGTCAGTGCCCAGCTCCCGCATGCTGTCTCCCTGGTCCAGCATCAGACTGCACCAGACCGTATCCAGGCTGGAAATCGTATCCTCAGAGATCACAAAGCCGTAGATGCCCCAGTCGTCCACCCAGGGTTCCCGTTCATACTCCACCTGGCACCATTCCTCATATTCCAGTTCCGTTCCCCAATAGTACAGATCACAGGTTTTCTCTGACCAGAAACAGGCATCTTCCCCCAGCCAGAGGCTGTCGTCATATCCCTCTTCCGCCCGGTCCGCATTTTCTTCATAGACCATCCGGTCCAGAAACGCCATATAATATGGATCAATGCAGATATTTTTCAGGATTTCCGCCTCGCCGCTTCCCTGGATCTGACGGGGATAATACAGCGCCAGTCCCGTCGTCTGCTCCATGCCGCTTCCCTTGCGCTGATAGACCACGCACCGGTCCAGGCATCTTCGCACCTCTCCTGCCTGGGGCACAGCGGATTCAATCCTCCTCATGGCGTCTCCCATATCGATCATATTGGAATATCCGTCCCAACGGCTGTCCCAGCCGAAAGCGGCAGCTTCTTCCATTCCCATGCTGACCGCCCCGCGGATCTCCTCCTTCTCAAAATTTTCATAGATGAACCTGGCGGTCTGATGAAAGGCTTTCAGCAGACGGTCCACCTCTGACAGATCCACACAGGAAATCACAGCCGTTTCTTCTTCTCCGAGCTCCACGCAGCGCTCATAATAATCGTCGCAGATGATCTGCCCCAGCTCCTCTCCGCCGCTCTCCGGACAGGAAGCCAGGTATTCCCCTACGGCTTTGTAATCCCAGCCGTATTCCGGCGTCACATCTTCCGAGGCGTACATATAATCCGCGTAGGACGCGGCAATGTTGGCGGTTTCCGCCGTCGCCATCAGGCAGGCGTCAAAGCCGATGAACACAAAACGGTCCGTCATGATATCCGCCGCGGCTGAAAGGGCCCGGTCGATCTCCTCCAGGAGCAGCGTGTCATCCCCGTACAGCTCATCATAGCAGACGCCGTCAATGCTTCCGCCGCCGTGATCCCAGAAGACCAGTCCCATATGCTCCGCCGGATACTGCTCCAGTCCCCAGAGCAGAAACTCCCGCAGTGTCTCCTCCGCGCCCATGTTTGCCTGAGCTCCGCTGTAGACCAGTTTTCTTTTCCCGTCCTGAAACACATGACGCTGGATCTGTTTTTCACTGACGCCCAGATCCGACCATTCCTCCGCGCCTCCTGTCTGCACCACAAAGCGGCAGTTCTCCCCTGTCCGAGAACAGTTCATTTCCAGAAGATCGGAAGTGGCCGCGCCCGCGTCCGACTCCAGATCAGACCCGCACATGTAAACAAAGATGGTCCATGTATCCCCCTCTCCCATGGGCACATCCTTCCCCGCCAGCTTCCGCTCGATCTCAAGCCCTCCCGCGCTGTCAAGAGACAGCTCTGTTCCTCTCCGGACGGCGGAGCCTGCTCCTCCGTCCCCGGCCTCTGTCTTCTCCGCGCCGGTCTCCGTCTCTTCCGCGCTGCTTTCCGCACCGGTCCCGGACCCTTCTCTGCCTCCGCATCCGGTCCAGCCAAGCAAAAAAAGCATCCCCGCGAGACACAGGACGATGCTTTTCATGTTTCGTTTTTTCTTTTGTTGTGACTCTCGTTTCTTCATCACAGCCGCTCCTTTGTCCATTGTCTGATTCCATCATAACAAAAAAGAGCAGAATTGCAAGTTTTCTTCCTCCGCGCCGTCACCGCTTTCTTCCGCGTCCCTGATTCTTTCCGTGTTTTCCCGGACGCAGTAAAATCCGCCGGATCATACTTTTTACGCCAAAGATACAGAGGAGAACCAGTACCAGAAAAATAATTCCTGCCGTCATACTTATTCATCCCCTTTTTCTTTCGTCAGTCTACCACTACCGTCACTTTGAAATCCTCTCCCGCCAGATATCCCTTTCGCTGAAGGAAGCCTCTGACTGTCTCGTAAAGCTCTTCCTCATCCTCCGCCCGCGTCTGCTTTTCTCCGCTGAGACAGACTTTGCACTTCTTTTCGCACTCCCAGGCTCCGGACAGCACCGGCCGGCTGTAATCCCGTCTCAGGATCCCCATATCCTGCAGGGCTCCCACAGTGCGGTACACCGTGGCAATCCCCATGGAAGGATCCTTTTTGGCCGCTTCATAATAAATTTCCTTGCAGCAGCGGCACTGATCCTTCAGGATCACGTCCACCAGAATCTTTCTCTGCTCCGTAATACGATATCCGCGCCTTCTCATTTCTCTGAGAACTTCATCTCTGTTCTGATCACTTCTCACTGTGACACGCTCCATGCTCATGGCAGGATCCTCCGCAGCCGCCGCATCCGCTGCACCCGCCGCAGGTTTTTCCCTGTTTCCTGTCCCTGCGCATACTCCTGACCGCCAGAGCCGCCAGACCGATGACTGCCAGGGCAACAACAATGGTTCCCAGATTTCCGTATAAAAATGCCAGCATGGCAAAACACCTCTTTATCTTTATTAGTTAGCAAAACCTAACCCTTTGTTACAGAGTAACACCGCGCAGTCCGTTTGTCAACCTGTTTTTTGCCCGGCGGGCAGCCGCCTTTCACATACATCTGCTTTCCAGGATCTCGCTCAGGGCCGACCCGCTGCTGGTATGACACCGCACCACTTCAATATCCGCCCGCTTTGCCTCATCCACGGCGCATTTGATCATTTTATGGGAAACGGTATTGGTAAACAGCACCAGAAGATCCGGACATCCGATCTGCTTGCTCAGTCCCGCCGCCATCTGGGTAAATACTTTTGCCTTGCAGTTGTACTTTTTGCAGATTTTCTTATACTGGCACACCATCCTGTCATGCCCCCCGATTATTACTACGCTCATCCCCGTTTTTCCTCCTTTTTGCCTCTGTTTTTAGTTAGGTATAACTAACTTATAAATATCATACAGGAATAATAGGATTTTGTACAGGGGGTTTTCTGATAATTTTTATCAATAAGACTCCGGGGTCCCGGAATACTGCGGACGGCTTCCGCGCCTCCGGAGCAGAGATTTTATCCCAGCGCCACATCCAGGATCATCATGATCACAAATCCGGCCGCGAATCCCACGGTTCCCAGATCAGAATGGGATCCCTGGGCCGTCTCCGGAATCAGCTCCTCCACCACCACATAGAGCATAGCGCCGGCCGCGAAGGCCAGAAGATAAGGCAGGAGAGGCAGAAAATACTGTGCCAGCAGGATCATGAGCACGGCTCCCACCGGCTCCACCGCCCCGGACAGCGCTCCCATCAGAAACGCCCTCTTTCTGCTGATCCCGTTCTCGCTGCGCAGGGGCATGGATATGATGGCTCCCTCCGGAAAATTCTGGATGGCCATGCCAAGGGCCAGGGCCAGCGCGCCGGCCGACGTAATGCCGCTCTCTCCTGAAAGAAGACCCGCGAACACCACCCCCACTGCCATTCCCTCGGGCAGATTGTGGATCGTCACCGCCAGCAGCATCATGGTGCTTTTTCTGCAGCTGCTGGCCGGTCCCTCCGGCTCGCTGCATTCCAGATGCTGATGGGGCACCCGCCTGTCCAGAAGCAGCAGGAAGCCGATGCCTATGAGGAATCCGGCCGCCGCAGGGATGAAGGACAGCTTTCCCCATCCCTCCGACAGCTCGATAGCAGGGATCAGCAGCGACCAGACAGAAGCCGCCACCATGACCCCCGACGCAAAGCCCAGAAGCGTCTTCTGGATCCCCGGCCGGATCCCGTCCTTCAGAAAAAACACACAGGCCGATCCCAGCGCGGTGCCGGCGAAGGGCAGCAGAATTCCCAGTATGATCCTCGCAGTCATCATTTCCTCCTTCCGCCGCGCCGGCGTCACGCCTCCCGGCCGGCCTCAAAAACTTCTCAGCTTGTCGCTCCCGTCATCCTGCGTATTTTCAATGGAGCGGATGACCACATCGTAGCCGAAATTGTCATTTACCTTAATATGTACCGTATCCCCCACTTTATGCCCCAGAATGGCGCTGCCGATGGGAGATTCAGTGCTGATGTAGTTCTTCAGGGAATTGCCCCTGACAGAAGTGACCAGCTTATAGGTTTCTTCCTCGTCGTCGTCCTCAAAATAAAGGGTCACCGTATTGTTGAGGCCCACTTCATCTTCTCTGGAATCCTCAGATACCACATCTGAATTCTTCAGCATCCGTTCCAGATAGCGGATCCGGCTTTCATTCTGATTCTTATCTTTTTTCGCCGCGTAATATTCAAAGTTTTCGCTGAGATCTCCCTGCGCTCTGGCCTCCTTGACCGCCTCGATGGCCTGCTTCCGGACCACCAGCTTCCGGTACTCAATCTCTTCCTCGATCCGCTTTACATCTTTTTCTGTCAATTGATTGCGCACGTTCAAAACCGCCTTCCGCATATATTCGCGGCACGCGCTCCCGGAGCTCTGCATGGTGTTCCGGAATCCTTCGTGCCTGTTATCTTACCATATCTCTGGAGATATCCTTCAGAGAAGACGCGCCGCACATGGACATGGCATCGGCCAGCTCTCCGCCGATCTTTTCCACATAGGCCGCCACGCCTTCCGCGCCGCCCCCGTACACTGCCGTCACAAAGGGTCTCGCGATGATCACCGCGTCCGCCCCCAGCGCCAGAGCCTTGAACACATCGGTGCCGGACCGGATCCCGCCGTCCACGAAGATCTTCATGGAACCTTCCACCGCCGACGCGATTTCTTCCAGCACCTCCGCCGTGGAAGGGCACTGATCCAGCACACGTCCGCCGTGATTGGAGACCACGATCGCCGACGCGCCGGCCTCCTTTGCCTTCATGGCCCCCTTCACGGTCATGATCCCTTTCACGATAAACGGAAGTCCTTCACAGGAATCCACGATTTCGCGCAGCTGGGCAACAGATTTGCGTCCCGCCGGGGGCGTCATATTCTTCAGGAACGGAAGGCCCGCCGCGTCTACGTCCATCGCCACCGCGAAAGCCCCCGCGTCCTTCACCAGCTGAAGCTTTTCCTGCACGGTTTCCAGGTTCCAGGGCTTGATCGTGGGAATCCCCAGTCCCCCGGCCTTTCCGATGGCCGCTGCCGCCGCCTTCACCACCGCCGGGTCTGTCCCGTCCCCCGTAAAAGCGGCAATTCCCGCCTTCGCGCAGGAAGAAACCAGAATATCATTGTAGGCTTCATCACTGTATTTGTTCCCGTAATGAAGATTGACCGCGCCCACCGGCCCCGCGAAGAAGGGATAGCGGAACTGTTTCCCGAACAGGGAAAGTCCTGTATCCACCGGCTCGTTTTCGCAGAGCGTATCCATATTGACGCGGATTTCCTGCCATTTGTCATAATTTCGGATTGCCGTGTCCCCGACGCCCTTGGCGCCCGGTCCCGGGATCTGGTTCCGGCAGGCCCTCCCATTGCAGACAGGACATGCCCTGCAGTACTTCCCGATACAATCCTTTGCCTGTTCCAATACTTCCTGATACGTCATAATACCTTCCTCCTTATTGATCATTTATACTGCGTATATGTTTCAGCCGCGCGGAGAGACATCGTTCCATCCCACCGCCGGCACGACTGCGCCGGTCACGCAGGAGGACTGGCTGCTGGCCAGAAACAGAAACAGCCGGGCGATCCCCTGCGCGTCGCCGCAGGCTCCCTTTCCCACGGCCACCGCGTTGACCCGGATCCCATCCTGCTTCAGCTCTTTCGCCATGGATACCGTAAGAGATCCGACCGCGGCTCCCGACGCCGCGTATCCGTACCAGCATTCTTCCCCGGCGTCCTGAGCCAGCCACCCCGCGTTGACGATCACGCCGCTCTTCTGGCGACGCATATGGACGGCGGCGGCTCTGGAACAGTTGAATACAGCCTCCACATTATATTCCATCAGCCGCTTGAAATCCTTCGCCTTGTCTCCGTCCGGCCCCTCCTCCGGAGAAAGCCCCGCGTAATTGACCAGGATATCGATCCCTCCGAACTCCTCCCGGATCTGATCCATACACTCTTCCACTTCCGCGTAATGGGACAGATCTGTCCTCACGCCTGAAACCTTTCCCTCCGGGAACTGCTCTGCCAGCGCCCGGGCCGCCGCTTCCGTCTCCGGTCCGGAACCGCACAGGATCACAGAAGCGCCCTTTTCCAGGAATATCCCCGCCGCCGCGCAGCCGATCGTTCCCGCCTGGCCGGTTATGACCGCAATCTTCCCTTTCAGCATAGCACCCTCCAGTTCTCCGCCGCAGTCTCAGATCCGCGGCGCTTCCTCTTTTCTATCTGACAATTATATCACAGGAAACGCGTTTTATCCACGGCGAACTGACCGAATTTTCCGGACCACGTCCTCCCGGAACCGGTCTATGGCGCCCGTTATGTAATCCTCCACGTCTGCTCCGGAAAGGACCGGCGTCAGATCGACGGCACAGGCGGCAGCGCTCATCCTGTCTGTCCTGTGGGACGCGAGAAAGGTGGCATTGGCCCGCTGTCTGCCCTCTGAGGCCCGGTCGTAGCGCTTTCCTCCCTCCACCTGGGAACGGTGCGCCCGGATCAGCTCCGCCTTGAGCTGTTCATAGCCGGAGGTATCGAGGATTGTCCGATCTTTCTCCTCCATCCAGTCCAGGGAACGCCATATCTCACAGCCGTACAGGCGTTCCGGCCGGTCCGCCGGATCCAGGCTGAGAAGCGCCTCAATGGCCCGCATGCAGGCCGCCACATGGGTCAGATGGCGGTCCGCCGGATTATGGATATACATGGTCCTCGGCCGCATTTTCCGGATCAGCTCCGCCAGCTCCTCCGTCAGTCCGGAATGATCCGGATCCGTCACCGCCCGGCTGGAAAAGCCCATCTGAACCACAGCGGCATATTCTCCGATGATGGCCGCCTTTTTCTGTTCCTTCATCCTCGCCTCGGCCATCTGCCGGTCGCTGAAATCCTGAAATTTCCCGTTTCTGGGAGATCCCGCTCCATTGCTCAGCACAACGGCAGAAAAGGCTCTGTCCTCTCTGCCGTAGCAGGCAAGAATCCCGTGAACCGCCATCAGTTCCACATCGTCCGGATGCGCGCCTACGGCCAGATCCGTAGTACGGGCAAAGGCTGTCTCTGCCTCTTCCCCTGATGGAATAAAAATATCCGTCTTCCGTATGCCAGGCATCGCGTCACCTCCTCCCGGCTTTCTCTTCCAGTCCTTTGACCTTTCTCCATCCCTCCCGGAACGGCTCCGGAATCTCTTCCTCCGCCGTTTCATGATGGACATCGCAGGTCCCTGCCTCCTCGGCAGTCTCATAATACCAGCGCTTGTAGGCCAGGATACTGAGCGTGTCCTCCAGCTGCCGCAGCCTTCCGACCGTTTCCTCCTCCAGCTGCCTGATCAGCTCCAGCCTGCATCCGATGGTGGAATCGCCTTCCATATACCAGTCTGTAAAGCGTTTGATATTCTTGATGGACATGCCCGACCGCTTGAGACAGCCGATCATTCTCAGCCATTCATAGTCCCGGTCGCTGAACATTCTCGTTCCTGTTCCGGAACGCTCCACGCAGGGCAGCAGGCCTTCTTTGTCATAATAACGAAGCGTCGAAGGCGCCACGTTCAGTTTCTTCGCCATTTCCCCAACCGTATATAACATGATCCTCCTCCATTCTTCTTATTTTCCCGGCATTCCCTCTGCCTTCTTCCGGGCCAGATCATTGGTGTCGATGCTGTCCCGGAACACAAAAAACCGGTCATACAGAAATTCCAGAATAAAATTGGCCGCCATATTGAGCACCGTCACCAGATATTCATTCCAGAGCAGCTCCTCTGCCAGGAAATTGCCCAGGACTGTGGACAGAGGCGTAAATACACAGTAAAACACAAACACCTTCACCATGGCCACAGGCACATTGCTGGCGGACTGGAAGGTATACCGCCTGTTCAGGGTAAAATTCCAGAGCACCGAGAGCACCAGGCCGATCAGATAACAGGGCCAGTAGCTCCATCCGGTCAGTTCATTGAGAATGGTGAAGACTGCGATTTCAATGATTCCCGCCGATATGGAAAAGAGCAGGAATTTAAGAGATCTGAGCAGTTCTTTGTTCCGGGCACGGTTCTTATTCATACTGAAGCCTCCTGAAAATCTTTTTATTGGACTGATAGAGTTTTTTAAATACTTCAAAATATTTGTCGTATACCGCTTTTTTCTCCATATCCGGCTCAAAGCGGCGGGATACCGGAATAAAATCTTTCACCTGATCCAGACTCTCGATGACACCCAGACCAACAGCAGCCACTGCGGCTGCTCCCACAGCTCCTACATTCTGAGGACTTTCCACCACTTCAATGACCCGTCCCGTGACATCGGACAGGATCTGGGAGGTCACCGGGGACAGAGCACCGCCCCCCACAAACCGGATCACCGGCGAGGTTTTCACCTTCCGTTCCTCACACTCCAGCATCCAGCGCAGATGATAACAGATTCCCTCCAGCACGGCCCGGATCAGCTCTGTCTTTCCCGTTTCCAGGCGGATGCCGAAAAACATGCCCGCCGCTGCCGGATCCTCGAAGGGACACCGGTTTCCGTGCAGCCAGGGCGTAAAGATCACACCGCCCGCACCTGCCGGCGCCTGCTCCACCACCTGCGTCATATAATCATACAGACTCCTGTAAACTGCCTCGTGGCTTTCTGCCACATGGACTTTTTCCAGATAAATTCCGATCTCATCCAGCGCCAGATGATCCTTTACCCATTCCAGACATTTTCCGGCCGTCTCCATCTCCGCGAAATAATTATAGCGGCCCCTCTGGGCTCCCACGATGGCCGCGATCATGGCGGAGACATCCACCAGCTGCCGGTCTGTGACCGTCCCGACCCATCCGGAAGTGCCGCAGTAAATATGGGTCTCTCCCACCTGAACACAGCCGGACCCCACACCGATCAGGGAGGCGTCGCCCCCGCCGCCGAACACGGGGATCCCCGCGGGAAGTCCCAGCTCCGCCGCTGCCTGCTCTGTCAGGGTTCCCGCCTGGTCAGAAGACCGGATGATCTTCGGGAGATGCTCCATCTTCACCCCGAACATGCGGCAGAGCGCCTCACTCCATCCTTCCTTTCCCTTTCTGGTATCATAGAGCAGAGTGGCAAAGGCAGAATCCTCCGTCATGACACAATTGCCCGTCAGCCGCCGGATCAGATATTCCTTCACGTCCAGCCACTTGTCCGCCCGTCTGAACTGATCCGGTTCATGGGCTTCGATCCACTTGTATTTCCACATGGGATCCTTGACACTGGTGGAAACGGCCCCTGTGAGCCGCAGGCACCGGATCAGGCGGAAAATATTGGCCCCGGCGATCTGAGGGCCGTAGGCCAGTCCCTTTCTGATCTCCTCCCGCGCCCGCTGGTCCATGTAGCTCATGGGACGCCGGACCGGCTTTCCCTCCCGGTCTACCAGGATGAGTCCCTGCATCTGGGAACAGAAGGAAATGCCGGCCACCTCCTCCGGCCTGACCGCGGTCTGATCGAACAATTCCTTTGTGGTGCCGCAGACAGCCTGCCACCATTCCTCCTCATCCTGCTCCGCTCCGCCGTTTTCCAGGATATAGAGGCCATATCCCCTGCTCACGCCTGCCAGCAGGGTGATCGTCTCATCAATTCTGAACAGACAGGTTTTAACGCCCGTCGTCCCGATATCATAAGCCAGAACATAGATCATCTGTTCATCCCCTCCTCTTTCCTTCATCCGGCATTCATGGATTCACAGATCCTCATGATGCCGGATCTCTGACTGTTCAAATGTAAAGGCCGATTCCATAAATTTCAAAAGCTCCCGCCGCACCTGCTCATCATCCGGCTTCCGGCTCCCGGCTCCGTACAGTTTCCAGCGTTCTCTGTAATAATCGCAGCAGTAGCTGAACTGAAGCATCATCAGCAGATTGTCAAAAAAGAAGGCAAACATTCCGGGATCCATGTCCTCTCTGACATGTCCTTCCTTCTGCGCCTTCTTTATGATAGCAGTATATAACTCAGCCGTTACCGTTTCAATTTCTCCCGCCAGGGCCGCAGCGCGGCTGCTGTCTCTCCCGGAAGTAATCTCATGGTACATGCGGATGTCATTTCCATGCACCGCCGCATGACGCTGAAGCACCCGGATCACCCGGTCCGCGCAGGACAGAAGCCTGTCATCCGGATCCTCCAGCACCTCCTTCAGAGCCTGTTCCAGCCGTTCCGTGCTTCGCCTGACACAGGCCAGAAAAAACGCTTCCTTATCGGAATAATATTTATACAGCACACCCACGCTGATGCCGGCCCGCTTCGCAATGGCCCTCATACTGGCCTTTTCCATACCTTTGGAGGCAAATTCACAGATCCCCGCCTCCAGGATCTGCGCCAGCTTTCCCTCCGTCAGCTTTTCGTGCATCCTGGCTGCTCCTCCTTTTTGCGGGCGTATTTCCGGACATAAACCATTCTCTGGATCAGGCCGTCAAGCCTGCCCACGGGACTGCAGTCCGGAAAGTGCTCCGCGAACAGTGCCGCTCTGCAGCCCTTTTCCAGCAGAATGGCCGCCGCCTCCGCGTCGTCCCTCGTCCTGCCGGTGCAGAAGGCGCCCTGTCCCTTCACCAGTACGGCGCTGCGTCCCTTCAGCCTTCTCACGATCCCGGCGGGCGACATCCTGTCCGCGCACCGGATGTCCGTCCCCGCGATCTGGATCAGATCCTCCAGATAAGGTCGGATTGTTGTTCCTGTCCGGCTCACTTCCCGGACCGGCTCCTGCCGGTTCCATATGATGCAGCCGGCATCTGTTTTCTGATAGATCCGGGCATGAATAGCAGCCGCCCCGGCAAGGGTCTTCGGCAACCGCTTCAGGTGATAAACCTTCTTTTCGCCGCCGCAGAGAATGCAGAACCGGTTTCCCTTCCGCAGGCTCTTTCCATAATCGGCCGGAGCTTCCGGCTCTTCC
This sequence comes from Candidatus Paralachnospira caecorum, assembly GCA_904379015.1. Lineage (GTDB taxonomy): Bacteria > Bacillota > Clostridia > Lachnospirales > Lachnospiraceae > Lientehia > Lientehia caecorum. Next base: position 19,096 of record CAJFHG010000019.1, on the reverse strand, counting down.
CGGTCTTTTTTCTCTGACAAAAGCGCGATCTGTCTTTCGCAGGCCTGTTCCAGCTCCCTGGCTGCCTGAAACGCGGTCTCACTGTCCTCTCCCACACAGAGGGCTCCGTGAAAACGCATGAAGACAGCCCTGGAATCCGGATAGTCCTCCAGCGCCCGGGCCACCGCCCGGCGCAGCTTTCCGGTAGAGGGCATTCCGTATTCCGCGCAGGGCACCGCCGCGCCCAGGCACTCTGACTCCAGCCCCGTCAGCGTCCGGCCGGTCACGCCGTAAATGGAAGCGGCCTCCTGATGGGTATGGATGACGAAATTCACCTCCGGCCGCAGCCTGTAGGCGTCGGCATGAATGCCCTTCTCACTGGAAGGCTTTCTGTCTCCCTCCCAGGAGCAGTCCTCGATCCTGACCTTCACCAGATCCTCCGGCCCCATATGTTCATATCCCATACCGCTGGGCGTGATGATGAACTGGCCGTCCGGGATCCTGGCACTGATATTTCCCCATGTTCTGGCCACCAGGCCGGCATTCAGCAGACGCTTCGCCGATTCTGCCACCAGTCTTCTGGCCTCTGTTTCCGAATATGCCATGCTTGCTTCCTCCTGTCCCGTCTCCGGCGGGCAGATCCCGCTCCCGTTCCCACCTGCCGGAAAGCGCCCGCCGCGCGCGGCAGGGTCCCGGCTGATCCGCGGATTTACACTTCGATCAGGCCGCAGTTTTCAAACACTCTGTCAAACCTGTCGAGTACGTCGTCGATCATCTCCTCTGTATAAGCCGCGCTGGTGTACAGTCTGGATCCGGCCAGCGTCACAATGCCCTCCGCCATATAGGCGGCTCCCATGTGCTCCATCTCCTTCTGGCGGATGCCGGTCTGCTTCAGCACCTCCGGAATGGTCCAGGGCTTCTTCCAGTTAACGGAAAAATGCATGGTCCCCACGCTGTCCAGATGGCAGATGGATCCCTGGTTGAAGGCGACAAAGGGCAGATCGTGTTTTCTGATCAGCTTCTGCAGTCCCTTCGTCAGCCTGTCGCCCATCCGTCCGGCCTTTTCGCAGGCGTTGGTGCGCTCGATCTCGCACAGAGTATAATAGCCGGCCACGCAGGAAATGGGCGTCGCCGCCATGGTCCCGCCGCACATGGCCTTGGATACCTTTTTGCCGGAAGAATCCAGGCCGGCTCCCAGATACGCCATACAGTCGTCATGGCCGCCGACTCCGCCCGCGCCCGGATAGCCGCCGGCGATGATCTTTCCGAAAATGGTCAGATCCGGATCCACTCCGAAATAGCTCTGGGCGCCTCCGGGCCCGATGCGGAATCCTGTGACCACCTCGTCGAAGACAAGAAGGGCTCCGTATTTATGAGCCAGCCACTCCGCGCCCTTGATGAATTTTTTCGATACGGGCCTGGTTCCGCTTTCCGGTCCCACCGGCTCAATGTAAACGGCCGCGGTCCCGCCATTCAGACGGTTTCTCTGCAGCTTCCGTTCCAGATCCTCCAGATCATTGGGGAAGAATTCATCCGTGTGCTTGAATACGAAGCCGGGAACGCCCTTGGAAAGCAGGCTTTTGGTTCCGGGCACCCGGATGCCGTAGGCCAGCTGATCAGACCATCCATGATAGGCGCCGCCCATTTTCAGGATATTCTTCTTCCCGGTCTTGAGTCTGGCGATCCTGGCAGCGACCATGCAGGCCTCTGTGCCGGATCCCAGCATACGGAACTTCTGCACCGAAGGCACCATTTCCGAAATCTTCTTCGCCAGCTTGTATTCATACTCGTGGAACAGGCCGGTGGAAGGCCCGCAGGTGTTCAGCAGATCGATCACCCGCTCCCGCACCTCCGGCACGTTGCTGCCCAGGATCGTAGGGCCGCCGGCCTGAAGCAGGTCATAATACCAGTTCCCGTCGATGTCATACAGCTTCGCTCCCTCCGCCTTTTCGATCACGATCGGAAAGGGATAATTAAACGCCAGATTATGCTGCACGCCGCCGGGAATGACCTCCTTCGCCTTCTCGATCATTTCCTTTGACCGGGCGCATTTCTTGTTGAAATAATGCTCCACATAATCTTCCAGTTTATCCGGACGGATCGAATAAACCGGTTTTTTGATCAGCTCGTCCAGCTGCTTTGTCACCGCGTCCGCGTCCAGATATCTGTCAATCGCAAATCCATGATATGCCATAAGATTCCCTCCTGTTCCTGCCTGTATGCCTGCCGCGCCGGAATCTGGATTCCGGCTTTCATCTTGTGAATCGCTGTTCACGTCCTGCTTCTATTCTACCACAGACCATACGCTCCGCACAAGACTCAGTTCCCGGAATCTGATTTTTTATCCGAGGCCGAAGGCCATTCCGATCAGTCTCACCAGCAGGGCGGCGATCCAGGCAATCACGCACTGTCCCGCCACGACTCCCAGCGCCCATTTTCCGCCCAGTTCCCGTTTGACCGCGGACACCGCGGCCACGCAGGGTGTGTAAAGCAGGCAGAAGACCAGAAGGCTGGCCGCGGCCAGAGGCGTGATGGCCGCCACCAGATTGGCGGTGGAGCCAAACAGCATGGAAAGCGTCGCGACCACGCTTTCCTTCGCCATCACGCCGGTGATCAGAGCCGTGGAGATTCTCCAGTCCCCAAATCCCAGCGGCGCGAATACCGGCGCGATCACACTGGCGACCACTGCCAGAATGCTGTATCTGGAATCTGTCACCAGATTCAGATGGGGATCAAAGGTCTGCAAAAACCAGATCACGATCGTTGCCACAAAAATGATGGTGAAGGCCCTCTGAAGGAAATCCTTCGCCTTATCCCACAAAAGCCGGACCACGTTTTTCGCTCCCGGCATCCGGTAGTTGGGAAGCTCCATCACAAAGGGAACCGCTTCCCCCTTAAACAGAGTTTTCCGGAACAGAAGCGCCATGAGGATTCCCGCCGCAATGCCGATCACATAAAGCTCGATCATCACCAGAGCGCCCCTTCCGGGGAAGAAGGCCGCCGCAAAAAACGCGTAGATCGGGATCTTGGCCGAGCAGCTCATAAAGGGCGTCAGCAGGATCGTCATTTTCCGGTCCCGCTCTGAGGGCAGCGTCCTGCTGGCCATGACCCCCGGCACCGTGCATCCGAAACCGATGAGCATGGGAACGATACTCCGGCCGGACAGGCCGATCTTTCTCAGCAGCTTATCCATCACAAAGGCCACCCTGGCCATGTATCCGCTGTCCTCGAGAATGGACAGGAAGAAAAACAGGGTCACGATCGTGGGAAGAAAGCTCAGGACGCTTCCCACGCCGTTGAAAATTCCGTCGATCACAAGGGAGCGGAGCACTTCATTCACATTGGCGGCCGCCAGCGCCGAGGCGGTCAGGTCCGTCAGCCAGCCGATCAGCATCTCCAGAAGACCGGAAAGCCAGGCTCCGATCACATTGAAGGTCAGCCAGAACACCAGGCCCATAATGGCGATGAAGGCCGGGATCGCCGTGTATTTTCCCGTCAGGATCTTATCCATCTTCACGCTTCTGGAATGCTCTTTGCTCTCTCTGGGCTTCACCACCGTTTCCCGGCAGATTTTTTCGATGAAGCTGTAGCGCATATCCGCGATGGCGGCCGCCCGGTCGAGTCCCCGTTCCTCCTCCATCTGTCTGATAATATGCTCCAGCATTTCTTTTTCATTTTTATCCAGATCCAGTTTATCCATCACCAGCGGATCCCCTTCCGCCAGCTTGCTGGCCGCGAACCGCAGCGGGATTCCCGCCTTTTTCGCGTGATCCTCAATCAGATGCATGATCCCGTGGAGACACCGGTGGACGGCGCCGCCGTGATCATTGGCGTCGCAGAAGTCCTGCCGGCCCGGCCGCTCCTGATATTTTGCCACATGAATGGCATGATCCACCAGCTCCTGGATTCCTTCATTTTTCGCCGCGGATATGGGAACCACCGGAATCCCCAGCATTTCCTCCAGCTCGTTGACCCGGATGGAACCGCCGTTCTCCTTCACCTCATCCATCATATTAAGAGCCAGCACCATGGGAATGTCCAGCTCCATCAGCTGCATGGTCAGGCACAGGTTCCGCTCTATGTTGGTCGCGTCCACGATATTGATGATCCCCCTGGGATGCTCATCCAGCACATATTGTCTGGTCACGATCTCCTCACTGGAATAGGGCGACATGGAATAGATGCCCGGCAGGTCTGTCACCAGCGTATCCGGATGGCCCTTGATCGGCCCGTCCTTCCTGTCCACCGTTACGCCGGGGAAATTCCCCACATGCTGGTTGGAGCCGGTCAGCTGGTTGAACAGCGTTGTTTTCCCGCAGTTCTGATTGCCGGCCAGCGCGAAAGTCAGAGTTTCCCCTTCCGGAAGCGGGTGTTCGTCCGCCTTCACATGGTATTTTCCGCCCTCACCCAGACCCGGATGGGATATGTAGGGTTTCCGCTCCCGGGGCGCCTCCTGCCCCTGCACGTCCCTGATGTTCTCGATCTCGATCTTTTCCGCGTCCGCCAGCCGCAGGGTCAGCTCGTAGCTGTGAATGCGGAACTCCGCCGGATCCCCCATGGGCGCCAGCTTGACCATGGTAATATCGGCCGTGGGGATCACACCCATATCAAGAAAATGCTGCCGCAGGGCCCCTTCCCCGCCCACTGAGCGGATCGTGGCAGTTTTTCCCACCGGCAGCTCCTTTAATGTTATTTTTTTTGTCTCTGTCATCTCTTATCTCCCCGTCATGATCGGTATCCGCGCCATGTCCCGCGAAACAGCGCCGCCGGCACGGATTCTGTTATTGATATCGATTCTCAATTATCACCAAACCACCACCAGTGTATGACAGAGACCGTTGTTTGTCAAGACAGCCCCGGCAGATCGCCGGGGCTGCTTACACCCTGCCGCAGAAAGGATTTTCTTCTTTTCCCGGCAGGAAGATCCGTTTTTCAGTTTTCCGCAGAAAGCGCTTTTATTCCGTCCGCAGGTCCGTTCCTTCCCGGATCGGCCCGGTTTCCCCGTAATAGGAGATCGTGATCTGGTCTCCCACATTCAGGATCACGGCGGCCGGATATTCTCCCGCGTTCACCGTATAATAATCCTCCGAGTTTTCCAGGCGCAGGTAATAACAGGTATTGCCGTCGATGACCGCCGAGCGGATTTCCGCGATCCGGCCCGTCACCGTTCCGTCCGGCGCACTCTGCTCCGGCTCCTGGTCTGTTCCGTCCTGTCCCGTTCCGCTCTGTCCGTTTCCATTTTCGTCCGTTCCCTCCGGCACAGCTTCCTCTTCCTCCAGAATCCCGTTTTCCACCATCAGATCGTGATAATTCTGCTGACAGTTCTCCACTGTGGTGCCTGTGGCCACGATCTGGTACTGCTGCACATTGACCATGGCATACATTTTCACCAGCCCCGCCGCGTCCTTCATGGCCATAAAATACGTCGGCTGGTCGGAAATATTGAGCAGAAGCGGGAATGTGGCCGTATATTGATACTGCTGCAGCGCGCCCTCCGCCGAAGACATGGCTGAATACTCCTCCGCGCCGGCGCAGGAATAATAATGGGCCTCCTTTGTCCGCTGATTGACCAGGATAAAACCGATATTGCCCCGGTCGTCCGTTACAGAAGTGACGCCTGTGTAAACCCACACATCATCGTCCTGAGCGATATAATTGTATCCGTCCGTGGCAATCGTACAGTCATTCTGGCCAAAGATGGAATTCCAGAAGCCGTTGTGATACTGGCCGTAATAATCATACTGCTCCATGATCAGGTCCGCCTGATATACCCGGTCCACCCAGGTGGGCACGTCAGCGATCTCATAATATTCCGATTCACCGGTGACGGCATTGAGAAGCACCGCTCCCTTGATATCCTTTCCGCCGAAGAGGCCGATCCGCTTTTCCACCACAGACGCCACCCAGTAAGGCGTGCCGTTGTCATCCACTTCAAAATTGACATCGTCAAACATGAAGGTCGGATACTGGAAGCGAAGATGACGGTTCAGATCCCGGTTGAGATACTCGGAGGGCGAATACCGGATCCGTTCCTCCAGCCGGACCACTTCCACCTCCTGCGTCCGCATATCGATCATGATATAGGCGGGAATTCCTTCGCTCTGGTTGTTCCACCATTTGAAAAATCCGCTGTAATTCAGATAATTCACCCGGACGGGCCGGCCGTTGTAATTGATCTGGGCCGACGCGTCGTCCACGGTAAACTGGCTGACCAGATCGCTCAGCTCGCCCAGCTTTCTGTTGGCCAGATTATTGGCGGAATCCGCGTCCAGCATCGGGATCTGGTCCCAGTCGATCTCCGCCACTTCCGCCGAGAAATCCCCCTCTTCCATGGGCATCAGCTCAGAATAAGCCTTCGCCCGGAACACGATCCACCCGGTCACCGATCCCACCGCCAGCACAGCCAGCAGCACCACTGTGATCCCAAAAGGAATCATCAGGTTCTTCTTTGTATAGGAAACATATTCCCTGACCGAGTTCGAGCGGAATCCCTGCAGGATCACCATGCAGACCGCAAATACAATGCACAGCAGGATCAGAAACAGATAAAATCCCTCATCCCGGAAATTCAGCGCCGGCAGCTGAAAGTAAAAGTAAACAGCCCCGAAAACAATCGTGATCAGCAGACTGATCAGCACCCTGGCCACCGGCCCGCATTTCGGAGGCTTCGGCTGTCTGGCCTGCCTTTCCCTTTTCTCCCTCTGTCCGCCCCAGGCGCCTCCCTGTCCGAAATCAAAAAATGTAAAAAGATCCATGGTCCTGTGATTCCTTTCTTTGATTGGTTATTTCATTATAGAGAAGCAGCCTGCAAATGTCAAATTAATATCATGCTAAGAATTCTGTCTGTTCCACTGGCCTGTTCTGTAAAAGAAGATCGACAGCGCGGTGGCCACCGTCCAACCGACAGGCCACGCGAACCAGATCCCCGTGCTCCCGAAGGGAATGGAAAAGACAAAGGCCAGCACCACCCGCAGGATCAGATCGCTGAAGGTGGCCGCCATGAATTTTCCCATCATTCCGGCGCCGCGCAGTACGCCGTCCGATACCAGCTTGGCCGATACCACGAAGTAAAAGGGCGCGACGATCCGCAGGAAGGCCACTCCTGTCTCCGCTGCCGTGCCGCCCGCGTCGTTGAGGAACAGACGGACAAGCCAGCTTCCGCCGAAGAGATAGAGCAGCACAAGCGGCACACAGAGGATCCACACCAGCCTGAGCCCCGCCCGGAACCCGGCCCGGATCCGATCCAGTTTCCCGGCCCCCAGATTCTGGCCTGTAAAATTGGATATGCCGTTCCCCAGCGTCGTAAAGGAGGTGATCACCAGGTTATTCAGCTTGACCGCCGCGGAATACCCCGCCATGACGCTGGATCCGAAGGAATTGATCACACTCTGGATCACGATATTTCCTACGGAAATAAAACTCTGCTGCAGAATGCTGGGCACCGCCACAGCCGTTATTTTTCTGAACAATTCCCAGGAGAACAGCTTCACCTTTCCCTCCGTGGGAATCTGTCTGAACCGGAAAAATACCACCACGATCGCCAGCACGCAGCTGATCCCCTGACAGATCAGCGTGGCCCAGGCGACACCCGCGACTCCCATTTTGAACACGGTCACAAAATAAATGTCCATGCCGATATTGGCGGTTGATGACGCCGCCAGGAAAATGAAGGGAGTCCTGGAATCTCCCAGCGCCGAAAAGATCCCGCTGGCCACATTATAATAAAATACAAAGGGCAGGCTCAGGATGTAGATATCCAGATACAGCCTGGAATCCGCCAGTACATTGTCCGGCGTGCGGATCAGATGAAGAAGGTCCGTACAGAACGCCGTGCCTGCCGCCATGAGCACCGCGCACAGAACACCGCTGGCGATCAGCGTAGTGTAAACGGCGGTTTTCAGTTCTTTATACCGCTTTGCTCCGAACAGCTGCGAAACGATCACGGAGCAGCCTATGTTGCACCCGAAGGCAAAGGCGATAAAAATCAGGGTGATCTCATATCCGTTTCCCACGGCCGCCAGGGCTTCTTCACTGACGAACTTTCCCGCCACAAAGCTGTCGGCAATATTGTACAGCTGCTGAAATATGATGCTGCCGAAAAGCGGCAGGCAGAATTTCCACAGCACCGACGACGGTTTTCCCACTGTCAAATCTCTGTTCATACACGTTTTCCTCCTCACTGGCCGGGCTGAATCTGCGTTGGTTGACCCGCGCCGGTTTTTCCATTATAATACAGCCATAAAAATATGTAAAATACATGTTTAACATCGCTGTCATGCTAATTTGATATAACAGAAAGGAAACTGACCATGTTCATCAGCTACGATTATTACCGTGTCTTCTATTATGTCGCCAAATGCCGGAACTTCACCCAGGCCGCCTCGCTCCTGATGAGCAACCAGCCCAATGTCACCCGCACCATCCAGAACCTGGAAAGCCAGCTGGGCTGCACCCTTTTTGTGCGTTCCAACCGCGGCGTCCGTCTGACGCCGGAGGGAGAGCGGCTGTATTCCCATATCCGCATCGCGGTGGAACAGATCCATGCCGGCGAAGAGGAGCTGTCCATGGAAAAAAATCTGCAGAACGGGACCATCTCCATCGCCGCCAGCGAGGTCGCCCTCCGCTGCTTTCTCCTGCCGGTCCTCCAGAGCTTTCACAGCCGCTGGCCGGGTGTGCGCCTGCGGATCTCCAATCATTCCACGCCCCAGGCCCTCTCCGCGCTGGAAAATAACCAGGCCGACATCGCGCTGGTCACAACGCTGACGCCCTCCGTCAGCAGCCGCAGGTCCCTCACCGTAAAAAGGGTCAAAAAAATACAGGAAACCGCCGTCTGCGGCCCCGCCTTTTCAGACCTGGCCAGAGAAGCAGTTTCCCTGCAGACCATCGCCGGATATCCTCTGATCTCCCTTGGAATCCAGACAATGACGTATGAATTTTACTCAGAATGGTTTCTGAAGCACGGCCTGCTGTTCTCGCCCGATATCGAGGCGGCGACCGCAGACCAGATTCTTCCCATGGTCAAAAACAATCTGGGGATCGGGTTTGTCCCGGAAGAATTTCTGGCCGGAGAGGATGAAGCTTCTGTCATCCCCCTTCAGCTCACGGAACCGATCCCGCTCCGGTCCGTCTGTTTCGCCAAACGGACGGACCAGCTTCTGAGCATCGCTGCCCGGGAGCTGGAGCGGATGATCCTGGAGAATGTTCCGGATTCCCTTTAGTACCATCTCACCATGGGCAGCTCGTTGTTGATCCCTTTGGTGAACAGAATCTGATGAAGGTCGATGATGCCGTTGTGGAACGTCGCCGCGCAGGCAGCATTTCCTTTACGCAGTCCATGAACAGTCTGTAATTGTCCCTGCCCACATGCTCCACCATGCCTACGCTGACCACCCGGTCAAAGGTTTTTCCATATTTCGGAAGGTCTCTGTAGTCCATCAGCTCCACTGTAAGCAGATCCTCCAGATGCTCCGCCTCGATCCTGCGCCGGAATTCCTTGTACTGCTCCTCGCTGAGGGTAATGCCCGTGCCGCGGTCTTTTTCCCTGTCTCATTTCAGCGTCTCACTGTTGTTCAGCACGCTTTCGCTGTACAGAAACAGGACATCCCGTCCTTCAAAGGAAATCAGCTCTCCCAGAAGCGCCGGACTGATATACCGGATATCCGCCAGGATCAGCTCCCTCACATGCTCCGCCAGCAGCGGCGCGATGCTGCTGCCGAAGGAATCCCGGAACAGGATCAGCCGGTTTTCCTCCGGCGCCGCCGGATTTTCGATCCTCAGAAGGGATTTGCTCCCGGAGAGAAACAGGGCATAGGGGTCCATCCCTTCCGCCGCCTCCAGATCATAGACCGGGATTTCTGAATCGGTCTCATAATCATATACCGTCCAGTTTTCCATGCCCTCCGTCTCCAGCCAGACCATCGATTCCGCAGGCATCGGCAGGGCCGACTGTCCCCGGTACACCCCGTAAAACGGCGCCGGAAGCCGGCGCTCCTGCCAGCCCTCCTCCGGGCCGTCTCCAAATCCCATGGCCCGGTTCATGGCTGCGGCCACTCCGGTGATCTTCTCCTGTCTCCAGTGAATATCGGTCCTGTAATAATCTTCCAGCTCCAGCAGCGGCGCGATCTCAATATAGGAAGCGTAGGGCATCTGTTCCGTCAGGCGTTCAGTGAGCGCGCCGAAATCCAGACAGGGATATCCGTTCTTCTCTGCCAGGAACTGATTCTTGTCCGGAATGACCGAAACATAAATCTCAGATCCGGACTCCTCCAGATACTGTCCGTACACACAGGCAAACCGCTCCGCCGCATAATCCACAGAATCCGTATCCAGAGGATAATCGAGCTTTGCGGCATAGCCCCCGGCAGTATAGACGCCGTGACTGTCCTTCTGCCGGAACAGACCGCAGGACACCAGGGCCTTCAGGCTGCGCAGCCCGTCCCGGAAAGGGAACTGGTCCTGCAGATACATCTCCATGCCCGACATAAAGCTGCCGGACAGAAGCGTGTCCCCATTCAGCTCCGGCGCAGAGGCAAGCCGCCTTCTCTCCCACCGGGAGACCTCCTGATCCGGAAGCAGCAGGCCATAGACCGCCAGTCCCAGGATCAGGCCTGCCGACAGTATGATTGTCAGAACCGCCTTTCCTCTTTCCCGCTTTTCTGTTTCCTTACATGTTTCCCGTCTCAATCTGTTCATTCTCCTCCCGCCCTGTTCTCACTCCGGTCCCGGCAGTCTCGTTTCATCTCCGCGATCCGCTCTCCCTGATCCATTCCCCGGGATCCGTTCTCCGGGATCTGCCGCCCCTCTGGTTCCCGCCGTCAGAAGCGGAAATAGAGGAACGGATTGAAGGAACCGTCCACCAGAAATGCGGTGCAGACCAGAAGCAGCAGCGCTGCCGCGGCAGGCTCCGCAGCCGCGCAGACCATTTTTCCGGTTCTTCCGACGGACAGCCGCGCCCAGAGCCGGGCCGGCAGGGGCGTTGCCCCCAGCGCCGCCGTTAAAAGCAGAGGTCCGTAGCTCCGCAGCGCATAGAGACTGTCCGCCCCGGCCCCGGGCAGTCCCGCGAGGCCGAACATGGCCCGGAAGGTGTCCGCCGCCTCCGCCAGGCTGACCGCGTTAAAAAGCACAAACCCCAGGACTGCTGCCAGGATGACATAAATATGGGCGGCAATCTTCCGTTTTTCCAGAATTTTTCCGAGCCACAGCTTCTCCGCCGCCAGCAGCGCCGCGTAAAACAGTCCCCATAAAACAAAATTCCAGGCGGCGCCATGCCAGAGCCCGGTCGCCGCCCAGACAACCAGAAGATTGAAGATCCATCTGGCCTTCGGCACCCGGCTTCCCCCCAGCGGAATATACAGATAATCCCGGAACCAGGTTCCCAGCGAAATATGCCAGCGCCGCCAGAAGTCCGTCATGCTGGAGGCGGTGTAGGGGTACCGGAAATTTTCCCGGAAATGGAATCCGAAGATCCGTCCCAGACCGATGGCCATGTCGCTGTATCCGGAAAAATCGAAATAAATCTGAAGGGTAAAGGCAGCCGCGTATATCCACGCGGACAGCACCGTCGGCCCGGCGGATCCCCGGCAGAACTCCGCCAGTTCTCCCAGGGTATTGGCCAGAAGCACCTTCTTGGAAAGGCCGGCGGCAAAATGCCGGATCCCCGCTGCCGCCTCCTCAAACGAGCAGGTCCGCTTCTCCAGCTCCTGCGCCAGATCCGCGTAGCGGACGATGGGCCCCGCGATCAGCTGCGGGAACATGGAAATATAGGTTCCCAGGGAGATCAGGCTGTTCTGGACCGGCACCGTATTTCTGTATACATCGATCACATAGCTCAGGATCTGAAACGTGTAAAAGCTGATGCCGATGGGAAGGGCAATGCGGAGAAGGGGTACGGAAAGACCGGTGATCCGATTGAAATTTTCAATCAGAAAACCGGCATATTTGCAGACGGCCAGCATGCCCAGACACAGGACCGAAAACACTGCCAGAACCGCCCGGGCGGCTTTCCGGTTCTGCCCGCAGGCTCCGATCAGGCGGCCGGACAGATATCCGCCCAGAATGGCAAGAATCATAAAAATCAGGAACCGCGGCTCTCCCCAGCCGTAAAACACCAGGCTGGCCGCCAGCAGAACCATATTGCGGCCCCGTTTCGGGACCGCGAAATACAGAATTCCTGTGCAGGGCAGAAAGTAATAAAGAAACGTAATACTGGAAAACAGCATAATGCTTCTCCTTTATGACGGTCTGTCTGTTCAGCCTGCCGAAACAGGCCCCTCGGATATCACAGAAACAGTTTCATAAACAGAGGAAAGCTGGTTCTGAAAGGTTTCCACAAGATCCGCTGTTCCGAAGGCGCAGACCAGATACTGGTCAACCGACGCGATCATCATCTCTTCCGGGAACCCGCAGATCCACTGGCGTCCGTCCAGATTCTCCTCAAGGGCCTGCGCCACAGCCTGACTGTCCCCTGCTTCTTTCAGGCGGAAGGCGCCTGCCGTAAAGGTATTGGCATTCATCATGTGCACCAGAGACGCCGCGTCGTCGATTTTTCCGGCCTCATCCGCCGGGAAGGCAAGGGAGGCGTCCAGGGCCTCCGCGTTCTCCACAGAGCAGGCTCCCGGCCCGTCCATGGTCATCTCCTCAGAATCCCCGCCTGCCGCCGGAAATACCGCATCCTCAGGGTAGCTTTCCCACACCGCGGTGAGAAGCTCCAGAGCGTCCGCGATTTCATTGGAAGCCGCGCTCGTCTCCGGCGCCTCTGTCTCTCCTGCTCCCCTCTGCCCGCACCCGGCCAGAGAACCGATCATCAGCACAGCGGCGCAGGCTGCTGCCGCTCTCAGAAACTTCTTTTTCATACTGCTTTTCATACTGCAAATCTCCTTTTTCGTTTCATTCCCGCCAGCCCGCCGGCAGGTATCTGAGCGTTCCGGACTGTCCTCCGGCCATTCTCAGGAGAATAGTATACCCTATTTGCAGGAGAAGTACAACAAAAATACCGGCGGACCTGTTCCGTCCGCGACAAATCACTTTACTGTTGTAACGCACCAGTATATAATGTGGGTAACAGTTCAGAACAATGACTCACGGAAAATCGTCAGGCTCTTTCGCGGAACACGAAAGAGCGAAGGAAGAAAAGGAGAGAGAAACGATGACACAAGCTTATGATGTTCTGATTGTGGGCGCCGGCGTGATCGGATGCACGGTGGCACGGGAGCTGTCCCGGTACCGGCTTTCCATCTGCGTGGCAGAAAAGGGGCCCGATATCTGCATGGAGACCAGCAATCGGAATTCTGCCGTCCTCCACGCGGGCTTCAATAACCGGCCCGGCTCTCTGATGGCAAAATTTTGTGCAGAAGGAAACCGGACGTTTGATCAGGTGGCGGCAGAACTGGATATTCCCTTCAAACGGACCGGGAAGCTGGTGGTTGGATTTACGCCGGAGGATATGGAAGCCCTCCGCGGACTGAAAGAGCAGGGAGAGAAAAACGGCATTGAGGGCCTTGAAATTGTCGGCCGGGATTTCATTGACCGGAAAGCGCCTCTCATCAAAGGAAATTTCGCCATGTGGTCTCCCACGACGGCCATATTGAGTCCCTTCCAGTTCACCTACGGAATGGCGGAAAACGCGGCGGAGAACGGCGTTCAGTTTTTCTGCGGCAGCGAAGTGACCGGCATTTTCCTGGAACCGGACGGGATCTATACCGTCGTCACCAAAAGCGGCACGTTCAGAAGCCGGTGGATCATCAACTGCGCGGGACTTGGCTCCGATGTGATCTCATCGATGCTTGGGATCCATGACTATACGCTGTATCCCTGCCGCGGCGAATACTATATTTTAGACAAAAAGCTGAAGGAAATGCTTCCCCTTCCGGCCTATCCTGTCCCCAATTACCGGACAGGCGGCCTGGGCATTCATCTGACACCCACTCTGGACGGCAACATTATGGTGGGCCCCAGCACAGAATACATTGACGAACGGGGAGACTACTCCACAACCCGGAGGATCCTGGATCTGCTGATCGAGGACGGCAGCCGCATCTTCCCGTATCTGAAGCAGGAATATTTTATCCGCAGCTTCGCGGGCATCCGTCCCAAGCTGTCCCCCAGAGGAGTGGGCGGCTACCACGATTTCGTCATTGAACGGCGGGACGATACCGCGCCCCGCGCGGTCAATCTGGTGGGGATCGAATCGCCCGGACTGACCAGCGCCGTTCCCATCGCCCATGAAGTCATCCGGCTCATAAAAGAAGCGGAGGATCTGGAAGAGAATCCCGGCTTCAATCCGATCAGACGCCGTTTTCCCTCCTTCCGGGACAAATCCCCCGAGGAACAGGCCCGGCTGATCCGGGAAAATCCTGACTACGGAGAAATCATCTGCCGCTGCGAGACCATCACCAGGGCAGAGGTCCTGCAGGCGATCCGCGGCCCTCTCGGCGCCCGCACCGTCACCGGCGTCAAATACCGGTGCCGCGCCATGATGGGGCGCTGCCAGGGCGGCTACTGCCAGACCAGGATCACAGAGCTTCTGATGCAGGAAAAAGGGATCCGTCCGGAGGACCTGATCTATGAACGGCAGGGTTCCTACATCTTCACAGGGGAGGTACGGAAAAAATGAAGACCATACACAAACAGGTGATCATCATCGGCGGAGGTCCCGGCGGACTGGCCGCCGCCGCAGAATTGAAGAAAAGCGGAATCGACGGCATTCTGATCCTGGAGCGGGAGCACTGGCTTGGCGGCATTCTCCGCCAGTGCATCCACGACGGTTTCGGCCTCACCCGGTTCGGCGAGACCCTCTCCGGTCCGGAATACGCCCAGCGGTTTATCGATCAGGCGGAAGCGCTGGGGATCGAAGCGGCGACCGATACCACTGTCATCAGCCTCAGTCAGGACAGGATCGTGACCGCTGTTTCCAAAAACGGCCTGGTCCGGTACCAGGCAGATGCCGTCATCCTCACCATGGGCTGCCGGGAACGGACCCGCGGAGCCCTGTCCATCCCCGGCGAACGTCCTTCCGGCGTATTCACAGCCGGCGTGGCCCAGGCCTATATGAATCTGAAAAACAAAATGATCGGCCGCCGCGCGGTGATCCTTGGTTCCGGCGATATCGGCATGATCATGGCGAGGCGGCTGACCCTGGAGGGCGCAAAGGTAGAAGCGGTTTTTGAAATACAGCCCTATGCCAGCGGCCTTCCGCGAAACATCGAGCAGTGCCTCAACGATTACGGAATCCCGCTGTACTTAAGCCATACCGTCACCAGAATAAAAGGGGCCGGACGGCTGGAGGCTGTGGAGGTAAGCCGGGTGGACGAACATCTGAAGCCCATTCCCGGAACGGAGCAGGAATACCCCTGCGACACCCTGATCCTCTCCGTCGGCCTGATCCCGGAAAACGAGCTGTCGCTGATGGCAGGCGTCCAGCTGGATCCCCGGACAAAGGGCGCCGTTGTGGATGAATTTTACCAGACAACGGTTCCCGGCATTTTTGCCGCCGGAAACGTACTGCATGTCCATGACCTGGTGGATTTCGTTTCTCTGGAGGCGGAGCGCCTGGCGAAATCTGTGGCTGCTTTCCTGACGGACGGGCTTCCGGCCGCCGGAATCCAGGTGGAGACAGGCGGCCTGATCGGCTACACAGTTCCCCAGAAGATCACGGGAAAACAGGACGCCGTCCTCTTTTTCCGTCCCAGAAAGCCCATGCGGGACTGTTATGTGGAAATCCGGCAGGATGAAACCTGTCTTCTGCGGAAAAAATACCCGCGGCTTCTCCCCGCCCAGATGGAAACTATCTCCCTTCCGGCCGGAAAGCTGATTTCCGACTCTCATATAAAGGTGGTGACCAGTCTTGAATAAAACATTTACATGCATTCTCTGCCCCAACGGCTGTGAGGTCAGCGTCTCGTTCCGGGAAACGGAGGTCCTGTCCGTCACCGGAAACAAGTGTCCCAAAGGCGCCGATTATGTGAAACAGGAAATCCAGAATCCTGTCCGGAATATCGCTTCCTCCGTACTGGTGGAGAACGGCGTCATGCCCCTGTGCAGCGTCCGCCTCTCCGCTCCGGTCCCCAAGGGACGGATTTTCGACGTGATGGCGGAAATCCGGAAGATCCGCGTGACCGCTCCGGTCAGAATCGGAGATATCCTTCTGCCCGACGTTCTCGGACTCGGCAGTGACGTGATCGCCACAAGAAATGTAGAACGGGCTGTATGACATCGACTGACCGGCAGCAGTCTCCGCTGGGTTCTAACGATAGGATTTTTCAAAAATGGCAGCACATTCCTCATCAGAAAGCGGAACCCTGTCGCAGTCAAACAGTCCGCCCATGGTCGCGCGGGCATTCCGCGCCAGCGTCATAAATTCATCCGGTCGGATACCGTAGTCGGACATTTTCAGGCCATCCACGCCGCACTGCTCCTGCAGCTTTGCAAGGGCGGCGATAAAGTCCATCGGCTCTGCGGCATCCTGTTTTCCCAGTGCCTTTTCCATGCGGATAAACCGGGCGTCGCGTTCTTTTCAGCGGCAAACCGGTGAAGCAGAGCCAGCAGCGGCTGATTGGCATCCATATTTTCTTTGGAAAAACGGGTGATCACCCGGCGCACATCGTCGCCGGTATAGGTATCCCTGCTGGTATACTGACCGCTCAGGAACCCGGCACCCAGGGGTGAGAAGGGAACAAAGCCAATCCCCAGCTCCCGGCAGGCCGGAAGGACGTCTTTTTCAAACATCCGTTCCATCATGGAATATTCACTCTGAATGGCTGTAATCGGGGTAACGGCATGAGCGCGGCGCACTTCATCCTCGGCAGCCTGAGACTGCCCCCATCCCCGGATTTTTCCCTCGCCGATCAGTTTTCCCATGACGCCGGCATAACTTTCCGCCGTGTCAATCAAGCCCATCGTCAGATGCGGGCCCTGCGGCGCCCTGCTCATATTATACCGTATTCTCTCCGGATTTCTACCAACTGACGCTGACAAAAAGTATTCGTATTGGCTGTGTATTTTCTGTGACATATTATTTTTATATTGACAATACTGTATATCATACAGTATAATGGCCGCAGGAGGTGACGATGGTGGGAGAAGAAAAAGATTTATTATCCTCTTTGCTTTTGGAACTTCGCAGAGGCACACTGACAATCAGCGTACTCAGCCAGATGAAAGAACCGAAGTATGGGTATGCTTTGGTACAGAGCCTGGAAGAAAAAGGCATTGCCATTGATCCCAACACCTTGTATCCTCTCCTTCGCCGGCTTGAAAATCAGGGGCTTTTGGAAAGCAGGTGGGAAACCGGCGGCGCAAAACCGAGAAAATATTATCAGCGGACAAAATGCGGAACGGAAATTTATGAGAAGCTGAAAGCATACTGGCAAAATTTATCCGCCGGAATGGAACGGTTATTAAGGGAGGAAGAATCATGACGCCAAACGAAAAGGACTATATGGATCGATATATTTATCAGATCATTCGACGGCTTCCCAAAGCTCAGCGGGATGAGGTGCGTATGGAGCTGGAAGAGCTGATCAGCGATATGTATACGGATAAAGGTTCTATGGAAGAGGTGCTGACTGAACTCGGCGATCCTGCTGAATTCGCGAAACAATATCAGAGCAGTCAAAGATATCTGATTGGCCCGGAATATTTTGACACCTATCTGTGGTTTGTCAAGGTCGTTTTAATCTGTGCTGCCATACCGATTTTGGTTATTTCTCTGATCAATGCAATAGGAGAAATGCCCGCGATTTCCTCACAGCACTCTGCTTCTGTTATGATCCGGACTATTGCAAACGGTTTAACTGCCGGAATTACGGATGCTGTCCTGTCCTGTGTGGCCGCATTCGGTGCAGTGACTTTGACTTTTGCCGTCATGGAGCGGAAAAAGGTTCAATTCGAGCTGAAAAAGGCAGAAAAATGGTCCCTGGAAAGTCTGTCAGGAGAAAGCAAAACTCCAGCTTCCCGATCCCGATGGACGCCAAAATTTTTGGAGCCTGTACCAGATAAAAAAGCGATCATCAGTCGGGGGGACAGCATTGCAGGCATTATATTTATCGTTATTTTTAGTGTGCTGCTGATTTTTGCTCCTCATTTCTTTGCTGTGTTCTTTACAGAAGGCGAAACCGTAATGACTGTACCTATTTTCAATCTGGAACAATGGAGCATCGTTCTTCCCGTCCTTATAATCAGTCTGCTGATTGGTCTCGCAGACGAAATATTACGCCTGGTGGTCGGAGTCTACTGCGGACTGGTAATGATCAGTAATATAATATGCGGACTGCTTCAAATTGTGCTGAGTATCGTTGTGCTGAAGGTTTTACCCATTTGGAATCCGAATTTTGCCCCTGAGATTGAACGGGCGTTGGTCGATCACGCAGATTCAGGATCAGGATTTCTCACTTACTGGAACGCTGATATGGTATCCAATGGACTTCTCATTTTTATTGCCGCAATTACCGTATTCGAGATAGGCGTGACGATCTACAGGACGCTCCGTTACGGTGCTCCCATAAAAAACGGGTAAATAAATGGAGGCTGTTTGAAATGAAAAAGATTTTATCTGTACTTTTCGTGTTACTCATCGTATTTACTCTCTCTGCCTGTAATGCTGATGTCGTGGCGATTGAAGATTATGAATGGAAAATGAGAACGGTTATGAGCAATGATATGGAAGCTGCCCAATATCAGGATGCACATGTGATTTTCGTAGGAGAAGCCAACGAGCTATATCCTGACGCGGAAATTGTGGATTTGACTTTAACCGCTAAAGACGGAGAAATCACGATCACGGATACCACAAACGGCAAAACATATAACGGAACCTATGAGGTAATTCAGCAAACGCCGAAGGGAACGGATTATGAAATCATGATTGACGGAGCAACCGGTTATGCTGCCGCAGCTCCTACGGAATACTATGACGGCTCAGAGATTCCGACACTGCCAATCAATATAGATGGCTATTCTTTATACTTCATTCCAAACGAATGAATGTACGCAATCAATTAACTCGTTCTCATCGCAATGGTTTTGTGATACTACCTTTGAAATTCATAAAAAAATAACAAGCTTTTTCAGATAAATGGTAAAAAAGGGTATAAAAAACCAGGACATCCACAGATGCCAGTAA
>CAJFHG010000018.1 GCA_904379015.1 Candidatus Paralachnospira caecorum | reverse complement strand
TCAGGAGATGTTTTGGCAATGTGTAGTTTTGAAGGTATAGGAAGAGAGAGAAGCCTTCAAAGGAATGATCCTCGATAGCTCAATGGTAGAGCACTCGGCTGTTAACCGAGTTGTTGTAGGTTCGAGCCCTACTCGGGGAGCTTTTAAGAATTAAGACCTGTGAATGAACTTCACAGGTCTTTTTAAAATGGGAGTATCCCAATGTTTGTGCAAACCTTCAAACTGATGTAAGATAGACTTGCCGGTTTGGAGGTTTACTGCTTGGTACTGCATCATAGGCCTGCCGGTGACATTGACGCGCCTGGCAATCTGATTGACGTTGACACCGGTTTTCTGTATCGCGGCGGTCATTTGCCGGATTTTCCGGTTCGATTTGCAATAAGCGTCCTCAAATTTAAGAGAACTTTTGATCAGTCCGTGTCGGACTGTCTTTGGATCAGATGTTCCAGAGAATCAAAATGATATCCCATTTCCTCCCATTTTGTCAACAGCTCATCCATGATTTCGGCGTTGGTTTTTGAGGTCAGATGGAGAAGGACAATGGCGCCGGGATGAATACGTCCGAGAAGTTTTTCGAAGGCTTCTTCTCTGGTGGGCTGATCGTTTTCATACCAGTCCACATAGGCGAGGCTCCAGAAAAACGTGGTATAGCCCATTTCGCTGGCCATCTGCAGATTGGCCTCGCTGTATTTGCCCTGCGGCGGGCGGTAAAATCTGCTCATGGTCTGCCCAGTCGTTGATTCAAACAGATTTTCCAGCTCTGTCAGTTCCTTTTCAAAGGAGTCTCTGGAGGAAATCTGGGACATATCAGGGTGATGAAAAGTGTGATTTCCAACGGTATGTCCTTCTTCCACCATCCGTTTTACCAGATCCGGACATGTTTCCAGATAATTTCCCACCAGAAAGAATGTGGCGGGAGCCTGATGCTTTTTGAGCGCATCCAGAATCTGGGAGGCGTATCCGTTTTCATATCCGGCATCAAAGGTCAGATAAATGACTTGTTCTTCTGTTTCTTCCACATAATAAGCATGGTAGGTTTTGAGAAATTCGGCGCTCGCATTTCCTACAGGGGCCGCGCCCTCCTGCTGGAAGCTGAGTCCCCAGTTATCCGCCGGCTGAGTGGCAGCGGGAACATCGGGATGGGAGATATGCGCGGCGGCGAAGCCAAGAAGATAAAATACAGCCAGAATACAGGTGTATTTCAAAGCTTTTTTAAGAGAAAATGATTTGAGCATGTCAGCCGTCCGGAGAGTGTTTTTAAATGATATGCATTCGAGGATCCGAATATGAATACATGGGAGCGCACAGCGGCGAAATTGGTCAGAAACGACATAATCAGCCTCTGGCAGTCTGATTATGAATCCGACAGATTGAAAAATGATGCTGCAAAATCTGCCACAGATTGACGCAGCCATGACTTGTGCAGTAAGATAAATGAGGTAGCCTGTCGTGATTCACTGCGGCAGGCTGTTGTATTTTGACAGATAAAAAAAGAGGAGGAGATCGTGATGTGGAAAAGGATGGGAGCACTGCTGCTGGTACTAGTGTTGCTGAGTTCATTGTCGGCCTGCGGAGGACAAGGGCAGGATGGTTCACTTTCATTGTCGGAGCTTTCAGAGATGATCCAGGACACAGACGGCGATGAAAGGGAAAATGAAACGCGTCAGATGGAAAAAGCAACGGAAGGATCGGCTGAAAGCCGGTATGACACTGCAGAAGAAACAGCAGAGACACCGGCGCAGAAAATAACAGAGACGGAAGAAGAGAGCACAGGGACGTATGAAGTCTTTACGTATTCTATTGTCGATTCGGGGGCTGTCATTACAGGTGTGAGCCTGGGGATAGAGGGTGAAATCACGGTCCCCTCGGAAATAGAAGGATATCCTGTTACAGAAATCGGAGATTATGCATTTCATAACGCAGAACGGATGACGGAGGTAATCATTCCGGACAGCGTTGTGAGTATAGGAGAGAGAGCCTTTGCCAACTGCAAAAAGCTGGAAAATATACAGTTTGGCTCCGGCGTGACGGATATAGGCGCTTATGCGTTTGTTGATTGTGAAAGTCTGCGGTCCGTTGCCATTCCGGAGGGAGTTGTGACTATGGGAGAGGGCGCTTTTGCAAAATGTGATGTACTGTGGAATGTGGATCTGCCGTCCAGTCTCCAATCTATAGAATGCTTTGCTTTTTATTGCTGTCAGCTGCAGGATGTGGTGATCAAAGAAGGAACGAAACAAATCGATATGACTGCCTTCTATGATTGCGATCTCCGCCTGACCAGTATTACCATTCCCGCGTCTGTGACAACGATTTATTCCAGTTCCGTTACAGTGGATGGGGAGCAGGTAACGGATTATCACCTGGAAGACTGTCCTGACGTGATGATTTATTGCAGCGGAGGATCAGCAGCAGAATCCTGGGCCCGGACCTGGGGAGTTTCTTATACCTTAATTGAGTGATAGGCAAACAAAGGGGCTGTCGGGAATCACTGTCGGTTATAGGCCAACAGAGTATTCCCTGCATGCGTATGTATCCGTACAGCGAAGGCGTTCAAGAGGTATATCAACAGCCATGTGGCGCAGAAGATCACATCATCTTTATTTGTTTTTTACTGTGCTTTCTACTAAATCACAGAAAATCTTAATTGCGTTTATTGTAAATTATGCATAAATTTAGTGACGAATTTTAAGCATATTATGCAAATTGCACAATTTTATTGACAGAATATAAAAATAAAGTTATAATGATTAAAAAAGAAAGGGGAATGCGTATGAAAAAACTAAAAATAATTGTTGCAAGTATGTTGCTGGTATTATGTTTCGGATCAGTTTTTGCTTCTGCTTATAATAATACATATTACCAGTATTGGTTCCAGATGGATAATGAGAAAGAATATTCTGATCCGGTTGTCAAAGAGGCTGATGGGGATCCTAAATATTATGTTACAACGGTTGATTCATACAATCAAGTTCCCAGTGATGTTTTTCCTAATGGTGGAACGTTTTATTGCAGAGCTAAATGGTATCCGGATAGATATTCATCGACCGTGTATTCATATTTGTTGACATTTACCAGTAATACTGCCAAAAATGCATATTATAATGAAGACGAACAGTATATCAGATGGAACGGTCAGTATTGTCTGAGAGCGGAAATTGAAGGTGCTTATTATGGCTGGGATGAGCGAATCCAAAATGTAAGATGGTGTCCGTAGTGATAATTTAAAAATTAATAAACGGCCGACTCTTGAGTCGGCCGTTTATTAATTATTTAATGAAAGGAACAAAACAATGAAAAAAATAACGCTTATAGGATTTTTGATTATATCTATATTGTTAAGTGGATGTGGAAAACAGAAGAATGTATCAAATAATCAGACTTCGGAATATTCAACAGAAACAAGCGATAAACTTGATGCCGATATTGAATCTAATACTGAAGAAATATTTACATGGCATAATGAAAAGATTTATGCTGAAATAGCTGATGGCGTTATTTTGGACGCTCAAATTAAAAAACCAGACAATATAGGAGAAGAAGTTGAAATATGTAAGGTAGAAGACGTATCGTTTGATGGGTCAATTGTAAAAAATGACTTATTTCCAGATATGAAAGATTTTGCATGGACAGAGTATAATTATGAAGATGGATTATCAACAACCTTTTATGAGGGAAATCTGATATTTTCGCCATTAAAGAATCAGCAAAGTGGCCAAATTATACTGGGAGAAGGAATTTATTTTTGTACTGATCATTGGAAAAAAATAAATCAAAATCTTCCAATTACTAACACTACTCATGGAATGAAAAGCGAGTTAGAAATTAAAGATTTCGACTTTGAAAGTTATGAAGATGCTCAGAATTACGTGGAAACGGTTTTCAATGATATTTTAGGAATGAAAGTTAGTTTATTCCAGGGTTACGCAATTTCTCATGAAGAATTAGCAGAAAGGGAAGAGATTAATATTCGAGATATGGGAGAGCCTATTAAAGGTGAGACTGTAGAAAAATCAAATTGGTCAGATGAAGATGACTGCTATTATTATATTTTTGAACGCTACATAAATGGATTGCCTATGATGACAGATTATTACGTGAGAAAAGGGGAGGGCACTGCCGCAACAGGTAATGTTACAGTTGGTTATACGGATCAAGGTGTAGAATATATAGAACTGTTTGGAAAATATGAGGTGGTTGATAAATCTCCAGGGAAAATGAAAGCACCAGAGGAGATTATAAATACTTTAAAGCAAAAGTTTGAATTGCTGATTGTAGATGATGTGACTCTTACTGAAATGAAATTAATTTATTTCCCTTATTACATGGAAAGAAATCAATACGAATTTGTTCCTGTATGGCGAATAACATGCAATCAGAATGGCCAAGAATCGTACGTTTATATCGAGGCAATAAGTGGGGAAGAGGTAACTGAATGATCAGAATGCATTTTGATAGGTTATTCCGAACAAAACGTTTTTATGTAGCTGTATTATGCGTATGTGGCCTGTCTATATTAAGCTTATTAGGAGAGATACAGGCTTTTTCTAAGGCGTCCGTATACTATTTTATCTTGAGTAGACATGGAATAGGTGCTTTTTTTATTGCAATGTCCGTGATCAGTGTATTTCCATACGCCTTGAATTATTCCATTGATGTAGAAAGTAGATATGAATATGGCATATTCAGCCGATGTAAAAGAAGAAATTATTGTTGGGCGAACATACTGGTAACTGCATGTAGTGCTTTTTTGACCGTATTATTAGGTTATTTATTATTATATCTATTGCTACGGTTGCGTTATCCTTTACTTCTTCCGGAAGAGGAGGAACAGTTATTGTTGTATGCTCAACAAGATGGATTGACACCATATGAGCAATTGTTAACAGGTAGAATACCATTTCTGTATTTTTTGAGCGTATTTACAACTGAAGCAATGGGATATGCGTTTTTGGCTTGTGTTACTCTGACGGTCTCAGCAAAAGTCAAGAATGCTTTTATACTTTTAAGCGTTCCTTTGATGGTTTATTTTGGCTGCCAGTATTTGACCAATATATTACGCTTGCCCTGGATTTTTAGGTGGGATAATATTATGAGTCATGGTGGATATTTTGCCCTATTGTCAAACAATCCAGGAATTGTGTTGACAGAAGTGATTTTGTATTTCTCCGCATTAATTGTGATTTGTGGTTTTATTTTTACAAAATTAGTGAAAGGATCAAAAGGTCATGACTAGATTGAGATCTGCAAATAGGATTTGCAGTAATATGATTAAAAAAGCGCTTTGCTCACCTAGAATATATGTGGCGTTCTTATGGGTTGGTTTTTTACTATATGGTTTTAGCGAAAAAATAAAATTATTTTCTAACATAACAGGAATTGCTGTATCACCTTGGACTTTTCCTTTTTTTACAATGGAGACAGGAAGTCAGATATTTATTATACTAGGTGCGCTTTTAATTTTCTGTGATGCTCCTTTTTTGACTCAATATTCTTACATACAATTGATCCGCAGTGGAAGAAAAACATGGTTTTGGGGTACTTTGTTTTACATTTTTAGTCTGTCTTTCATTTACGTTATAGGTTTGTTTTTGCTATCGGTACTATTTTTATTACCAAGAGTAGAGTTAATGGTAGGATGGGGAAAAATTATTGGAACACTCGCTCAAACAAATGCAGGAGCAACTATCGGATTTGCACAACTAGATTACAGCATAATTGCCAATTTCAAACCGATTCAAGCAGTGTTATTAACTTTGGCAGCCGTTTGGATGAACTGTGTATTATTAGGATTACTCGTATATGCTTTTAACCTGTGTGTGAAAAAAGGAGCCGGAATAATTATAGGGGCAATTTTGGCGTTGTCTCCACTTTTAATAGTACGTTTGGTACAAGAGCGGCTGGCATATTATCTTGCTCCTCCAGTGTGGATGAATCTTTCTATATATAATTGGGATGGATACGGTTATCATCCTTCGCAATATTATATTTATGGTATACTGGGAATTGGAATTATCATATGCACATTGGTCATCTACCTTGGAATTTGGAAGAAGGACATTAATACAAGCGAAGAATTTTAGAAGTCAGAGCGGGAATCCCCGGTTATTCTATTGCCGGGTAGTTCGTATGAATGATCAATAGATGGAGGAAATCAATGACAGATAGAGTCGAAAAAAATAATATGGTAGAAATAATTCATGCTGTAAAAAAATTTAAAGATTATAAAGCGCTAGATGATATAACAATAAGCTTTGAAAAAGGGAAAATTCATGGTATAATTGGCAGAAATGGCAGTGGAAAAACAGTTTTATTCAAGTGTATTTGCGGTTTTTTGAAATTAGATAGCGGAAAGATACTGGTAAATGGGAAGCAAATCGGGAAAGAAATAGAGGCTCCGCAGTCAGTTGGAATTATAATAGAAACTCCCGGTTTTTTAAGCAATTATAATGCATATCAAAATCTGAAATTTTTAGCAAATATAAAAAAGAAAATAGGCAAAAAACAGATTCAAGAATACATCGAGAAAGTGGGGCTTGATCCTCAAAACAAAAAATATGTCGGGAAATATTCTATGGGAATGCGGCAAAGGCTAGGAATTGCACAAGCAATTATGGAAGACCCGGATTTGCTGATTTTGGATGAACCTATGAATGGTTTAGATAACCAAGGGGTGCAGGATATACGAAAGCTATTCTTAAAACTTAAAGAAGAGGGGAAGACAATTATTCTTGCAAGCCACAATAAAGAAGATATTGCTGTCCTTTGTGATTCTGTTGTTGAAATCGATCACGGAAAAATTATTGGATCATAATATGATCTGATTCAGGAGCATCAATAAAGAGTCAAATAAATTTCCAAATACAGTGGATGCCTACAGTCTTATGTATATCATGGGACATGAAAACATTGAAACAACGGAGCGTTACATACATATTGCAAAGGAAATACTGGCCTCTAAAAATCATATTTCCCATGTGGATAAGATTCTGCTTGATCTGGCAGGATAGGCAAACAAAAAGAGATGCGAAAACGCATCTCTTTTTCTATCCGCGGCAGAGAAGATTCGAACTCCCGACACCTTGGTCCGTAGCCAAGTGCTCTATCCAGCTGAGCTACTACCGCACATCAACGAATATTGATTATATCATAAGTTATTTTGAATTGCAAGCCTTTTTTAGTGCCGGCGACCGGAATCGAACCGGTACGGCTTTAAGGGCCGCAGGATTTTAAGTCCTGTGCGTCTGCCAGTTCCGCCACGCCGGCATACTGATGCACCAGAAAGAAGGCGACAAAAACGACCCGGATGGGGTTCGAACCCACGACCTCCGCCGTGACAGGGCGGCGCTCTAACCAGCTGAGCCACCGGGCCAGAATAAAACACATTGTATAAAACTGTACTCTGAAATGATCTGCTTTAGTGGGTAGAGAGTGGACCTTCGGGGACTCGAACCCAGGACCGACCGGTTATGAGCCGGTTGCTCTAACCAACTGAGCTAAAGGTCCATATTTTTAAAGCAAAGCCGATGATCGGACTCGAACCGATAACCTGCTGATTACAAATCAGCTGCTCTGCCAATTGAGCCACATCGGCAAAATATCTCAAAATGACTCCAAGGGGATTTGAACCCCTGTTACCGCCGTGAAAGGGCGGTGTCTTAACCGCTTGACCATGGAGCCTTATGTTGTTGTAAAACTCCGTGGAGCTTCTCACGGGTGCGCCGAAGCCTGTCCGCTGTCCGGCGGAGAACTTCGCATTCTCACGTACTCAACGAATCGATAATACCATATGTTTTGAAATTTTGCAAGGACTTTTTACGGGAAACATCAAACAAATTTCCTGTTTTTCGGAGTGAAAAATTCTGCCATAATAATAAAGAATATTGGATGCAACCACAGAAGATTTTTTGTCGATATATTAAGTGAAAGGATATTCTGATCAGGCCGGATATCCCGCTGCGGGATGGCGGTCTGTCCGCGGGAATAGAAGGAAGGGGGAAAGCGGATGCAGGACGACCAGATTGTCGCATTGTATTGGGAGCGGAATGAGAGAGCGATTCAGGAAACACAGAAGCAGTATGGACGGTATCTGTTCAAAATTGCTTACCGTATCCTGGGAGAGCGGGAGGACAGCAGGGAGAGCGTCAACGATACATATTTCAAAGCGTGGAACATGATCCCGCCTGCCAGACCGGCGGTACTTTCACTGTATCTGGGGAGGATCACCAGACAGCTGTCCATCGACAGGCTGAGGACCAAAAACCGGAAAAAGCGGCGGGCGACAGAATATGCCAGCTCTCTTTCGGAGCTTGAGGAATGTATTTCAGCCGGAAATACTACAGAACAGTATGCGGACATACGGCTTCTGGCAGAAACGCTTAATACGTTTCTGGAGGGATTGTCCGCGGAGGAGAGAGGTCTTTTTATCGGAAGATATTATTACATGGATTCCGTCCGGGAAGCGGCATTCAATTACAAAATGAGCGAGTCCAGGGCCAAGAGCATGCTGTACCGGACCAGGCTGAAGCTGAGAGCCTATTTAGAACGGGAGGGATATTTATGACAGGACAGGAACGTATCAGCGACGCGCTTCAGTTTCTGAATGACGGGCTGCTTGAGGAGGCAGAACGGGTCAGAAGGAAAAGAAGGCGGCAGAAAAGGATCTATCATTGGGCAGCGGCCTGCGCCTGCCTGTGTCTGGCAGGAATACTGGCTGTGTTCATCCGGGACAGCCGGGGTCTGGGTGGCAGCGCGGATCCCTCTCAGGCTCCCACGGGAATTGCGCAGGTTCCGGAGTCCGAAACGGCAGAAGCGGCAGAGTCAGAACAGACCGGAACCGCAGGAGGATCAGAGCCAGAGGCGGAGTCCGAAACGATGCCGGAAGCGGACGAAAACCTGCCGCTGCTCGCATGGGAGGAGTTCCGGCTTGACAGTATGGGGTTCGGGGGATATATGGCTTACGATATTTCAGAGGTAGTGAACGGCAATCCATGGGATGATTCGGCGTCTCTGGAGACACTTCCTGTTTACCGGAATACGGCCTCCGCTTCCGTGTGGCCTCCGGAGGTGACAGAAGAACGTCTGGATGAGATGACTGGTTTTTTGAAAGAGATCGCCGCCCGCCTGGGCATTCCGGAGGACGAACTGGTGATCGCCGACGACAGACCGGGTACAGAGGAGCGGGAAGCGATTGAAAAAAAATTTGAAGACACTGGAGAAACAGTTCCGGAGGAGCTGTATGGGATCACCCGGGTGACGGCTGACCTGGGGAATGTCAAAATCGACGTGCTGTATGATATGACGGCAGAGATTCATTTCACGCCTGCGGAGAAGCTGCCGGAAATCTATGATTTCTCCCATTACGCCTCTTATGATGAGATGCAGGCTGCGGCTGAGTACCTGAAGGAGACCTATCAGGATCTGCTGGCCATGGAAAATCCCCAGAGCAATATATACGGGGGAGATTATGACTTTTACGGGCAGCAGTTCTATTCCCTTGGGTTTTATGAGGGGGCGGGGACGCTGGAGGAGCAGATCGTTCAGTATAATTTCAACCAGGCGCAGTTTTATTGTGATGATGAAGGAAATCTGTTTCTGGTCCGGATTTCCAGGCCGGATCTCTCGGAAAAAATCGGAGACTATCCGCTCATAGACAGAGAAGAGGCAGAAGCTTTTCTGCTGGAGGGAACTTATCTGACAGCTGTGTCTTATGAGATTTCGGATCCGGAACTGATATACGGAGGGGAACTGGTTTATCTGAATTCAGAGGCATCCGGGTATTTCATTCCCTGCTATATGTTTTACGCGGAGCTTCCGGAAGAAGAGGAGAACGGGCTGAAGCACTACGGCATTTATTATGTGCCGGCGGTGGATCCGTCTTATCTGACCGGAGAAACGAACGGACTGGACAGCAGTGTCCAGTCCGGCGGAATCTTTCAGTAATCAATGATCGCGGTTATTCTAATATAATGGTGAAGGGCCCGTCGTTTGTGAGGGCTACATCCATATGGGCGCCGAAGGTGCCGTGCTCCACGACCGGTATCTGTTCCCGGCATTTTGCGATGAAATATTCATAGAGTTCTTCCGCCAGCTCCGGTTTTGCCGCAAAGGTAAAGCCGGGGCGGTTTCCGTGCCGGGTATCTGCGTACAGGGTAAACTGGGAAACGATCAGCAAAGAACCGTCCACATCCTTCAGGGAGAGGTTGATCTTGCCGTTTTCATCGGAGAAAATCCGCAGATTTACCATTTTTTTGACAATCCGGTCTGCTTCGGCACGGGTATCATCATGGGTAACGCCCAGAAGGACCAGATAGCCTTTCTGGATCTGGCCGACAATTTCGCCGTCTACGGTAACGGAGGCGCTGGAAACGCGCTGGATGACTGCTTTCATGAGTGTGCTCGTCCTTTCTGTTCAGCATGTGGTTTGAGATGGCTGTTTACGCGCGGGCGCGGCCGGGCGGCTGCCTGCCGCTACCTTCGTCGTCTGGAGAGGGCAAAGATCAGGATCAGGATGATGATCCAGAACCAGAGACCGCGCAGAGAAAAAATCAGGCGGAAAGCGGCTGTGAAAACGGCATAAAGAATGCCGAATACCGCGAACAGCGCCAGGAGAAGAATGATGATCGGGATCCATCGGCTGATCCGGGACGGACCGCGCCGGGAAAATGTCCGGTCGTCTTCATGGGCGGTTCCGCGGTCATAGGAGCCCTCCTCATAAGCACTGCCGTAATAGTCCTGGCGGGAGGACCGGGAAGAAGCGCGCCGGCCGGATCCGCCTGCCGCATCGATGATCGTTCTCGCGATCAGACGGGGATCGCCCAGCTCCTCCAGGACCTCCGTCTCTGTGCGTCCCCGGCGCATCTCGTCGGAAATGTAGGACTCATAGTAAGTCAGGTTCTCTGAAATGATTTCAGGGGGAACCTGTCCGTTCAGAGCCTTTCTGAGGGTGTCCAGAAATTCGATTTTCGTCATGGGAATCCTTTCTATCAAACAAAAAGAGGGTGAGGGGCGTCCGGCCTCCTCACAGACTTTTACAGATCTTGCCGTCATTTCCTGAATTCCGGCAATACTAGAATCTCATATTTTAAAAAATAAATCAAGAGAAAAGAAAGAGAAAACCAAAGGGGAGCAATGGTTTTCTCTTTGAGGGGAGTATAAATAATTAATAAGGGGTTGAATAAAGAAAAAGAACTTGAAGGAAAATTCTTTTTCTTGCTTTCGATTATAATCAGGGTGTCTGGAAAAGTCAAGAAAATTCTGCTGACAAAGTATAAAAAACTTGTTTTCCTGAGATAATAAGCGTGCAAGATCAATCAACAGGAGGTATGTCATAATGGCAAACAGCAAAAATTATAGTCAGGACAACTGTTCTAAAAACAATACCCAGAACAATGCTCAGAACAGTACGCAGAACAGCACCCAGAATAACATGCGGAACAATATGCAGAACAGCAATCGGAAAAACAAGGCTCAGAACAGTGCCCGGAACGAGTCTCAGAACAGTTCCAACTGCGACTGACAGGACGAGGATGCCTTCGGGCATCCGCTTACATAAACGGCGGTTTTTGAGATTCCGGTTTGAAAAAGTGGCAAAACGCGTCCGGAGAGAATATTCTAATAACAGGACAGCAGAAAAAAGAATGGTGGCAACAATATGAAAGAACTGGAAACAATCGCGTTTCGGGAGCTGGAAAGGTATCACTGCGGCAGCGACTGCATAAAGATAGATCTGAGAAGCAGGGAACAGTTCATGAAGGGACATGTGGACGGAGCCTGGAATATTCCGTATGAGCATCTGGGAAAAGCATGTTCCATGCTGCCGAAAAACAAGCTGCTCCTGCTGTACTGTGAACGGGGAGGAACCGCCATGCTGGCGGGGAGAGAACTGATGGAAAAAGGATACCGCGTAAAAGCTGCGGTGGGAGGATTTGAGCATTGACAGTAAACAGAGAAGGCTTTAAAATGATACTATGATTTTGGCGCTTTTGCCTGTAAGGAGTACCAATGAGGACATTTGAACTGATTGCCCCCTGCCATTTCGGCCTGGAGGCAGTTTTGAAAAAAGAAATTATAGATCTGGGCTATGAGATCAGCCAGGTGGAAGACGGCCGCGTGACATTTACCGGAGACGCCGAGGCGGTATGCCGGGCCAATATCGGTCTGCGGACCGCGGAACGGATCCTGATCAGGATCGGGAGCTTCCGTGCGGTCACCTTCGACGAACTGTTCGAGGAGACGAAGAAGCTGCCCTGGGAGGAGTGGATTCCCGCGGACGGGCGTTTCTGGGTCACCAAGGCCACCTCTATCAAAAGCCGGCTGTTCAGCCCCTCCGACATCCAGTCTCTGGTGAAAAAGGCGATCGTGGAACGGATGAAATCCGTTTATCATGTGAGCTGGTTCGAGGAAAGCGGAGCGGCGTATCCGATCCGGGTTTCTCTGATGAAGGATATGGTGACTGTGTCGCTGGATACCAGCGGCGAGTCTCTTCACAAAAGAGGATACCGAAAGCTGACAAGCAAGGCGCCGATCTCGGAGACGCTGGCCGCGGCGCTGATCCTTCTGACACCCTGGAGGAAAGACCGGATTTTTGTGGATCCCTTCTGCGGCTGCGGCACATTTCCGATTGAGGCCGCTCTGATGGCGGCGGGGATCGCTCCGGGCATGAACCGCTCGTTTACGGCAGAACAGTGGAAAAACCTGATTCCCGCGCGGGAATGGTACGATGCTCTGGATGAGGCGAGAGAAGCCATCGATCTGTCGGTAGAGACGGATATCCAGGGATATGACGCGGACGGCGAGATCGTCAGGGCCGCCAGGGAAAACGCGAAGCTCGCGGGAGTCGATCATCTGATCCATTTTCAGCAGCGGGATGTGGCCGCGCTGAGTCATCCGAAGAAATACGGCTTCCTGGTGACAAATCCGCCTTACGGGGAACGGATCGAGGACAGAAAAAATCTGCCGGCCCTGTACCGCACCCTTGGAGAAAGGCTGGCGCTTCTGGATTCCTGGTCAGCCTATATCATTACTGCCTATGAGGACGCGGAAGCCTGTATCGGGCGGAAGGCGGACAAAAACAGAAAAATCTACAACGGTATGATGAAGACCTATTTTTATCAGTTTCTGGGGCCGAAGCCGCCCCGGAGACGGCAGCCGGACTGACAGGAAGATCATAATTTGGAGAGTCGGGATTGAAATTCAGAACAGAACATAAAACGGGACGAGGGGGAAAGGCTGTCTGCCTGGCCGCTGTGCTGCTGGCAGCAGTCATGTGCTGCGGGTGCGGAGCCCTCTGGAGGCTCGCGGGACTGGGAGGTCCGGCGTCCGGATGGGAGAGCAGCGAAAACAGCGCTGCGCCGCAGACAGAACAGGTAACGGAAGAGACCGGAACGGAGACGGGGGCTGAGACAAACCCGGAAGCAGCCGGGGAGGAAATCCTTCCCGCCCGGTATGACTACAGGGAGCAGGGACGCTGCCCCGCGGCGGGAAGCCAGGGAGAGCTGGGGACCTGCTGGGCCTTTGCCACCATGCTGGCCATGGAGTCATCGCTTCTGCCGGAAGAATCGTATGATTTCAGCGAGGATCACATTTCTCTCCACAACAGCTTCGGGATGCCGCAGGACATGGGCGGCGACTATACCATGGCCATGGCTTATCTTCTGGCATGGCAGGGCCCGGTTCTGGAGGAACAGGATCCCTACGGGGACGGCGTTTCCCCGGACGGTCTGGCTCCGGTCAGGCATGTGCAGGAGATCCGTATTCTGGACGACAAGGATTACGATGCTATCAAGCGGACTGTATATGACTGCGGCGGCGTGCAGACTTCGCTTTATATCGCTCAGGAGGACGCGGAGAACGGCGATCTGTATTACAGGCCGGATACATACGCTTATTATTACAATGGAGAAAAACGATCCAATCATGATGTGGTGATCATTGGGTGGGATGACGCCTATCCCAGGGGGAATTTCAACATGGATCCGGGGATGGACGGAGCGTTTCTCTGTATGAACAGCTGGGGTACGGAATTTGGCGACGCGGGCCTGTTTTATGTGTCCTATGGAGATATCAATATCGGAAAGCACAGTCTGGCTTATACCGGAATCGAGGCTCCTGACAATTACACGTCTATTTATCAGACGGATCTCTGCGGCTGGCTGGGACAGCTGGGATATGGGGATGAGGAAGCTTATTTTGCCAATGTTTATACGGCAGAGGGGGACGAGCGGCTCGACGCGGTGGGATTCTACGCGACAGGGCCCGGCACGGAGTATGAGATTTATGTGATCCGCGGCGTGGGAGAAGAAGGCCGCTTCCGGCTGGAAAGCCCGGCGGCATCAGGTTCTTTCCGCTACAGCGGTTATTATACGGTTCCCCTCGAGACGCCGGAGATGCTGAATGAGGGAGAACGGTTCGCGGTGGCGGTCCATATCCGGACTCCGGGCGCTGTTCATCCTGTGGCTATTGAGTATCAGAGCAGTGAGAGCACGTTTTCGGCTCAGGTGGACATCAGCGACGGAGAAGGCTACATCAGCGCGGACGGAAGGAACTGGTCCGGTACGGAGGAAGCGCAGAACAGCAATGTGTGTCTGAAGGCATACACATCCGCCGGACAGCAATAACTGCCGGATTACGGCAAGAAAGAGGAAGACAGAGTGAGATCACACAGGATTGTATTCGCAACTACCAATGAAGGAAAAATGAAGGAGGTCCGCATGATCCTCGCGGATCTGGGAATGGAGATCCTTTCCACTAAGGAAGCGGGGATCAGAGCGGAAATTGTGGAGGATGGAAAGACCTTTGAGGAGAATGCCCGCATCAAGGCGGCCGCGATCCAGAAGCTGGCCGGGGGAATCGTCCTGGCGGATGATTCCGGACTGGAGGTAGACTATCTGGACGGGGCGCCGGGGATCTATTCCGCGCGTTATATGGGGGAGGAAACCTCCTATGATATCAAAAACCAGGCCATTATAGATAAACTGAAGGACGCTGTGGGAAAAGAACGCAGCGCCAGATTCGTGTGCGCCATTGCCGCCGCTCTTCCGGACGGACGGATCCTGACGACCCGGGGGACCATTGAGGGAGAGATTGGTTATGAAATCGCCGGAACAGGCGGGTTTGGCTATGATCCGATTTTTTATCTGCCGGAACGGAATAAAACGACTGCTCAGCTGACTGCGGAGGAAAAGAACGAGATCAGCCACAGGGGAAGGGCGCTCCGCGCTATGAAAGAAAAACTGAAGGAAATACTGGAGGACTGCGAATGAGAATCCTGATCGTGAGCGACACGCACCGTCAAAATGGGAATTTGTGCAAGGTTCTGGCCAAGATCGGAAAGCCGGACAGGCTGATCCATCTGGGAGACGCAGAAGGAAGTGAAAATTATATTCAGGAAATTGCGGGATGTCCTGTGGACATCATCGCGGGGAACAATGACTTTTTTTCCAGACTTCCGAAGGAAAAAGAGATCCAGATAGGGGCGTATCATGTCCTGCTCACCCATGGGCATTATTACAATGTTTCATTTACGCTGGAGCGGCTTCGGATGGAGGCCAGGGAGAGAGGCATGCAGATTGCCATGTTTGGACATACCCACAAGCCGCTGGTCGATCAGGGAGGATCCGTGACGCTGGTCAATCCGGGAAGCCTGTCTTATCCAAGACAGGAAGGCAGACGACCTTCTTATATCATCATGGAGCTTGACAGAGAGGGAGTTGCTCATTATACTGTTAATTATATTTGAGCGCGGGGGACAGCTCCGTGAGCCGGCAGCTGCTGTCAGCGCCGGAAGAGGGGAAGTTTATGCTGATTTCCCGAAAATTTGAATTTTTTAAAAATAACAGTTGACAATTGGCGGTTCCTGGGATATAATATTCCTTGCGTCGAGGATGAGATACAAACTAAGATGCCATGTGCGGGTGTAGTTCAATGGTAGAACACTAGCCTTCCAAGCTAGATACGTGGGTTCGATTCCCATCACCCGCTTTTCCTGTGTCTGTAGCTCAGCTGGATAGAGCAACGGCCTTCTAAGCCGTGGGTCGCGGGTTCGAATCCCTCCAGGCACGTTCGTCTGACCGATTGCAGCGGCAGATCTGAAAACCATATGGTGGGTATAGCGTAGTTGGTTAACGCGTCAGATTGTGGCTCTGAAGACCCAGGGTTCGAGTCCCTGTACCCACCCTCCTATGTATGGCCAAGTGCCGTGCACATCATTCTGTAACAAATGATGGGCTATCGCCAAGCGGTAAGGCACAGGACTTTGACTCCTGCATTCGCTGGTTCGAATCCAGCTAGCCCAGTGCAGATAAGAGTCCGAAAGGGCATTCATATGAAGTTTGATATTTTAATATGGGCCACTAGCTCAGGTGGTAGAGCACTTGACTTTTAATCAAGTTGTCTGGGGTTCGAATCCCCAGTGGCTCACGAAACTGAAAAAAGTCCGGAAATCCTTGCAGAATCAGGGATTGCGGGCTTTTTTGTTGCGTCATGGAAGGCCGGAAACCGTGCTCAGGTAAGACGAACTTGATTTTACAGCCAGTAGTTCGAGGGCGCAATGTATATACCCCTCAGTTGTGGATATGCTGGAATGCCCCATCAATGTTTTGAGCGTATAGGCATCGATCTGTTCCCCATGCTCCGCCTTCATAATACAATAATTCGTTGCGAAGTTATGCCGTAGGACATGACAGGACAACGGGAACGGGAGTTTATCGGCCAGCCGTGTTACAAATGTCTGGATGCCGCTTTTCGTCAAAGGCGTTCCATTATCAGACAGAAATACATAGCCAGAAACCGGATAAGGACAGAGATCAATATATTGCCGGAGATAACGGACAGAGACATCACCCAGAAGCGTATACCGCTCTTTATCCCCTTTTCCATACACCTTGAGCCGTTTGTCTGTGAAAGAAATATCTTCCAGCCGGAGAGAAGCCACTTCCTTCAGACGGAGACCGGAGTCCAGCATCAGAGCAATCACAGCTCGGTTCCTTGCAGTGATCCACGGGACAGACGTTTGGCACGTATTGAAAATCAGAACCACATCCTCACTTGAATAGACACGAAGCTTCTTTTTCGGACTTTTCGGGACCTTTATAGTCTCCGGAGAGAAGGGGAGGCCCCAGTTGTCAGCGATATAACGCAGGAAGATTTGAAGATTGCGGATATATGTTGCCACCGTAGACCGGGAGAGAGCAGACTGATGCAGAGACAGAATATAAGCATTCACCAGACTTTCATCCAAAAGACTAGTATTTGTATCATTGCCGGCATAGGAAATAAACCCTTTCAGACAGTAATAATAGTCTTTCAGGGATGCATCTGTTAAACCAGCCAGCTTTTTACTAAGATTGAATGACTCATAAGCTTCTATCACAGTCATAAAATCCACCTCATAGAAGAAAATTCGGGAAAACGTTGCCCTTGTCAAGTATGGGCAACGGCCGGAAGTTCTGACTTATCCCGGAGCTTCCAGTCATTGCCAGCGAAAATAGAAAAATAAGTGACGACTGTATCAATCACAGGAACATACACAGACCGGACACGATCAGCAAGACGGCTCAGCATATCAACCATACGCATCATATTAGGAGTGTCTTCTATCAGCACTTTCTCTGTAATATCTTCAGGACGATTAAGATTATTGGACGCAAAATAGCGGTGACATCCTTTCGGAACCTCACCAAATGCCTTGCCAATATATTTCGTGATATACATAGAAGAGGCACCAGTATCACGAACCTTCGTAACAGTCGTAAGACCATACTTATATTCAAGCGGTATATTGTAAATTTGTTCTCCCCGTTTTGTATACAGAAGCTTGCCAGTCTTTGCACTGCGAGCACGGACAATACGCAAATCAGCGCCAGCGATCAGACCATGAAAATGATATGCTCCATCTTTATGCAATTCAGGGACAAGCACATACCGGACACCGGGATAACGATGACGAAGGCAGTCACACCAAAGCTTAATAGCACGAGTACAGGCATAATAATCATATCTGTCAACCTCTTTGCCATCAAAAGTAAGCGTTACAAAG
This sequence comes from Candidatus Paralachnospira caecorum, assembly GCA_904379015.1. Lineage (GTDB taxonomy): Bacteria > Bacillota > Clostridia > Lachnospirales > Lachnospiraceae > Lientehia > Lientehia caecorum. Next base: position 31,231 of record CAJFHG010000018.1, on the reverse strand, counting down.
AAATCCCAGAGATTGCCCCGGGCGATATCCTCAACTGTATTCTTTGCGCGGCGCACTGATTCTCTCTCAGAGCGTTCCTGATCGGCAGCTATTTGCTCAGGAGTACGACAATCACGGAAAAACTCCGCATCATTCGTAATAATATAATCAGCATCCTCACCAAAAGGCGTTGATGAATCAACAGGACAGACGTATTCTGTATTGGATAGATGATACTTTTTATCTAATGAGCTAAGTAACACGGCTTCATCCTCACGAATTACATATAAATCCCCATCCGCATTAAGCTTCCTACATCCACGGGAAACCGTGGCACCTTCCAGCCGATCAGAGAGGCGCTTTGCCTGATCTGTCTTCTTGCTACCGCCGATAGGTTTATTATAAGTCCTGCAAGAAATACAACCATCAGCATATGTTTTTATAGAAAGGTTATATGTAGACCCAGGAGCATAGCCGTATTTACAATAGTCCTTTGATTCAAGAATCATCCGTTTACCTGTCCTTTCCACAGGCGGCGGTGTCGTGTGTGTGCCCCCTAAAGGGGGCAACACCCCCAACACCTTACCGCCTATTCTTCCTTGCTGTTATCCGCTACCTTTGAACCGTACCGCTTGCAGAACCGCTCCATGATCTCATCTCTGGTAAACTCCCCAAACTCATCAAAAATACCAACTAAGCAGGTATGGGAATATTCCTCAATCGTAGCATTAAGAGCAAGATGCAAAGCCATTTCTTCGTCGGCCAGATCCGAATCAGAAAGATTCGTAATTATAAGCTCCGCATAATCATCTTTAATCCAGTTCATGAAGCACCCCTTTCATACGCACGTCACTCAGTTCCTGATACAAAAACTTACAAATAGCCAGATGTTCAGAAATGATCTCCTGCAAACGAGCGTTGTTTGTAGAACCAGCAGACTTCTCATAGTAATTAGCCTGATTGTAGACAGAATTCCTAAGTTCACCGAACTCCCGATCTGTCAGTGATAAAGTGATGGTGAATTTTCTTTCTTCCATGGCATTCTCCTCTTTCTTTAGTACATCCTTGCAAAAACACTACGATTCTGATACGATAGTATCAAAGCCACAAACACAAACGTGCAAACGCTTATATATGTGTAATGATACTATAAACATGGGCTTAAATACAAGATACTACAAATGTGTGCATATGTCAAGAGAATAGGAGAAAAATATGATTTCATACGCTAAACTATGGATTTTATTGCAAAAACAGGGGAAGAAAAGATTTGACCTTGTAGAAGATGGCGTGATAGCAAGAGGGACACTAACAAAACTTGGAAAAAACGACAGTGTAACGACAGATACGATAAGCAAAATCTGTGATTATTTAGATTGTCAGCCAGGGGACATTATGGAACGCGTCACAAAAGAACAGGTTGAAGAAACTGTGAAGGTGATGAACCAGAAATTTGAAGAAATGTTCGACATGCTGTCAGCAGCAACAGGAAAAAGCAGAGAGGAACTACTAAGCGAGGCCGCCATACAAAGCCAAGCTATACTTAAAAAACTACAGAACGGCGAGCAGATAACGCTTGAAGACACAATAGACCCTGCCGAATAAAGCAGGGTTTTTCTTATGCCGATACGGAGCAAGACCGAGCGTGCCGCTCCCGGCAGTTGGAGCGATACAAGACAATTTGCAACAGCGCCCGATCAAGCGCAAGCGCACGATCAGGCACAGTTACAAACAGCCTTGCACCAGCTCCAAATTTCCGGCGTGGATGCGACGGCGCTTCAATACATCTATACTTTATCGGAACCGACAGACACGATTAAATTGTTGGTGTAACATCTTGAGCACACTGGAGAAATTGACAAAATCCACGTTTATTTTTATAATCAAGGCGGGAACGGATAAAACCGTTCCCACCCTTCCCTATTGTGAAAAGGCTTTCCAGCCGTCAAGGGACGGCTGGCGCCTCTAACGCCCTTGACTGCTGAAAAGTCCTTCAGTTTTCTTTTTTTTGAAAGAAAGCAGACATGCCTTTTAATCAAGTTGTCTGGGGTTCGAATCCCCAGTGGCTCACGAAACTGAAAAAAGTCCGGAAATCCTTGCAGAATCAGGGATTGCGGGCTTTTTTGCTGTGTCATGGAAGGCCGGAAACCGTGCTCAGGTAAGACGAACTTGATTTCACGGCCAGACGGTTATTTCTTATGTCTGGCCCGAGGATGGAAAATGAACGTTGATTTCTACGATTTCGGAATCGGTGCCGACCCGCATGGCAGGCCCCCAGACGCCCACGCCGGAGGTGACGATGGAATACATGTCTCCTTTCTGTTCGAGACCGTAGGAATTGTCCCACATCAGCCCCACGAGAATGTTTCCCGGGAAGAGCTGGCCGTCGTGGGTGTGGCCGCATAACTGGGCGTCTGCTCCGGCCTCCGCCACTTCATCCAGATATTTGGGCTGATGTTCCAGGACAAAGATCGGCTTGCTCTGGTCCAGCCCGCCGAGCAGCTCTTCGGGAGACTGGCGGGAGCCCTCCACCTTTTCTGCCCGGTCAATATCTTTCCGGCCTGTGAGATAGAAAGCATCGTGAATGCACACGGTTTGATCATTCAGCAATGTGATCCCCGCGTCGTCAAGGAGCGCCTCCATCCGCGGATCATCCTCCAGCTTTTCTGTTCTGCCGAAGGTGAACCCGGCCAGGATCTGTTCTGTAATATCGTGATTGCCCCAGCAGGCGTAGGTGCCGTATTTGCTTTTCATGCTTTTCAGAGCGGCGGTGATCGCCTCCGGGTCGTCCAGAGCGTCGTAGTCGTTGTCGAAAATGTCCCCGGCGATGCAAATCAGATCCGGCTCCAGGGCGTTGACCTTTTCAGCCATCTGTTCGATGTAGCGGTGGCCGATGTTGTATCCCATGTGCAGGTCCGCGATCAGCACGATCTTCAGGTCGCCGGCGCTGCATTCCTTGTCGATTGTGATATCGTAGCGGGCAATTTTCAGAGTCCTGGCGTGGATAATGCCGTAAAGGCTGACCGATACGATGCACAGGATGACCACAGCGCCGCTGATGACAAAGGTTTTCCTGGAATGAAGCCGGGTGTTGTCAAAATGGCGGCTGCGGATGAGGATCAGCCGGATGAGATCTCCGATCACGATGGCGAGAATGATATAAAGCAGGGTGCCGAGCCAGTAGTTGCTCAGATGCTTGAAAAACCACCTGAGGGATGGCTCGCGGATAAAAAAGGCGATGACCAGGGAACAGGAAATAAACAGAAAAAAGCAGGAATAAAGGACGCGGAACCATTTCTTTTTGAAAAAAGAACTGCAGGCGTACAGCCACCAGAGATTCCAGCGCAGAAGATATAAAACAACGAGAATATAAACCGGTGCCAATAATACGGCGATCATTTTGAAAAAGTCCTTTCTGTCGTAAAGCTTGCCGTGAAGCTGCGGTCTGTCATGCGGAATGCTGACAGAAGCGGCCTGGAACGGCTGACCTGATTATAGCACAGGCGGCAAAAAGTGTATATCATTTTATTGTCAATTATATTATAATGAGAAGAAGCCGGAGGGCAGAAAGAAAAGGAGGCGGAGTAAAGAGATATGAAAGTGCTGTTTGTAGAGGATGATTACAGTATTGCCATGGGACTGGAATACTCCCTGAAGCAGGAGGGGTACGACGTGCGCACCTGCCATTCCGCCGCGGAAGCGTTCCGGGCGCTGGAGGAAGAAGTTATTGATATCTGCCTGCTGGACGTGATGCTGCCCGACGGGACCGGATACGATATCTGCCGGAAAGCAAAAAAAAGGGATGAGACGGCAGTGATCTTTCTGACTGCCTGCGAGGATGAGGGAAATGTGGTCATGGGGCTGGATATGGGAGCGGACGATTATATCACGAAGCCATTCCGGATCAGAGAGCTGCTTTCCAGAATGAAGTCCGTGCTGCGCAGGTATCAGAAACAGGACAGCGCCCAGAAGGTGTTCACCATTGGAGAGATCACCATCCATCCGCTTCAGGCGAAGGTATACAGAGACGGACAGGAGCTGTTTCTCACGACCATGGAGTACCGGCTCCTGCTGGCCCTGGCCCAGGCGGAGGGGCAGGTTCTCACCCGGAACCAGCTGCTGGAGAGCCTCTGGGATATCGGGGGCGACTATGTGAATGACAATACGCTCACAGTTTACATTAAGCGCCTCAGAGAGAAGCTGGGAGGCGAAAACGAAGTGATCCAGACTGTGAGAGGACTTGGATACAGGCTGGGAGATGTGTGATGTTCCGGAATAAAGAAGTGAAATATGGTTTTTGGGTGCTGCTCATACTGGGGATTTTCGCGGGAAGCATGATCTACGCGGAATCAGGACGGGGATTTTACTGCTTCTGCGTCTTTTTTGCGTGTGCCTGTGTCGTCTACCTGATGGTCAGCCGGCTGCGCTACCGCAGGATATCGGAACTGTCGCTTTATCTGAAGCAGGTGCTGGACGGCAGGCGCGGCCTGGATATTCCGGACAACGCGGAGGGGGAGCTGAGTCTTCTGAGAAATGATATCTATAAAATGATCACCTGCCTGGAGACCCAGGCGGAGCTTCTGAAAAAGGATAAGATCTATCTGGCGGATTCTCTTTCCGATATTTCCCATCAGCTGAAAACTCCCATGACATCCATGATGGTCATGACAGACATACTGGGAGACGAAACGCTGCCTCCCGACAGACGGGCGGAATTTACTTCGGCGATCCGCTCTCAGCTGGAGCGGATGGAATGGCTGCTGACCGCGCTCCTGAAGATGTCCCGGCTGGACGCGGGAACGGTACAGTTCAGGCGGGAGCCGGAACTGGCGGCGCAGCTGATCAGAACGGCGGCGGCTCATCTTCTGATCCCCATGGAGCTGAAGAACCAGACCTTTGAGGTGCGGGTGCCGGAAAACCTGGAGATCCTCTGTGACAGGAGCTGGACGGCGGAGGCTATTTCCAATATCCTGAAAAACTGCATGGAGCATACTCCGGAAGGCGGCGCCATCACAGTGACCGGCGAGGAACGGGGAATTTATTCCAGTCTTATCATAGAAGACACGGGAGAAGGCATTGCGCCGGAAGATGTGCCCCATATTTTTGAACGGTTTTACAAGGGGGAAAACGCGGGAAAGGACAGCGTGGGCATCGGGCTGGCCATGGCGAAAAATATTCTGAATATGCAGAATGCCCATGTGGAGGCGGAAAGCGAGCAGGGGCGGGGAACCCGTTTTTTCATCCGTTTTTACAGAAAAGTGATCTGAAGCGGGACGAAATCCGGAAAAAATCTGGTATAGGCAGGAAAAAACGGGAAATACTATGACAAAATAATCGATTTCATGAAGAAAGGAAGCATTTATGCGAGCGAGTTTTGTCATAGGATTGGGAATATGTGTTGTGGCTGGTTTCAACGGCCAGCTTTTGAGAACGTATGAGCCTTATAAGGAAGACGGGATTTCCATGGTCGGCGAGCCGGACTGGGAGCTGACTGAAAACACGGCGGAGGAAGCCGCGGTGCAGATGGCCGCGGACGGAGCCGACGGGGAGAACGGGACAGAGACGGACGCGGAGACAGCCGCGGAAACGGCCGCTCCGGAGAACGGCGGGGAAGAAACAGAGGCAGGGAGCGGGGAAGCGGAGGAAGCCGGCGGCGAATGGGTCAGCCTGGGAGACGACTGGGTCATTACCTATTACTGTCCGCTGGAATGCTGCAATGATCAGTGGGCATGGCAGACCAGCACCCAGTCCCCCATGCAGCTTCACCATACCATTGCCGTAGATCCGTCGGTGATCCCCTATTATACGCATGTGCGGATAGGCGGCCTGGATTATGAATATGTGGCGGAAGACTGCGGAGGCGGGATCAAAGGGAAACGGATCGACGTGCTGGTGGATAACTGCGATCTGGCCAATGAGCTGGGGGTGGACCGAAATGTGGAGGTATGGGTCAGGCAATGAGACGCGCATGCGCGGAGCGGGACACGCGGGAGCCGGAGCGGCGCCCCTCTGCCCCGCTCCGGTCGTCCCGGCGCGATCACGATTCCGGTGTACAAGCGGGAAAATTAATGATATATTAGTAGAATACGGATACATACAGGAGGGTAAGAATGAGCGATTATGTAATTGTGACGGACAGCACAGCCGATCTGCCCGGGCAGATTTTTGCGGAGCTGGGCGTTGAAGTAGTGCCCATGGAATTTATGGTCGGCAACCAGACCTGTCAGCATTACGCGGATGCCAGGGAGATGAGTTTTGAAGAGTTTTACACCAGAGTGAAAGCCGGAGAAAAGGTCAGCACCACTCAGATTAATTATTATACCTATGAGACGGTATTTTCTCCGATCCTGGAGCGGGGACAGGATATCCTGTATATCTGCTTCTCTTCCGGACTGAGCGGTACGTATCAGGCTTCCTGTATGGCGGCCGGCGAACTGATGGAGAAGTATCCCGGCAGAAAGATCGTCAGCATTGATTCACTGTGCGCTTCCGTAGGCGAAGGACTCCTGGTCTATCTGGCAGCCCTTCAGAAAAAAGCGGGCATGGGATTTGAGGAGATGGAGAAATGGGTGCTGGATCACAGGCTGAAGGTGCGCCACTGGTTTGTGGTGGATGATCTGGATCATCTTCGCCAGGGCGGAAGGATTTCCGCGGCTCAGGCCATTTTGGGCACGGCTCTCGGCGTAAAGCCGCTGCTCAGCGTGGACACGGAAGGCAAGCTGGTTTCTGCCGCGAAGCTCCGGGGGACGAAAAAGATCCTGGACACCTTCTGCCAGAAAATGGAGACTGAGGCGGATAAAAGTGAGCTGCAGACTGTGATCGTGGGACATGCCGCCAACCTGGAAATGGCGGAGAAGCTGAAGGACACGCTGCTGGAGCGGGGACTGATCCGGGATGCCATCATTGCCGATATCGGTCCGATCATCGGCGCCCATGTGGGGGCCGGCATGTTCGCGCTGGTGTTCATGAGCGACCAGGATCTGGCATAAGAAACGGAGCGGCGCGATGAAAGAATACGAAGTAGTGTGGGAAATTTTCAATCAGTGCCCCAACAATCAGATGCGGGATGTTTTTATTGAGGAGCTGGAGCTGGCGGATCCGGAGCAGTACGTGAAGGAAAAATTCAAAGGAAAAAATCTGTCCTATGAGAAGGAAATCCTGGAGGACGGAACCCTTGTATTTCATATCGACGCCGCGGGCATCAGGGAGAAATGCACCTTTACGGAGGTGTGAACCGGCGGCTCTGACAGAAGGGGGATTTAATGGAACAGTATATTATGGCGATCGACCAGGGAACCACCAGCAGCAGGGCAATCCTGTTCGACCGCGGGACAAGGGCGGTGGCAAGCGCCCAGAAGGAGTTTACCCAGTATTTCCCGAAGGCGGGATGGGTGGAGCATGATGCCACGGAAATATGGCTCAGCGTGCTCGCCGTGATGACGGAGGTGATGGTGACTTCCGGCATCCGCCCGGAGCAGGTGAAGGCCATTGGGATCACCAATCAGAGAGAGACGGCGGTGGTCTGGGACCGGCACACGGGAATTCCGGTGTACCATGCCATCGTATGGCAGTCGCGCCAGACCGCGGACATATGCGACAAACTGCGGGCGGACGGAAAAGAGCCGATGATCCGGGACAAGACAGGGCTTCTGATCGATCCCTATTTTTCCGGGACAAAGATCAAATGGATCCTGGACCATGTGGAGGGAGCCCGGGAAAAGGCGGAGCGGGGAGACCTGATCTTCGGAACTGTGGATACATGGCTTCTGTGGAATCTTTCCGGGGGAAAAGCCCATGTCACCGATTATTCCAATGCATCCCGGACGATGCTTTACAATATCTATGAGCTGAAGTGGGATGAGGAGCTGCTTTCCATGCTGGATATACCGGCGGTCATGCTTCCTGAGGTCAGGCCTTCTTCCTGCGTGTACGCGAAGACCGCGCCGGTCCATTTCTTTGGTTCCGAGGTGCCCATTGCCGGGATCGCGGGGGATCAGCAGTCCGCTCTGTTCGGACACGGCTGCTTTACGCCGGGAATGGCGAAAAATACATATGGGACGGGCTGCTTCATGCTGATGAATACGGGAGACAGGCCCATCCGCTCCCGCCACGGGATGCTGAGCACCATTGCCTGGGGGTTTGACGGCAGGGTGGAGTATGCCCTGGAGGGCAGCATTTTTGTGGCCGGCAGCGCCATTCAGTGGCTGCGGGACGGGCTGGAAATGATCCATACGGCTCCGGAGAGCGAGGCGGTCGCCGCGCAGGCAGAGGATACCGGCGGCGTTTATGTGGTTCCGGCTTTCGTGGGACTGGGGGCTCCTTACTGGGATGATAAGGCGAGAGGAGCGGTGTTCGGGCTCACCAGAGGAACGACCAGGGCGCATTTTGTCCGGGCTACGCTGGAGTCACTGGCCTATCAGACAAAGGATATCATTGACGCCATGTCAAAGGACAGCGGCATCGGGCTTTCGGAGCTCAAGGTGGACGGAGGCGCGGTGGCGAACAATCTTCTGATGCAGTTTCAGAGCGATCTTCTGAACGTGCCGGTGGAGCGGCCGGCCCTCAATGAGGTGACGGCGCTGGGAGCTGCCTGTCTGGCGGGCCTTGCCGTCGGTTTTTGGGAGAGCAGAGAGGAAGTGGCCAGAAATTATCAGACAGACAGGATTTTCCATCCTCAGATATCAGAAGAAGAGAGAAAAAAACTGTATAAAGGCTGGCAGGCGGCAGTGAAGGCTGCGTGCAGCTTCCATCCGGAAGCAGATTGAGCATTCATGAAGATTTTATGAATAGAAACATTCTTTTGGTAAAAAATCTTGACAAGGGAGAAAAGTAATGATATAACACTTTTCAACATCAATGATTGCCATAGAAAGGATGTTTGATATGAATAAGAGACAGATTAAACTATCAAAACCGGAGGACGCGAGAGAACTGGTTTCAACAGCGAGCAAGTGTGATTTTGACATTGATGTATATTATAACAGAGTAATTGTGGATGCAAAATCGATCCTTGGCGTGATGAGCCTGGATTTTACACAGCCGCTGACAGTGGAGTACAGTGGAAGCAATCAGAGCTTTGAACGTGTCCTTGACCGTTTCGCTCTTTGCTGACAACAGTATTTGCGGAAATGACGGAATATAGAGACTGAGATCAGCAAAAACAGACTGCAGCCGCGGAATGTACGGCCAGTCTGTTTTTTGTTTTACAGGAACACTGTTTCCTGATGAAACAAAAATGCTCCGCAGGATTTTTTGTGCGATAAGCGGACATTTTCCGGAAAAGTGAGAGGGTACTGTGACAAAATTGGAGGAAAACAGGATCCGGATATCGGTCCGGAACCTGGTTGAATTTCTGCTGAGGAGCGGCGACATCGACAGCCGCAGAAAAGGGAAAAGGGATCTGGACGCCATGGCGGCGGGCGCGAAGATGCACCGGAAGATCCAGGCCCGCATGGGAGCGGATTATGAAGCGGAGGTCCTTCTCAGGACAGAGTTTGAGACAGAAGAGATCGTCATCGGACTGGAGGGACGGGCGGACGGGCTGTTTACAAAGGACGGGATCCTGACCGTGGATGAGATCAAGGGCGTCTACTGGGATCTTGATTCTCTCGAAGAGCCGGTCCCGGTCCACAGAGCCCAGGCCATGTGTTATGCCTGGATGGCGGCGGAACGGGAACAGCTGACAGGAAAGGTGGGGATCCAGCTGACCTACTGTCATCTGGAGACAGAAAAGATCCGCCGCTTTTCAGAGGTGGTGGAGGTGTCGGAGGCAGAAGGATTTGTCCGCGGCCTGCTGGAGGAATATTCCCGCTGGGGCCTGTTCCTTTACCGGCACAGGCTGGAGCGGAACGCGTCGGCCAGGGAACTGGAATTCCCGTTTCCTTACCGTCCGGGCCAGAGGGAGCTGGCAGTGTCTGTGTACAGGACTATCCAGAGGGGAAAGACCCTGTATGTCCAGGCGCCTACGGGGACCGGCAAGACCATGTCTGTCCTGTTTCCGGCGGTGAAGGCACTGGGAGAGGGGCTGGGCGACAAGATCTTCTACCTCACGGCCAAGACCATCACCAGGACTGTGGCGGAGGAGGCCATGGAGATCCTCCGGAAAAAAGGGCTGCGGGCCTCCTCTGTGACCTTTACGGCCAGGGAAAAGCTCTGCCCCCTTGTCCGGGCCGGAGGACAGGCCGAGTGCAACCCGGAAGCCTGTCCCTGTGCCAAAGGGCATTATGACCGGGTGAATGAAGCGGTGTTTGATTATATCTGCCGGAATGAGCGGGCAGGCCGGGAGGAGATCGAAAGATGGGCTGAAGCGTACCGGGTCTGTCCCCATGAATTCCTGCTGGATCTGAGTGACTGGGTGGATGTGGTCATCTGTGACTACAATTATGTGTTTGATCCCAATGTGCAGCTGAAGCGTTATTTCGGGGAGGGACCGGCCGGGGACTATCTGTTTCTGGTGGATGAGGCCCATAATCTGGCGGAGCGGGCCAGAGAAATGTACAGCGCGGCTGTTTACAAGGAGGAGTTCCTGGCTGCGGCCCGTCTGGTCAGACCCTACAGCCCGGGACTGGAGCGGAAACTGAAACGGTGCAACCGGCTGCTTCTCGAGATGAAGCGGGAGAGCGACGGGGCGGTGGTGAGGAAATCTGTGGATCAGTTCGCACTGGCGCTGACCGGCGCCTTCAGCGAAATGGAACAATTCCAGGAGGAATTCCGGGTTATGGACGGCAACGAGACTTACAGCAGCCTGTATCTGTCCATCCGTCATTTTCTGAATATGTATGACCGGCTGGATGATTCCTACTGCATTTACTCAGAACAGGTGAGCCGGGAGTCCTTCATGCTGAAGCTGCTCTGTGTCAACCCGGCCGCGAATCTCTCCCTGTGTCTGGAGAAGGGCGTCAGCACCATATTTTTTTCGGCGACGCTGCTCCCGGTGCAGTATTACAAAGAGGTTTTAAGCGGAAACCAGGAGGAATACGCGGTTTATGTGCCGTCGCCCTTCGACGCCTCCAGACGCCTGCTGGCGGTGGGCAGGGACGTGAGCAGCCGGTATAAAAGGCGGAACAGCCGGGAATACTGGAAGATACTGAATTATATCCTGACGGCGGCGCGGGCCAGAAAGGGAAATTATCTGGTATATTTCCCCTCCTACGCCTATATGAATGAGGTATACAGTCTGTATCAGACAATGGGAGAGCAGCAGGATGTGGAGATCGCGGTACAGTCCGGCAATATGAAGGAGGACGACAGAGAGGCGTTCCTTGAGAAGTTCAGGGAGAAAAGAGAACGGTCCCTGGCGGCCTTCTGCGTGATGGGCGGGATTTTCTCGGAGGGGATCGATCTGAAGGGGGAACAGCTCATCGGCGTGCTGATCGTGGGAACGGGCCTTGCCCAGATCTGCACGGAACGGGAGATCCTGAAAACATGGTATGAGGACAGGGGAAAAGACGGGTTTGCCTATGCCTACCGGTATCCGGGCATGAACAAAGTCCTGCAGGCCGCAGGCCGCGTGATCCGCACCGATACCGACGAAGGGATCATTTTGCTGCTGGACGACAGGTTCCTTTATGGTGAATATCGACGACTGTTCCCAAGAGAGTGGTCGGAGTGTCATGTGACAAATTACGGAAATTTATCGGAATTGCTGGATACATTCTGGCAGAAAAGGAGAAAATAGCAGAACTTATTTACAAATCAAAGCCAGTGTGCTATGATGAGGCCAACAAAAAAGAAAGGAGAAAATTGAAAATGAAAATTCAGAATATCAAAGACGTGGATAAGTTTTTTAAGGTAATCGATGAATGCAAAGGCAAAGTAGAGCTGATCACCGATGAAGGCGACAGACTGAACCTGAAGTCAAAGCTGACTCAGTATGTGGCGCTGTCCAGCGTATTTGCGGATCCTACGATCGGAGAGATGGAGATCATTGCCCATGAACCTGAGGATGTCAAGAGACTGGTTATGTTTATGTATGACGGAGAGGCGTAAGGACAAAGAGCCTTCCGTGTTTCAAATCTTCCGTCTCTCAAAAGACATCACTGCTGTTCAGACAACATAATTCCAAATGATTACAAAATAAAGCCGGCATCCTATGTGAATGCCGGAGGCTACTAAACGGAAAGGCGCCCGGATCGTTTGGGCGTCTTTTTTCGGCTGAAATGCCGGGACGGGACAAATAATACTTGCTTTTTAAGGAACTTTATGCTATTTTTATGCGGGCAGACAGTGAACAGGATACGAAAGAGAGGAAATTATGCTGCTGGAAGTGATTGACAAGGCAAATGATTATCTGTGGAATGTGATCTTGATCGTTCTTTTGTGCGGAACCGGGATCTTTTTTACGATCCGTCTGAAGTTTATTCAGGTGAGAAAATTCGGCGAGGGCTGCCGCCTGGTCTTCGGCCATTTCAGTATGAAGGGGAAAAAGGGCGGAAAGGGTGAGATGACGCCGTTTCAGTCTCTGGCGACGGCCATTGCGGCTCAGGTGGGAACCGGAAACCTTGCCGGCGCCGCTACGGCTCTTGTAGGCGGCGGCCCCGGCGCGATCTTCTGGATGTGGCTGTCGGCTTTTTTCGGAATGGCGACCATCTACGCGGAGGCGACCCTGGCACAGAAATACAAGACGGTTGTGGACGGCGAGGTGACCGGCGGACCGATTTATTATATCCGGGCAGCCTTTAAGGGAAAGTTCGGACGTGTCCTGGCAGCGGTTTTTGCTGTGCTGATCATTCTGGCGCTGGGCTTCATGGGAAATATGGTCCAGTCCAATTCCATCGGGGCGGCCTTTTCGGAGGTGTTCCAGGCGCGGAATATCGACATTCCTCCTATTATAATCGGGATCATTCTGGCAGTGATCGCCGCCTTCATTTTCATAGGAGGCACATCCCGTCTGGCTTCTGTGGTGGAAAAGATGGTGCCCTTTATGGCAGGCTTCTATATTGTGGGCAGTCTGGCGCTGATCCTGATGAACATCACACAGCTTCCGGAAGCGATCCGGATGATCTTTGTGGGCGCCTTCAGTCCCCGGGCGGTGCTGGGCGCCGGCGCCGGCATTGCCGTCAGGGAGGCAATCCGCTACGGTGTGGCCAGAGGCCTGTTCTCCAATGAGGCGGGCATGGGCTCCACGCCCCACGCCCACGCGAGGGCGACGGCAAAGAACCCTCATGAACAGGGACTGACCGCTATGATCAGCGTGTTTATCGATACCTTCATTATATTAAATCTGACGGTGTTTTCCATCCTGACATCCGGTGTCCTGGGCAGCGGAAAAGAGGGAACTGCCCTGACACAGGCAGCGTTTACTTCGGATTTTGGAAGCTTTGGAGATATCTTTGTGGCGATCTGCCTTCTGTTCTTCGCCTTCTCGACGATTCTGGGGTGGCATTTTTTCGGAGAGATCAACGCGAAGTACCTGTTCGGCAGGAAGGGAGCGAAGGTGTATTCGCTGCTGGTAATCGTATTTATTATAGTAGGTTCTACGCTCAAGGTGAATCTGGTATGGTCTTTGGCTGATTTCTTCAACGGCCTGATGGTCATTCCCAACGCGCTGGCCCTTCTGGCCCTGAGCGGCGTAGTGGTGAAGATCTGCAAGACCTATTCGGCAAAGGGAAGGGAAGTCAGAAAAGAATAAACAAGGCAAAATGAAAATATGAATTGGGAGGGAAGAAGCAGAATGGAAATCAGGACAGTTGCAGTGATGGGCGCGGGGGCGGTCGGCAGTTATTTTATCTGGGGCCTCCATGAGAAACTGGGAGACAGGCTCTGGGTCGTCGCTGACGGAGAACGGAAAGCAAGGCTGGAACAGGAAGGCATTGTCGTCAACGGAAGCCTCATAAAGCCCTGCGTCAGAACGCCGGAGGAGGCGCGCGGGGCGGACCTTCTGGTGGTGGCGGTCAAATACGGAGCGCTGAAAACGAGCCTGGAGGAGATCGCGCAGGTGACGGACCGCCATACGGTGGTCATGAGCGTACTCAACGGGGTGGACAGCGAGGAAATCGTGGGAGAACGGATCGGCATGGAGCATATGGTCTATTCCGTGATGAAGATCGCCTCCGAGCGCAGAGAAAATCAGGTGGTCTTTGATCCGGCGGCGACGCTGGGCGTACTGTTCGGAGAAGCGGACCGGCAGAAAACGGAACGGATCCAGGCTATTGCCGCTCTGCTGGAGGGGTCTCAGGTCCATTATATTGTGTGTGAGGATATCATCCGGGAAATCTGGTGCAAGTATATGCTGAATATTGGAAATAACCTGCCCCAGGCCATGGTAGGATGCGGATTCGGCGCTTACGACAAAAGCGAGTATCTGGATGCCATCCGGCGGAATCTGAGAAAAGAAGTGGAGGAAGTGGCCAGGGCGAAGGGCATCGATCTTTCTGATCAGAGTATTCCGGCGGCCAGGAATTCTGGCTTTTCTCTCAAAGCGAGATTTTCGACTCTGCAGGATCTCGATGCGGGGCGGCATACAGAAATTGATATGTTCTCCGGCGTGATCATGCGGATGGGAAAAGAGCTGGGCATCGCGACACCTTATAATGAATTTACTTATTATATGATCAAGTCGCTTGAAGAAAAGAATGACGGTTTGTTTGAATGACAGCAAAACTGAATTTTTGCAGAACGGCGGATTTTTGAGTGTCTGCCGTTCTTTTTTTGGCGAAATATCAGACATAGAAAAGAAAGAACACAGGAATCGAAAAAAAACGCCCTATAAGAAGGGGGAGTATTTTTTGATTGATTGTTGAAAATGCATAAAAAACCCCCCATAAAACGAAAAACCACCACCTTATTACCTTAAAAACCTTCTGTTATACTGTTATCAGTGATGAGATACCGAATTACAGTAAAAAGGACGGGGGTATGAGAAAAATGAATGAAGTAATTGTCTCTATGGAGAACATCACCAAAACCTTCCCCGGCGTGAAAGCATTGGACAATGTTCGGTTTGAGCTTCGTTCAGGAGAGGTAATGGCTCTTCTGGGTGAGAACGGAGCTGGAAAAAGCACACTGATGAAGATTCTGAGCGGCGTTTATACGAGAGATAGCGGCACGATGAAGATTTTCGGAAAAGAGTACCGCGACCTGACTCCGAAACAGGCTCAGGAAGCTGGTGTCGCGATTATCCATCAGGAACTTAACATGTGCAAGCACCTTTCCGTGACAGAAAATATGTTCCTCGGAAGGGAAAAATTACACGGCGGTCTGGTTGCCAGCAGAGAAATGGAAAAAGAAGCTCAGAGGATTCTGGATGATCTGGAGATCGATCTGAGCCCCACTCAGGTTGTAGGAGATCTTCCTGTATCAAAGCAGCAGATGGTGGAAATTGCCAAGGCGCTTTCAACCAACGCCAAGATTCTGATCATGGACGAGCCTACATCAGCGCTGACAGCGAGAGAGATTGAAGATCTGTTCAGGATCATCAAAGACCTGAGAGCGAAGGGCTGCGGGATCGTCTATATTTCCCACAGACTGGAAGAACTTCAGCACATTGTCGACCGTGTGACGATCATGCGTGACGGACAGTACATAACATCCATGAATTTTAAGGACACGACCATGGATGAGATCATCGCGAATATGGTCGGCCGTGAGATCAAGGAAAAATTCCCCAGAGTGAAATGCGAAAAGGGAAAGAAAATCTTCGAAGTCAAGAACCTCAATGCGGGCCGTATGGTAAGAGATATCAATTTCTCCCTGTATGAGGGTGAGATTGTCGGATTCGCGGGCCTGATGGGAGCTGGCCGTACAGAGACTACACGGGCGATCTTCGGCGTGGACCCCAAGGAAAGCGGACAGATCATCCTGAATGGACAAGAGGTCAAGGTCCACAATCCTCAGGACGCGATCAAGGCCGGAATCGTACTGGCGCCGGAGGACAGAAAGAAAGATGGGCTCTGCACCAAGCTGAGCATCCGGCACAATATCGCGCTTCCGAATCTGGATCTGCTCTGCAATAAGCTGGGCGTGGTCAGCAATAAAAAAGAAACGGAAATGTGCGACGAGGCTGTAAAGAATCTGAAGATCAAGACCCCCAATGTAGAGGTCAATGCTGCCAATCTTTCAGGCGGTAATCAGCAGAAAGTGGTAGTCGGGAAGTGGCTGGCGAGAAATTCCAAGGTGGTTATTTTTGATGAACCGACCAGAGGAATCGACGTCGCCGCGAAAGTTGAGATTTACAACCTGATGAACAAGCTGAAACAGGAAGGCATCGCGGTTATGTTCGTTTCCTCCGAGATGCCGGAGGTCATGGGAATCGCAGACAGGATCATTGTCATGTGCGACGGAAGGATCACAGGAGAGCTGATGGCTGAGGAAGCGACTCAGAGTGAGATCCTGACCCTGGCCACAAGGTTTGAAAAGAAAATTGCCGACGGAGAAAAAGAAGGAGGGGCAGAGTAATGAAACAGAAACAACCTAGTGCTGTGAAGCGGATCCTGAGCATCCGCGGTATGGGCGGCGCGCTGACTGCGTTTGCCGGATTTATCATTATATATCTTGTATTCGGCCTTATTAACAATCAGGTGTTTACCGGAAATAATATTATGAACCTGCTGCGTTCTATGGCGAAATACCTGATCATCGGTATTGGACAGAGCTACATTCTGATCACAGGAAACATTGACCTTTCCCTTGGTTCCGTAGTTGGTATGAGCGCAATGCTTTCCGCTACCCTGATGTGCGCCGGCGTGAACCCGATCGTTGCGATCCTGATCACCCTGGTCTGCTGTCTGGTGATCGGCGTGATCAACGGATTCCTGGTTGGAAAATGCCAGCTGCCTCCGTTCATCGCCACACTGGGAACCATGTTTGTGGCCAGAGGTATCGCCTACATGGTAAACGGCAACAGAAACACAGACGCGATCAGCTCCGGTATCGGACAGGAGGCTGCGAATGTATTCCAGAATTTCTTCTATTATGGAAAGACGCTTGGCATTTACAATGCGTTCTGGATCGCGATCGTGCTCTTTATCATTTTCTTCTTCCTGCTTCAGAAGACCAGGACAGGCCGTCATATCTATGCGGTAGGTTCCAATATTGAAGCGGCGAAGCTGTCCGGCGTGAATGTCGTTGCGACGATCACAAAGACTTATCTGGTCAGCGCTTTCTGCGCATGCGTTGTTGGTCTGATCCTTTGCGGACAGGCAAACATGGGCAACATGGAGGCAGGAAATACATATGAGATGTACGCAGTTGCCACCGGCGTTATCGGCGGAATCTCCCCTCTGGGCGGAACCGGACTCCTGCTTGGTACACTTGCAGGCGCTGCTGTATGGCAGACACTGGAGAACGGCCTGAACATGATCGGCGCTCAGGTAGGAATCCAGAGACTGGTAATCGGTATCATCGTGGTACTGGCTGTTCTGCTTGACGTTGTGGTACGCCGCGGCGTGTTCAAGAAAAAGGCAGTTTAACTGACATGATTCGCTTAGAAGCTGTGAATGCAGCTCTATAATAAAACTTTCTAAGAAAAAAGGAGGAAAACAAAAAATGAAAAAGAAAATGTTGGCAGTATTTTGCGCAGCATGCATGGTAGTCGGCATGATGGCCGGCTGCGGCGGCAGCAGTGATGACGAAACAACTGCGGCTCCCAAAACAACCGAGGCGGCTGAGGAAGACACCACGGAAGCGGCTGATGCTGCGGAAGACACAACTGAGGCGGCGGCAGACAACAGCGATATGCTGATCGCTCTGATCACCATGGATTCCATCGACCAGCATTGGGTAACTCTGAACGAGGGCGCACAGGAAGCTGCTAAGGAGCTTGGCGTAGAGGTTCAGTTCATGGCTCCCAACACGAAGGATGATGCTCAGCAGATCGAGTGTGTAAACAATGCGGTATCCGCAGGCGCGGACGCGATCATCGTAGCAGCGAACGGCCCCGATGCGATCTCTTCCGCTCTTCAGGAAGCAGTAAATCAGGGAATCAAGCTGGTATACGTTGACTCTCCTGCAAATGTAGACGCAGAAGCTACTTTCTCCACAGACAATGAAGCTGCCGGCAAGCTGGCTGGTGAAGAGATGATCAAAGCTCTGGAAGAAAAAGGCATCACTTCCGGTTCCATCGGTATCGTAAACGTAAACGCTTCTACAGATTCTACTGTACAGCGTGAGACAGGATTCCGTTCTGCTTTTGAAGGAACCGATTTCGAACTGCTTGAGACTCAGTACGGCGAAGGTGATGCTGCGAAATCTCAGACAATCGCTGAGAACTACATCACTCAGGGCGTAGTTGGTATCTTCGGCTGCAACGAAGGTTCCACAACTGGTACAGGCAATGCCATCAAGGCATCCGGCAATGCTGACATCGTTGGCGTTGGCTTCGATAAGTCTGATGCGATCACCGGTCTGATCAAGGAAGGCTATCTGCTCTGCACAATGGCGCAGAACCCCGACGTAATGGGTTATGAAGGCGTTAAGGCTGCTGTAGCGGCTGTAAACGGCGAAGATCTGGGCGGCGAAGTAACAGATACAGGCGTTTCTGTTATCAACGCGGATTCTCTGCAGTAATTTCTGCACAGCAAATAGTGTGTTATAATGAGACGGTGGGCCGGTGGTCCGCCGTCTTTTATATTACGCGGAACATGAATTCCACGGATACAGGCGGAAGCTTGGTCTGATTGTATCATTTTGTCATACAGAAGCAGTACAGAAGCGAGGAAAACATCATGCTGAAAGTGGTTATCTCAGATGACGAAGAGCTGATCTGCCGTCTTGTTCAGGCGCTGGCGGACTGGAAGGCGCTTGGAATGGAAGTAGCCGGCGTTGCTTCAAACGGCCTGGAGGCGCTGGAACTGATCAGAGAAGTCAGGCCGGACATTCTGATCACGGATATCCGGATGCCGGGATGCGGAGGCCTGGAGCTGATCGAGCGGGCCAAAAAGCTGCAGCCCCAGCTGGAAGTGATCATCATCAGCGGCTATGCGCATTTTGAATACGCGCAGAGCGCTATCAAATTCGGAGTGGGAAATTATCTTTTGAAACCAATTAATAAGGAAGAGCTGACCAGCACTCTGGAGATGCTGGGTGAACGGTGCAGGGCGCGCAGAACAGAACATGTCAGAGCCTTTGAGAATCAGGAAAGCCGGCAGAAAGACAGAGAACGGATCAGAAGAAGCCTGATATCGGACGTTTTGCGGGGCGCGGGGGGAGGAATTACAAGGGATAGTCTGGAGACTTCCTATTATTTCAAAGGGGACGGGGAGTATTACAGGATCTTTCTGATCAAAATAGACTGCAGCAGAAAAAGCATCAGCAAACCGGCGCTGGAGACCATCCAGGATAAAATCAAGAAAACGGTCACGGCAGGGATCGGGAAGCTCAGCAGAGAGCTGGTTTTTGAATTTGAAGAATACACGGGATATGGAATTGTTAATTATAACGAAGATGAGAGGGGAAAGCTTGACAAGGGTTACAGAAATGTTCAGAATGAGCTGGAGGGGCAGAAAGATCTCTGGGGCAACGTCGCGCTGTCCATGGCTCTGGGCACTGAGGTGTCAAATCCGGCCCGGCTGCTTGATTCGGTGAAAATGGCCCGGGAAATCCTGCTGGAACGGTTCCAGGAAGGGACGGGAGGCGTGCTGAAAAAGCGCCCCAAGGGCTGCGGCCTGTCCGCCCAGGTGCTGACAGAGCAGTATAAAAGGATGATCGACGACGCGGTGGAGAAAATGAGCCTGGAAAAAGCGGATATGGCGCTTCTGCAGTTCAGGCAGCGCATCGGCGGGATTCCGGGCATCTGCGGAAGAGAGCTGTTCGGAGCGGTGCTGGAAGCAGGAAAGGTATTTGCCATCAGTATGGGCAGCGGCATGACAGAGGAGCAGAGAAAGGAATATCTGGCTGATCTGGATCAGTGCGGCAAAAGCGCGGAGCTGTTCGATACGCTGAAAAACTTTCAGAGGGAAACGATGGAAAACCTGCTGGAGCAGAAGAAAAACGAGACCGGAAGACCGGTACGGATCGCCAAGCGTTATATCATGGAGCATTTTAACGAGCCCATCACTCTGGAGGAGATCTGCGAGGCGACAGGGTTCAGCGTCAGCTATTTCAGCGCCATGTTCAAAAAAGAGACCGGGGAAGGATTTTCAAAATATCTGACCCGCGTCCGGATCGACGAGGCCAAAAATCTTCTCCGGGAGACCAATCTTCCTGTTTCTGAAATCTGCGAGAAGGTCGGGTATAATGACAGAAAGCATTTTACCTCTGTATTCCATAAAGCAACAGGGCTGAATCCTGCTGAGTTCAGAAAACTTTACGGCTAGAAGGACGGATGCATTGATGGGAAAGAAAAAAAAGAAACGGAGAGTCTGGGACTATCTGTCAGTCAGGGTCACGATCCTGACGGCCGCTCTTGGAGCTGCTTTTTTGATCATGACCGCTGCCTACGCGGGAGCGGCGTCGGCCGGGGCGCCGGCCTGGCCCCTCCTGCTGTGCGGCGGCGGCTTTGCCATACTGGTGTGGCTTTACATTACATGGCTGTTCCGGCCCTACAAACGGCTGCAGCAGACGATCCGGCTGTTTCTGGAGGGGTATACCTCCATGGATCTGACAGGATTCTCGGAAGTGATGGATACGCCGAATGAATATCTGGTGCTGGAACGGGTGACCCGGATCCTGGATTCAAAAGAGACTCTGAGGATGAACAAAAGGCAGGCTCAGTATCTGGCACTTCAGAATCAGATCAATCCGCATTTCCTGTACAATACGCTGGAGAGCATCAGAAGCGAGGCGCTGATCGCGGGTATGGACAAGGTGGCGGATATGACAGAAGCGCTGGCCTCCTTTTTCCGCTACACCATCAGCAAGGTGGAAAATCTGGTTTCTGTGGAGGAGGAGCTTCATAACTGCGAGATCTATTTCAGGATCCAGCAGTACCGGTTCGGATCCAGGCTGAACCTGGCCATTGAATGTGATCCGGAGGACCGGGAGGAAATATACAGATGCAGACTGCCGAAGCTGACCCTGCAGCCGATCCTGGAAAACAGCATCATCCATGGGACAGAGTGCAAGATCGGTACGGGCCATCTGGTGATCCGCATGGAGCGGATCGGCGAATGCCTGGTGATCCAGATATCAGACGACGGCGTCGGAATGGATGTGGAGACACTCAGGAAAATGAACGAAAGGCTGGAAAAGAGCGGCCGTCTTCTGGCAGACAGTTCGTCAGAGTCCAACGGCGGCATCGCGCTGGTAAATGTCAATAACAGGATCCATCTTCTGTTCGGTGAAGAATACGGGCTTCATGTGTTTTCCATGCAGGGGGTCGGAACGGATGTGGAAATTATCCTGCCGGCCATCACAGATGACCAGAAGATCAAAAAAGGGGTACTGTCGTGAAAAAAGAAGTGTTTCGGATGGAGCGTGTGACCTTTAAGGAGAAAGGAACCACACCGCTGGAAAATTTTAATCTGATTATCCGGGAGGGAGAGATCATGGGACTGGTTCCGATCAATCACATCGGCCTGGATGCTCTTCTGCGCCTTTTACGGCAGAATCTGCCGCTTCATTATGGATACATTTATTATCAGGGAAATCTGGTGAACCACTGGCGGTATTCTACCATGAAATACAACCGGATCAGTCTGATCCAGAATGAGAGCTGTCTGGCCGGGGATCTTACGGTGGCGGACAATGTGTTTGTTCTGCGGAACGGCTTTAAGAAATGGCTGATGCGTCCAAAGGTTCTGCGGCAGCAGCTGGAGTTTTTTACGGACGAGATCGGGGTTGAGATATCAGGGGACACCTATGTGGATGATCTGCCGCCCTTTGAGCGCTTTGTGGTGGAACTTCTGAAGGCGGTCGTGTCGGGAAGCCGGCTGATCGTGCTGGAAGATATTGGAGCTTTCATCGGAAACAGGGATCTGGAACGGCTGCATGAAATTTTCCGGTATTACAGCCAGAAGGGGATTTCGTTTCTTTATATTGCGGGTCATATGGAGGATGCCTGGAAGATCTGCGAGCGGGTGGCATTGATGGCCAACGGGCAGATCATCAAGTATTATTATTCTGACATGATGCTTCCAAGACGCTTCCATATCAACGAATCGGAGGATTATGAACGTCATGTTCTGGAGAGAACAAGGCGCCATAAAAAGAATCAGGACAGCTTCCCTGTGTTTGAACTGGTAAATGTCAATACAAAATCGATCCGGAATATGAATCTTGCCTTGCAGCCGGGCGAGTGCGTCGTGCTTCAGGCCATGGACAGCGCGGTTTTTTCGGATATGGTCGGAATGGTGTCAGAGGAAACAACGCCTCTGTCAGGCAGCGGCTATCTGGACGGTGAGAGAATGACTTCCGCTATTGACAGGCGTCTGGGGGTTATTCAGGAATTTCCCATCCAGAGCATGCTGTTTTCCAATATGAGCTACATGGATAATCTTTGCATCACCCTGGATCACCGGTTTCCCGAGGTGTGGAGCAAGCAGCGGGTGAGAAAGAGTATTTATGAGGAATATTCTCCGCTGCTCGGAGCCGACTGCTTTTACAGCAATGTGAACAAACTGACGGAAATGCAGAAATATGACCTGATCTATACCAGAATCCTGCTGCAGAACCCCAGAGCGGTGATCTGTATCCAGCCCTTTAAACGGGCGGAGGTGGGGCTGCGCCTGCGGATCACCGAGCATCTGGAAAGATTCCTGGATAAGGGGATCGGCGTTCTGATCGTGGCGGTGAACCTGGCGGATACGCTGACTTTTGCTGATCGGCTGATCTGTGTTGCCAGGGGAAAAGAACCGGTGGAATACAGACGAGAGGAATTCGGGACCCTTCCGATCGATGTACCCTGGCGCCATCTCTACAGAGAAGATGAGGAAGAGCCGGAAACAGACGAAGAATAGGCGCAGGGCGGACCGAAGCCGGAGGGGCAAATGCCGGGAAAAGGTCTTGCGGGAATCAGGAACTCGTTGTAAAATGAGTAACGGACAGCAAATGAGAACAGATATCACAGCAGATGAAGGCAGAGGACAGCTGCCTTTGTGTGAATGGGAGGAAATTATGGCTGTAGATCAGAGCAAGATTCGGAACTTTTGTATTATTGCCCATATCGACCATGGAAAATCCACCCTGGCAGACAGGATCATAGAGAAAACAGGGCTGCTTACCAGCCGCGAGATGCAGGCGCAGGTGCTGGACAATATGGATCTGGAGAGAGAACGGGGCATCACCATCAAATCCCAGGCAGTCCGCACGGTTTACCGGGCGCAGGATGGTGAGGAGTATATTTTTAATTTGATCGATACTCCCGGACACGTAGATTTTAATTATGAAGTGTCCAGAAGTCTGGCGGCCTGCGACGGCGCGGTCCTGGTGGTGGACGCCGCTCAGGGGATCGAAGCCCAGACTCTGGCCAACGTATATCTGGCCCTGGATCATGACCTGGAAGTATTTCCGGTGATCAATAAGATCGATCTTCCCAGCGCGGAGCCTCAGAGAGTGATCGACGAGATCGAGGACGTGATCGGGATCGAGGCCCAGGACGCGCCCCAGATCTCTGCCAAGGCCGGTATTAATATAGAAGAAGTGCTGGAGCAGATCGTGAAAAAGATCCCGGCTCCCACAGGAGACCCGTCGGCGCCGCTCCAGGCGCTGATCTTTGATTCTGTTTACGATTCCTATAAAGGGGTGATCGTGTTCTGCAGGATCAAGGAAGGAACGGTCAGAAAAGGAACCAGGATCCGGTTTATGGCAACGGGCGCGGAATTTGAAACGGTGGAGGTCGGCTATTTCGGCGCGGGCCAGTTCATTCCCTGCGACGAGCTTCCGGCCGGCATGGTGGGATATCTCACGGCCAGCATCAAAAATGTAAGAGATACCCGGGTAGGCGACACGGTGACGGACGCGGACCGTCCCTGTGAAAAGCCGCTGCCCGGATATAAGAAGGTGACGCCGATGGTATACTGCGGGCTGTATCCCGCGGACGGCGCCAAATACAACGATCTGCGGGAGGCCCTGGAGAAGCTTCAGCTCAACGACGCCTCCCTGCAGTACGAGCCGGAGACCTCCAATGCCCTGGGCTTTGGCTTCCGGTGCGGTTTCCTGGGTCTTCTCCATCTGGAGATCATCGAGGAGAGGCTGGAACGGGAATACAATCTGGATCTGGTCACGACGGCTCCCAGCGTGATCTATAAGGTGCACAGGACCAACGGCGAGGAGCTGGAGCTGACCAATCCTTCCAATCTTCCGGATCCTTCGGAGATCGACTACATGGAGGAGCCGGTGGTGAAGGCGGAAATCATGGTGACCACCGAGTTTATCGGCGCTATCATGGGACTCTGTCAGGAACGGCGCGGCGTGTATATCGGTACAGAGTATATGGAAGATACCCGGGCCATGCTCCGGTATGAGCTGCCCCTCAACGAGATCATTTATGATTTCTTCGACGCGCTGAAATCCCGTTCCAGAGGATACGCTTCCTTCGATTATGAACTGAAGGGATATGAACGCTCTGACCTGGTGAAGCTGGATATTCTGATCAATAAAGAGTCAGTGGACGCCCTGTCCTTTATTGTTCACGCGGATACGGCCTATGAGCGGGGCCGGAAAATGTGCGAAAAGCTGAAGGAGGAGATTCCCAGACATCTGTTTGAGATTCCCATCCAGGCGGCCGTCGGGAACCGGATCATCGCCAGGGAGACGGTGAAGGCTCTGCGCAAGGACGTGCTGGCCAAGTGCTACGGCGGCGATATCAGCCGGAAGAGAAAGCTTTTGGAAAAACAGAAGGAAGGAAAGAAGCGGATGCGCCAGGTGGGCAGTGTGGAGATTCCTCAGAAGGCCTTTATGAGCGTCCTGAAGCTGGATGATAAATGATGATGACCGGAAATTCCATGGAATTATATGTGCACATTCCGTTTTGCGTCCGGAAATGCGCTTACTGTGATTTTTGCTCATTTCCGGCGGATGAAGAGACCAGGGCAGCCTATGGGGCTGCCCTGCTTGCGGAAATCAGGCTTGCGGCAGAAGAAGAACGGAAAAAGGGAAAGGGAGACAGACGGATCACGTCTGTCTTTTTCGGAGGAGGAACGCCTTCTGTCCTCGACGCATTTTATATAGAAGAAATCCTGGCCTCCATCCGGAGGGAATTTGTCCTGGAAGAGGATGCGGAGATCACGCTGGAGGCCAATCCGGGGACGCTGACGGAGGAAAAACTGGCTGTTTACAGGCGGGCCGGGGTGAACCGGCTGAGCATCGGGCTTCAGTCGGCCGATGACAGAGAGCTGAAGCTTCTGGGACGGATCCACAGCTTCGCGGATTTTGAAAGGAACTACCGGACGGCGCGGCAGGCAGGCTTCGACAACATCAGCGTGGATCTGATGGCGGCGCTGCCCGGCCAGACGGAACAGGGACTGCTGAAGAGCCTGGAGGCGGCGGCGGAGCTTTCGCCGGAGCATCTGTCTGTCTACAGTCTGATGATCGAGGAGGGGACCCCTTTTTATGAACGGTATCATGGAAAGGAAGATCTGCTCCTGCCCTCTGAGGAGGAGGAACGGGCCATGTACGGAGCCTGCCGGCAGTTCCTTGAAGAGAGAGGATGGAAACGGTACGAAATATCCAATTACGCGAAGGAAGGCAGAGCGTGCCGTCACAACATCGGTTATTGGACGGGCGTTCCCTATCTGGGATTCGGCATTTCCGCTTCTTCTTATATAGATGGCTGGCGTTTCATCAATACTTCTGATCTCAAAACGTATCTCCGGGCCATGGGCGAAGGCGGAGACGGGCTGTTGGCCCTGCGCTGCCCGGAGGAAGAGGTGACAAGGGAACGGGCCATGGAGGAGTTCATGTTCCTGGGCCTCAGAATGACGGAGGGAGTTTCGGAAGACGAATTCAGGAGACGATTCGGTGTGACAATGGAGCAGATATACGGCGGCGTTCTGGAACGGATGCAGAGACAGGGACTGATGGAGCAGGCGGGAGAACGGCGGCGCCTGACAGAGGAAGGAATCAATGTGAGCAATCATGTAATGGCTGAATTTCTGTTCTGAAGGGCTGCAGCGATCGGATGTTTTATGAAGAAAATGTGAAAATCAAAAAAAAATGTTGACAAAGCGGGAACACAGTGCTATCTTATTGTTATGAATATTAGCACTCTACTTTATCGAGTGCTAACAAGGAAGAGGAAAAGGAGGCGTGAGTGATGGAGTTGGATGAGAGAAAGAAAAAGATTCTTCATGCGATCATCCGCAATTATCAGGAGACCGGTGAGCCGGTCGGCTCACGAACCATTTCCAAGTATTCAGATCTGCAGCTGAGTTCGGCCACGATCCGCAACGAGATGTCAGATCTGGAGGAAATGGGACTGATCGTTCAGCCCCATACCTCAGCCGGCAGGATCCCCACAGACAAGGGTTACAGGCTGTATGTGGATCACATGCTGGAGGAGGCAAAGAAGGAACAGGATTCAGAAAAACAGCTGCCCCAGGCGAGGGATTTCCTGATCGAGCGCATGGACAGGATGGAGCTGGTGCTGCAGCAGATGGCAAAGCTGCTGGCGGCCAATACCAATTATACTTCCATGATCTCGGCGCCCAGATACAACCGGAATAAAGTAAAATTTATCCAGCTGTCCAGGGTAGAGGTGCAGAAGCTTCTGGCGGTGATCGTGGTGGAGGGCAACATCATCAAGAATTCCATGTTCGATGTGGATGAACCTCTGTCTGACGAGGATATTCTTTCACTGAATCTGATGCTCAACACCAACCTGAACGGGCTCACGATCGAAGAGATCAATCTGGGAATTATTGCAAAATTAAAAGCGCAGGCAGGTACTCATACTGAGATCGTGGGAAAGGTTCTTGACGCGGTGGCGGACGCCATCCGGACAGACGAGGACGATCTTCAGATTTATACCAGCGGGGCCACCAATATTTTCAAATATCCGGAGCTCTCCGACAGCGGAAAGGCACAGGAGATCATCCAGGTATTTGAGGAGAAAAAACAGCTGACCAATCTTCTGACAGATAAGCTCAATGAAGATGGGAAGCAGGGGATTCAGGTTTATATCGGCAATGAGACGCCGGTGCAGAGTATGAAGGACTGCAGCGTCGTCACCGCGACCTATGATCTGGGAGACGGGCTTCAGGGAACCATCGGAATCGTGGGGCCGAAGCGGATGGACTACGAAAAGGTGGTGGCCACACTGCAGACCGTGATGGGCCAGTTGGATACCATGTTCAAGAAAGAGGAATAGAAAGGCGGAATCAACGTGTCAGATACAGAAAGGGATTTAACAGAAGAAATCGCGGAGGAAGTCGAAGAAGACGCCGCTGAGGATGCGGTGGAAGAATCCGTGAAAGAAAACGATCAGGAAGATCAGAAAGAGGAAGCGGGAAGCGGCGAAACGCAGGCGGGAACAGATGCCGGCGGGAGCGGAAAAAAAGACGGTCCGAAAGAAGAACCGGAAAAAAAGAGCTTCTTCAAAAAGAAGGATAAAAAAGACAAAAAGGACTGCCAGATCGAAGAGCTGACAGATAAGCTGAAGCGGTCCATGGCAGAATTTGAAAATTTCCGTAAGCGGACGGAAAAGGAAAAGGCGGCGATGTTTGAGGTCGGCGCGAAAAGCGTGATCGAAAAGATTCTCCCCATCGTGGACAATTTCGAGCGGGGAATGGCCACCCTGAGCGAAGAAGAAGCCCATTCTCCCTTTGCTGAGGGAATGGATAAAATATATAAACAGCTTCTTACCACCCTCGACTCCATGGAAGTCAAACCCATTGAAGCCGTGGGAAAGGAATTCAACCCGGATTTCCACAACGCGGTGATGCATGTGGAGGATGAGAGCGTCGGCGAGAATATCGTCGTGGAAGAATTCCAGAAGGGCTATCTTTACAGAGACGCGGTGGTGCGCCACAGCATGGTAAAGGTTGCCAACTGATATTTATCGATTACTGATTTACAGTTTGATATAATTTAATGTTAACAGGAGGAAATTATCATGGGAAAAATCATAGGCATTGATCTTGGTACAACAAATTCATGCGTAGCGGTTATGGAAGGCGGAAAGCCGGTTGTAATCGCCAATACAGAGGGCGTCAGAACGACTCCTTCCATCGTAGCGTTCACAAAGACAGGCGAAAGACTGGTAGGCGAGCCTGCAAAGCGTCAGGCCGTTACCAATGCGGAGAGGACCATCTCTTCCATCAAGAGACATATGGGAACCGATTATAAGGTAGACATTGACGGAAAGAAATATTCTCCTCAGGAGATTTCCGCCATGATCCTGCAGAAGCTGAAAGCGGACGCGGAAAGCTATCTGGGAGAAAAGGTGACGGAAGCCGTCATCACAGTTCCCGCTTACTTCAATGACGCGCAGCGTCAGGCGACCAAGGACGCGGGCAAGATCGCGGGCCTGGAGGTAAAACGTATCATCAACGAGCCGACAGCCGCGGCGCTGGCTTACGGCCTGGACAATGAAAAAGAGCAGAAGATCCTGGTATACGATCTGGGCGGCGGCACCTTCGATGTATCCATCATCGAGATCGGCGACGGCGTGATCGAAGTACTGGCGACCAACGGCGATACCCATCTGGGCGGCGATGACTTTGACGCGAAGCTGACAGATTACATGATTTCTGAATTCAAGAAGGCTGAGGGCGTGGATCTGTCCAACGACAAGATGGCGCTCCAGAGACTGAAAGAGGCGGCTGAGAAAGCAAAGAAAGAGCTGTCCTCCGCGACAACGACAAACATCAACCTTCCGTTCATTACAGCCACCAATGAGGGGCCGAAGCATTTTGATATGAACCTGTCCAGGGCGAAATTCGATGAACTGACCCACGATCTGGTAGAGCGGACCGTTGTTCCTGTACAGAACGCTCTGAGAGACGCCGGCCTGACAGCGGCAGACCTCGGCAAGGTACTTCTGGTAGGCGGTTCCACCCGTGTTCCGGCTGTACAGGATAAAGTAAAACAGCTGACAGGAAAAGAGCCTTCCAAGAACCTGAATCCTGATGAGTGCGTGGCCATCGGCGCTTCTATCCAGGGCGGCAAGCTGGCCGGAGACGCGGGCGCAGGCGATATCCTTCTTCTGGACGTTACGCCGCTGTCCCTGTCCATCGAGACCATGGGCGGCATCGCGACCAGACTGATCGAGAGAAATACAACAATCCCGACAAAGCACAGCCAGGTATTCTCCACAGCGGCGGATAACCAGACCGCGGTGGACATCAACGTCCTGCAGGGCGAGAGACAGTTCGCGAAGGACAACAAGAGCCTCGGACAGTTCCGTCTGGACGGAATCCCGCCTGCAAGAAGAGGCGTTCCTCAGATTGAGGTAACCTTTGATATTGACGCCAACGGCATCGTGAATGTATCTGCAAAGGATCTGGGAACAGGAAAAGAACAGCATATTACCATTACCGCAGGCTCCAACATGTCTGAGGATGAGATCAACAGAGCTGTGAAGGAAGCAGCCGAGTTTGAGGCACAGGATAAGAAACGTAAGGAAGCCATTGACGCGAGAAACGAAGCGGATTCTCTGGTATTCCAGACCGAGAAGGCCCTGGAAGAGGCCGGAAGCAAGCTGGATGCCGCTCAGAAAGAAACCGTGGAAGCGGATATGAAGGCTCTGAAGGCCGTCGTGGACGCGACCGCGAACGGAGAGATCTCCGATGCCCAGCTGGATGAGCTGAAGGCAGGCAAGGAGAAGCTGATGAACAGCGCTCAGGCACTCTTCGCGAAAATGTATGAGCAGGCTCAGGGCGCTGCAGGCGGCGCGCAGGACGCGGGCGCGGCAGGAAGCGCAGGAGCCGGCCAGGCAGATGACGACGTAGTAGACGCGGATTACAAAGAGGTTTAATGCATCCCTTTTCCCACCGATTCAAGGAGGGCCCGTCAGGGCCTCCTTGAATCTTTTGGCGTGTCCGGGGGGAGAATACAGAGAGGTGAAGATCAGTGGCTGAGAATAAAAGAGACTATTATGAGGTCCTGGGTGTTTCCAGGGACGCCGATGACGCGGAGCTGAAACGGGCATACCGTGTCCTTGCGAAAAAATACCATCCCGATACCAATCCGGGAAATAAGGACGCTGAGGCAAAATTTAAGGAAGCTTCAGAGGCTTACGCGGTCCTGAGCGATCCGGAGAAAAGACGCCAGTACGACCAGTTCGGCCATGCGGCCTTTGAAAACGGAGGCGCTGGCGGCGGAGGATTCGGCGGGTTTGATTTTACCGGCGATATGGGTGATATTTTCGGAGATATTTTCGGAGATCTGTTCGGCGGCGGCAGAAGCAGGAGCAGGACCAATAACGGTCCCATGCGCGGTGCCAATCTGAGGACCAGCATCCGTATCACCTTTGAGGAAGCGCTGTTCGGCTGCGAAAAGGAGATCGAACTGACGACCAAAGATGAATGTACGGAATGCCATGGCACGGGCGCGAAGCCGGGAACCCATCCGGAGACATGTCCAAAGTGCAACGGCAAGGGCCAGGTGGTTTATACCCAGCAGTCTATGTTCGGCATGGTGAGAAATGTGCAGACCTGCCCGGACTGCGGCGGCACAGGCAAGATCATCAAGGAAAAATGCCCTTCCTGCCGGGGAACCGGGTATACCAGTTCCAGAAAGCGGATCGCGGTGTCCATTCCTGCCGGTATTGACAACGGGCAGAGTGTGCGGATCCGCGGAAAGGGCGAGGTCGGCACCAACGGCGGCGAGCGGGGCGATCTGCTGGTGGAAGTGGTCGTGTCCAATCATCCGATCTTCAAGAGACAGGATACCGACATTTATTCCACAGTACCCATTTCCTTTACCCAGGCGGCCCTGGGCGGAGAGATCCGGATCAAGACGGTGGACGGAGAGGTGCTTTATAATGTGGCGCCGGGAACCCAGACGGATACCAGGATCCGGCTGAAGGGCAAAGGCGTGCCTTATCTGAGAAATAAAAATATCCGGGGCGACCATTATGTGACCCTGGTGGTCAAAGTGCCTGAGAAGCTGAATAAAGAGCAGAGAGAGGCGCTTCAGAGATTCCAGGAGGCCATGGGCGAAACAAAGGCCGCGGCGCCGGAAGAAAAGGAAAAACATAAGAAAAAAGGTTTTTTTAACAAATCGTGACAGTTCAGAAGAGCGAAAGTCTGAAGGTTGTCGTAAAATATCAGATTATTTTGCGGCAGCCTTTTTTGTTTCATCAGGAAACATCCGGACAGAAGCCGGATCTGAGTTGCGGGGTAGTGTCAAGTAATCTATGAAAAACTGAGCCGAAAAAAATAGGCTCAATAGAACCTTGAAAATTGCAGATATCGATGCCGAAAAGCTCTCCGAGGGC
>CAJFHG010000017.1 GCA_904379015.1 Candidatus Paralachnospira caecorum | reverse complement strand
CTGAAAAAGCCCTCTGAACTGGGCGTCAGGATAACGAAACAGCAGGAAGCTGCCCTGATGAAGGGACTGTCCCTGCTGGGACAGGACCGGTATGCCGATGCCATCCAGCTGTATCAGGAGCTGTATGGATATGAAGGGGAGAAGGAAACCGAAAAAAATGCTGCATCGGAAACAGACGTAAAGGAAAAGGAAAAAGAACCGCGGAAAGCAGACGAAGGGAAAGGGGATGAACCTGAAAGAACAGAAACTTCCACGCCGGCGGCAAAACCCGGCGGAACGCTGCGGGAGGGCTGGAAGGTAACAGATGATGTGAAAACGATTGGACAGCTGCGCAGTATTACGTTCATGGATTCCATATCCCAGGAAGCAGCTGGAAAATGGGATGTTTCAGAAAAAAGAGACGGCAGCGTGATGGCATGGCTGAAAAAGACGGGGAATGGGGAAGAAAAGGGTTATGAGCTGTATATCGGCGCGGAGGGAGGAGTGCGGGCAGCGAGAAACAGTCAGGGGTTGTTTATGAACTGTGCCGCGGCAGAAAGAATTTTCTTCGGCGGCAATTTCGACACTGCCCAGGTAACCAATATGAAGCATATGTTTTCTTTCTGCAGGAGCCTGACGGAACTGGACGTGAGCAGCTTCGATACTGCCCATGTAACGAATATGGAGGCAATGTTTTCCGGCTGCGGCCGCCTGAAGGAACTGGATGTGAGCGGTTTTGATACCTCTCAGGTAACCCGCATGGCAGATATGTTTGCCAGATGTGTCTCCCTCACCCGCCTGGATGTGAGCGGTTTTGATACTTCCCGGACGGAGGACATGAGCGGTATGTTTTATGACTGCACCAGCCTGGAAGAACTGGACATCAGCCATTTTGACAGGTCTGCTGTGGAGGAGGACCGGGATATGCTGACCGGCACGCGCTGGGAGGAACTGGAGGAGGAAGAACAGTCTGACTGGGAGGAATGGTTAGAACAGGAATGGCCGCGGGATAACAGCGGTGAGACGGTAAAGGAATCCGGGCAGGAACCGAACCGGACCGGCGGCAGGAAGAAGGGAGGCATGCTGCGGGAGGGCCTTCGTATCAGGCATGAGCTGTGGAACAGAGAAAGAACTTATGGCGGGACCATTCTGGAAAAGCTGCGGGCCGTTACATTTCTGGACAGGATACCGGAGTCCGGGGAGAAAACATCCCGGGAAGAGGGCAGATGGGATATTTCTCAGAACATGGACGGCAGTGTCATGGCCATGCTGAAAAAACAGGGCGCCGGGGAATATTATGAGCTGTATATCGGAGCTGAGGGCGGCGTGCAGGCGGCCGCCGACAGCAGAAGTCTGTTTGCGGACTGCCAGTGCCTGGAACAGATCTCATTTAATGGGAATTTTGACACTTCCCGGGCGGTCAGCCTAGAACAGATGTTTCGTGGCTGTAAAAAGCTGAGGAGCCTGGATGCCAGCGGGTTTGACACCTCCCACGTCACAGGCATGGCCGGAATGTTTCACGGCTGCGAAAGTCTGACGGAACTGGACGTGAGCGGCTTTGACACTTCAAAGGTAACCAGTATGTCTTCCATGTTTCAGGACTGTAAAAACCTAGTTCACCTGAATGTAAGGGGCTTTGACACATCTGCGGTAGCCAGCATGGCT
This sequence comes from Candidatus Paralachnospira caecorum, assembly GCA_904379015.1. Lineage (GTDB taxonomy): Bacteria > Bacillota > Clostridia > Lachnospirales > Lachnospiraceae > Lientehia > Lientehia caecorum. The sequence goes on along the minus strand of CAJFHG010000017.1, from coordinate 47,991 downwards.
TTTATGTTCAGCGGCTGTAAGAAACTGTCAGAGCTGGACATGAGCGGTTTTAATACTTCAAAGGTAACCCGGATATCTTATATGTTTGACGGCTGCTCCAGCCTGAAAAATCTGGATCTCAGCGGTTTTGATATGTCGCGGGTGAAGAATCAGGATAAGATGCTGCAGGGGACAAAAGGGGGCTGGCAACGGGCGCTGCGCCGCCTGTTCAGGCCGTAAGAAGGGCGTGTCAGAAGAAGAACAGCATGAGAGGATGATTGATGATGGATCACGACAGATTCCCGGAGAAAACCCTGAGAGATGTTCTGGAGGAGAGAGGACGTCTGGAACCCTCAGAGCTTCTCCGTATTATGAAGCCGGCGGCGGCGGAACTGGCCTGGCTGCATCAGGCGGGACGGATTCACGGAAATATCAGGCCGGAGACGGTATTGCTCAGTGGCCGGAGATGGTTTTGTTACTCTCTTCCAGAAGAAAGGCTGCGGTCTGTTCCTTCGCGTGACAGGAATGGAACAGGAAAAAGGACAGTCTGGAGCAGCCTGTCGGCTCCTGGGGCTTTGCCCTTTCCGGCGGAGACGGATGGAGACAGCCGCTATATGCCGCTGGAAGTTTATGTGGACAGAGCTCAGATCGGTCCCTGGTCGGATGTGTATAGCCTGTGCGCTGTTCTATACACCGCGCTGACCGGTCAGCCTTTTCCCTCTGTAAAAGAATGGATGGGCGGGGCGGAAATAGAAAATCCGTCTCAGATGGGCGTCAGGAATGTGCCGGCATATCTGGAGGACGGGCTGCGCATGGGACTGCGCATTCGCCGGAAAGACCGGCTGCAGAACGGAACGGAGCTGTATCAGATGCTGTGGGATAAAAAGAAACCTGTCCCCCGGACAGGGCAGAAGGGGGCCGGTCAGGTGTCCGGCGGCAGGACTTCTTCCGTTATGTCAGGCAAACAGAGCAGACAAAAGGCGAAAGAGAAGACGGTACAGATCCGATATTTTGGCGTGAAACGGGCCAGGAAGACCTTTCGGGACGGTCTGCCTCAGATCGTCCGGATTCCGGAAAAAACAGATATCCTATTGTCCAATGCCTTTCAGTCTGTGGTTTTTCCCGAAAAGTTCATGAAGGTCAGACAGATTATTCTTCCGGATTCGGTGATTGAAATACAGGCGCATGCGCTGGCGCAGCTGGAGGCGGAGGAAACAGTCGCGGTGCCGGATACAGTGACGAACATCGGAGCTGATGCTTTCCGTCTGGGGGAATCCGGGTATATTACCTGCCATCGGGGAACACGGATTTACGAATATTGTCAGGAAAACCATCTGCAGACCAGCGTTGATATGGAAGATTGGAGAAGAAAAGGGCTATGCCAGTACTGCGGCGGACATATTTCTTTTATTCTGAGAAGCTGTAAGGCGTGCGGCAGGCCGAAAGATTACTGATCCGCCGCGCATGGAGAAAAGCGGGCGGCAAAGAAAAAGGAAAGAAAGACAGGGAATCTGCCCCCGCCTGGCAGATATACGATGAGAAATTGAATGGAGGAAAGAAAAAATGACCCAATGGCTTACAACCTACCGCGCCGCTGTGCCGGATTACGGATTGGCACAGCTGTGTGGCTGCGGATACTGGAAATCGGTTTTCGGGTCCTGTGTCCCTGATCCGGAGTTGGACAGACAGTTTCGCATTCCTTCAGCCCACGCGTTTTTTCTCTGCGGGGAGGAGGGAAACGGAAAGAGGACGCTGGCGTGCGCGCTGGCTTCCGACCTGGCGGCCGCTGGCTATTGGTTCGCGCGGGTTCCGGGAGAGGATCTGACCGCGCAGACAGAGAAAGAGACGGCCGGACGGGTATCCGCTCTGCTGGGGGAGATCCCCGAAGCAGTGGGAGCGGGTACAGCCGGTGTGTGTGTCCTGATTGATGATTTTCAGCTCCTTCTGAAAGAGAAAAAAGTGGTAAGGGCGCTGGAGCAGGGACTGGAACAGCTGATGAACCGCCAGGTGCCCAGCGTGATACTGGGAGTGGCAGAAAGCAGGGAAGATTATCCTGCCAGACTGGAGAAACTGATGCTGCCCTGTCTGATTAGACTTCCTGATGAGAAAGAGCGTCGGGAGTATCTAGAGCAGGCTATGGAAGGCGTCTTGCCCCATGAACATGGGCTGTCCTATAAAAAAATGGCGGAGATGACAGAGGGATTTAATTATGACAGGCTGGACAAACTGACCGGACTGGCAGCTATGCTGTTGAAGCAGCGGATGAAATTTCTCTTTGGAAACGATCGGGAACAGATGATGAATGCCCGGCAGAATGAACTGGTTTTTATTACGGAGGAAATGTTTCAGCAGATGGTGGATCATCTGTCGGCAGGCATCCGTCAGCCGGAAATGCCGCAGAACCTCCTGCCGTCTGCCGGCGCTGTGCCGGTAAACGGCGGACAGCCGGCAACCTCGGCCGGCATGGGAATGGGATGGTCGGGAGCGGACAGAGGTGCGGCAGGTCTGAATGAGACGAGCAGCAGCCTGGAGACTGAACTGGGGCAGGGCCGCGGCATGATGGATCTGATGGATGATATGGATCTGGACGCGCTGTGATGGAGGTGACGAATATGCAGAGTATATTCTGCGACTGTAAAAAACTGAACGGACTGGATGTGATCGGCTTTTGCTGTAAAGCGAAACGCTCCGGCGAAGCGTATTGCGTCGGAGTGGAAAACGGACGATCGTCCGGCAGGAAAATAGGGGAGAACACAATAGGAGGTTGAAGATGAGAGTGACAGGCAAGATATCTGCGGATGTGCTGGAATCTTACGGTCCGGCAGACAGGACGCGGGCTGACGCGCTTCTCCAGAAGGAGGTTGCGGAAAACAGGAGGAAGATCATTGTTCTGGACGATGACCCCACCGGTGTGCAGACTGTTCATGACATTTCAGTTTACACGAGTTGGGACAGGGAAAGTATCCGAGAGGGCTTTGCGGAAACAAACAGTCTGTTTTATGTGCTGACCAATTCCAGAGGTCTCACGGAGGCTCAGACTACGAAGGTACATCAGGACATCGCCCATACTGTGGCGGAGGTGTCCAAAGAGACAGGACAGGATTTCCTGATCATCAGCAGGAGCGATTCTACGCTGAGGGGGCATTATCCTCTGGAGACGGAGCTTTTAAAAAAGGGGATCGAGGCAGAAACCGGGATTTCCATCGACGGAGAGGTTCTCTGTCCGTTTTTCCGGGAAGGCGGCAGATTTACCATCGGCAATGTTCACTATGTGAAATACGGAGATGAGCTCTGGCCCGCGGGGGAGACGGAGTTCGCGAAGGACAGGACATTCGGTTACCGTTCCTCGGATCTGTGTGACTATGTGGAGGAAAAGACGGGCGGAGCATATCCGGCTTCCTCTGTCACCTGTATATCGCTTGAGGAGCTGCGGGCATTTCAGCTGGATGAGATTGAACAGAAGCTGGAGGCTGTGAAAGATTTTAATAAAGTGGTGGTCAATGCCATCGATATGGCTGATGTGAAGGTGTTCTGCACGGCGCTTTACCGGGCTCTGAAAAAAGGAAAGCATTTTATGTTCCGGACGGCGGCGGCATTTGTGAAGGAAATGGGCGGTATTTCGGAACAGCCGCTTCTTACCCGGGAACAGATGATCCAGAAAGAAACAAAAAACGGCGGCGTGATCGTAGTCGGTTCCCATACGGAGAAGACGACGAGGCAGCTGGAACAGTTAAAGACCCTTGACGGAATTGTACCCATTGAGTTTGATTCGGATCTGGTGCTGGACGACGCGAAATTCCGCGAAGAGACGAGACGGGTGACGAAGGCCATTGAGGAGGTCATTCTGTCCGGAAAAACGGCGGTGGCCTATACAAGACGGAGACTCCTGACGATTCCCAATGATACAAAGGAGGCGGCGCTGGTGCGGTCGGTCAAGATTTCGGACGCGGTGCAGTCCCTGGTGGGGAATCTGGAGGCAGAGCCGGCGTTTGTGATCGCAAAGGGCGGCATTACGTCCAGTGATGTGGGAACGAAAGCGCTGAGGGTGAAGCGGGCCAGTGTCATGGGGCAGATCAAGCCGGGGATCCCTGTATGGCAGACCGGAGAGGAAAGCAGATTTCCCCGGACCCCCTATGTGATCTTCCCCGGAAATGTGGGAGAGGACGGGACCCTGAAGGAAGCAGCTGAGGTTCTTATGGGCCGGGATCCGGCATAAACAGGTTTTGGAAGAGGATGTTGGAAAGTCTTTCAGGAAACAGGACTTTCGACATCCTCTTTTTCTGAGTAAACCTCTGGGAAAGCTGGGGAAACTATGATATAATGTTTTCTGGCATATGCTGCGGAAAGGAAAATGCAATGGATGAGTGCGTAAAGATCCAGACAAAGATCAAAGATTATATTGAAGGAAACCTGACGCCGGATGAACTGGAAGAGTTTGTCGGACATGTGAACACATGTGATGAGTGCAGGGAGGAACTGAATATATATTATACCCTTTATCTGGGACTCCTTCAGCTCGATCACGACGGGGAGGATGTGAAGGAGCTTTATGACCTGGACGGGGCGCTGGAAGAGGAGCTGTACCAGTCAGAGCTTTTGATCCGGAGACGCCATTTCTTCAGGGATTTCCGCTATGCGGTCTACACGGCGGCGTTCTGGTGCATTGTGGCTGCGGTGCTTCTGCAGATCCGGATTTTTTTGGATCTGGGAATATTGTGAAGGGCAAAAGGAATGAAAACATGAGTGAGAAAATCGTACTGATAGACGGATACAGCATCCTGAACCGGGCCTTTTACGGCGTGAATATGAACATGAGCAATTATGAGGGACTCCATACCAACGCGGTTTACGGCTTCCTGAATATTCTTCTGAAGATTCTGGATGAGGAACAGCCTCAGTATCTGGCGGTTGCCTTTGATGTGAAGGCGCCGACCTTCCGCCATAAGCTGTATGACGGCTATAAGGCGACCAGGAAGGGAATGCCCCAGGAGCTTCATGAACAGGTGCCGGTCACGAAGGATGTGCTGAATGCCATGGGGATCCTTTCGGTGGAGCTGGAGGGATATGAGGCGGATGACATTCTGGGCACCCTGTCGGCGAGATGTGAAAAAGAGGGACTCGACGTGGTGCTGGTATCCGGGGACCGGGATATGCTCCAGCTGGCCAGCGGCCGGACAAAGATCCGCATTCCCAGGACAAAAGGCGGATCGACGGTGGTGGAGGATTACCGCGCGGAAGACGTGATAGAAACGCTGGGCGTGACACCGGAGGAATTTATTGATGTGAAGGCGCTCATGGGGGATTCTTCCGACAATATTCCAGGCGTTCCCGGGATCGGGGAAAAGACGGCCTATAAACTGATCCGGGAATACCACAGTCTGGACAGGATATATGAGGAGCTTGAGCATGTGACGCCGCCCAGGGCGAAAAATGCTCTGGCGGCGGGACGGGAGATGGGAGAGCTTTCCCGGACCCTTGCCAGGATCGTCAGAGACTGCCCGGTGGAATTTTCTCTGGAAGAGGCCAGGATCGGACAGTTGTTTACGCCTCAGGCCTATGAGATCATGAAGCGGCTCGAGCTGAAGAGCCTGCTGAAGCGGTTTGAGGCGGGCAGCCAGACCCAGAATCAGGTGGAGCGGGCTTTTCTTCTGCTGGATGATCTTGCCGGAGCGGAAACGGCGCTGGCGGAAGCCGCGAAGGCTGAAAAAGCGGGGCTGCAGCTGATCACAGAGGGGAACCGTGTCCTGGGCCTGGCCCTTGCCTTTGATGAAGAGAATATTTATTTTATAGAGGCGTCAGGATTTCTGACGGGAGAATATCTGGCTGGAAAAGCGGCGGAGCTTTTGAAACGGGGAGGCGCGGCCTGGGTCATGGACCTGAAAGCCATGCTGCCCTGGCTTTCCATAGAGGAGACGGAGGGCGTATATGACGCGGGTGTGGCGGGATATCTTCTGAATCCTCTGAAAAGCGCTTACGTTTACGATGAGCTGGCCGGAGAGTATCTGAACCTGACTGTTCCCTCCCGGGCAGATCTGCTGGGAAAGCTGTCCCTGTCCCAGGCTCTTTCGGAAAAGAAGGAGGCATGCGTCACCTGTTTCTGCTATATGGCTTATGTGGCCATGGCCGCGGGAGATCTCCTGCTTGAAAAGCTGCGGGAGACCGGGATGGAACGGCTGTATCTGGAGATCGAGATGCCGCTGATCTACAGCCTGCATCACATGGAACAGGAAGGGATCCAGGTGGAAAAGGAAGCGCTCCAGACTTACGGAGAGACGCTGAAGGTGCAGATCGACCGGCTGGAGACGGAGATTTATGAGCTGGCCGGCGAGAAATTCAATATCAATTCTCCCAAGCAGCTGGGCGTGATCCTGTTTGAGAAGCTGAAGCTGCCCTACGGGAAGAAAACCAAGACCGGTTATTCCACTTCGGCGGATATCCTGGAAAAGCTGGCGCCGGAGCATCCTCTGGTGGCAAAGATCCTGGAATACAGGCAGCTGGCCAAGCTGAAGTCCACCTACGCGGACGGGCTGGTTTCCTATATCGGAGAGGACGGCAGGATCCACGGAACCTTCAACCAGACGATCACGGCCACCGGGCGGATCAGCAGCACGGAGCCCAATCTCCAGAATATACCGGTTCGCATGGCGCTGGGACGGGAGATCCGGAAGGTGTTTGTGCCCAGGGAAGGATATGTGTTTGTGGATGCTGATTATTCTCAGATCGAGCTTCGGATCCTGGCTCACATGTCAGGAGATGAAAAGCTGATCGACGCCTACCGTCATGCGGAGGATATCCACAGAATGACGGCTTCCCAGGTATTCCATGTGCCCTTTGACGAGGTGACGCCCCTGCAGAGGAGCAATGCCAAGGCTGTGAATTTCGGGATCGTGTACGGCATCAGCGGCTTTGGCCTCAGCGAGGGACTGAATATTTCCCGAAAAGAGGCGCAGGATTATATTGATCAGTATTTCGAGACGTATCCGGGGGTGAAGCAGTTCCTTGACCGGCTGGTGAGCGAAGCCAGGGAGAAGGGATATGTGACGACGCTGTACGGCAGGCGGAGGCCTGTGCCGGAGCTTTATTCCTCCAATTATGCCCAGAGAAATTTCGGAGAGCGGGTGGCCATGAACAGTCCCATCCAGGGAACGGCGGCGGACATCATGAAGATCGCCATGATCGGAGTGGACAGGCGGCTCAGACGGGAAGCTCTGAAATCCAGACTGATCCTTCAGATTCATGATGAGCTTCTGGTGGAGACGGCCGAAGATGAGGTGGAGCAGGTCAAGACCATTCTGAAGGAGGAAATGGACGGGGCAGCCAGTCTTTCCGTGCCTCTGGAGGTTGATATGAACGTGGGAAAGAGCTGGTTTGACACAAAATAGAAGCTGAGGGCAGGATATCATGAGGATTATCGGTGTGACAGGCGGAGTCGGCGCCGGAAAAAGTACGGTGCTGGAGATGCTGAAACAGGAATTCGGAGCAGAGCTTCTGGTGGCGGATGAGATCGGAAAGCGGCTGATGGAGCCGGATGGGGCCTGCTTCCGTCCGGTCGCGGAGCTGTTCGGAAGGGAGATCCTGACAGAAACGGGCGGACTGGACAGAAAAAAGATCGCGGAGCTGGTTTTTCAGGACCGGGACAGGCTGACAGCCCTCAATCAGATCATCCATCCGGCTGTCAGGGCAGAGATCGAAAAACGGCTGTCTGATCTTGAACGGGACGGAAAGGAGACGGCTGTCATTGAATCGGCCATTCTTCTGGAGGCCGGTTATGAAGAAATCTGCGGTGAGATCTGGTATATTTATGCGGACTGTGAGACCCGGATCAGGCGGCTGGAGGCGAGCCGGGGCTATTCCCGGAAAAAATGCCTGGAGGTTATGAGCAATCAGCTTCCGGAGGAGGCGTTCCGGGAGAAGGCCACGGCAGTCATCGACAACAGCGGAGACGCCGCCCGGACAAAAGAGCAGATTGCAACTTTAATGGCGCTGTGATAGAATAGCAGGGTGCGGCGGGAAGACATTCGTTCCGCCGCGCAGAATAAGAAAAGCGAGGATGAGGAAGCATGCGCCTTGTGAGCATTGCCAGCGGGAGCAGCGGGAACTGCATATACATAGGTACGGACCATACACATATTCTGATTGACGCGGGTATTTCCGCGAAGCGGATCGAGAAGGGGCTTTCAGAACTGGGCGTGAAGGCATCGGAGCTTTCCGGCATTCTGATCACCCATGAGCATTCCGACCATATCGGCGGCCTCGGCGTATTTTCCAGACGGAACGAGATCCCCATTTATACCACCATAGAGACTTACGAGCAGATCAGGGCGTCAAAATCGGTGGGAGAACTGCCGGAGGGGCTTCACCGGGAAATCTTTCCTGACGTGGTCTTCTCCCTGGGCGATATGGAAATTTCTCCTTTTTCCATCGACCATGACGCAGCGAACCCCTGCGCCTTCCGGGTGGACTGCGCCGGCAGCGCGGCGGCGGTGGTGACGGATCTGGGCAATTACAGCCAGTATACCATCAATCATCTGAAGGGGCTGGACGCGATCCTTCTGGAAGCCAATCATGATGTCCATATGCTGGAAGCGGGGCCTTATCCCTATTACCTGAAAAGGCGGATCATGGGCAACAGGGGCCATCTTTCCAATGATTCCGCGGGGCGGCTTCTCGGCGAGGTGCTTCACGATCATTTTAAGAAGGCGCTTCTGGGGCATTTGTCCAAAGAAAATAATTACGCGGAGCTGGCCTATGAGACCGTCAGACTGGAAGTGACGGCGGGGGAGAACGCCTACCAGGGCAGCGATTTTGACATTGCGGTGGCCGACAGGGCACAGATGTCTGAAATTGTATACATCTGACCGGAACATGCGCTGCCGGACGCGGCAGACAGCGGCGGATCCGGGTCAGCAGACGGAAACGAGGAGAATGAACATGAAAAAAACCATTATCACAGTAGTAGGCAGAGACACGGTGGGCATCATCGCAAAAGTGTGCACCTATCTGGCCGATCACCAGGTCAATATTGAAGATATTTCCCAGACGATCCTTCAGGGCTGGTTCAATATGATGATGATCGTGGATACCAGCAAATCCGACAAGCCCTTCGGGGAGATGGTAGAGGAGCTGAATCAGATCGGAGAAGAGATCGGCGTGAAGATCCGCTGCCAGCATGAGGATATTTTCACGAAAATGCACAGAATTTAAGAGGGCCAGCCATGATTAACAGATTTGAAGTAAATGAGACAAACAAGATGATCGAGCAGGAAAAGCTGGACGTGCGCACCATCACCATGGGCATCAGTCTGCTGGACTGCATCGATTCTGATCTGGAACAGCTGAATGAAAAGATATACCGGAAGATCACGGGATACGCGAGCCGTCTTGTGGAGGTAGGGCATGAGATCGAGGTCGATTACGGGATTCCCATTGTCAATAAGCGGATCTCTGTGACGCCTATTGCCCTGGTGGGAAGCGCGGCCTGCAAAACGCCGGCTGATTTTGTGACGCTGGCAAAGACCCTGGACCGAGCGGCGAGAGAGGTGAAGGTGAATTTTATCGGAGGCTATTCCGCCCTTGTGAGCAAGGGAATGACGCCTGCCGAAGAGCTTCTGATCCGTTCCATTCCGGAAGCGCTTGCGTCCACGGAGCGGGTGTGCAGCTCTGTCAATGTGGGCTCCACAAAGACCGGCATCAATATGGACGCGGTCAGACTGATGGGCACCATCATCAAAGAGACGGCGGAAGCCACGAAGGAACGGGATTCTCTGGGATGCGCCAAGCTGGTGGTCTTCTGCAACGCTCCCGACGACAATCCTTTTATGGCGGGAGCGTTCCATGGTGTGACCGAGGCGGACGCGGTGATCAATGTGGGCGTCAGCGGCCCCGGCGTGGTGAAGACTGCGATCGAGGAAGTCAGGGGCCAGAGCTTTGAGGCCCTCTGCGAAACCATCAAAAAAACTGCGTTTAAGGTAACCCGTGTGGGACAGCTGGTGGCCCAGGAGGCTTCCGAAAAGCTGGGAATTCCTTTTGGGATCGTCGATCTGTCCCTGGCGCCCACTCCCGCGGTGGGAGACAGCGTGGCGGAAATCCTGGAGGAGATCGGCCTGGAAAGTGTTGGAGGGCCCGGGACAACAGCGGCGCTGGCTCTTCTCAACGATCAGGTGAAGAAAGGCGGCGTGATGGCATCTTCCTACGTGGGCGGTCTGAGCGGAGCCTTCATTCCGGTCAGTGAGGACCAGGGAATGATCGACGCGGTAAACAAAGGAACCCTCTGTCTGGAAAAGCTGGAGGCCATGACCTGTGTCTGCTCCGTGGGCCTCGATATGATCGCGGTTCCCGGCGATACAGCGGCAGAGACCTTGTCCGGAATCATCGCCGATGAAGCGGCGATCGGCATGGTGAATCAGAAGACGACAGCAGTCCGCCTGATCCCGGCTGTTGGGAAAAAGGCGGGAGATATGGTGGAGTTCGGCGGCCTTTTGGGCTATGCCCCGGTTATGCCGGTCAACCAGAGCTCCTGCGCTGCCTTTGTGAACAGAGGCGGAAGGATCCCCGCGCCGATCCACAGCTTTAAAAACTGACGTTTTGCTTTTCTGTGATGCCGCGGGTTCAGGAAGAATTGAGCAAAATAGGCAAGCGGAAGCGCAGAATATGAAGCCGGAGATCTGGCAGTCCGGGGAGCAGGGGGAAAGCATGGCAAAACTGGAGATCGTTTTTGAAGTTCCTGCGAAGCCGGACGAAATTTTTGCTGCTGTTTTGCTGGGAAGCTTAGTCGGTACAGGCGATGGGTCAAGGCTTGGAATGCAGCTGCGGGAAGAGTATGCCTATACAGATGAGGTATGGGCGGATATTTACAATACACAAAATGGAACGATATGTATCGTATTCAATCTTTATGCCAGAATAAAATGGATCCGTGAAATACTGCAGATCAGCTGGAACATCCTGACACAGATGAAGAAAGAGCTTACAGAGCGGGAATTTCGTGCCGAACAGAAAATTTATATACGAGGTGCGGACTGGATGCTGGATGATTCATATGATATGAACAAAAATATGGGAATCCTTTTTCAGACCAACGCGTGGGAAGGATGGGATCCGGAATATTGGAAGCGTATGTATGAAAGCGTGAGTCTGCGGCAGCTGAAAGAACTGGCGGGACGGATATTCACAGAGCGGAACAGGAAAATTTATTATATGCTCCAAACAGAATAGTAGATTTTTAACCCTTGACATGCAGAAAAGAGACAATCCCAGAGAATTCAGACTTTTTTAGAACTGAATTCTCTGCCAGACTGTCTCTTTCTTTTTATCCCGCTTATTTTTGGCGCACAAATCCCTTGACTGGATTTTTCAGGACACGTTATTCATCAAGCTGTTTCCTGTCCTTTTTTTATTGGAACGATCTATTTCCCGACAGCCTCATATGGAGCGTTACATGACATCCTGGATATCTTCCACGATGATTCCGTATGTATATTCATTTTTCATCCGGTATCCGTATTTATGGAATACAACGGACTGATACAGATTGGAAGCGAATACCTCCTGATTCAGAAGATCCTGACCCAGAGGGGAAAGATAATTATCCGCGTCTGCCATTTTGGTGATCAGAGGAATCCGTCCCTTCCGCTTGATGGCAGTCAGGAGAGGCGCTGCCGATTTACGGAAGCCCAGGACCCTGGCATAGGGGACATAATCGCTGTTTTTATAGCAGGCGATGTCACCTACCCTGATATCCAGGAGGATATGAAGAAGGGCCCGGCTGATCCTGGTTCTTGTATATTGCTTGCATTTGATCGAATCAATGAACTGAGAGAAGGTGGTGATCTCTGTCAGCTGATTTTTGATCCGGTTTTCCAGCTCGGGAGAGATGTCCGAATAATCGGTCAGGTCGGCGTCTCTCGAGGATAAAAGTTTATAAAAGAGCACAGAGGAGAAATCATCCACAAAAATCGGAAGCCGTTTGTTGAAATTTTCTGCCATCAGGGAGTAGCTCTGTTCCGGAACACAGGACCGGACCGTTTTCAGTGCCTGAGAGGTGGGACCTGCCGGGCCTGAGCCTCTGGATAGAAAAACGTGCCGGATGGCAGTGGAAGAACAATGAGGAGCGCTTAAAGACTTGGACAGATAATCCGAAGTACGTTTCAGCGTCACCGGCTGAATGGTGGAATGCCTGCGGTTCAGTGCCTTGATATATTCGATTCCCAGAATGTTGTTGGGAGCCGACAGAAGGGCATTGACCGGACCGATATAAAGACAGTCCTCGGACAACCCCTGCTTTTTGGCGTTTTCAGTAAGATAGAAAAGAAGCGCCTGCGCTCTGGCAGCCGGATAGCTGAGCCCGTTTTTCAGGAATCCCTTCAGACTGGCGGAAAATTCTTCCGGTTCATCGGCCAGGATGGATGCCACATAAGACAGCAGCGGCAGATCCCCGCTTTCGCTGCCGAAGCAGAGGCTGTCCACGACTCCCAGCTTATCCAGAAGGGATACGGCTCCGCTGGCAAAGTATTCGGCGCTTCCCGTAGCAAACGGAACCGGAAGCTCCAGGACCAGATCGGCGCCTGACAGCAGGGCAATCTGGGCACGCAGGTATTTGTCCATACAGGCCGGTTCGCCCCGCTGGACATAATTGCCGCTCATGACTGCGATACAATAGTCCGCGCCGGTAATCGCCCGCGCCTGTTCCATATGATAAAGGTGCCCATTATGGAATGGATTATATTCTGTAATCAGACCGACAACTTTCATATAACTGTGCTCCTTTCTTTGTTATTTTCATACTTTTATTCTAAAACAGAAGAGGCCAAAACACAAGCGCCATTTATGTATAAATGTGCATATGGAATGTGTAAAATAAAGTACATAAACCTGCTTGTGAAGTCAGACGGGATGCGTTATAATAATATACTAGATTGAAATCTGGAATTTCAAAATTACGAAAGGAGCCACAAGAACATGGCATTCATTGACACAATTAAGGAAAAAGCAAAGAAAGACAAGAAAACGATCATTCTGCCCGAGTCTATGGACAGAAGAACTTTTGAGGCGGCTGCCCAGATCCTCGAAGAGGATTTTGCCGACCTGATCATCATCGGAACCCCCGAGGAGATCGAGGAGAACAGCAAGGGTCTTGATATCTCCAAGGCCAGGATCATCGATCCTCATACATATGAGAAGACACAGGAGTACATCGATCTGTTTGTTGAACTCCGCAAGGCAAAGGGCATGACGCCTGAGAAGGCAAAAGAGACGATCTTCAGTGATTATGCGTATTACGGATGCCTGATGATCAAAGCGGGAGACGCGGACGGCATGGTGTCCGGCGCGTGCCATTCCACAGCCAATACCCTTCGCCCCTGCCTGCAGATCATCAAGACAAAGCCCGGGACCAAGCTGGTGTCCGCGTTCTTCCTGATGGTTGTTCCGGACTGTGAATTCGGCGAGGAAGGAACCTTTGTATTTTCCGACTGCGGCCTGAATCAGAATCCCAATCCCGAAGAGCTGGCTGCCATCGCCGGTTCTTCCGCAGAGTCCTTCAAGCTGCTGGTAGGCAAGGAGCCCAAAGTGGCAATGCTTTCCCATTCCACAAAGGGCAGCGCGAAGCATGCGGATGTAGACAAAGTTGTGGAAGCTACAAAGCTGGCAAAGGAAGCGTATCCGGATCTCAAGCTGGACGGCGAGATGCAGCTTGACGCGGCGATCGTTCCCAGCGTAGGCGCTTCCAAGGCGCCCGGCAGCGATGTGGCCGGACAGGCCAACGTTCTGATCTTCCCTGATCTGGACGCCGGAAATATCGGATACAAGCTGGTGCAGAGACTGGCCAAGGCGGAGGCTTACGGCCCTATGACCCAGGGAATCGCGGCGCCGGTCAACGACCTTTCCAGAGGCTGCAGCGCTTCCGATATCGTAGGCGTTGTCGCCATTACGGCAGTGCAGGCTCAGGCTCAGTAATCGGACTGCAAAAATCAGACGGCAGGCCGGTGACTGCGGCTGTAAAATAATGATTGACAAAACGCACACGCCTGTATATAATAGTACAGGTGTGTGCATCCAGGAGAATACTATGCACATTCATTTATCAGACTCCCTGAATCATGAACAGGAGACCAGAAATTACACGGCGCAGCTTGACTTCGACGTGTTTGAGACCGGGACAGGCCGTTATCCGGTGCAGGAGAAAGGCCCGGTGATCCTTCAGATCACCAATACCGGAGATAAAAAGCTTCTGATTGAGGCGGAGACGTCACTGGTTCTGACCATGCCCTGCGACAGGTGCCTGGAGGATGTGACGGTTCCTTTTTCTCTGTCTGTCAGCCGCATGGCAGATCTGGACGGAGAGGAAAAAGAGACTGAGGAGTCGGAGGAGCAACCGTATATCGAGGGATATACGCTGGATGTGGATGCGCTGATCCGCGACGAGCTGTTCCTGCATTTGCCCATGAAGGTTCTCTGCAAGGAGGACTGCAGAGGAATCTGCCCTAGATGTGGTGCAAATCTGAATCATGGAACCTGCAGCTGTGATGTCACGGAACTGGATCCCAGGATGGCAGTTATCCGTGATATTTTCGGAAAACAGTAAAAGGAGGTGTGTAACCATGTCTATCTGTCCTAAAAACAAACATTCCAAAGCCAGAAGAGACAGCCACAGAGCGAACTGGAAGATGAGTGAGATGAATCTGGTAAAGTGCAGCAAATGCGGCGCCCTGACATTGCCTCACAGAGTATGCAAGGCCTGCGGCAGCTACAATAAGAGAGAAATCATTTCTGTTGACTGATCTGGAATGAAGCGGATATGAGAGGATGTCCCGTACGGAGCATCCTCTTTTTTTGTGCGATTGGAAAAAGTCATTGATTTATAGATTGATATTGTGTATATTATTTTTTAGATTATAGTTTCGGCGGGGATTCCCGGCCGGTCAGACGGAGGAGTCAGGATGCAGGAGACAGTTAGGATCGCGCTGGACGCGATGGGAGGCGACAATGCTCCCGGCGAGATCGTGAAGGGCGCGGTGGATGCGGTGAATGCCAGGGAAAATATTCATGTTTTCCTTGTGGGAAAAGAGGATGCCGTCAGGGCAGAGCTTTCCCGGTATTCTTATCCGGAGGACAGGATTGAGATCAGGAATGCATCAGAGGTGATTACCACAGAGGAGACACCGGTGATGGCCATTCGCAGAAAAAAGGATTCGTCCATTGTAGTGGCGCAGACCATGGTGAAAAAAGGAGAGGCGGACGCGTTTGTGTCTGCGGGAAGCACCGGAGCCATTCTGGTCGGCGGACAGCTTGTGGTGGGAAGGATCCGCGGAGTAGAGAGACCTCCGCTGGCGACGCTGTTTCCCACAACAAAGGGTGTGTCCCTTCTGGTGGACAGCGGCGCCAATGTGGACGCCCGTTCCAGTCATCTGGTGCAGTTTGCGAAAATGGGTTCTATTTACATGGAGCACGTCATAGGCATTAAGAAACCGAGAGTGGGCATTGTCAATGTAGGCGTGGAAGAGGAAAAAGGAAACGCGCTGGTGAAAGAGACCTATCCGCTTCTGAAAGAGTGCGGTGATATCAATTTTACCGGAAGCATAGAGGCGCGGGAGATTCCCTTCGGCGGCGCGGATGTGATCGTGGCGGAGGGATTCGCGGGAAACATCATCCTGAAGCTTTATGAGGGGCTGGGAGCGGCTCTGATCGGAAAGATCAAAGACGGCATGATGTCCACTGCCCGTTCCAAGATCGGAGCCCTGCTGGTGAAGCCGGCGCTGAAAGAGACACTGAAGACTTTTGACGCCACCGAGTACGGCGGCGCGCCCATGCTGGGACTCAATGGTCTTGTGGTCAAGACCCACGGAAACGCGAAGGCGAAGGAAGTAAAGAACACATTGTTCCAGTGCGCAGTATTTAAGGAACAGAGGATTAACGAGAAAATAAAAGAACTTTTCGCGAAAAAAGCGGAGATAGAAGAATAGAAAGGGTGGAATTTATGGAATTTGAAAAATTACAGGGGATTATCGCAGAGGTACTGAACGTGGAGCCGGAAGAGATTACGATGGATACGACATTTGTGGATGACCTGGGTGCGGATTCGCTGGATATTTTCCAGATCATCATGGGGATAGAAGAGGAATTTGACATTGAGATCCCCAACGAAGCCGCGGAGCAGATCGTCACAGTGGGAGACGCAGTAGAGCAGATCAAAAATGCCTGCAACTAAATAGTGGATTCGGAAAAAAGCCCCGGCCGGATTTCGGATGGGGCTTTGATTTTCGGAAAGAAAAGGAGAAACAGCTATGAACCGGGATCGGGAAAGGCTCAGGGCGCTTGAGTCGCGTATCGGATATACCTTTAAGGACAGAGGACTGCTGTGCCACGCCATGACACACAGCTCTTATACAAATGAACATCATATGGAACGGTCGGGCAACAATGAGCGGCTGGAATTCCTGGGGGACGCTGTTCTGGAGCTGTCCAGCAGCGACTATCTGTACCGGGAATATCCGGACAAGCCGGAGGGCGAGATGACGAAATTCCGGGCAAGCGTGGTCTGCGAGCCGACTCTTGCGGGATGCGCCCGGGCAATCTCGCTGGGAGAATGTCTGTTTCTGGGCAAGGGAGAAGACGCGGAAGGCGGAAGAGAGCGGGATTCCATTCTCTCGGATGCGCTGGAAGCCCTGATCGGCGCGATCTATCTGGACGGTGGTTTTGCTGATGCAAAAAAGTTTGTGTTCCGTTTTATCATGAATGACCTGGAGCACAAGAAGCTTTTTTATGACAGCAAGACGATTCTTCAGGAAATCGTGCAGAGCCGTATGGAGGGAGAGCTGGTTTATGAACTGACCGGAGAGGAAGGTCCGGATCATATGAAGACCTTTCATGTTCAGGCGGTCATCGGCGGCAGGAGAGCCGGAACAGGACAGGGAAGGACCAAAAAGGCGGCGGAGCAGATGGCGGCTTACCGGACCATCCTGATGCTTAAGGAAAAGGAATCGTAATATATGTTTTTGAAAAGTATCGAAGTACAGGGATTTAAATCCTTTGCCAATAAAATTCTGTTTGAGTTCAATGAAGGGATCACCGGGATCGTGGGGCCCAACGGGAGCGGAAAGAGCAACGTGGCCGACGCGGTGCGCTGGGTGCTGGGCGAGCAGAGCGCGAAGCAGCTGCGCGGCGCCAGTATGCAGGACGTGATCTTTTCCGGGACTCAGAACCGGAAGCCCCAGGGGTATGCCTATGTGGCCATTACGCTGGATAACTCAGACAAGTCTCTTCCGGTGGACTATGAGGAGGTTACGGTATCCAGGAGAGTGTACCGGTCCGGAGAAAGTGAATATCTGCTGAACGGTTCCGCCTGCAGGCTCCGGGATATTCAGGAGCTGTTCTATGACACCGGGATCGGGAAGGAAGGCTATTCCATCATCGGTCAGGGGCAGATCGACAAGATCCTGAGCGGCAAGCCGGAGGACCGAAGAGAGCTGTTCGACGAGGCAGCCGGGATCGTGAAGTTTAAGAAACGAAAGAACATTGCCCAGAAGAAGCTGGAGGACGAGAGGCAGAACCTGGTCCGGGTGACGGATATTCTGGCGGAGCTGGAAAAACAGGTGGGTCCTCTGGAAGAACAGTCCCAAAAGGCCAGAGAATATCTGAAATTAAAGGAAGAGCTGAAGCAGTATGATATCCGGAACTTTCAGCTGGAGAACCAGGGCCAGAGGGAAAAGCTCGCGGAAGCGGAGGCTGCCATCCGGACGGTTTCGGAGGATCTGGAGGAACGGCAGAAAAACGCGGAGGCTCTGAAGGCTCAGTATGATGAGCTGACGGCCAGGATCGACGAGCTGGACGGACAGATGGAGAAGAACCGGGAGGCCCTTTCCGGGAACCATCTGGAGGCAGAGAGCCTGAAGGGGCAGATCAAGGTTCTGGAAGAACAGATCCATACGGAAGAGTCCAGCGAGGATCATGTGAAGGAGCGGATGGAATCCATCGCGTCGGAGATGGCAGAGAAGCAAAGCCAGAAGGAGAACTTCACCTTTCAGAAGGGGGAGACCAACGAAAGCCTGGATGAGCTGGACGACAGGCAGGCGGCGCTGCAGCGGCAGATCGAGGAAGAGGAGAACCGGATCCGGGCGCTGGAGGCAGACATTGAAGATAAGAAAAACGGAATTTTAAATACCATTCAGGATAAGGCTTCCCTTGAGGCCAGGGAACAGCGGTTTGAGACGCTGATGGAGCAGAATCAGGTACGCAGAAGTGAGCTGAATCAGAGGATCTTCCAGATCAAGAGCGACGAGGAGGCTCAGAACAGCCTGATGGCCCGGCTGACGGAGCAGATCAGAGAAAAGGAAAAGCTTCTCGGAGATCTCGCGGCGGTTTATGAGGAGCAGAGCGCCCGGCAGAAGAGCCTGAAGGAGGCGGGATACCGGGAAAACAAGAACCTGAATCAGAAGCAGCAGGAATACCACACTCTGCGGACCAGGCTGGAATCCCTGCGGAATCTGGCAGAACGCTATGACGGATACGGAAACAGCATCAAACGGGTCATGGAGGTGCGCAACAGCACCCCCGGCATCATCGGCGTAGTGGCGGATCTGCTGGAGACGCCGAAGGAATATGAGACGGCTATTGAGACGGCGCTCGGCGGAACGATCCAGAATGTGGTGACGGATTCAGAGGCCACCGCGAAAAACCTCATTGCATATCTGAAAAAGAACCGGTTCGGCCGCGCCACCTTTCTGCCGCTCACCAGCATTACCGCCAGAGGCGGATTTCAGAAAAAAGAAGCGCTGAAGGAACCGGGCGTGATTGGCCTGGCCCATAACCTGGTGACGGTAAAAGGCGGATATGATAAACTGGCAGAATATCTTCTGGGCAGGATCCTGGTGGTGGATCAGATCGATCACGCCATTTCCATTGCCCGCAAATACCAGTATACCCTGCGGATCGTAACTCTGGAGGGAGAGCTTCTGAACGCGGGCGGATCCATGACCGGAGGCGCTTTCAAAAACAGCAGCAATTTGCTTGGGCGGAAAAGGGAGCTGGAGGAGCTGGGGCGTTCCATGAACCAGGCTCTGGCCCAGTACGATGAGATCCAGAAGCGGGCAGCCGGCCTGGAAAAAGAAGAAAAGAAGCTGCAGGAGGAAATTTCCCAAAACCGCAGCGGATACCAGAACACACAGGTGGAGCTGTCTTCCCTGAACGCCGATCTGAGAGCCGCCAGGGATAAGGCGGAGGAAATCCGGACGGAATACCGGGAAATCCAGGAGGAAGGAAAAAAGCTTGCGGGACAGGCAGAAGAGATCCGAGCCGGGAAGAACGCTCTGACCGAGGAACAGGGCGATCTGGATGCCCGCAGCAGAACCTACGAGGCAGAGGTACAGAAGCTCGGGAAGGAAGTCGCCGAGAAAAAGGAACGGCGCAATGGTTTCCGCAAGGAGCTGTCCGATGTTCAGCTGGAGTTTTCCGCGCTTTCCCAGAAGGACAGTTTTATCCTGGAAAACATCCTGCGGATTTCCGATGAAATGAACCGGCTTTCCGGAGAAGAGCAGAATCTGAGAGGACGGCTGGAGAACTGCCGTCTGACCATACAGAAAAAGAAGGAAGAGATCCAGTCGGCCCGGGATCAGATCAGCGCGAAAAAGCAGGAAGAGGAAGCGCTGCAGAAAGCGCTTGCGGATGAAGCGGCAAAAAAAGAAGAATACTCCGGGAAGCAGAGAGGATTTTTTGAAAAACGGGAAGTCCTTTCCGATGAGATCGGAAAGCTGGACAAAGAGATGTACCGTCTGGAAGGACAGAAGGAAAAATGTGAAGAGGCGATCGAACAGCAGATCCAGTATCTCTGGGAGGAATACGGCATGACTCCGTCCGAGGCCGCTGCTGTGGAGCTGCCGGAGGGGACTGAGCTTTCTGCCGTCAAAAAGCAGGTGTCGGTTTTGAGGCAGGCCATCAAAGCGCTGGGGCCGGTCAATGTCAATGCCATTGAGGATTATAAAGAGCTGTCCGAGCGGTACTTTTTCATGAAGGGACAGCATGAAGACCTGAAAACAGCGGAGGAAAGTCTTCTGAAGGTCATCGACGAGCTGGATGAAGGGATGCGCCGCCAGTTTGAAGAAAAATTCAAAGAGATCAAAGCAGAATTTGATCAGGTGTTTAAGGAACTGTTCGGAGGCGGGCAGGGAACGCTGGAGCTGGTGGAGGGAGAGGATCTTCTGGAAGCCGGGATCCAGATCATCGCCCAGCCGCCGGGGAAGAAGCTTCAGAATATGATGCAGCTGTCCGGCGGAGAGAAGGCCCTCACAGCTATCTGCCTTCTGTTTGCCATTCAGAATCTGAAGCCGTCGCCCTTCTGCCTGCTGGATGAGATCGAGGCTGCCCTGGACGACAGCAATGTGGGGCGCTTCGCGGCATATTTGGGAAAGCTGAAGAAAAATACCCAGTTCATTGTGATCACCCACAGAAGGGGAACGATGCTCATTGCCGACAGGCTGTACGGCATTACCATGCAGGAAAAGGGAGTTTCCACACTGGTGTCGGTGGATCTGACGGAACAGTCCGCGTAGGCCTGCCGCGGACGGCGGCATAACCGGAGGATATGGGAGACCTGTTTTATAGTTATTTGACAGAATAATCGATACAGGTGTACATTTATATAACAGGAGGCGTGTGTATGGGTCAGGAGAAAAAAGGATTTTTCAGCCGCCTTGTGGCCGGCTTGAGCAAGACCAGGAACAATATAGTAGCGGGGATCGATTCGATCTTCAGCGGATTTTCTGCCATTGACGATGAATTCTATGAAGAAATTGAAGAGACGCTGATCATGGGCGACATCGGAATCCGCACCACAGAATCGATCATTGAAAATCTGAAGGCTCAGGTGAAGGAGCAGAAGATCAAGGAGCCTTCCCAGTGCAAGGCGCTGCTGATCGAAACGATCAAACAGCAGATGAACCTGGGAGAAAACGCCTATGAGTTTGAAAACAGAAAATCAGTTGTCCTTGTGATCGGAGTCAACGGAGTCGGCAAGACTACATCCGTGGGCAAGCTGGCCGGGCAGCTGAAGGACCAGGGGAAAAAGGTTCTGGTTGCCGCTGCCGATACCTTCCGCGCGGCGGCCATCGAGCAGCTCAGTGAATGGGCGGCGCGGGCCGGTGTGGAGATCATTGCCCAGCAGGAGGGATCCGATCCGGCGGCCGTTGTCTATGATGCGGTTTCAGCGGCAAAGGCGAGACATACGGATGTGCTGATCTGTGATACGGCGGGGAGACTTCACAATAAGAAAAATCTGATGGAAGAACTCCGCAAGATCCACAGGATCATTGACCGGGAGTACCCGGATGCCTACAAGGAGACGCTGGTGGTTCTTGACGGCACGACGGGGCAGAACGCGCTGGAGCAGGCAAGACAATTCAGGGAGGTGGCCGATATTACCGGCATCATCCTTACCAAGCTGGACGGTACGGCCAAGGGCGGAATTGCTGTGGCCATTCAGTCGGAGCTGGGGATCCCTGTGAAATATATCGGCATTGGAGAGCAGATGGATGATCTTCAGAAATTCAATGCGGATGAGTTTGTAAATGCACTTTTCAAGACAGATACAGAATAAGCGAAGCGAGGACGAAAAATGCTGACATTAGAGAAATTCGAGGAGGCGGCGGAGGCCGTCAAAAAAGTAACGCTGGAGACGAAGCTGGTATACAGCGAATATTTCAGTGAACAGACGGGAAACAAGGTTTATTTTAAGCCGGAAAACATGCAGTATACAGGCGCTTATAAGGTGCGGGGCGCTTATTACAAGATCAGCACCCTGACGGAAGAGGAGCGGGCCAAGGGGCTGATCACCGCGTCAGCGGGCAATCATGCCCAGGGGGTCGCCTATGCGGCCAAGAAATACGGCGTGAAGGCAGTTGTGGTCATGCCCACAACCACACCTCTGATGAAGGTGAACAGGACCAAGAGCTACGGCGCTGAGGTGGTGCTGTACGGCGATGTGTATGATGAAGCCTGCGAGTACGCCTACAAGCTGGCGGAGGAAAACGGATATACCTTTATTCATCCGTTCAATGATCTGACCGTTGCCACAGGACAGGGTACGATTTCCATGGAGATCGTAAAGGAACTGCCCACAGTGGATTATATTCTCTGCCCCATCGGAGGCGGCGGGCTGTGCACAGGTGTTTCCACCCTGGCAAAGCTGCTCAATCCCAACATCAAAGTGATCGGCGTGGAGCCGGCAGGCGCTAACTGTATGCAGGAATCCCTGAAGGAGGGGCATGTGGTCACGCTGCCCAAAGTCAATACCATTGCGGACGGCACTGCGGTCAAGACACCGGGGGATCTGCTCTTTCCCTATATCCAGGAAAATGTGGACGATATCATCACTGTGGACGATTCCGAGCTGATCGTGGCATTCCTCGATCTGGTGGAGAATCATAAGATGGTTGCGGAAAACTCCGGACTTCTTACAGTGGCGGCCCTGAAGCATCTCAATGTGAAGAATAAAAAGATCGTATCCATCATCAGCGGCGGAAACATGGATGTGATCACCATGTCCTCCATCGTGCAGCATGGCCTGATTCAGCGTGACAGAATCTTTACGGTTTCCGTCCTGCTTCCGGACAAGCCCGGCGAGCTGGTCAACGTGGCGACTGTCATTGCCAATCTGCAGGGCAATGTCATCAAGCTGGAGCATAATCAGTTTGTCAGCATCAACCGAAATGATGCGGTGGAGCTGCGGATCACCATGGAGGCCTTCGGAACGAAGCACAAAAACGAGATCGTGAAGGCGCTGGAGGAAGGCGGTTACCGTCCGAAGCTGGTGAAGCAGAAGGGAACCTATATGGAGTAGGGACACGGCTCTGAGCGGCGAGGATCCGAATCTGTAAATAATTGTTAACAAAAATGCAACGTTTTATTGATTGACAAAAGGCTGCGGGTTCAGTATACTGTTCATCATAAAAGGGAGTAGCTGACATCTGTTTATGAAAAAAATAAGATGTTCTATCCTGCGTCATGACGGTTCGCAACCCGCAGATAGCTTGAATAGCAAGACTTTTATTACAGCTGTGAAAGGCTGTGGTAAAAGTCTTTTTTTATTATTTTATTTTCAGGAGGGAAAAGGATGAAAAGTTTTTTGGATGAAATGTTCAGAAAAGGCCCCCGGATCGTGCGGCCGGATCAGGAGGAGGAACAGGGAGAAAAAAGGCCGAAAAGAGAGAAAAAGATCATGAAGCATTGGAAACGGGCGGCGATCGGGATCGCCATCGCCGCGGTGGCCGTTCTGATCGGCACCCAGTCGGTGTATACCATCAATGAGCAGGAACAGGCGGTGGTGACGACCTTCGGGCGGGCCGAGGCTGTGCGGGAATCGGGACTGCATTTCAAGATTCCCTTTGTGCAGCAGGTGAAGAAGGTGGACACCACCATCCAGGGCTTTTCCGTGGGATATGACAGTGAAGGAGAAGCCGTCACTGAAGAAGCGGTGATGATCACTTCGGATTTCAATTTTGTGGATATTGATTTTTATGTGGAATACCGGGTGTCGGATCCGGTGAAGGCTGTGTTCGCTTCGGAGCAGCCGGTGGAAATCCTGAGGAATCTGGCTCAGAGCTGTATCAGGAGCGTGGTCAGCAATTATGATGTGGACAGTGTGCTGACGACCGGGAAGAACGAGATCCAGTCCAACATTAAAGAAATGCTCCTGGCCCAGCTGGAGGAGCAGGACATCGGCATACAGCTGGTGAATATCACAATACAGGATTCGGAGCCGCCTACGATCGAGGTGCTGGAAGCCTTCAAGGATGTGGAAACAGCCAAACAGGGGAAAGAAACCTCCATCAACAATGCCAACAAGTACAGAAATGAAAAGCTTCCCCAGGCGGAGGCGGATGTGGATCAGATCCTGCAGGAGGCAGAAGCAGCCAAAACGAAGCGCGTCAACGAGGCGTATTCCGACGTTGCCATGTTCAATGCCCAATATGCGGAATATGTCAAAAATCCGTTGGTGACAAAGCAGAGAATGTTTTTTGAGACCATGGAGGATGTGCTTCCGAATATGAAAGTGATCATCGATGGAACAGACAGCACGAGCACGCTCCTGATGGACCAGCTGACATCGGAGGGACAGATGGCGGCAGCGGCTCAGGCAGCTCAGGACAACGGGACCGGATCAGGTCAGGAAGACGCCGGGCAGGAAATTTCAGGCGGGAACACCGGATCCGGGAACGGGGCCAGTGAATAAAAGGAGGGCATAAGAATATGAAAAAGAAAATAATCGGAGTGATCGCGGCAGCGGCGGCGTTGGTTCTTCTGGCCGCGTCGGTTGTGATAACGGGAGAAAATGAATACAGTCTGATCCGGCGTTTCGGAAAAGTGGACCGGATCATAGAACATGCGGGAATTACCTTTAAAATTCCATTCATGGAATCAGCGGACAAAATTCCGAACCAGCTTCTTCTGTACGATCTGCCGGAATCAGATGTGATCACCATGGATAAAAAGACCATGATCGCGGACAGCTATGTGCTCTGGAGAGTGGCGGAACCGCTGAAGTTCGCGAAAAGCCTCAATTCTTCCATCAGCAACGCGGAGCAGAGGATCGACGCGGCAGTTTACAATGCCACCAAAAATGTGATCAGCAATATGACTCAGAATGATGTGATCGCGGCGCGGGACGGAGAGCTGCAGGAGGCTGTCAAGGCGGGGGTGGGAACCTCCATGGATTCCTACGGCATTGCCCTTGAGACCATTGAGCTGAAGCAGCTTGATCTTCCGGAGGACAATAAAGCGGCTGTTTATGAACGGATGATTTCCGAACGGGGAAAAATAGCGGCGACCTATCAGGCAGAGGGCGATTCGGAAGCCCAGAAGATACGCAATACGACGGACAAAGAGGTTGAGATCATGCTGTCCGACGCCGAGGCTCAGGCTGCCGCCACCATCGCGGAGGGAGAAGCGGAATATATGCAGATCCTTGCGGAAGCATATTCTGATGAAGGAAAGGCGGAGTTTTATTCCTTTGTCCGTTCCCTTGAGGCGGCGAAGGCCTCTCTGACGGGCGGCAGCAATACCCTGATCCTTCCGGCGGATTCGCCCATCGCGGAAATTTTCATGAATCAGGATCAGACGGCACAGTAACCGTCCGGGGCGGGGCTAGCGGATTTCCTGAAGGCCGGACAGAGACGGAGAGGCGACCATGGAATAGTTGGTGTGATAGATCACGAATCCGGGCTTGCCGCCGTTCACCTTTTTGACCTGACGTTTTTCAACGTAATCGATTTCCACTTTATCGCTGCCCCGCCCCTTTGAATAATAGGCCGCCAGGCCGGCGGCCTCCTCAAACAGACGGTCGGGCAGCGCCTCCTTGGGCTGTCCGTCTGTTTTTACGATCACATGGGAACCGGGAATCCCCTTAGCGTGAAACCACAGGTCGCTGCCGGAGGCAAAATGAAAGGTCAGCTCTTCATTCTGAAGATTGTTTTTTCCCACATAGATATGAAATCCGTCGGAGGAAACGTAGTGGAAGGGGAGGCTGACGGTTTTGGATTTTTTGTCTTTGGGCCCGCGCTTTTTCACAAGCCCCGCTTCCCGCAGCTCATCCTTGATCTGCACGAGATCGCTTTCCTCTCTGGCGATATCCAGAGAAGAGGAAACAGATTCCAGGTAGTCGATTTCCTCTTTTGTTTCCCTGGTCAGCTCTGTCAGGGCCTCGCAGGTCCGCTTCAGCTTTTCATATTTTTCAAAGTAGCGGACCGCATTTTCCTGAGGCGTTTTGGTGCCGTCCAGGGGAATCACAACAGTTTCTCCCGTGTAGTAATTGAGGGCTTCCAGCTTTCTGGCCCCTTCGGGGAGGCCATAGCCGTAGGTGTTGATCAGCTCTCCGTAGACGCGGAACCGGTCGCGTTTTTCTGTATCCTTCAGCTGTTTGAGCTGGAGGGCATATTTTTTTCTGTCCCGGTCCAGGGCGGTCTGAACGATCCGGCGGAGATCTGCCGATTTCTGGCGGATCCGGTTCGCTTCTTCCCTGGAAGAATAGTAAGTATCCAGCACCTCGCTGACAGAAGCGTAATCCTTCCGCTCACAGGCAGGCAGATAGGTCAGGGAAATGGCGGAAAATTCCACCGGGCCGGTCCGGTCAGACAGAATGCAGGGAGAGAATGCTCCGTTTTTAACCGTTTCCATCACAGAAACAAAGGACCGGGCAAGCCGGGCGCGCTCCTGCGCGGACAGAGAATCGGTATAGCTGCTGCCGTCGATCCTGGCCCGGTAACAGATTTCCTCCGCCATGGTGGGACTGATTCCTGTGTATCTGGTGTAGAGGACCCTGGAGACAGGCTGGGAACCGGCGGCCAGGTCAGCAGAGAGTTCTTCCCCGCAGAGGGAAAGAGGATCCTTTTTATGCATGGTATCAGGAATAAAATAATGCCTTCCCGGAAGAACCTCCCTGACGGAGCTTACCGAAAGGGGGATATGCTTGATGCTGTCCAGGATCGTATCCTGATCGTCGCAGAAGATCAGGTTGCTGTGTTTTCCCATGAATTCAGCGATCAGCTTTTTGCGGCAGAGATCGCCCATATCGTTGAGATGTTCAATTTCCAGGACCAGGATCCGCTCCAGGCCGGGCTGATCCACGGAAACGATGCGCCCGCCGCCGATATGTTTTCTCAGCAGCATGCAGAAGCTGGGCGCGTTCATGGGATTTTGTTTTGTGCTTTCTGTAAAATAGACAAGGGGAAGGCTGGCGTTGGCCGACAGGAGCAGCTTCCAGGTGTCCTTTTGGTTTTTTATGGTGAGCATCAGGGCGTCGGCCTCCGGCTGCGCGATCCTGGAAATCCGGCCGCCCACGATTTTTTCTCTCATTTCTTTTGCCATACAGGCGATTACGATTCCGTCAAGAGCCATAGTTGATTACCTCCTTGTATCAGTCGGTTCTATTCTAGCACAGCGGGCAGGAATGAGCCAGCAGAAAATCCCGGACGGCCGCGCCGTGTCTCCCATGAAAAATCTTCCTGTAGTGATTGACTTGCATTATTGAATAAATTATAATAGATTCGACTATGCGAAGCGGTCAAAAATGACATTCAGGGTTCTGAAAGGACCCGCTGGAAGGACTAAAACAATGGTAAAAAGCATGACAGGCTTCGGCAGATGCGAGGTATCCAGCGAGGATTACAAGATTTCTGTGGAGATGAAATCGGTCAATCACCGTTACCTGGATCTGAGCATTAAGATGCCGAAAAAATTCAATGTGTTTGAGGCGGATATCAGAAATCTGCTGAAAAACGGGATACAGAGAGGAAAGGTGGATCTTTACATCACCTGCGAGAACTTCTCCGACAAGGCGGTCAGACTGAATTATAATGAGGTGCTGGCCGGAGAGTACATGGATATTTTCGCGAAGATGAGCGAACAGTTTTCCATTGAAAACGATGTAAAGGTTTCGGCTCTTTCCCGCTATCCGGAAGTGATCACATCGGAGCAGTCCGAGGAGGATGAGGAAACGCTCTGGCAGCTTTTAAAGGAGGCGCTCACAGGCGCTCTGGAAAAATTTGTGGAGCAGCGGATCAAAGAAGGCGAACATCTGAGAGCGGATCTGACCGGCAAGCTGGACGCCATGGTGAGCTGGGTTGGGGAAATCGAAGCGCGTTCTCCTCAGATCATCGCGGAATACCGGACAAAGATTGAGGACAAGGTCAGAGAGCTGCTTGACGGGAGCGGGATCGATGAGAACCGGATCGCGGCCGAAGTGACGCTGTTTGCGGACAAGATCTGTGTGGATGAGGAAACG
Source organism: Candidatus Paralachnospira caecorum (assembly GCA_904379015.1). Lineage (GTDB taxonomy): Bacteria > Bacillota > Clostridia > Lachnospirales > Lachnospiraceae > Lientehia > Lientehia caecorum. The sequence goes on along the minus strand of CAJFHG010000017.1, from coordinate 20,249 downwards.
GTGCGGCTGCGCAGCCATATCAAGACCATGCAGGAAGCGCTGTCAAGAGGCGGAGCTGTGGGAAGAAAACTGGATTTCATTGCTCAGGAAATGAACCGGGAGGCGAATACCATTCTTTCCAAGGCCAATGATATTGAAATATCCGGCACAGCGATCAACCTGAAGACAGAGATTGAAAAGATCAGGGAACAGATTCAGAATATCGAGTAAATGTGGTGAACAAATTGGGAAAGCTGATAAATATTGGATACGGAAATGTGGTTCACACAGAAAAGGTTCTGGCAGTGGTCAGCCCGGACTCAGCGCCGGGAAAACGCCTGATCCAGTGCGCCAGGGATGAGGGACGCAGCATCGATGCCACCCAGGGCCGGAGAACAAAGGGCATTGTCATCATGGACAATGGATATGTGGTCCTGTCGGCGCTCCTGCCGGAGACCATAGCCGGAAGATTCAACGGATCGGAAAATCCGGACAGGGCGGAAAAGAAGGAGGACGGAGAAGATGAGTAGAAAGGGACTGATCCTGGTGGTGTCAGGTTTTTCTGGTGTGGGAAAGGGAACCATCGTCAGGCGCCTTCTGGAAAAGTATGACAATTACGCGCTGTCCGTTTCTGTGACCACGAGAGCGCCCAGAGAGGGAGAGCGCCACGGACGGGAATACTTTTTTATTTCCGAAGAGCAGTTCACTTCCATGGCGGAAAAAGGAGAGCTGATCGAATACGCGGGGTACGTGGGCCATCATTACGGCACGCCCCGGGATTATGTGACCGGCCATCTGGACGCGGGAAGGGATATGATCCTGGAGATTGAGATTCAGGGGGCCTTAAAGGTCAAGGAGCAGTATCCGGAGGCGGTTCTGGTCTTTGTGGTGCCGCCTGACGCGGCCACCCTCAAGGCCCGTCTTCTCGGACGGGGCACGGAGACGCCCCAGGTGATCGAAGAGAGGATGCGGCGGGCTGTGGAAGAGTCGGAGGGCGTTGAGCGTTATGATTATCTTCTGGTCAATGACGACCTGGAGGCCTGCGTGGAGGAGCTCCATCAGATCATGCTGTGCGAGCACCGGAAAACCGCGGTGAACCAGGAGCTCATCAACGGAATCCGGACTGATTTAAAAAGATTTGTGGAAGGAGAATGATATATGTTACATCCGTCATATTCAGATTTGATCAATGTAGTCAACAGTGATGTGGAGCCCGGGGAGCACCCGATCATCCAGAGCCGCTATTCCATCGTGATCGCGACGGCCAAAAGGGCGAGACAGCTGATCGCCGGCGAAGAACCGCTGGTGGAGACAGACTCCAACAAGCCGCTCTCCATCGCCGTGGAGGAGCTGGCGGAGAGAAAGGTAAAGATCGTCAGCGAGGACGACAGTCCCGAGGATGAGATTCCCGAGGACGAGATCAGGGAATAAACAATACAGGCAGGCGCTTTATGCCTGTCTGATTTTGCAAAGGAATGAAAGACGATATGAAAATACTGTTTGTATCCCTGGGATGCGACAAGAATCTGGTAGATTCGGAGGTCATGCTGGGTATTCTCGAGGACGCGGGATATCAGTTTACGGACGATGAGACAGAAGCGGATATCATTGTGGTCAATACCTGCTGTTTTATCGGCGACGCGAAGGAAGAGAGCATCAATACGCTGCTGGAAATGGCAGAGCAGAAAAAAACAGGAAAGCTGAAGGTGCTGATCGCCGCGGGATGTCTGGCTCAGCGGTATCAGGAGGAAGTCCTGCGGGAAATACCCGAAGTGGACGGAATCGTGGGGACAGCTTCTCTGGACAAAATCGCGGATATTGTGAAAGAAACGCTGGGCGGCAGAAAAGAAATGATGCTGGATGACATCGGCGCCGGGATCCTGAAACGGGGCAGAAGGATCGTCACGACCGGCGGCCATTATGCATATCTGAAGATCGCGGAGGGCTGCGACCGGCACTGCACCTACTGTGTGATCCCCGGCGTAAGGGGCAGATACAGGAGCGTTCCCATGGAGTCTCTTGTGGAAGAAGCCGGAAAGCTGGCTGAGAACGGTGTGCGGGAGCTGATCCTGGTGGCTCAGGAGACGACCTTGTACGGACAGGATCTGTACGGTGAGAAAAAGCTGCCTGAGCTTTTGAGAAGACTGGCCCGGATCCCCGGGATCCACTGGATCCGTCTTCTTTACTGTTACCCGGAGGAAATCACCGACGAGCTGATCGAGGTGATCCGGCAGGAGGAAAAAATCTGCCATTATATGGATATTCCCATTCAGCACGCCAGCGACCGGATCCTGGCCAGAATGGGCCGGAAGACAAGCCGGCAGGAGATCACGGAACGGATCGGGCGGATCCGGGAGCGGATTCCGGACATGGCTGTCCGGACGACGCTGATCACCGGATTTCCGGGTGAGACCGAGGAGGATGTGGAGGAGCTTCTGGACTTTGTAGACGAGATGGAATTTGAGCGGCTGGGTGTGTTTGCCTATTCTCAGGAAGAGGATACGCCGGCGGCGGCCATGCCGGATCAGGTCCCTGAGGCGGTAAAGGAAGAGCGGCGCGGCCGGGTCATGGAGCTTCAGCAGGAGATTGCCTTTGCCCGCGGCGAGGAGATGATCGGACAGGAGCTGGAAGTCCTGATCGAGGGAAAGGTCGCGGATGAAAACGCCTATGTGGGCCGCACCTATATGGACGCGCCCGGCGTGGACGGCTATATTTTCGTAAATACAGGTCTGGAGCTGATGAGCGGAATGTTCGTCCGGGTCAGAGTGACCGGCGCGCTGGAATATGATTTGATAGGAGAATTGACTGATGAAGATGAATTTACCCAATAAGCTGACTCTTCTGCGGGTGATCATGATCCCGTTTTTTGTGTTTTTCATGCTGGCTGACTCGTTTGGATACGCGGGAAGGATCACGGCCCTGGTGCTGTTCTGCGCGGCCAGCTTTACCGATTATCTGGATGGCCATATTGCCAGAAAATATCATCTGGTGACGAATTTCGGAAAATTCATGGATCCTCTGGCAGATAAGCTTCTGGTATGCTCCGCGCTGATCTGTTTTGTGGAGAAAGGGGAGCTGGCGGCCTGGATCGTGATCATCATCATGGCGAGGGAGTTTATCATCAGCGGTTTCCGGCTGGTGGCTTCAGACAGCGGAGTGGTCATCGCGGCCAATTACTGGGGAAAGTTTAAGACGGTTTCCCAGATGATCATGATCATTCTGATCATTCTGGATATAGAAGCCTTAAGCATTCTGACACAGATCTTCATTTATCTCGCCCTTGCCCTGACTGTGATTTCACTGGAGGAATACATCCGTCAGAATATCAACGTACTGAAAGAAGGAGGAGCCTGATTATGGTTGTCGAGATACTTGCGGTGGGAACAGAGATTCTGCTGGGCAACATTGTCAACAGCAATGCCCAGTATTTATCCAGGAAATGTGCTGCCCTCGGATTCAGCGTATACCATCACAGCGTGGTGGGAGATAATGAAAACAGAATGACAGATGCCATCAGATGCGCGCTGGACCGTTCGGACATTATCATCCTCACCGGGGGACTTGGCCCTACAGAGGATGATATGACAAAGGAAGTCTGCGCGAAGGTGATGGGATTTGAGCTTGCGGAGGATCCCCATACCAGGCAGCGGATCGAGGAGTATTTTAAGGCAACAGGCCGCAAAAAGGTGACTTCCAACAACTGGAAGCAGGCAGTGGTGCCGGTGGGCGCCAGAGTGCTGGACAACGACAACGGCACAGCCCCGGGCCTGATCATGGAGAAGGACGGGAAGACCGCGGTGCTGCTTCCGGGACCGCCCGGAGAGCTGAAGCCGCTCTTTACGGAACAGGTGGCGCCCTATCTGCGCAGCCTGCAGCCGGAGGTCATTTATTCTCAGATGGTCAAAGTATGCGGCATCGGAGAGAGCGGAGCCGAGACGATGATCCTCGACCTGATCGACGCCCAGACCAATCCGACGATCGCCACCTATGCCAAGACCGGCGAGGTCCATCTGCGCGTGACGGCAAAGGCCGAAAGCGAAGAGCAGGCCAAAAAGCTGGTCAAGCCCGTGGTGAAAGAATTAAAGAAACGCTTCGGCATCAATATTTATTCCACGGATGAGGAAGAGCGTCTGGAGGATGTGGTGGTCAGACTGCTGAAGAAATACGGCCTGACCCTGACTACGGCGGAGTCCATGACAGGCGGGATGCTGGCCGGAAGGATCATCAATGTGCCCGGCGCGTCCAAATGCTTCCAGGAAGGATTTATCACATATTCCAATAAATCCAAGAGAAAGACCCTGGATGTGAACAAGTCGACTCTGAAAAAATACGGAGCCGTCAGCGAGCAGACCGCGAAGGAAATGGCAAAAGGCGGCGTGTTTGCCACCGATTCCGATATCTGTGTGGCGGTGACCGGATTCGCGGGACCCGAGGATACGCCGGAGGAACCCAAGGGGCTGGTCTATATCGCCTGCTATATCAAAGACCAGGTTTTCGTGAAGGAATTCCATTTTACAGGAAACCGGATGAAGATCAGAGAACAGACAGTGGTGCAGGCGCTGGACCTGCTGCGCAGATGCATCATAGAATGTTATAAGAATGAAAAGTGATCATAATATCAAATGGTACAGAAATCTGTACTGGGGAGAAAAGGCCGGGCAGCAGAAGCGGGCTGTCCTGGACGGCTTTCTGGACGGAGCGGCGCATCCCAGACTGTATCTGATCGCTCTGCCTTCCAATGGGAAGAATCTGCTGGATATTTTTCCCCAGCCGGTTCTTCTGCAGGAGCATTACCGGAAGTCGGAGCTTTACGCGGTCGGAGTTTCCGTGGGAAAAACAGAGGCCATGCGGCTTGCCGGACAGATTGTGATGGATGCCTACAGAACGACCGGAACGACGGATATACAGACGTTCCTGGGCGACGATTACAGCGATGCGCCCGATGAACTGCAGGACTCCTGGAGGGAATGGTAGGTGAGAGCGAGGTGCTGGTGCTTTCCGTCATAGGAAGCGTTTTGAAAATCATAGGAATCATACTGCTGGTCCTTTTGGGGATCCTGCTTGCGGCGGTCCTGTTGATCCTGTTTGTCCCGCTTCGCTATGAGGCGGAACTGACAGGCCGGTATGAGCAGGAAGAGGAAGATGCGCCGCAGATTCTTCAGTACACGGTTTCAGCCAGAGTGTCATGGCTTCTCAGACTGGTCAGCGTCCGTTTCCGGGCAGATGAAACATCTCATGAGCTGAAAATCAGGATCTGCGGAGTCCTGCTTTCCGGCCGGAAGAAGAAAAAGAAAAGAAAACAGGAAGGAAAGACGAAAAAACAGGAGGCGCCGGTCCTGCAGAGGACAGAAGCCAAAACGGAGGAAACGCCTGTTTCGCGGGAACCGGCGTCTGCTCCCGGAAAAGAAGTGCCTGCTCTGCCGGAAAAAAGCGAATCCAGAGCAGATTCGGAGCCGGACGGAGAACGGTTCAGAAGACTGGTCCGTACTGTGAAAGGTTTTTTTCAAAAGCTTGTGAGAACGGTCCGCTCCTTTCTGGAACGGTTCAGAAGTCTGTTCCGGAACATCAGGGGCAGGCTGAAGCGGCTGATGAAGGCGGCGGGGGAGATCCGCTCCTTCCTGGGCGATGAAAGAAATCAGGAGGCCATCCGGTTCCTGCTGCAGGAAGGGAAAAAAATGCTGAAGACCGTGCTGCCGCGAAAATGTTCCGGGACTGTTTCCTTCAGCATGGAGGATCCGGCGGCCACGGGAAAGGTCCTGATCGCGCTGGGATTTGCCTATCCTGTGCTGCAGGACAGGATCCGGATCGTTCCCCTGTTTGAAAACAGGACCTGCGCGGAGGGAAATCTTTCTCTGAAAGGCAGAATAAGAGCTTTTTCCCTGCTCATAATAATTCTGAGAGTGTGGTTTGACAAAAGGGTGAAAGCTTTTCTGAAACGGGGACAGAAACTGAGAGAGCACATGGGCTGACAGGACAGATCGGTCAATGCGGTTCTGACGGAACCCGGACAGCCCGGCTGCTGAGATAAGGAGGCGTATATATGTCGGCAGACAAAGAAAAGAATACATTTGAAAATACTGTGGAAAATCTGTTTAAGGGAATGGATGGATTTATCACCACCAAGACTGTAGTGGGAGACGCCATCCATCTGGATGACACGATCATTCTGCCCCTGGTCGACGTTTCGTTCGGCGTGGGAGCGGGCGCTTTCGCGGGAAACAGCAAGAACAACAGCGCCGGCGGAATGACCGGAAAGATCACGCCGAGCGCGGTCCTGGTGATCCAGAACGGGACTTCAAAGCTGGTCAATGTGAAAGCCCATGACAGTATGGCCAGGATCCTGGATATGGTGCCTGATGTGATCAATAAATTCACCAAGACAGAGAAGACAAAGGACGGCGGGACAACGGGGGAAACGGCCGATCCTGAAAAATAATCCGGAACCTGTTCATATCTGCCCGGATTCTGCATAAGATAAAATAAACAGATAGCAGAACAGGGCAGGAGGAGGATATGAAAAGACTGATCGGCCTGTGCCTTTTCTGGCTGGGCATCGGCATGGCGCTGTACTGGATTTTGCCGGATAATTTTTTCTGTATCTGTCTGATGGCAGCCTGCATTGCAGGAGGATATTATTTGTTCTGTGGCTGTCAGTGAATAGAAACACGAATCATGATCGATGAGGGGCTGCTTTTCCGGGCGGCTCCTTTTTGCACGATGAGCCCGGAGGAGCGCTGCTTTGAGGGAACGCAGTTTCCTATGAAAAAAAATTCCCTGCTTATCAAGCAGGGAACCGGTTCGGAACACGTTTTTATGCTCTTTCAACAAGGCCTGACTTCAGGCAGGAAGTACATACGTACATTTTTCTTGTGCCGCCGTTCACTTTTACTCTGACGGACTTCACATTGGAACTCCACATTTTGCTGGATTTTCTATTGGAATGACTCACCTTATTTCCGAAGTGAGCGCCTTTCTCACAGATTGCACATTTCGCCATGATAGCACCTCCTTATACAGATTTGGCTGGCTTACGTCCATGCCAGACCCATAACATTAAACATAATATCAGATATAAGAAAAAAAAGCAAGCTAATTTGTATCAATTTTTTAAAAAAATTATATTTCTTTTTTGCCAAAAAAAGGGTATAATATCATAAGATAGGTGCAGTGCGTGTTGTTTCCTGCACGAGGAAAAAAAACGGAGGTCAGCTTATGAAATGTCGAATCAATAATATGATGGGCGAAATCTTGATCGATACAGATGTCATTGCAAAATACGCAGGCAGTGTGGCGGTAGAATGCTTTGGTATTGTTGGCATGGCGGCGGTCAGCATGAAGGATGGCCTGGTAAAGCTCCTGAAGAGAGACAGCCTGACCCATGGAATCAATGTGGATGTACAGGATAACAAGCTTCATTTGAGTTTCCACGTGATTGTATCTTACGGCGTATCGATTTCGGCGGTTGCGGATAATCTGATAGAAAACGTAAAATACAAGGTTGAAAAATTTACGGGCATTGAGGTAGAAAAGGTAAATATCTATGTAGAAGGTGTCCGGGTAATAGACTGTTAATCAAGGAGGAACATTGTTGTGGCTGTAAATGAGATTGATGCGGCTCTTTTAAAAACCATGTTTCTGGCCGGAGCACAGAATCTGGAGAGCAAGAAAGAATGGATCAACGAACTGAATGTATTTCCTGTACCGGACGGAGATACGGGTACCAATATGACACTGACGATCATGTCTGCGGCGAGGGAGGTACAGGCCATTGAGCAGCCGGATATGCAGAATCTTGCCAAGGCAATCTCTTCCGGATCTTTAAGGGGCGCAAGGGGAAATTCCGGCGTGATCCTTTCTCAGCTTTTCAGAGGGCTGACAAAGGAAATCAAAACAGTTGATGTGATCACTACCCAGGTGCTGGCGCGGGCCTTTCAGCGCGCCACGGAAACTGCCTATAAGGCTGTTATGAAGCCGAAGGAGGGCACGATCCTGACGGTGGCGAAGGGAATGGCGGATAAGGCGGCAGAGCTGGCTGAGGAGACAGAGGACATGGAGTCTTTCCTGAGAGCCATTATTGAGCATGGAGATCTGGTCCTTTCCCAGACTCCGCAGATGCTCCCGGTGCTGAAACAGGCCGGCGTGGTGGATTCCGGCGGCCAGGGGCTTATGGAAGTCATGAAGGGCGCCCTGGACGGCTATCTTGGAAAAGAGATTTCACTGGACGCGGAAGCGCCTTCTGCGCCGCGGCAGGCTGCAGCGCCGCAGACAGAAGCGCTTGATATCAAATTCGGATATTGTACGGAGTTTATCATCAACCTTGAAAAGACGTTTGACAAGGGGCGGGAGCTGGATTTCAAAGGCTTCCTGGAGTCGATCGGCGATTCTATCGTTCTGGTGGCAGACGACGATCTGGTAAAGGTGCACGTACATACCAATGATCCCGGCCTGGCAATCCAGCGGGCGTTGGAGTACGGTTCTCTTTCCCGGATCAAGATCGACAACATGAGAGAGGAACATCAGGAAAAGCTGATCAAGGACGCGGAAAAGATGGCGCAGGAGCAGAAGACGGCGCAGGAAGCGGAGGCGAAAGCCGCGTCGGCGGCCAAAAAGGAGGAACCCCGCAGGGAGGTCGGATTTATTGCGGTTTCCATCGGAGAAGGCCTGAAGGAGATTTTCAGGGGCCTGAACGTGGACTATCTGATCGAAGGCGGGCAGACGATGAATCCCAGCACAGAGGATATGCTCAATGCTATTGATCAGGTGAACGCGGATACCATTTACATTTTCCCGAACAATAAAAATATCATTCTGGCGGCGGAGCAGGCCATGCATCTGACAGAAGATAAAAAGATTGTTGTGATCCCTTCCAAAACCATTCCGCAGGGCATTACCGGCATCATCAATTTTGTTCCGGGACACTCTGCCGAGGAAAATAAGGCGGCTATGACAGAGGAGATGGCCAAAGTCAAAACCGGTCAGGTCACGTATGCGGTGCGCGATACATCCCTGGATGGATTTGATATCAGGGAAGGCGATATCATGGGCATCGGCGATCACGGGATCCTGTCAGCCGGCGGGGATATTGAGACGGTGTCCCTGCAGCTTCTGAAAAATATGCTGGATGAAGATTCAGAGCTGGTAAGCATTTATTATGGATCTGATGTGGACCAGGAAGCGGCAGAAGCGTTTTTCACGAAGGCGCAGGAGCTTTCTTCTGACGTGGACATGGAGCTGCATTTCGGCGGCCAGCCAATTTATTATTATATTATTTCGGTGGAATAATCATTGAGCGAAAAAAGGACTGTCGGCAGGCAGTCCTTTTTTGAGAGTACCGGAAAGGAGCAGACATGGAACTGACAGATTCTGTGCGGGCGGTCAGGGGAGTCGGGGACAAAACGGCGGGACTGATGGAAAAACTGCAGATACGAAGCATTGATGATCTGCTTCATGCTTACCCGAGAGATTACGACAGATATGAGGAGCCGGTGCCTGCGGCATCGATCGAGAAGGATGGAATTTACGCTGTAGCCGCGGCCGTGGCAAAACGGCCGGATGTCAGAGGAACGGGAAAACCGAAGGTGACTTCGGCTGTGCTCAGAGACGACAGCGGCGGATTGAAAGCCATATGGTTCAATATGCCTTATCTGGCCAGTACGCTGAAGGCGGGGGGCCGCTACATTTTCCGGGGCAAAACTGTAAAAAAGGGAAGTGGTTTCCAGATGGAGCAGCCGGCGGTCTATCGGTTTGATGAATATGAGAGACTGCTGCATTCCAGACAGCCGGTCTATAACCTGACGGCAGGGCTGACCAATAAAATGATGGTAAAGGCGGTCAGACAGGCCCTTTCGGAAATTCCGGTTCAGAAGGATTATCTGCCGGAACGGATCCGAAAGGAGGAGCAGCTTGCCGAATACAATTTTGCGCTCCATGCCATACATTTTCCGAGGGATGAGCAGGAACTCCTGTTCGCGAGGAAGCGTCTGGTGTTTGACGAATTTTTTCTTTTCGTCCTGGCGCTCCGTCTGTTAAAAGGGAAAAATGAAAAAAAGAAAAACGGTTTTCCCATACGGCCGGGAGAAGAGACGAAGCGGCTGGCCGAAAGTCTTCCCTACCGTCTCACGGACGGCCAGAGAGAAACGCTCCGGGATATTTACCGGGACATGGGCGGAGACAGTCTGATGACAAGGCTGATCCAGGGAGATGTGGGATCCGGAAAGACGATCGTGGCGGTGCTGGCGCTTTTGTCGGCGGCGGAAAACGGATTCCAGGGAGCGCTGATGGCGCCCACCGAGGTGCTGGCCAGGCAGCATTATGAGTCGGTAACCGCGCTGTTCGCCGAATGCGGGATTGAAAAACAGACAGTGCTTCTGACCGGTTCCATGACGGCGGGACAGAAACGGGCAGTTTATGAAAAAATCGCCTCCCATGAAGCGGATATCATCATAGGGACCCATGCCCTGATCCAGGAAAAGGTCCTGTATCACAATCTGGGGCTGGTGGTGACAGATGAACAGCACCGTTTTGGCGTGCGGCAGCGGGAAAAATTTTCCCAAAAAGGAGGAGAACCTCATGTGCTTGTCATGAGCGCCACGCCGATTCCAAGGACGCTGGCCATTATCCTCTATGGAGATCTGGATATCTCTGTCATGGAAGGTATGCCCGCCAAAAGGCTTCCTATTAAAAATTGCGTAGTCGGCACCAGGTTCCGTCAGAATGCCTGGCGTTTTATTGAAAAAGAGATCCGGGCAGGCAGACAGGCTTATGTGATCTGCCCCATGGTGGAGGCCAGCGATCTGATCGAGGGCGAGAATGTGGTGGATTATGCGGCAAAGCTGAAGAAAGCGCTGCCGCCTGAGATCCATGTGGAATATCTCCACGGGAAGATGAAAAGCAGTGAAAAGGAATCCATCATGGAGGCGTTTGTTCAGAACAGGATCCAGATCCTGGTATCGACCACAGTGGTGGAGGTGGGCGTGGATGTGCCAAACGCCACGGTGATGCTCATTGAAAACGCTGAACGGTTCGGACTGGCCCAGCTTCATCAGCTCCGGGGCCGCGTGGGGCGGGGAAAATGGCAGTCCTACTGCATTTTCGTCAACGGATCCGGCGATGAGGAGAAGAACCGGAGACTGGAAATCCTGAACCGGTCCAACGACGGCTTTTACATCGCCTCCGAGGATCTGAAACTCCGGGGACCGGGAGATATGTTTGGGATCCGCCAGAGCGGACTGATGGAATTTTCCATAGGAGATGTCTTTACAGACGCGGATGTTCTGAAAAGGGCGGCGGACGCGGCAGACGAGGTGCTCTCGGATGACAGAGAGCTTCAGACGGAGCAGTACCGGCCGCTCAGGCAGAAAATGGAGAAGGAGCTGGCAAAAAGAGCGGAGATCGGACTGGCGCTGTGACAGAAAAGATGATATACTTACCTTTAGCCGGCCGACGGGCACTTCCCCCGGCTCAGGCATGACAACATTATGATACAGCAGAAGGAGATGAGAAAAATGGCATCGATTCTTGAGTGCAGAAATCTGGAAAAGTCTTATGACGGCGGGCGGACGCTGGCTCTGAAGGGCGTGAATCTGTCCCTGGGGAAGGGCAGGATCATCGGCCTGCTGGGCCCCAACGGCAGCGGAAAAACGACGTTTATAAAACTGATCAACGGTCTTTTGCGGCCTGAGAGGGGAGAATTATACATCGGGGGCTATCCGGTGGGAACGGAGACAAAAAAGATGATTTCCTACCTTCCGGAGGTTACTTATCTGAACAAATCCATGCGGGTGCGCCAGATCATATCCTATTTCCAGGATTTTTATGAGGATTTTGACGCGACGAGAGCCTATGAGATGCTGAAGCGTCTGAATATCAATCCCAATGACCGTATGAGGACCATGTCGAAGGGAATGAAAGAAAAGGTCCAGCTGATCATGGTAATGAGCAGAAACGCCATGCTGTATGTGCTGGATGAACCCATCGGGGGCGTAGATCCCGCTGCCAGAGATTATATTCTGAGCACGATCGTATCAAATTATAATCCCGAGGCGACGATCCTGATCTCCACGCATCTGATCGCAGATGTGGAGACGATTCTGGATGATGTGGTGTTTTTGAAAGAAGGAACGGTGGTGCTGGCCCAGGAGGCAGAACGTCTCAGAAAAGAACGGGGCTGTTCGATCGACGCCATGTTCCGGGAGGTGTTCAGATGTTAGGAAAGCTTTTGAAGCATGATTACCGTTCGATGGTATTTTATTTTCTTCTGATGTATGCCGTACTGATCGGCATCGCGGTGCTGGCCAGGATTTCCATTGGCCTGACAGGGACGGATATTTCTGCGTTTGGAAATGATGTGTTTGCAGGGATGACAACGGTCGGATCTGTGGTCATGTATATTCTCGGGTGCGGCGCTGTCATTGTGCTGACGTTTATCATTGTGGCGCTGCGCTTTTACAATAATCTGATGGGCCGGGAAGGATATCTTTCTTTTACCCTTCCTGTCACGCCGGAAGCGCACCTGGCTTCCAAGATGATCAGCGGTGCAACCTTCTGCGTGCTCAGCTATGTGGTGATCGGGATCTCAGGCGTGATTCTGACAGCCGGAACCGGGTTCTGGAGCGGCTGGGTGCTGAGAGTGACAGAGCTTTTGCTGAACGCGGTAAAACTGGACAATCCGGTGATCCTGATCCTGTATGTGCTGAATGGTCTGACGGCTCTGATCGAAATGGTGGCCATTATTTATTTTTCCATCTGCGTCGGTCAGCAGGCGTCAAAATACCGGATCCTTGCGGCAATCGGAGTTTATATCGGCGTCCATCTCGTGCTGGGGATCATTACAACGCTGGGAAGCACGATTCTGGTCAATCTGTTCCGGAATTCCACAGGCACGCTCCTGTTTTATGGAGTGACAAATACGGTATCCATCGTCTATCAGTGTCTGGTGGCTGCGGTCTGCATGGCCGGAGCGGTTGGACTGATGAAAAACCGGCTGAACCTGGAATAAAATAAAGACGCGTCAGCGGCAAAACGGCATTTTCTCCTGTGATCGAGAAAATGCCGTTTTCAGATGGATCCGTTTTATGATCTGTTTCCGGTCATGGAAATGAGTGATTCATAACAGGAAAAAGGAACCCTGAGACCGCCCTTTCCGGTTCCGATGGAAATCGACGGCTTTGCTGTCCCGTGAAAATCAGAACCGCCGGTGAGGATCAGTCCGTATTTCGCGGCGATTTCAGCCACAAGGGCTTCGTCTTCAACCGTGTATCCGGAATAATAGCCTTCCATGCCCTTCAGTCCGAGCTCTGCCAGATATCCTGTGAAGGAATCCAGCATCTCCGGGGTCATACGGGTGAGAATCGGATGAGCAAAGACCGGAACGCCGCCGTGGGAGAGAAGAAACCGCACAGCATCTCCGGGCGGGATCGGTTTTCTGGGAACATAGTAGGGACAGCCCTTTCCGATGAGAGAAGAAAAAACAGCGTTTTTGTCGGGCACCATTTGTTTCTCAGCCATATATACGGCGATATGGGCTCTGGTGAGGATGGCGCCGGGAAAGTGGGCATGAAGCTGCTTCATAGAGATGTCATAGCCGCCCTTCCGCAGCTTTTCCGTGATCGCTCTGTTCCGCCGTTCTCTGTCCCCCTGCCATTCGGCCAGCTGCTTCTGAAAATGGCCGTTCCGGTAATCCATACCGTATCCCAGGATATGGATGCTTTTGTCCTTCCAGGTGCAGGAAATCTCAATTCCGGGAATGGTCCGGATCCCTGCCTGCGCGCAGGCCTTCAGCATGAGGGATGTCCCTTCAGTGGTGTCGTGGTCCGTGAGGATCAGGGCGGAAAGCCCCTTTTTCTCTGCGTCCGAAACGATCTCTCCGGGAGTGAAGGATCCGTCCGAGTACACAGAATGAAGATGGAGATCTACATAAGAATGTCTGCTGTCTGTCATGAGTTTTTATCCTTTCTGGAAACAGTATAGCACAATAATTTACTATTGCAAGAACATGGACAGTTCAGTTATAATGGACACTAGAGAAGTCTAATTTCTAATAAATTCAAAGGAGTAATGACAATGACACTGCTGGAACAATGGAGAAAAATGGCTTATGAGACCCAGATGAGCGAAAAAGACAGCAACTATTTCTGGGGAAACTATTTTAATCTGGAAAAAGGAATTTATGAACAGCTGCTGGAAAAGCCTGACGAGGTTGTCACGGGCACGGTGAAGGAGCTGTCTGAAAAATATGGCGTGGATTTGATGATCATGGTCGGTTTTCTGGACGGGATCGACGACAGCCTGAAAAAACCCAATCCGATCCAGACCATGGATGAGAATACAGAGGTCAATCTCGGATTCGACAAGGAGCTTCTGTACAAAAATATGGTTGCCGCGAAGGCGGACTGGCTTTACGGGCTTCCCCAGTGGAACGCGATCTTTTCCGAAGAGAAGCAGAAGGAGCTTTACAAAGAGCAGAAAACCTCAGCAACTGTTGTAAAGGGGAAAAAGGTGGGACGGAATGATCCCTGTCCTTGCGGCAGCGGAAAGAAATACAAATATTGCTGCGGACGGTAAAAAGAAGCACAAGATGTCGGTAAAACGGGGCTTTGTATTTTTTTGTGAACATTGTCAAAATTGGCGCGAAAAAAAGGAAATGGCCTTGATTAATATACCCAATCCATGTATAATAATGTGGAATAATTAAAAATTTAACACAATTTCTTCCAAATAAAATCATGGAAAGGAGGAAGAAAGATGCACGTACTTACAGACGAAAACGGCAATGTTGTCCATTGCCATCATACGCATACACATACCCATACAACAGAACATTCTCATGAACATGTACATGAGGACGGACATGGAGAGGATCATTCCCATTCTCATGAATGCGGAAAGGAGCATGGTCATGACTGCGCGCAGGCAGGCTGCGGCGGCTGCGCGGATGCGGAAAAAGAGACGCTTGCCCTGGTGAGCTATATGCTGGACCACAACAGACATCATGCCATGGAGCTGGACGAAATGGCAAAGAAGCTGCGCGGTATGGGAAAGGAAGAGGCGGCTGCCCAGATCGAAAAGGCCGTCAGTGATTTTGAGAGCGGCAATGTACGCCTTGGGGTGGCATTGTCTCTTTTAAAGGCAGAATAACAGGAGGTGAGAGAGAATGTGTCTTGCAGCTGTCTACGGAAAAAAATCAGAAGAAGACGAGACACTTCTTCTTAAAAATGTCAGCAAGATTCTGATCGACGGCGATCAGATCACCATGTATGATATCATCGGACAGGAAATGAATGTCCGGGGCGCGCTGACAGAAGTGGATCTGGCAAACAGCGTCGTAAAGATCCGCTGTACCGACTGAAGCATACAGCAGTAAACGACAGGAGGTGAGAGGAGTCATGAAACGTCTGACAGAGCTCATGAAGCGCAGGACTGCGTTTTCTTTTGAGCTTTTTCCGCCGAAGACAGACAAGGGAATGGAAGCTCTGCCAGAGACCATCGCGCATTTGTGTGAATTTAACCCGGATTATTTTTCCGTGACCTATGGCGCGGGCGGTACGAATGTCGGAAAGAATATGGATGTCTGCAGGATGGTTCAGGATGCGGGAACCATACCGGTAACGCATTTTACCTGCATCGGCAATACCCGGGAGGGCATTAAAGAGCAGCTGCAGAATTATCTGGACAACGGCGTGACCAATATACTGGCTCTGCGCGGCGATCTTCCCTTCGGATGGACCGGTACGGGCGGCGATTTCGCGTATGCCACCGATCTGGTGGCCTTTGTCCGGAAAGAATTCGGCGACAAGTTTGAGATCGCGGTGGCGGGATCTCCGGAAGGACATATCGCGTGCCGCAGTCTGGAAGCGGATATCGCTGTCCTGAAGCAGAAACAGGACAACGGCGCGGATTATATCATGACACAGCTCTGCTGGGATATGGAGCAGTTTAAGCGCTGGCTGGACGCCATCCGCAGGGCCGGCATTACAATGCCGGTAGATGTGGGAGTTATGCCGATCCTGGACCAGGCGGCGACCATCAACATGGCGCTGTCCAGAAACGGCTGCGTGATGGATCGCGCGTTATGCGAGATCATTTCCAGAAACTGGATTTTCCCCAATCCTTTTGTATCCGATCCTTATGACGCGGATGTGGAGGGAAAGAAGGCGAGATTCAAAGAAGCCGGCATGGAATACACTGTGAAGCAGATCGATGCGTATCGTTCGCTTGGAATCAACGGCATTCATCTGTATGCGCTGAACAAGTGGAAGGATGTAAGTGAAATCGTCAGGAGAGCCGGAATGCGGACCATTGTCTGACCGCAGGAGGGTTTCTGATCTCATCATAATATGTGACATCAAGTGAAGGAGGGCTTGCAGGTGGCCTATACAATTGCAGTTGCAGGCAAGGGCGGCGTCGGGAAAACGACTCTGTGCGGCCTGCTGATTCAGTATTTATGTGAAAAGGAGAAAGGGCCGATCCTCGCGGTGGATGCGGACGCCAACTCCAATTTGAATGAGGTTCTCGGCGTGGAAGTGGAGGCAACCCTTGGGGAGATCCGCGAGGAGATCGCCCGGGCGGAAATGATGGATCCCAGCCCGATTCCAGCCGGTATGTCGAAGCAGGATTACGCGGCGTTCCGTTTTGAATCCGCGCTGACGGAAGAGGACGACTATGATTTGCTGGTGATGGGCAGAACGCAGGGATCAGGCTGCTATTGTTATGTAAACGGGCTTTTGTCAGCTCAGGTCGCAAGACTTTCCAGTCATTATCAGTATGTAGTAGTCGACAATGAAGCCGGAATGGAGCATATCAGCCGGGGAATCCTTCCCCATGTGGATGCGGTGATTCTGGTGAGCGACTGTTCCAGAAGAGGCATTCAGGCTGTGGGAAGAATCGCACAGCTGGTAAAAGAATGCAAATTAAATCCCAGAGTGATGGGCCTTATTGTGAACCGCGCGCCCAAAGGCGAGCTCAATGAGGGTGTCAGGGAAGAGATCGATAAACAGGGACTGAATCTGATCGGTGTGGTTCCTCACAGTGAAGAGGTTTATGAGTTTGACTGTGAGGGCAAACCTACGGCGGTTGATCTGCCGGAGGATTCGCCGGTAAGGCAGGCTCTGATCGAGGCAGTAGAAAAACTGTTACATTCTTAAATGAAATGCCCGTTCTTTTAATTGGAGACAGGGCAAAAATTGAAGGAGGTTTATAATGGGAGACTTTAAGTTGACAAGTGTTGAGGAGTTTGAGGCCGCAACAGCCAGACTCTTGGAAACCGGTGCGAAGGTAGGCGCTGATTCCTGGCAGATGAGAGTGAAAAACCAGAGCCCTCACTGCAAATTCGGTGAGCAGGGTGTTTGCTGCCGGATCTGCGCGATGGGGCCCTGCCGTATTACACCCAAGGCGCCCCGCGGAATCTGCGGATGCGATGTGCATGGAATCGTAGGACGTAACTATCTGAAGTTCACAGCCGGCGGCGCGGCTACCCATTCCGACCACGGCCGTGAGATCTGCCATACTCTGCACTGCGCTGAGGAGGGCGGCAATTATCAGGTTAAGGACAAGGAAAAACTGCTCAAGCTGGCGAAAGAGTTCGGCGTTGAGACAGAAAACAGAGATATCTATGATGTAGCCCATGAGGTTGCCGAGGCAGGTCTTATGGAATACGGCAAGCCCTTTGGCTATCAGAAGTTCCTTGACAGAATGCCTGAATCCCAGAAAAATCTGCTGATTGAGAACGAGATGGCTCCCAGAGCCATTGACCGTGAGGTCGCTTCTTCCATGCATATGACTCACATGGGATGTTCATCCCTGCCGGAGGCACTGGTAAAGCAGTCCATCCGCTGCGGTATGGGCGACGGATGGGGCGGTTCCATGATGGGAACCGAGTTCTCTGATGTGCTGTTTGGGACCCCCAAGCCCATTGACACAGAGGCAAATCTGGGCGTTATGAACGCGGAAAATGTGAATATTGTGGTTCATGGCCATGATCCGAGTCTTTCCGAGATGATCTGCGAGTATGCGGATGATCCCGAAATGATCGCGTATGCCAAGGAGATGGGAGCGAAGGGCATCACCGTATCCGGCGTATGCTGTACCTCCAACGAAGTGGCAATGCGCCGCGGAATCCCCATGGCCGGCAACTTCCTGCAGCAGGAGAATGTTGTACTCACCGGAGCCTGCGAGGCGATCGTAGTAGACGTACAGTGTATCTTCCCTGCCCTTGGGCCGCTGAGCAAATGCTTCCATACAAAGTTCATTACCACATCTCCCATCGCGCAGATGCCGGATTCTGACTATATCCGCTTCAGCCCTGAGAATGCGGGAGAAAACGCGAAGGCGATCGTGAAGCTGGCAATCGAGAACTTCAAGAACAGAAAGCCTGAGCTGGTACATATCCCTGAGATGAAGCAGAAAGCAACTGTCGGATACTCTCTGGAGGCAATTGTAAAAGTTCTGGACGGCGTAACCAACAGCCAGGTAGATGTTACAGGAACCACAAAGCCCCTTCTGGAGTGCGTGACCTCCGGCGTTCTGCGCGGCGCAGTTGCTATGGTAGGCTGCAACAACCCCAAGGTACGTCCTGACTCCGCGCATATTGATCTGATGAAGAAGCTGATCGCCAACGATATCATCATCGTGGCATCCGGATGCTCCGCTCAGGCAGCTGCCAGAGCCGGTCTGATGGACAAGCGCGCGAAGGATCTGTGCGGCGCGGGCCTCAAGAGAGTCTGCGAGCTGGCTGATATCCCTCCCGTACTTCATATGGGCTCCTGCGTGGATATTTCCCGTATGATGAATCTGGTGGCAGAGCTGGCAAAGGATTCCGGCCTGAAGACTTCTCAGCTTCCTGTTGTGGGATGTGCTCCTGAATGGATGTCTGAAAAAGCTGTATCCATCGGAAACTATGTAGTTGGTACCGGAATTGATACCTTCTTAGGCGTTGACCCTTATGTATCCGGTTCCGATCAGGTGATCGGCCTTCTGACCGACGGCCTGCGCAAATGGACCGGCGCTGCTTATACAGTAGAAAAAGATATTGATAAGCTCGGCGACGCCATGATTGCAAGAATTGAAGAGAAGAGAGCTGCTCTCGGCATTTAATGCCGGGCAGCCCTTTCAATGAAACCAGAGGTGAAATAAGACATGAAGATTGCTGTAACAGGAAAGGGCGGCGTGGGAAAAACCACATTTGCGGCCACCCTTGCGAGGCTGTATGCGGAAGAAGGAAAAAATGTGCTGGCCGCTGATGTGGATCCGGACGCGAATCTGGGACTGGCGCTGGGCTTTTCGGAGGAGGAGCTGGACAGCATCGTGCCGATTTCCAAGATGCGCAGGCTGATCCAGGAAAGGACCGGCGCAGATGAGACAAACCGGTTCTTCCGGATGAATCCAAAGGTGGATGATATCCCTGACCTGTATGCGAAGAGCTGCAACGGCGTAAAGCTTCTGACTCTGGGAACTGTGGAAACAGGCGGAAGCGGATGCGTCTGCCCGGAGCATGTGATTCTGAAGCGGATCATCAATCATCTGGTTCTCAGGAGCAATGACGTGGTGATTCTGGATATGGAGGCCGGCCTGGAGCATCTGGGCAGAGGCACGACAGAAGGAATGGATCAGTTCATCGTTGTGATCGAGCCGGGGGCAAGGAGCGTTCAGACTTATAAGAATGTGAAGCGTCTGGCCGATGATCTGGGCGTGAAGCAGGTGAGAGTCGTAGCCAACAAAGTGCGCGGCGAAGAAGATGAGGCGTTTATCAGGAGCAAGATTCCTGTCGAAGACCTTTTGGGCTTTGTCCATTATAATTCTGAAGTGATCGATGCGGACAGGCAGGGGAAATCCCCTTTTGATTTCAGTCCTTCCGCAAAAGCCGAAATTCAGAAGATTAAAGAAAAAATAGATGAAGAGGCAAATAATTAGGAGGTAGAACAGTGACACTATTTGACAGAGTATTTAGCGGTTCCGATGCGGTATACGGCCTGACTGAGGGCGCCATCGATGCTGCCATCGAAAAACACGGTGCTGACAAGGCGGTTTCCTTCCCCAACACTGCTTACAGCCTGCCCTGCTACTACGCGGTGACAGGAACAAAGGTAACAAACCTGGGTGAGCTGAAAGAAGCCCTTGGTGTGGCAAAGAGCCTGATGACAAGAGAAAAGAGACTGAACGACGCCTTCATGTCCGGTGTTGCGACAGCCCTCTGCGCAGAATTTATTGAAGTACTGAAATATATCGACGGGGCGGAGCCTTACAGCGAGCCCTGCTACGGACATCTGGCAGACGCG
>CAJFHG010000016.1 GCA_904379015.1 Candidatus Paralachnospira caecorum | reverse complement strand
TCTACAATGGCCGTTCCGCCCAAAAGACTTCCGATTGAAAGAGCCAGAAGTGTAATGATCGTCAGAAGCGAGGATCTCAGCACATTTTTCCAGAGGATCACCCGCTCCCGCACGCCTCTGGCCCTGGCTCCCGTCACGTAATCCTTCCCCAGCTCTTCCAGGACAGCAGCCCGCACCTGCCTTGTGTATTTTGCCGACATGGCGATGGCAAGGGTCAGGGTAGGCATGACCAGACTTGTGAATCCCGTCCCCGACGCGATCACCGGAAGCCATCCCAGCTTGATGGAAAACAGATACATCAGCAGGAGCGCCACAAAAAAATTGGGAAGCGCGTTCCCCACAAAACTGAGGAAACGGATCAGATAGTCTGTAAACCGGTTCTGCTTCACCGCTGACCAGATCCCCAGCGGGACCGACAGAAGCACCGTCAGAAGAACGGAAGAAACCGTCAGAAGAATGGTCGCCGGCAGCTTGGAGATAAAAGTCTGGAATACGTCCCGGCCGGAAACATAGCTCTCTCCCATATCTCCCGTAACCATCCCCTTCAGCCATACCAGATACTGGGTCAGAAAGGGCTTGTCAAGCCCCAGCTCCCGTCTGGCCTCTTCCATCACTTCCTCTGACACCGCCTGGCCGCTGGCTTCATACCGTTCTGTGACCGCGTCGCTCCCCGCCAGCCGCATCAGGGCGAATGAAAGAAATGTCACGCCGATCAGAATGGGAATCAGCTGCAGAAGCCTTTTCCCGATATAACCTTTCAAATTCCGCTCCTCCTGTCTCCTGTTTTTTCATAGTTCCCGCCGGCCGCGCTGCCGCAGAAGCTCCATTGAATCTGCCCTATTATACAGGTTTTCCGTTTTCTGCACAAGCCGGGGTGGGGGTTCTTTCCGGAATAAAATTATTTTTTTAACAATTTCCCGTTTTTTATCCCCCACGGGGGCTTGTGGAACAGGCGCAAATCCGTTATTCTGGTTCCGTACTGAACAGTGTTTACTGTGAAATAAAGAAAATGTTTTTTCTGCGGAGGAATTTATGGAAACGATCAAACAGGAAATTACAGAATACTGGGCCAGGAGATCCGGACAGTTTTCTTCTCTCAGGACGCAGGAGCTGCACAGCGAAAAACGTGTCCAGTGGACAGAAGAACTCCTCCGTTATCTTCCCAGAGGCAAATTTCTCGATATCCTGGACGTGGGATGCGGAAGCGGCTTTTTTTCTGTGATCCTGGCTTCCATGGGCCACCATGTAACGGGCATCGACCTGACGCCCGAAATGATCAAAGAAGCCAGAAAAACCGCGGACAGTCTTGGACTTTCCATTGACTTTCGGGTCATGGACGCTGAAAATCCTGACTTTCCGGACGGTTCCTTCGATGTGATACTCAGCCGGAACCTCACCTGGACACTGCCTCATCTGAAGGAGACCTACATCAGATGGAAGCAGCTTCTGAAACCGGAGGGGATCCTGCTGAATTTTGACGGTGATTACTGCCGGGAAAACAATAACGAAGCGCAGCTGCCGGCCAACCACGCTCACAGAGCCATCGACGCTTCTCTGAACGCGGCTTACGAGCATCTGAAATCAGAGCTGGCCCCTGCCCAGAAGCCCCGTCCTGCCTGGGACCGGGATATTCTGGCCGCCGCCGGATTCCGGAATATCCGGATCGACCGGGATCTGAGCCGCCGCCTGTACCAGAAGGCAGACGCGTTTTATAACCCTACCCCGATGTTTACAATCTGCGCTCACAACCAGACAGAGGTGACAGAACATGTTTGAATCCGAAAATCAGGCCTACTGGACCGGACGCGCGTCCGGTTATTCCCAGGTCAATCAGACGGAACTGGCCACAGGCCAGAGAAAAAACTGGCTCCGGGTGATCCGGGAGCAGATCGGAAAGAGATTCCCCGGCAAAGCGCCGGAGGAAATCCATATCCTTGAAGTAGGCTGCGGCCCCGGCTTTTTCGCTATTATTCTGGCAGAAGCCGGCTACCGGGTCACAGCCATCGACTATACACCGGCCATGTTGACGGAAGCCCGGAAAAATGCCGGCTCCCTGTCAGGAACCATCACATTTCTCGAGATGAACGGCGAGGCACTGGCCTTTGATGATCAGAGCTTCCATGTAGTCGTCTCCAGGAACCTGACCTGGAACCTGCCCCATCCGGAAAAAGCCTACGGAGAATGGTGCCGCGTTCTGAAACCCGGCGGCCTTCTGCTGAACTTTGACGCGGACTGGTACGGCTATCTCTATAATGAGGAAAAAAGAGAAGCCTATGAAACAGACCGCCGACGCACGGCACAGGCAGGCATCCACGACGAATACATTCACACGGACATCGACGCCATGGAAGCGATCGCCCGGCGCGTTCCTCTGAGCGCGGCCCAGCGCCCCTCCTGGGACCTGGATCTGCTGGGGAAGCTTCACATGCAGGCCGCGGCTGATGAAAAGATCTGGAACCGGGTATGGTCTGAGGAAGAAAAAATCAACTTCAGCGCCACCCCCATGTTCCTGATCACCGCCAGCCGCCCTGCCTGACAGGCTGTATCTGTGACCGGTACCAAAAAAGAGGATGCGCAAAGGTCTCTGGCACCTTTGCACATCCTCTTTTTTATACTCTTTCTGACACATTTCCAGGCAGTCTTCCTGCCGCGTCTTCGTATCCCCGCCTACTGACGTTTCTGCATCCGCTTTTCCGCAATCCATTTCTGAGCCGCTTTCGCGTCCGAAATATAGGGCACAAACGTCCCTTTCACCCTCTGGGTCACCTCGGCGCCCTTTCCTGCCAGAATCACCACGTCCCCCGGCTCCGCGGCGTCGAGAGCGGTCCGCACTGCCGTCTCCCTGTCGGGAATGATCTGGCAGGGCTTTGTGATATGGGACTGAATCTCCCGGCAGATGTCTTCCACACTTTCAAATCCCGGATCATCCTCCGTCAGATACACAAAATCCGCGTACTGCTGGGCAAGCTCTCCCATATCCTTTTTGCGCAGGGGCGAACGTTCTCCCGCACTGCCGAAGACCGCGTGGATATGCCGGGGCGAGAATGTCTCCCGAACCGCCTCATATACCTTCTGAAAGCTCAGTCTGTTGTGGGCGTAATCCACCACGATATGGATGCCGTCATATTCCATCAGCATCATCCTTCCCGGAATATGAATATACCGGATCCCCTCCTGAATGGTGCCCGGATCAAGGCCCATCAGGAAGGCCGCCAGTATGGCCGCCGTCAGATTTTCCACGTTGAAGCTGCCCACCAGACTGCTCTCAAAGGCATACCAGTTTCCCTTCCATCCAAGCTCAAACCTGCATCCGTCCGTTCCGGAGGATACATTCCGGATGATCCCGTCGCAGTCCGGCTCATAGCCGTACAGAACAACGCGCTTTCCCTGACAGCCGGCCAGCACCCTGTCAAAAAAACGGGTGCCCCGGTTGACGATCACCGTATCACACTGGGCCAGGAAGGATATTTTGCAGTTTACATACTCCTCCAGAGTCGCATGCTCCTTTTCCCCCACATGATCCTCGTCTACATTGAGAAACATGCCGATGGGAAAACGCTCTCCGTATACCCTGGAAAGCTTCATGGCCTGAGAGGACACCTCCATGACCACATGATCGCATCCGGAATCCGCCGCCTCCCTGAAGTATTTCTGGAGAACAGCCGGCTCCGGCGTCGTCAGATGGGTCACATGCTGATGTGCCCCCGTATTGATCTCCATTGTGGAAAAAATGGCAGTTTTCCCGGGTCTGGCCGCGTCCAGGATGGACTTCAGGATATACGCGGTAGTTGTCTTTCCCTTTGTTCCCGTAATTCCTGTCACAAACATGCTTTCGCCGGGATTCCCGTAAAACCAGCGGGCCGCCAGGGAAACGGCCTTTCTGATATCCGTCACCAGGATGCGGGGCAGCCCCGTCCCGAAATCCTCCTGTGCCATATAAAGGACCGCGCCCTTCTCCTCCGCCATTTCCAGATATTCTCTTTTAAAGGCAAAGCCCTTGCAGACAAAGAAAGCCCCCGGCTCCGCTTCCTTTGAATTGTCCGTAAAGGATGTGGGCGCCAGTGTCCGGACCTCCTTCGACGCTTCCCTGAGAAGTCCTTCTTTTTCCAGTATTTCAAGCAGTTCTTCTATTTTAAACTTCATTTCTCTTCCATTCCTTTACTCTGTTTTCAGACATTCCCGTCCATGACCCAGTATAGCACAGATCGGTCCGTTTAGGAAATCCATTCTTATGAAGGCAGCAGAAAACATGTGTCTTGGTTCCCGCCAAAATGGTTGACTTTATAAAAATCACTGTTTATAATCGCTTTATAAACCAAATATCTGCTGGATCAAAGCTGGCGCTGCCAGTTGTCTGGGGAGCTGAACAATGGCTGAGAGGGAGCTTGCTCCGACCCATGACCTGATACGGATAATGCCGTCGTAGGAAGACATCCCGCACTGAATACAAAGATGAATACCAAAATACCTGCCGTTTCCGGCATCGCATATTCGCATCTTTTCGGGGCTTGTCCTTACGGGCAGGCCTCTTTTTTCCGGCAAAAGGAGGAAAACATATGAATTATACCACTCAGATGGATGCTGCCAGAAAGGGCATCATCACACCGGAAATGGAAATCGTCGCCGCCAAAGAGCAGATGGACGTCGACCGGCTCATGGAACTGATGGCCGAAGGCAGGGTGATCATTCCCGCCAACAAGCGGCACAGCTGCCTGGATCCCAACGGCATCGGCTCCATGCTGAAGACCAAGATCAATGTCAATCTGGGAACTTCCAGAGACTGCAGCGATCTGGAAAAGGAGCTGGAAAAGGTCAATGACGCCGTGAAAATGGGGGCGGAAGCCATCATGGATCTGAGCTCCTTCGGCGACACCCGGAAATTCCGGAACATGCTGACCAGCCAGTGTCCCGCGGTCATCGGCACCGTTCCCATTTACGACGCCGTCGTCTACTACCACAAGGCTCTGAAAGAGATCACCACCGACGAATGGCTGGATATCGTCAAAATGCATGCCCAGGACGGCGTGGATTTCATGACCATCCACTGCGGCATCAACAAAAGCACCGCCGAACGGTTCAAAAAGAACAAACGGCTGACCAATATCGTGTCCCGCGGCGGCTCCATTATCTTTGCCTGGATGGAAATGACAGGAAAGGAAAATCCTTTTTACGAGCGCTTTGACGAGATTCTGGAAATCTGCCAGGAATACGACGTCACCCTGAGCCTGGGAGACGCCTGCCGCCCCGGCTCCATCGCCGACGCCTCCGACATCTCCCAGATCGAAGAGCTCGTCACCCTGGGCGAACTGACAAAGCGGGCCTGGGAAAAGAATGTCCAGGTTATGATCGAAGGCCCCGGCCACATGCCTCTGGATCAGATCGAGGCCAATATGCGGATCCAGAAGACCCTCTGCAAGGGCGCGCCCTTCTATGTGCTGGGCCCTCTGGTGACAGATGTGGCTCCCGGCTATGACCATATCACCGCCGCCATCGGCGGCGCTCTGGCGGCCGCTCACGGCGCCGCCTTCCTCTGCTATGTCACGCCGGCCGAGCATCTGAGGCTTCCCGATGTGGACGACGTACGGGAGGGCATCATCGCCTCCAAGATCGCCGCTCACGCCGCGGACATCGCCAAAGGCGTCCCCGGCGCGGCCGAATGGGACCGGGCCATGAGCACGGCCCGCAAAAATTTGGACTGGGAGAGCATGTTCGATCTCGCCCTGGACGGTGAAAAGGCCCGCCGCTACCGCGCTTCGGCAAAGCCCGAAAAAGAAGACACCTGTTCCATGTGCGGCAATTTCTGCGCCGTCAAAAACATGAACCGGATCCTGGACGGCGAAATCGTCAGCATTTATGACGAATGATCCGTTCTCAATATAAATACCATAAATAAAGAAAAAAGGAGTGCATATCCATGAATCATCATACAGCAAAACACAGACTGATCAATACAAAGAAACTGGTGACTGCCGCCATGCTGGTGGCCCTTACCGTGGCCCTGTCCGGCTTTTCCATTCCCATCGGCGCATCCAGATGCTATCCGATCCAGCATCTGGTCAATATTCTCTGCGCCGTGTTTCTTGGCCCTGCCTGGGGCGTCGCCGCGGCATTCTGCACCTCTCTGATCCGGAACCTCATGGGAACCGGCAGCCTTCTGGCCTTCCCCGGCAGCATGGTGGGCGCCCTGCTGGCCGGACTGATGTACAAATACAGCCATAAGCTGACGCTCACCTACATCGGAGAGCTGTTTGGGACCGGCGTTCTCGGCGGACTGCTCTGCTTCCCCGTCGCCTCCTACCTCATGGGACAGACGACGGCTATTTTCGCTTACGTCCTGCCCTTCTTCATGAGCTCCCTGGCCGGCACCTGCATCGCCTTCGTGTTTCTGGGCGTTCTTTATAAGTCCGGTATTCTGGACACCCTGAAGGGACTGCTGGCGGAAAGGGCCGTATCATGAAGCGCCCCGCCGTCCTTTCGATTGCCGGCTCCGATCCCAGCGGAGGAGCCGGCATCCAGGCGGATCTGAAGACCATGACCGCCTTCGGCTGCTATGGCATGACAGCCATAACTGCCATCACCGTCCAGAATACCCTGGGCGTGACCGGCGTTACGGAGCTTCCGGCTGATCTGGCCGGCCGCCAGATCGACGCCGTTTTTTCCGATATCCGGCCCGACGCCGTCAAAATCGGCATGGTGTCATCCGGGGAGACCATCCGCGTTATCGCGGAAAAGCTCCGGGAATACGAAGCCGAAAATATCGTACTTGATCCTGTCATGGTCTCTACCAGCGGCCACCGGCTGATCAGGGAAGAAGCCATGGACGCCCTGGTCCATGAGCTTCTTCCCGCAGCGGACCTGATCACGCCCAATCTCCGGGAAGCGGAGGCTCTGCTGGACATGCCGGTGCAGGACCGGAACGATATGATCCGGGCGGGTGAGAAGCTTTTTTCTGTCACCGGACACCCTGTCCTGTTAAAGGGCGGCCATCTGCCGGACAGCGCCGATGATCTTCTGTTCCTGGACAGCGGCCCTGTCTGGTATCCCGGCTCCCGCGTACAGACGCAGAACAGCCACGGCACCGGATGTACCCTGTCCTCGGCGATTGCCTCCGGACTGGCGCTCGGCCTTTCTCTGCAGGACGCCGTGAGAGAAGCAAAGGATTATCTTTCCGGCGCTCTCGCCGCGGGCCTTTCTATGGGACACGGACGGGGCCCTGTGGATCATTGCTTCCGCATCGGAAGGAGAGACCAGAATGAACAGACCGACTGATCCGACGACATCAAACGAAAAGAAAAAGCTGACCGACCAGATCCTGAGCCTGACCCGGGCGCTTCCTCTCCGGGCTCCCCTGGTCCATGTGATCCCCAACGGAGTCTCCGCCGCCTTCTGCGCCGATGTGATGGCCGCGGCGGGCGCAAGACCCGTCATGGCGGATTATGCCGGTGAGACGGAAGAGATCACTGCCCATTCCTGCGCCTTTGTGGCGAATATGGGACAGCCGTCCCCCGAAAAAGAGGCCGCTGTCCGCGCCTCCCTGAAAGCCGCCGCCGAACATCAGATCCCGGCGGTGCTGGATCCCGTGGGCGCGGGCGCGTCCGCCTACCGGCTGCGCGCCATTTCCCCCCTTCTGCAGCTTCCCTGGAACGGGATCCTGAAGGGCAACGCGTCAGAGATCCAGACGCTGCAGGATGCCGTCCTGACCCATCAGGGCGTGGACGCGGAGGGCATTTCCCCCGAAAAGCTTTCTGTCCGCCCTCCGAAACAGGGACGTGTCCTGGCCGTCACCGGACCATGCGACCGGATTGTGGGACATGACCGGGAGGTCATCCTGTCCCATATCGTTCCCCGTTCCCGCCCCATCGTGGGCACCGGCTGCGCGGCCGGCTGTCTGTGCGGCTGCTTCGCGGCCCTGACAGAAGATCTTTTTTCTGCCTGCGCGGCAGCGCTGTCCTTCTGGGGCTTTGTCCAGTCTCAGGCAGAGGATTCCGGCGGATACGGCTCCTGCAGGATACGTCTTCTGGATCTTCTGTCGGATCCGGATCTGGATGCCTTTGTCCTGTATCTGGACAGCACACTCAATCTGGTGAAAGGAGTATCTGACTGATGAAACTGACCAAAAAGCGCGGCATTCTGTATCTGATCGCTGACTGCCGGTCGGGCCTCGCCCCCATCGAAGAGGCCCTGGCCGCAGGCGTGGATTATCTTCAGCTTCGGGAAAAGAATCTTTCCTCGGCAGAATATCTCCGGAACGCGAAAGCAGTAAAGGCGCTCTGCCTGAACTACCGGACGCCGCTCATCATCAATGACCGGATCGATATCGCCCTTCTGTGCGGCGCCGACGGCGTTCACCTGGGCCAGACAGACGTCCCTGTATCCGACGCCCGAAGGCTCCTGGGGGAAAGCCGGATCATCGGCGCCACCGCAAAGACTCCCGAACAGGCCCAAAGAGCGCAGCAGAAAGGCGCCGACTACCTGGGCAGCGGCGCCTTTTTCACAACCTCCACAAAACCGGACGCGGCCCCGCTCCCGGAGCCGGTCTATCTGGAAATCCTCCGTTCTGTTTCCATTCCGGATCTGGCCATCGGCGGCATTACGCCGGAAAACTGTTCCCTGCCCCTGTCTCTGGGCGCCGACGGCCTTGCCGTTTCCGCCGGGATCCTGAAAGCAGACAACATCGCGGACGCAGTCCGTGCCTTCCGGAGGAAGCTGGAAAAAGCCTAATGCCGGACGGCAAAATATGTTTCCAGTATTTCTTTTACATACTGGTACCGTCTGGCGTAGGAATTTTCCACGCGGATCAGTTCCATCTGATGGGCTCTGCAGATTTCCTGCTTCTTCTTGTCCCGTTCTTTTACGATCTCGTCCTCGAAATGCTCTTTTCCGTCCAGCTCGATCACCAGAACCGGAAATTTGCGGCTGCTGTCCCGTTCATAGACCACAAAATCAAACCGGCCGGAATAGAACAGATCGTTTCCGGTCGTGTTGTCGGAAAAGACCTGGGATACAGCCACCTCTTTTTCCACTGAAAACCGGTTCTGGGTCAGCCACAGATTCTCCAGCGCGTGATTGAGAGTCAGCAGGAACGCCTCCTCCGTGGCGGTGCTGAAGGGCTTGACCCCCAGTGCCCGGGAATGATTTTCCTTGGGCATCACCTGGGACGCGCCGCTGCTTTTCACATAAGTGACCAGGTCATAGAGATCATCCTCCCCGCCTTCCCCGTGAAGCCGTTCCAGGTTCTCCCCGCTGGCCAGAACGATCAGCTTTTCTCTGGCTCTGGATGTGGCCACATTGATCAGTTCTCTGTTGTTTTTGAGCCACTCATAGGTGGAGGCATGGGTCCTGTCCGTCAGGGCGGTGGAAAAGATCACCACGTCTTTCTCATCTCCCTGAAAGGCGTGGACCGTCCCGCAGGAAACGTTGGTCAGGCCCTCCTCCTTCAGCCGCTTCTCGATCAGCTGACGCTGGCTGACAAAGGGCGTGATTACCCCGACTGTTCTCTCCCCGCAGTCCCGCGCCAGCCGGATCACCGCTTCTGCCTCCGCCGGAGCCATATTTTTGCAGTCCGTTTTTCCATCCTTCACATCCACATAAACCAGGGGCTGCGCTTCCTGGCTCTCGGAGCAGATCTTCAGTCTGGAATTGTAATATTTCCGGTTATTGAAGCCGATGATCTTCCGGTTGCAGCGGTAATGATACCGCAGCAGCACCTCGTCGCTGACACAGTCGCAGGCCAGGTATGTTTTATAAATGGAATTTTTCCGGTAATCATATTCATCCGCTATCTGATACCGGCGCCTCAGCTTCTGATTGGCTGCCTCATCCAGCAGGATCACCGGATTCAGCTGCTGGGGATCCCCCACCAGCATCAGTTTTTCTCCCCGCAGGATCGGCACCAGGGAAACCGCGGTATTGCACTGGCTGGCCTCATCCATGATCGTCATATCAAACTGAGGTTCCGGTTCGCCCAGCCTGTGGGCGGAAATACAGGTGGTGGCGATCACCGGAAAAATCTTCTGGAATTTCTTCACATTTTCGGTTTTGCCCAGATAGGCATGAAATGCCTTCACCCGCTCCTCCGGATCCTCCATATAAAGGATCTCCAGCAGATCCTGATTGGCGCTGCTGCCGATCCGGCTGATATATTTGACCGAAATATAGTACAGATATTTTCTCAGCTCCTCCTCGTCATCCTCCAGGAGTCTGAGGGCGTCCTCGTTTGTGATCGTCCCGATCTTCTCCAGTCTCTCGTCGACCTGCCGCATCTGTCTGTTTTCCAGATCGGAATCAAAGTTCAGCATTTCCAGCGAAGCGCCGCACTGTTTTCTGTATTCCAGAAGCCGGTTCAACGTCTCCTTCCGTTCCTTCAGATCCAGTATTTCATCATAGCGCTTCAGGAGCTCCGAAAGACTTCTGGCCCGCTTTACGCGTTCCTCCTTGTTCCGCCTGAGCGTTCCTTCAAAAACCGGGATTTCCTTTACGCATTCATACAGAACCCGCATCCGGTTCAGCGCCTCCTGCGTCTTTTCCTGATTGCCCAGCCGGATCACCGGAAACGGGATGGTCTTTCCCCGATAGGTAAGAGAAGTGAGCTTGTCCGTCACTCCGTCAATGGGATGATTATTATAGGAGGCGAACAGAACGGTCCGTTCGTTCATAAACGCCGTCAGGATCGTATTGATGATGGTATTGGTCTTTCCTGTCCCCGGCGGGCCCTGAATGTAGGCCACCGGGTATTTCATGGCGTTGTTGACCGCCAGAAGCTGATCCAGATTCATCTTTTTGTCCAGCAGCGTGATAGGCACCGGCTGCCGGCTTCTGGGGCGGTTCAGCAGATCTCCGAAAAATGCCCGGATGGGCACTGTCACCTTCCCGGACCGGGACATTTCCAGAATGCCGCCGTATTCTTTATGAAGATCCAGGGAGGAGTCCACTCCGATGCCGATGACATAAGGCATGTCATCCACCGCCCCGTCCGGGACCGGTCCCTGTGCCAGCGCGTCTTTGATTTTTTCCTGATTCTCCTCAAAATTTTCCAGAAGCCCGCAGTCCTCCGCGTCCAGATACGCCCGGATGCTTTCCCTGCTTCCGTCCACGGTAAATTCCATGCATACGGTAATGTCTTCGTCCGGCTTCAGACACCGGGCTTTTACATCCAGTCTCAGCGGACGGTACGCCAGCACATAGAGTCCCCGCTTCCCATGAATGCTCATCACGTTCATGGCCAGCCGTTCAAACATATGCCGCCCGCCCTGTCCTGTTTCCCGGTCTGCCGTGTCTTCTTTTCCCCGCCCGCCCCTCCTGCGCTCACTGCTGACCTGGAAATGGCGGACGATGCTCCTGAACTGTTCCTCCCGCAGCTGATACACGCCATTTTGAAAACTGTCCCTGTCCAGATACCGTAAAAGAGCATAATTGGTCTGACAGGGTGTTTTATCCAGACGGCTGCAGTCCTCCAGATAATTCAGGATTTTCAGATTCGCGGCATGATCGAACAGCGTTCTGTACTTGTGGGGATTCAGATAAATATCCCGCACCAGAGTCTGATTTATGGGACAGTATGTCCCCTCGATCACCTGAGAAGACAAAATGGAATCAATGTAGATCCAGTCGTAAGTCTCCAGGCTGTATTTTCCCAGATGCAGTCCCTCCACCTGAAGTGTGCGCTTCGCGATATTCAGATTTCTGATTCCGATCCAGTATTTCGTAACCTGATCCTTCTGGTTCCGGTACACGATACTGAGCCACCTGCCCTCATGGATGGCCTTGAAAATATCTCTGTGAACTGGATTCATTCCTGCCGTTCTCCTTTGTCAGCGCCTCATGACCCGTTTTGTTTTCTTTCATGATTTTTATTTTAGATCAATACAGCAGCAAAATCAATGCTGTTCCCCGACAACCGTCTTCCCGGCCCTTGACATGCGGCCGCTTTTATTATATTGTATAATTGTATGACATCATAAATTATAAAGGAGGGTTTGGAATGATGGAAGACAAGTTATTCAGTGTAAAAGGGAAACTCTGTATCGTAACCGGCGGACTGGGACAGATTGGAAAGAATTTCGTGCAGGAGCTCTACAGCCGCGGCGCCAGAGTGGCGGTCTTTACAAAACATCTCACCGGGGAACGGATCGAAAAGACGTTTCCTTCCGCAGAATACAGCCGTGAAAATCTGCGTTTTTATTCTGTAGACATCAACAGAAAAGACACGATTGAAGCCGCCCTTGATCAAATGCTTGAGGTATGGCCGGAAGCGCCGGATGTGCTGGTAAACAATGCCGGAATCGATACACAGCCCAGCGCGCCGCCCGAAGTATCCGGACCCTTCGAACAGTTTCCGGAGTCCGTTTTCCGGGAAGTGGTGGATGTGAATCTGGTCGGAACCTTTCTGATGTGCCAGGCCGTGGGCGCCCGCATGGCAGTCTCCGGAAAGGGCGGTTCCATCATCAATATCGGATCGATTTACGGAATGCTCTCTCCTGTACAGGATATCTACGCCTATAAAGAAGAACAGACCGGCGTGCCCTTTATCAAACCGGTCGCCTACTCCGCGGCCAAATCCGGCATCTACAATCTGACCCGCTATCTGGCCACCTACTGGGGCAAAAAAGGGATCCGGGTCAATACTCTGACCCCGGCCGGAGTCTGGAGGGATACCCAGGACGAAACCTTCCAGGCTAATTTTACAGCCAGAATGCCCATGGGACGGATGTCGCAGGAAAATGAATACAACGGCGCGCTGATCTTCCTGGCATCTCAGGCCTCCTCCTTTATGACCGGATCCAATCTGGTCATCGACGGCGGATGGACTGCCTGGTAAGATAGCCCCGGCCGCGCCGTCCGCGCTGCCGCAGAAGGGCTCCCGCCTTCCCCGTGAATACGGTTGGAAGCGGGAGCCCCGTTTTTTCGTTCAGAAATTCTGCCGGATGACTTCCGCGTTATCCGTGTTCAGCGCGTATAAAGAAACATACTGCCCTCATATTGATCATCCAATGTCTGGCGGCTGGTAAATATACAGGGCTGCACATCAGCAAAAGCCTGATGAACGTCATATTGTTTGAGAACGCCGGCGCATTTCTCCTGGAGTATTCTGTTCTGTCCGTCCGCTTCATGAATCCGGACCTGTTCTTCTGTCTCATAAAAAATATGAATACGGGTAAAATGGATATAAAGCTTCCAGACATCCGGCGCTCCCGCAAACAGAAGCAGTTCCTTTCCGGCCATTTCCAGGATCTGATGCTGCAGCTGATCCCGTATCGTATCATAGCATATAAACAACCGGCTCTCGTTCTGATAATCCCGGTTCAGCTGATATTTCCGGGAAAGCTCCGCAAATTTCCCGGCAAAATTTTTTTGCTTTTTCTCATCAAAATTGGGGCCCTTCATCACTTTCTTTTTGGCATTCTGATCCCAAAGCACAATTTTCACCCTCAGCCTCCCGCCGCGGGTACAGCCGCAAAAATAATCATATACTCTGATTCCTATGCTTTTCTGACACCAGTCATCCAGCCCCTTCAGCACCGGATCCGGCAATCTGCCTGACTCCGGCTCCATCAGATCCAGTGTATGATGAAATTCTTTCTCTGAAAGAAGCACTGCCTTTCCCTCCTGTTTCCTAATTGCGAATCCTGTATTCTATTCTTTCAGATTTTCCAATGCAGAAGGCTGATTAGAGATCAGTGCTCCGACAGTGGGACAGGCCTCAAAGCCCGGACATTCACTGCAGGCGGAGATTTCTTTTTTCAGGGCACACTTCCGAATTTCACACATATTCTCGCAAAACACCGTTTTCACTCCATTGACGCGGCAGCCTTCACAATTGATATGTTCCGGCAGAATCGGGGCGTGATTCAGCTCTGACCACAGCTTCGCCGTTTTCTCCCGCAGGGCCTGATCATCATGGATTGTCGCAATATACGCGTCGCATTTTTCGCAATCCAGTCCGCAGTATCCGATCATCTCTTTCATTGATTCTATTCCTCCGATCAATCGTATTTTTCGATATGTACCGCCGCAATTGCCGATTGATTCGGCTCTCCTGTAACAAGATTCTGCGGCGCGGGGATCAGCATCATAAATCCGTCTTTGCCATATCTCCGCTCATACCCCTGTGCGCAGGACTGTTCCACAGAAATATGCTGCACCTGCCCGATCACCATAACCGTAATTCCCGCTCCGCTTAAATCCTGTATTTCTTTCAGTGTACACTCCATGTTAAGAAACGCCTCATTGATCACAGGCGCGTGAACGGTTTTCGCATCGGAAAGCGTAAATCCTCCCGCCGCGAATTCATCATCTTCCATCTCATTATGATGAATCGTATTCACCAAATTATCATAATAACTGACTGGAAGAAAATTGATGCAAAAGCACTGTTCTCTTTTAATATTGGCACAGGTATGGGTGTGCTGATACAGATTTCCCATCACAGCAAAGAAACTGGTTTTATCTCCATGAAAACAGCTCCACGCATGAAAACAGACATTCGGCTTCCCGTTTTCCTTCCATGTGGTGACCGCGAACAAAACCGTCGGTATTCCTGCTGTCACTTCAAAATGCGAAAACAATTCAAATTCTTCCGGGTACAGAGGTTTGAAATATTGCGGAAACTCTCTTCCAATTTCTATTTTCACTGCAGCACCTCCTGAAAAAATCCAATCTGTTTTTCCTATTATACCTTTTCTGCCTGCCCCAGGGCAACACAAAATCTGAATCTGTTTTCCTGTCAGTCAGCGCCGCTTTTCGGCCGTTATGGAGCTGCCTGCTCCGGAACTGTCCCTTTGACTGAACGGTCCGTTTTCGTCAAAACCCGTCCGCAAACCGTCAATCCGCCCGGCCTGAATATCGGAAATGTGCTTCTTGATTCTTTCTTCCGGCCAGTCCCACCACTTGATTTTCAGCAGGGCCGAGACGGTATCATCCGAAAAACGTTTTCGGATCGGCCTGGCAGGAACGCCGCCGACAATGGTATAAGGCGGCACATCCTTTGTCACAACGGCGCGCGCGCCGATGATCGCTCCGTCTCCAATTGCAACGCCGGACAGGATGACAGCCTCATATCCAATCCATACGTCATTGCCGATGACAATGTCGCCTTTGTTATCCCATGCGCCCGTTATGTTCCGGACATCCAGCCCCCATTCCTCAAAAAAGATCGGAAACGGATAGGTGGACAGGGATGCCTGCGCATGATTGGCGCTGGTGAACAAAAACCTTGCCCCGCAGGCAATGGAACAAAATTTCCCGATCACAAGTCTGTCATGGTTAATCGGATAGTGATACAGCACATTTCCATGTTCAAACTGCCGCGGGTCTTTGACAAAGTCATGATACATGGTAAAATCTCCGACTATGATGTTGGGATTTTTGACAACGCTTTTCAGATAAACCGTTGCCCGGTCGTCTGTACGGGGATACATTTTCTCTGGATCCATGGCTTTTCTCTCCTCTCAAAGCTGTGGTTCAGTATGGTTTTCAAAGGTTCCGCCACTCCATGATAGAAATACCGTTCCCGTCTGGCCGCGAGATACCGATACAGAAACGTTCTTGTTCTCATGGATGTGTTCTTTGCTATATAATCCTACTGCTCATGCGGCTTCTTTTCTATCCACCGGACAATACCGAATCGATCTGTATATCATAACAGGGGCTGCATTTCTGCAGCCCCTGCCGGTTTATTTCTGATAAATGATTTTCCGAATGGCATATACAGACAGGAAATACTTTTCTGCCAGCGCCTCCATAGAAGTTCCATTCCGAAACTCTTCTGCGATTTGGCGGTTCCGCTGCTGCAATTCCTGCCGGTAGCCAGAAGCCTCTCCCCATTGTTTTCGCCGCGCCTGATCAGCGGGAACATAAAGATAGCCCCCTTGAATATAGCTTTGCAGTTCCTTGACCAGCGCATCGGGAAGAAGGTCTTTTGCGTTGATGTATTTCATGCAGGCTTCCTCCTTGAGATGATCGTCAGGCAGCAAAGCCAGCATATTGATCCTGCGACAATTCCTACTCCATGCAAACGTCGCAGTCTGCCGGCTTTGCATGGAGCCGCACTTCGTTGAGTTTTGTCATTGGTTATCACTTCTTTCTCCTGCTGTGAATCTCTTTTATCTTACCACGCAGACACTGGCAGTTCAATATTCTCCAGTTCGATAGGCTCCTGGGCAGTGTTTTTCTTTCTTGCGGGCCGGGTAAAGGGCGGCCCGCCTGCAAACGCCCATAAAAAACGCCGTCCTTTCATTTGATGTGATTCCATCATACAAAAGGACGGTTTATTTTCAGTTATGATAATGCAATATAAATGATTGTGATTTCTACCAGAAATATAAAAAACATAAACCGCTTACCATCCAATTATACTGAAAATCAGTTAAGAAGATCCTTGAATGCGTAAGGCAATATTGAATCTTTTCTCTTCCAGTAAGAAACATTATGATTAATTGGATGAAAGGAAAAAGGAATATCTGAATTCTGTTTGAATAATCATCGGCTGCTCCGCTGCCATTAAAGTGCATGGGGATCTTTAACGGTAAAAACCAAAAAACTGCCAGACTTACGATTACGCCAAGTCCAACAATCGTCCATGAAAATTTCCTGCTGTTTACAAAATTTCTGAATTTCATTTTTCATGACGCCTGCCTTTTCCTGAATTCTAGTTTGCCGTTGATCAAATGATATCACAACTCCACCGTAAAGACCACACCTGTCTTCGTGTTTTATGTGATGAGTGCGTTACAAGCGGTTCTTTTCTCCCCATTCACACATACTGTCTAAAATCGGAATCAAAGATTTTCCTCGCTCTGTCAGGCTGTATTCCACTTTTGGCGGGATCTGCGGATATTCTTCACGATGGACAAGCCCGTCCCCCTCCAGCTCCTTGAGCGTGGAACTCAGTGTTTTGTATGAGATCGTCTTAATATATTTCTTTAATTCATTAAAACGCACGACCTGAAATCCCATCAAAGCATATAAGATAAACATCTTATATTTTCCCTGGATCAGCGACATCGTATAGCTAAATCCGGTTTCTTCCAAATTGGCATCCTGAATACATTCTATGCTCATTCCACGCTCTCCTATAGGTAAGTATTACACCTTATTGTAAGTATCGCACTTCAATGTGCGTACTTGTTTTTTCATCTATTCTTGTTATGATTATAATATCAAAAGCGGATGAAGTCAATCCAGCTGCACGGAAAGGAGTCATAGTTATGTCAAAGAACCTGGGTGTTCAGCCCTACTTATTTCCCATGCCGACCTATATGATCGGCACCTATAACGAAGATGATACCGTTGATGTGATGATGATGGCCTGGGGCGGTATTTGCGCCGAAGATATGGTTGCTCTGAACCTGGAGGCCGAGCACAAAACGGTAGCGAATCTGGAATCCAAAAAAGCTTTCACACTGGCCGTACCGGGCACAGATACGTTACGGGAATCTGATTTTCTTGGAATCGCCAGTTCCAACAAGATGGCAGACAAATTTGAGCGCACCGGGCTTCACGCTGTCAAAAGCGAACGGGTAGATGCTCCTGTCATCACTGAATATCCTCTCACGTTGGAATGTGAGGTTGTGGAGATGCAGTCTCAGCCCTATGGTCTTCGGGTACTTGGCAAGATTGTCAATGTAATTGCTGATGAAAAAATATTGGATGACGCCGGAAAGATTGATGCCGGAAAACTCCACGCTTTTGCTTTTGATCAAATGCAGAATGGTTACTATGCCATTGGCGAAAAGGTCGGTCAGGCATGGCACAGCGGTGCAGATCTGATGCACAAATCAATAAAAGAAAGTAATTGATTGCAATAAACAAAGATCCCAAGTTCAATATTGAGCTTGCCGAGGTAGAAGGCAGCTCCATTAAAATCCCCGTCCACAGCCGCGTTGCCATTGTCTGCAGCCTGAAAGGATATCACGAAGTGGGTGATCATCATCTGTATATCTGCAACGCAGAGCAGGTCGACGGGGATGATACGGAAGAAACGCTGTTTGCGTGGAATGGTTATGCCCGGCTTCGCCCGGCAAACTACGGGGTTTTGATGCAGGACAGGTGGCGGAAACATTTGATTTACCGGAACACATAAAGCCCATCTGTCTTCTGCCAATCGGCTATCCCAGTAAGGATTCTGTTCCCTATGCAGAATGGCACACCTCGTATCGCCCGTTGAATGAGACGGTGGAAGAACTATAGATAATAAAAATTTAATCTGAGACATTATGCAATGTCAATCATGCACGCCGTTGATGTACCGGATAGCAGCCATTTTATATTCAAACTTTAGCGTCCTTTCACTATACTGTGCAGCCGGTTTATCTACCCCGAACTTCTTTTTTCTCGGATCACCTTCTGCACGATATATCATGAGCGTTTTTAAATCGAATATGGAACTCCAAACCGTTTCAAAATTAAGGGCGTCACATTGTCTGTCAAATGAATGGCGTAATATCTTTTACATCCTTCAAAAATTGTTTTACCTTTTCCATAAAAGAATTATCGCATAGATACTCGATGCCGGCAGGAATAATACGGCAATCATCCAGATTGGAAACAATCGGATATTCTTCTCCCAAGCCTTCGTCAATATTATGCCTTCAATCCATCCTGCCGTACACATCTTGACTATGATATACGACCAATAATTTTTATTAATATCGAAGAATTTGCTCTTCTGATACGACAAATTTCTCCCGTTTACTGGGATCCCCTTTTTTAGGCACTGATAAAGATAGGCCAAAATTTGATAAACAATCACATGATAATCGTCCTTTGCCATATGCCCTCTATGATAATTTTAAAAAGACTGAAAAGATATTAAAATTTCCCCTTTTTCTTCTCTCCAGATAGCAAACCTAACAAAACTGTTCCATCTCTCACCTACATTATTGCTTCTCCACTCAGGTTCAAATACATCAGCCAGATTTTTCGGTACCAACCACCCCATCAAGTCTTCGCCTTCCATGTCATCTTTGAAGAATTCTCTTCCTTCTCCACAATCGCAAAAAAAGATACTGTTTTCTTCTACCGCTTCTTTTCTGATGATTTCGAAAAATTTCTCAAATTTTTTACTTTCCTGCGTTCTTAATTCTCTCATTATTTATCGCTCCATTTTTCAATGTAATCTTCCGTTGTTTACTACTACAACATCGTTCCCTTTGATGTAGAATTCACTTTTCCCCGGCTGTGAGCGCCATTCCCCGATCCTATTTCATCCGGTGAATTTAGGATGTCATTGATTATTTCCCTCATTTTTTGACGATCAATTTTTTTCCTGGATCCAGTCCATAATCCATCGTGTGCTTTCCTACTTTTTTCCAAACTGCTTATCTTCTGTGATAATCTTATTCCCAGTTGGATTATAAATCTCTCTTAACCCAATTTGCTTTCCTCGCTTCTATTTTATCATTTTCATCCGGGTCTTTCCATTTTTTGTCCATACGTTCTGGCGGCTGCCGTCTCCCGGATCATATTCTACCGTACAGCGACAATTATTGTGGCGTCGGTATACATCCCCTGGAAGGTCTGGATAATCATATGTGCCTTCAAGGTTTCGGCACCACTTGCAGCATCCTCTTTCTGCGCGCCGAATAATTCTGGGCTTCATTCCTGCTTTTCCCTGAAATTCAACGTTTCGTTTCAGGGCATCATCAACAACAACAAGGCTGAACAGTCTGACCGGTTCATCCAGGATCCATGCAACATCATCATATTGATCAGCGGCTGAAATCCGGTTGAGAATCCCGTCTATGCGGTCATTATCCAGCGAAGAAGTCTGCGCCCGCAGTCCGATCCCTACTGCCTCATTGAGTGCCTGCTGCACTTGCCTGGCTGCTTCTGCGACCATCTCATGATCGCCCTCCATGAGCGGTCTGGTTTCTCCATCCAGTCAACGCATGGACTACCTGACAAAACTGTTCAAATACCGCACCGCCGGAGTCCGGGAATACTGGATCGTGGATCCGGAAAAAGAGACTGTCTTTGCCTATTTCTTTGACGGAACGGAGGACTTCAGTCAGTTTTCCTTTTCAGATACTGCCCCTGTAGGTATTTACCGGGATTTTAAAATCAATATCTCTGAATTGCTGAATTAAATTTCCCCTGCGCCAACAGAGACCGGCATCCGTGGCTCGGCATTTCGCGAACCGTTGCGATATCCTACCGCACGAATTAATAACATGCTATACCCGAAGATGGTATAACAAGCTTCTTTTTCCATTGAAGAGCAAATCAAAAATCTAAAGCAAACGTTTCTTACTGAAGTCCAACGTGCCGAAGCAGAAACAATGTTACCGTAAGGGCATGACTATGTCGGCCATTGCCGATATCTTTGGATGCCATTATACTACAATCAGCAGAAGCTGGATAAAGTACAAAGTTTATGAATCGTTTACGGCCACCACGAAGAGGGAAGCTGAGAGGCTGGCGGCGGTGTGGGCCGCTGATCGGACGATCCAGGCAGAGGATATCACTGTGCTGGAGGCTGTCCAAAAGTACA
Organism: Candidatus Paralachnospira caecorum; assembly: GCA_904379015.1. GTDB lineage: Bacteria > Bacillota > Clostridia > Lachnospirales > Lachnospiraceae > Lientehia > Lientehia caecorum. Next base: position 29,721 of record CAJFHG010000016.1, on the reverse strand, counting down.
TCAATGCAAAAACACCCTAAAAAATTACTTTTCCAGCATAAATAATATCAGAATCAGGAAGATTGATAACACAACTATACAGATCTGGATCAGTTCATTAGCGGATCAAGCCGGATCTCTATTGCCCCAGCGATGAGGACATCAAAAAACTATTAGGGATCATATCCGGAACCGAATTAGAAATCACTGTCCTTCTGGCGGCCTTCGGGCCGCTGCGGCGTGGAGAAATTTGTACATTGACTGCCGATGATATAGATGGAAATGTGATCCATGTCAGAAAAAGTATGGTGAATGTAATTGATCTGGAAGAGGCCAGACAGACAAAAATAATCAATACACACTTTGAAAATTTAAAACAGAGTGCACACGGAAGTGCACATGAAAAGAAAAAAGCCCCGTAAATTCGGGGCTTTTAAGCTGCGGACAACAGGACTTGAACCTGCACGTCTGGGACACCAGAACCTAAATCTGGCGCGTCTGCCAATTCCGCCATGTCCGCCGGTTGATTCGATTTTCTGTACAGGCAAATACCGCGTCTGCCGTCTGCCAGACGCGGTATCATCTTACCATTTTCACTGATAAAAGTCAATCTTCTCACCGGTCATCTTTTCTTTCCATATGTTCATAACAATAATGGATAATATCCTTCCGTTTCACGATCCCGATGAAAATTTCCTTGTCGTCCACAACCGGAACAAAATTCTGGTTCATGGCCTTTTCAATCAGATCTTCCATGTTCGCATTTACCGATACGGCAGCCGTTTTTCTTTTTCTTTTGATGTTCATAATACGGACATTTTCTGCCTCTCGGATATTCAGATCCCAATCTTCCTTCACATACCAGAGCAGGTCGCCTTCTGTGATCGTCCCCACATACTTTCCGCCCCGGTTAATGACCGGAACTTCTGAATAACGGTGGTATTCCATCTTCTCGATGGTCTGCCTGAGCGTATAATCATCATAGACAAATTCCACCTCGCTCTTGGGAGTCAGGAAAAATAATATGTTCATAGACTTCTCCCTCCCGCCGTCCATTCGGCAGTTCATGAATCTATGATATCATATTTTGTACAGCCTTTCCAGTAGCCCTCCTCTGATTTTAGAAATCCTTAATACATTTAAAATAAACTTCAAAATGAACCCAGGATTGTTTATTGATACAGAAAAGGGAGCGAACCTCCGGCAACCGCTGCGGGAACCTGGCATTTGGCAGGGACCTTCTAAATTTTTCTCATTTCGCGTTTTTTCTTCGTCATCAGACCTCCGATCTTCCCGGATTCTTTGGCCGAAAGACTCCGCCAGCCGTGGGTGATCACCTTCTGATATACGCCGATTTCATCCGCGATCTCCAGCTTCAGTTTTTCCTCCGGGGTCAGGTTATTTAAATCGATCGGCTTTTCCTTTTTCTTTCCCATACAAAACAATGCTCCTTTCTTCCCGCGCGCTGCAGGATTTACTAAGAGCATCGCCTTTTTTCGGATATTTATTCAGTTTTATCAGTCCCCGGGATTCTGGGGCATGATCACCGCCGCGATAAAATAAGCCAGGATACCGGCTCCGGTGCAGCCAAACACCGCCCAGATCACACGGATCACCGTCGCGTCAATGCCAAAATATTCTCCTATTCCTCCGCATACGCCCAGCAGCATTCTGTCTCTCACAGAACGGTACAGTCTTTTCGGCTCCATTGTTCACTCCTCCTTCTTGTCTGATCAGGAATCCGCGCGCTTTACATAGCTGCCGTATCCTTCATACTCATCCGGATCTTCATACTCTTCAAACTGATTGTACTCTTCATCCTCATATTGTTCAACATCATCCGGGAAATAAAATTCCACGCTTCCGGCATCACAGGATACCTCCAGCTGCCTGCTGCCGCCCGGATTTATCTGATCTTTTGCGATAATCCCTCCGCATTCGTACTGACCGATCACGATACTCCCCAGATTGCAGCTCATATCCAGATGATAATCCTGCTCGCTGCCTTCCAGATGTCCGCTCACGCCTCCGGCCTGACAGTCCACCGCAATGCTTTCCCGCACATCTGCCGCAAGCTCCACGATCCCGGCACGCACCTGGATATCCATCGTATCACATTGGATCTGTTCAATGTCTACGGCCCCTCCTGCCACCTGGATTTCCACATGATCCAGATGAGCGTCCGCGGGAACTGTCACATGAACCTCGCCCAGCGCCGACTTCAGGTAAATGCCCTCATTGTCCACATAAAAGCCGCCCAGAGATCCGCCTCTTTCGTGCTCCTCCGTCTCCTTTATGGTCCATACGCCGTTGTCCCATTCACTTGTAAAGTGATTCCCGGGCGTAGCTGCCGTAACCGCAAAGGAATCTCCTTCTTCTACCACAATGCTTCCTGCCTCCGCCTGCAGGGAAATCTGGCGGACCTCTCCGCCCGCCGCTTCATAAATTTCCTCCAGCTGCGCCTGACGTCCGGACCTGAAATAGGAATGATATCCCCGGAATCCCATGGCCCAGCTCACAGATATCAGAAGGAGTCCCAAAACAAGACAGACCGCGCAGGTCCAAAGGCAGATCTTCGTAAACCGTTTCACGCGCGGGCACCCCCTCTCCGCAGCTTCCCTGACAGAAAGCTGAAAAAGTTTCCAATCATATGGATCACGCCGGGAACAGCTTTCCCGCATACCAGGACCGTCAGCCATAAAAACAGCATTCCGAAAGCCAGCACCGCCAGTCCGATGCCGCCGATCATCATGCCGGCTATTGGAAATGTAAACAGTTTGCCGATCCCCAGTCCGATCAGTATGACGCCTGCCGCCAGCAGAACCACAGTGATCAGAAGAACCGCCAGTGAAATCCCTCCGATCACGCAGATCACCACAACAGCCGCCCCCAGAAGGAGCGCTGCTCCTCCGAGCAGAAAAGGCGCCGCGCAGACCGCCGCGGCCAGAATCAGCAGCCACAGAAGCGGACGGGCGTTCCGTTTCGGACGGGCCGTCCGTTTCTCCCTGCCGGCATCATTCTGCTCCTGCCGGGAATGGCCTTCGTTTTCCCTCTGCTTTCCGGCCTCCCGAAAGGAGGCATCCGTATACGCTCCGCCTCCCTCCGCCGAACGGTAAGAAGCATCCGCATAATCGCCGCCTTCCTCCGCCGAACGGTAAGAAGCGTCCGAATCATCGCCGCTGCCGTTTTCTGTCCCGCCGAAAACCCCGCTGCCGGCCGTTTTCATGCCGATTTTCTTTTTCCTCACGGAACCCGGCGGCGCCACCTCATGATGAGGATCGCGGTAACGTTCATTCCAATATCCCGTCTCCGTATACTCGGCATCCTGATTCCCGTACCCGGTCTGAACCCCTTCCCGGATTATGGCGGCAATCTTCTCCGGACGGCCAAGCTCCGCGATCACTGCCTCCTCCTGATCCTCTCCCGCGTCGTCAAAGTAATCTTCATAATACTGAAGAGCCTCTTCCCGCTCTTCATCAGGCAGACCCTGCAAAAGATATGCCAGCTCTTTCATATATTCTGCCCTGTTCATGTTTACACCTCCTGGAGAATCGCGGATATTTTTCTTGAATAAGTCCGCCATTCACTCTTATAAAGCTTCAGTTGGGCATCCCCCTTGGCCGTCACTTTGTAATATCGGCGGTTCCTTCCCCCGTATTCCCGGTCATACGTCTCCAGGCAATCGTCCTTCTGCAGCCTTCTGAGTACCGGATACAGGGTAGATTCCGATATATCAATGGCCTCTCTGACCTCCTGTGTAATTCTGTAACCATAAGTCCCTTCCTGTTCCCTGGACACAACTGCCAGCACAATGGCGTCCAGAAGAGCGGCTCCCGTGTTAAATACCATTCCACCAACTCCCAAACCCGTCCGGCAGACATTCTGTTGAATGAACCGCCCGCCTGTTTTACTATTCTGCGATTAATATTATATATCGTATAATATAGTTTGTCAACGTATATAAACAAATATATAATATAACAAAAATTCATAAACCAAACGTCAGGCCCGAGGCGGGCCTGCAGCCGCTCCATGATACAGCAAAAGACGCCCTTCGGCGTCTTTTTCAGCTTCTGTCATCATAATGATAGGCCCACGCGTTTTTGATCTGATCCTCAATCTCATCATAAGACCAGGCCCGGCTGCTCCGCTCAGGACTGTTGGGATCATGAATGGTCAGCCGGTTTCCTTTCCGGCCGCAGATCACAATAAAATGACCGCTGTCCGTAAAATCTCCCGGACTCATGCTGCAGATCAGAGGATGTCCCGCATCCAGCTCCTCATAGAAACAGTCCCGGTCCACCGGAATGGTATCGCTCTCCAGTCCCAGCATCCGGGCGCCTTCTCCCATCAGTTCCCAGCTGGTCCCCACATCCTCCAGATAATAGCCGCAGGCTTCACTGAAGGCTCCCATGGCGCTCGGATGCATGGACAGGTCACCCGTCAGCCCTGTATATACCATGGAAAGACAGGTAGGCCCGCAGCCGCTGAGGGCCAGGATGTCATCGCCATACGACTCATACCCCCACCGTTTGTCCCACTGGATCAGCAGAGGGATTTCTCCGCGCACATATTCCTCTGTAAGATCAATCACCTGTTTCTTATTCTTATATTCCGGATAGGAATAAATAAAATCAACCGATTCCGGAGAGCTGTACATAAATTCCACCAGATGCTCCGGGTACAGCTCCGGATGAGCCTCCACATAACTGCGCTTTTCATCATCACTCAAAGCTTCTGTCTCATTGACAACAGCAGTTTCTCTGATCTCTGCCGTCTCTCTCACTATGGCAAACTGATTTTCCGTCCTCTCCGCTGCTGCCGTCTGCGCCTCGCCATGTCCCTCCGCTGTCCCCGGAGCACTGCAACGCCCCGCGAAAAAAGCGATCACGCAAAGTGCCACAGTCAGTACGATCATTCCGATTTTTCTTCTCTGTCTCTGTCTGCGCCTCCGGCGCTTCCGTTCTGCCAGTCTGGATGGATCCAGACGTCTGTCTGTCCTTTTTTCCGCAGTGATCTGGTCCATATGCCCCCCTGAATCTCTGTAAATCCACCTGTCTCCGTCACGATCAACCAATCTTACTTCAGTATACTAAACAAATGTTGTCGTTTCCTGAATCAAATATGAAGATTTGCGAAAAAAATACAACAAACTGTAAAATTTTTAATACGAATCCATTACAAATATCACAGACGGATTGCCCGTTCCAGCGCGAAAGAATACAGATACCGTTCCTTGACCGGTTTCCCCGTGCTGCGCTCCAGCGCCCTCTGATAATAATCAAACTGCGGACGGTACCGTCCGGCCAGCCTCTCCTCGGCCGCTTTTCCCTCCCTGGGGTCCGCCCTGTCCGTTTTATAGTCCACCAGAACCAGACCGTCCGCTTCTTCAAACCACGCGTCTATGATGCCCTGGACCAGGATCTGTTCGCCCGCGATTGCTTCTGCCCCGTATTCCGGTCCGATCTCGCCGGCCGGCATGCCCATCACAAACTGCTGTTCCTTCTTCAGTGTCCCGTTTTTTTCTCCCTCAGCCATCCGGCGTCCCAGGGGCGACGCGAGGAAATTTCTCACCTTCTTCAGGTTCAGGCGCGTCTCTGTGCCGGCCGGCAGAAGTCCCTCCTGCTCCAGACGCCGCACTTCCTTCTCCACATCATCCGGGCCGGCGGCAAAGGACAGAAGCTCCAGCAGACGGTGATATGCCGTGCCCCGTTCCGCTCCGGAAAGCGGCGCTTCTCCCTTCAGGAATCTGGGGTATGATCTTTCGGGCTTTTCTTCCGCCGCTTCGTCTCCCGGAATCTCCGCCTCCCGGAGAGCCGTTTCCTCCGGAAACAGATCGGTTCCGGAAACCACTTCCGATTCTGCAGTCCGCGGCGCTCCGTACCGTTCCTTCAAAGCAGACACACTGAACTTTCTCGGCGCGGATACCGCCTCCGGGAACGGATACGAATAGGAAAGCTGCCGGAAAACCGGATCATTCTCTCCGCGCTCCCCGCGCGCTTCCCAGTCGAGAAGCTGCTGCCTTCGCAGCTGCCCCGACGCCTGCCGTATGGTTTCATGGCGGACCAGTCCTTCCGGCGTCTGTACCTGAAAGCGGATCGGCACCTCTTCCTGATACAGCGCGTGAAATACGGGCGGCGTAATGCCGCGCTCCTCCAGGATTTCCCCATATACCCGGCTTCTCGCGAGCGCCATGAGAACCCAGTCCAGGCAGGAGGAGGCCCCGGCGATCTCGCTGTAGGGAATTGTATTTCCCTTTTCCAGCCGCAGCCTGTTCCATTTCGTCAGCTTCGTCTCCAGATACCGGTCCGTTCCTGCGATGATCAGCTTCTCCTCGGCCCTGGTCAGCGCCACATAAAGGACTCGCAGCTCCTCTCCCAGATTTTCCAGCTTCAGCTGCCTCTGAAACACCTTTTTGGGAAGGGTGGCCGCCCGGAGCCGGTCCTCCGCCGACACATAATCCGCTGAAATCCCCAGATCCGGATGAAACAGGATCTTTCCCCGGCTGTCCGCCTGATTGAAAGATTTTCCTGTCCCTGCCAGAATCACAATGGGATATTCCAGCCCCTTGCTCTTGTGGATGCTGACGATCCTGACTGCGTCCTGCCTGCCCCCGGCCGGCGAAGCTTCTCCGTAATCTACTGAATATTTCTGCAGATTCTCTATGTACCGGACAAACTGGAACACGCCCTGGTAGCTGGTAGTCTCATAATCGACAGCCCGCTTGATCAGCATCTCGATATTGGCGGCCCGGAGCCGCCCTCCCGGCATGGAGCTGAGCAGATAAATATAATCTGTTTGTTCCAGAATATAGTGGAGCAGCCGGTGAAGCCGCATATAAACCGCCTTCTCCCGAAAATCCCGGATCATCGCGTCAAAACGCGCTGTTTTTTCGTAAAGCTCCCCGGAAGTTCCGTTCTCCCCCTGCTCCTTAAGGCAGAACTGAAGAGCGCCGTAAAGTCCCCTGGCTTCCCCGGAGGCAAGATCCTGCCTGAACGCCGCAGTCAGCCGCGCCAGCTCCTCTGAGGTAAAATTCCCGATGGGGGAAAGCATAACAGACGCCAGCGGAATATCCTGCATGGGGTTGTCGATGATCCGCAGAAGATCCAGGACGCACTGCACCTCCCGGGCTGTAAAATATCCCGTTCTCGACTGGGAGTGAGCCGGAATTCCTTCCGCCTCCAGACATTCCGAAAACACCTCCGCCCATCCGGATACGGTCCTCAGAAGGATCACAATGTCTCCGTACCCGGCCCGTCTGAGGCCCCCGTTTTCCCGGTCGCAGACCATCTGGCCGTGATCCGGATCCACCAGCTCCCGGATCCGTTTTGCCACCGCCCTGGCCTCCAGCTCCTTTGCCTGATATTCCGCCAGTCCGGTATCCTCTCCCCTTTCCTTTCCGGAATCCATAAAGAGGATCTCGGTATCAAAATCGCCGGCCGATTCTTCATCCGAGAAACATCGCCCGGGAATCAGCGCCGCCGCCTCATCGTAGGTGATGCCGCCCAGCTTTTCCTCCATCAGCTGGCCGAACAGGAAATTGACAGACCGGAGCACTTCCTGTCTGCTCCGGAAATTCCTGTGCAGGTCGATCTTCTGATAAAGGCTGTCCCCCTCCGTATAGGAAGCATATTTTTCCATAAACAGTTCCGGCCTCGCCAGACGGAACTTGTAAATACTCTGTTTGACATCTCCGACCATGAAAATATTAGGCCGGCCGGCCCGTTCCTTCGAGACACTGGTCAGGATCGCCTCCTGGATCCGGTTGCTGTCCTGATACTCATCGATCATGATTTCATAAAAATTCCGGCTCATTTCCAGGGCCGCGGATGTCGGCCTGGTTCGCTCTCCGTTTTCATCCTCCTCCATCAGGATCCGGTAGGCAAAATGCTCCACATCTCCGAAATCCGCCAGATTTTTTTCTCGTTTGGCCTCTGCAAACCGGTGCCCGTATTCTGAAGCGAGACGGATCAGCTCCATGAGCGGGCGTCTGACTCCGGCGATATCGGAAAGCACTGTTTCCATATCTCCCAGATCATACTGCCTGCCCAGATTCTGCAGCTCTTTTTTCATCTCATCCCGCAGAGCGGATAAAAACTGTTTCTTTTCTTCGCTGACTGCCGGATCCTTTTTGGAAGGCTTCCGTACAAAAGCGCCTTTTTCCTTCAGCTCTGCCAGGATCCCCGCCGCTGTCCCGTAATCCGCGGCTTCTGCCAGCCCCCGGGCAAATTTCCGGTCAGAACGGAACATTTCTTCGTAATAATAAGGACCGTCCGGCTCCAGACAGACCTCTATGGCCGCGTCATACCGGCTGACCATCTCCTGCGCCTCCAGATGGATATCCGCCATCAGGCACTGCATCCAGCCGGTCCGGGCAAGCGTTTCCTCAGAATCGGCCTCCAGCTGGCGTCTCCAGTATTCCAGCTGTTTTTCCGGCTCCGGATAGCCCTGGGCAGACTGGTACAGCCTTTCAATATATTCCTGGATGCCGGCATCGCCCTTTCCCTCCGCGTAGCAGTCCACAAACAGCAGGAAGTCCGGCGACGCTTCCCGGTAGGCGTCCTCCAGAAGCTCCTCCATCACCGATTCCCGCAGAAGCTTCAGTTCTCCCTCGTCTCCGATCCTGAAATCCGGATCCAGATCCAGAAAACTGAAATAATTCTTTGCCACATACAGGCAGAAGCTGTCTATGGTCATGATCTTGGCATGGGGAAGCAGATCTGCCTGCCGCCTCAGATTTTCATCCTGAGACCGCTGCTCCGTCAGCTCAGCCAGACGCTTTCCGATCCGTTCCTTCATCTGCCCCGCCGCCGCGTTGGTGAAGGTCACCACCAGCAGTCTGTCAATATCCACCGGATTGTCCGGGTCCGTTACAAGAGAAAGGATCCGCTCCACCAGAACGGCAGTCTTCCCGCTGCCGGCCGCCGCCGCCACCAGGATATTCCGGTCTCTCAAATCAATGATCTTTCTCTGTTCTTCCGTCCACTCCACTGCCATTCCTCTCACCTGCCTTTCTCAGCGTCTCCGGCTGATCTGTCCGCGCCATTTCCGTCCAGATTTCTTCTGGAGAAGGCTCTTTCAGGCGCCGGTATTCGTATCCGGGAAGCTTCCTGTCGAAGCCGCATACAGACCGGAATTCGCAGTAGTCGCAGCCGGTCTGATCCTTTCTCTTATAAGGTCTGGCCGAAATATCCCCCCGGGCAATGGCGGTTCCGAACTCCTGCATACGCCGGATCACAAAATTTCTCATATGCGCGAACTGCTCCCGGCTGGCCTGGGAAGACTTTCCCCTGACCGGCTTTCCGTCCTTCATGACGGCCGGGATCCATCTGGAAGCTCCGTCCCGCGGCGTTTCCTTCTGGAAAAGAGCCGTCACCTGATCCTCCCCGTTGAAAATTCCCTTCGGCCGGAGCGCGGAAAGAACCGCGTCCTCCGGATCGCTGCCTGCCGCGTCCCGTTCCAGGATCGGATCCTGGATCTGATAATAAAACATCCCCGCCGGCACAATTTCTTTATCCGGATGTTTTCTCTGCTCCCGCCGCATCACCGCGTCCAGATAGACCACCAGCTGAAGCTGAAGCCCGTAATAGACTCCGGTCAGGTCAAAATCCATGCCCCCGGACTTATAGTCGATGATCTTGACATACACATGATCTTCATCCTCGTAAAGATCCACCCGGTCGATCTTCCCTTTCAGCTGCATCTGTCCTTCCCCGGCAAGAGAGATCCGCATGGCCTCATTTTCCCCCGGGGAAAAAGTAAGCTCAAAGGCCACCGGCTCAAACCGTCCGGCTTTCAGCTGTTCTCCCAGCGCCCAGACCGTTTTCTCCATGATCCTGCCCATACGGTGAAACAGATATTCATTTCTGGCGGAGCTTTTCAGCACATTGTTCCCCAGCGATTCCGCCGCCTGGGCCATGGCGTCTTCCACCAGCCCCTTTCGTTTTCCCTCATCCAGATCAGCCAGCGAAATCCCGCTCTCCTCCGCCTTCCGAAAGCACAGTTCCAGCCCTTTGTGGAACACATTTCCCATGTCCAGCGCCGCGAATTCAAATTCCTTTCTTCTGGTCAGCTCCAGGCCGTAGCTCAGAAACTGGGCATAGGCACAGACCGCGTACCGTTCCAGCCTCGTCACACTGCCTTTGAGCGGTTCCCCGTACAGCGCTCTGGCGGCCGCTCTGGAAATACAGTCGCCGCCGTAGACCGCGAAGGCCATATCCGCCATTCTCCGCAGGACTGCCCGGTTTTCCTTTTTCTCATAAAGACATCCGTACAGCCTCCGCCAGGCCTCTGACTCCCGTCCTTCCCGGTATTCGTCCATCCCTTCGGCCAAAAGCCTGAGCGCCATCCTGACCGATACCGCGCCCTCCTCCTTCACAGTCTGTTCTCCCGTGACAGGCTGCAGGGCCGGAAAGATCCTGTACAGGCTGGAAAGATAGGAGGAGGGACTTTTCCCCTCTCCCATTTCATCGCTCATGGAATAGGAAATATACAGCGCGTCCGACGGCTTTGTCACAGTCAGATAAAAATAAAACTGATCGATCAGGCTGCTCTCCTGTCTCGTCGGTGTGAGGGACACATAGGGTTTCAGCTCCTCCCGGTCCATCTCGGACAGAAGGCCGCCCTGCCGTCCCGGCCGGGGCACGTTCCCGTCATTGACACCGATAAAAAACAGCGCCCTGACTGCGCCGAACCGGCTCCGCTCCATGTCTCCCACCGAAACCCGGTCAAGGGCCGCCGGGATCACGCCCACCCGGATTTCCCGGCACCCCGCGTCCAGGACATCATGGTACGTTTTAACGGACATCACTTCATCTCCCAGCAGTCCCACAATCCGGTCAAACAGCTCCAACAGCTGTCCGTAGGCCTGGTCATATTCTTTGGCCAGACTGTACTCCCCGGCTTCCTGAAACTGCTTCGCCATCTGCCTGAGCGTCTCTTCCGCGTTCTGCCCGTCCATCCAGTGAAACAGCGCCTCTGTCATCTGGCGCACCGTGACGCCCTTCGTCCTGAACACATCTCTGAGCGCCAGAAGCGGCGCCGCGATCTTTTCCCTGGCCTCATTGAGCAGCTTCAGATTCACATGCTCTCCTCCCCTGTAGACCCGTTCCCAGGGCTCAGACCAGCGCCTGTGTCCCCGTATTCCAAGAGCAAGCACATAATTTTCCATCTCAAACAGCACATCCTCCGGAATGTCCGAAAAACCGGACTTCAGATAACGGAACATGCTCTCATAGGGAAAATCCTTCTCCACGATCTCCAGCGCCGCGCGCATGTATTCCACCAGCGGATTGGTCAAAAGACTCCGCTTGTCATCCAGAAAGCAGGGAATCCCGGCCTCATCCATGGCCTGCTCCAGCACAGGCCTGTACCCCTCCAGATCGCCGCACACCACCGCCACATCTCTGTACCGGTAATGTTTTTCCCGCACCAGCCAGGCAATTTTCTGGACCAGCGCCAGACATTCCGTTTCCGGATTTTCTTCCGCGTAAAGATGGATATCCCGGGGCTCTTCCTCCCAGCTTCTGCCGGAACGGCGCAGAAGCTGCTCCGACAGAAACGCCAGCTCCCCGGAACGGGCAAATCTCGGCGGCCGCTCCGGGGAAAGACAGATATCCTGTTCCCGGTCCGTCCGCGCCTCCCCGGCCAGCCGCTCCAGTGCCGCGATCGTTTTTCTGCTCAGGGCAAACAGATCCGAACTCCGTCCTTCCCGGTACGGCTCCGCGCCGGGATCCACCGTCACGGATACGATCATCCGCTTTCCATACCGGAGAAGCAGCTCCAGCACCTCATACTGAGCCGGCGTAAATCCCGTAAATCCATCCAGGGCGATCACACTGCCCCTGATTTTTCTGGAACGGGGAAGAACACGGCAGAGGACTGGCAAAAGCTCCTCTGCCGTGATCATGCCTTCTCCCATGGCCGCCCGAAAGGCGCCGAACAGCAGCCGGAGATCCTTCAGCTTGCTGTGCAGCAGCGGTCTGGACTTCGTCTGTTCCTCCAGCCGCTCAAGCTCCTCCTCCCCGATCCGGTACTGGCCGAATTCGGACATCATGGATTTCAGCTCCTCGATAAATCCCGGCCTGTTCAGATGCCTGCCGTAGATTTCCAGCTTTTTCTCGATCCCCGCGCAGGCCTTCCGGAGCAGCATGCTCTTCCCCGTGTCATCCAGAATCGTCTGCGGCGCGCAGGACAGCTCCTCGAACACCCGGAACGCCAGACGCTCAAAACTGACAATATCAATATTCAGAATGCTGTGCCCGGGATGGGCATCTACCAACGCTTTCTGCGTCTCCATGGTAAACTGCTCAGGCACGATCAAAATATACGTTTCTTCCGGATGCCCGGCCGCCTCCCTTACGATCTGATGATTCAGAACATAGGATTTTCCGGATCCGGCTCCTCCCAATATAAACTGAAGTGACATGCTTTCCCTTTCCTATACAAAACTGCCGCGGTCCGGCAGTGTTACGACAGGTCGTTGAACTCTCCGATCATCCGTTTGATCTCCTGCATTTCCTGATCCGTGTGGGCGATGGTCTGGGCGCATTCAAACAGCTTTCTGCTGATCTCCTCGTGTCCCTCCACATCCTCGATGTCCTTTTTATAGCGGAGCTGATGCTCCAGGCTTGCCCAGAAATCCATGGCAATGGTACGGATCTGGATCTCCACCTTCATGGGCGTTTTCCCCTTTGAGAAAAACACAGGCACCTCCACGATCATATGGTAACTCCTGTAGCCGTTGGATTTGGGGTTCTTGATATAATCCTTGACCCGCAGAACGGTAATGTCATCCTGATTCGCCAGGAGTCCCGCCACCGTATAAATATCATCAATAAATGAACAGATGACCCGCACTCCCGCCACGTCATGGATCCCGTTCAGAATATTTTCCTCGCTGATCTCCAGTCCGTTTTTCTTCAGCTTCCTGTAAATGCTGACGGGCTTTTTCACACGGGACTTGATCGATGAAATGGGATTTCTCTTGTACCGGATGGAAAATTCATCATCCAGCACCTCCAGCTTCGTCTTGATCTCCCGGATGGCGCAGTTATACATCATCATCAGGTTCTGGAATGCCCGGCTGTTCTCAAACAGCGTTTCCGGATCCGCATCCTTCAGAAACTGAAATTCACTTTTATTTTCTTCCTGTTCCTTCAATGTTTCTTCTCCTTTTAAAAACCGTTTCACCATTTTACGGCCATTTCATTATACCATTTCCCGTATTCCGGCACAACAGGCATATTTTCCGCCTGATTTCCATAAGCTGTAAAAAGAAATCCAGGAGCCGTCTATGAGTTCCAAAACCAAAATTGTCGTACTGCGCATGAAAGAACTGATCTACACAGGTATTTTTATTGCTCTGGGCATTCTTTTCATCGTCCTTCTGGTCTTCATGTTCGCGCCCAAAAACAAAACCACAAAGACAAGCGCCTCTGCCTCTCCATACACGCCCGGAGTCTATACTTCGTCTCTGTCCCTGAACAACCAGGCCATTGACGTGGAGGTGGTCGTAGACGCGGAACATATCAAATCAGTACGTTTTGTCAATCTGGAAGAATCGGTGTCCACCATGTACCCGCTCATGGCGCCGGCCATGGAAAATCTGGCGGAGCAGGTGGTAGCCAACCAGGGCGTGACCGGCCTCTCCTACGATGAAAGCACTCAGTACACCTCCATGGCGCTGACCGAAGCCATCAGCTCGGCCCTGAAAAAGGCGGAAAATCCGGAAACAAATGCCGGAAATGAATAGGCCCGGTATCTCCGGAACGCGAAAACGCTGAGACCAGGCAGTTCTCTGCAGTCTCAGCGTTTTATCTGATGTTATGATGTTCTTTTATCCAGGTACTGGATCATGCCCGGCCCCAGATGCTCCGTGGGCCTTGCCAGAAATCCATGACGGCTGTAAAACTGCTCCCGTCCCTTCGCGCACATCAGATCCAGCATCATTTCGGTTCCTTCCTCCGTGAGAGAATCCACATAAGAGATCAGATGCTCCATCAGCATATGTCCGCCTCCCATGCCCTGGGCATTGGGATGTACGATCAGATCCTGAATATAGCAGATGACGGCTCCATCGCCGACCAGTCTTCCCATGCCCACCGGCTGTCCCGCCACATACAGCCCCACGGTCAGAAGACTTCCGTCAAGAGCTGCCTGTGCCTGCTTCCTGGTCAGTTTTTTCCAGCCTACCGAATCTCTCAGCTTCAGATAGGTATCCACATCAATCGTATTTTCTCTGAGCTCCAGCTCTTTCATCTTCTATCGCCTCACATCACTGGTCCGCTTCCGCTATTTTACCGTGTTTTTCAGGGTTCCGATGCCCTCGATGGTGCACTCCACCACGTCTCCCGGCTTCAGGAATCTGGGCGGGTCAAAGCCCATGCCCACTCCCGCCGGCGTTCCGGTGGCAATGACCGTGCCTGCCTTCAGGGTAATCCCCTGAGATAATTCACGGATCACATGGGGAATATCAAAGATCATCAGCCCCGTATTGCTGTTCTGCCGCAGCTCGCCGTTCACCCTCGACTGAATGGACAGCCTGGGCGGAAAGGCAAATTCATCCGCCGTCACGATCCAGGGGCCCATCGGCGTAAAACCGTCCAGACTCTTTCCGAAATACCACTGCTTATGCCTTGTCTGGATCTGTCTGGCGCTGACATCATTGATAATAGTATATCCCAGGACATAATCCGCCGCGTCCTTTTCCTCTGCCCGCTTCGCGTCCGCGCCGATCACCGCCGCCAGCTCCGCTTCATAGTCCAGCCGCTCCACCATGTCAAAATGGCCGTCGATCTCTCCGCCGGGGGCAACCGCCTCGCCCACCCGTTTGGAGAAATACACCGCGTAGGGCCGTTCGCCGCCGAAGGCTTCCTTTTTATATCTGGCTGATTCCTCCGCATGCTCCATATAGTTGATGCCCAGACAGATCATATCCTGGGCGGGATGGGGAATCGGCGCGAGCAGCGCAGCTCCGTCCATGGGAATCTTCTCATCCGTTCCCTTCTCCACTGCATCTTTCAGCGCCTTCAGCCCCTTCTTCACGCCCATTCCGGCAATACAGCCGATCAGCGCGTTCATCGTATCTCCGGCAAATCCCAGCGCATCCGCGGGATAAATAAAATTTCCGCAGGGCGATACCACGCCCGCCGCTTGCTTTCCCTCATATTCATATGTGACCAGCTTCATCTGCATCCCCCTGTCTTTTTCTTTCTGCATGCCGCCTTCGCCTGCATGCAGCCTGTTCCTCAGCAGCGTTCCTCAGCGTACCCGCTCAGGGAACCCGATCTTTTTCTGTACCTTTCTCAGTGTCTTGTTGGCGTAATATCCTGCCTTTTCCGCGTTTTCTTTGATAATGCCGTCCAGATAAGCTTTATCCGCAGCCAGTCTGGCCTGCTCTTCCTGAAGCGGCACCAGGATAGCTGCCACAGCCTCTCCCACGGCCATTTTGAAATCGCCGTAGCCCTTTCCGTCAAACTCCGCCACGACCTCATCCGGCGTCTTTCCGGTGCACGCGCTGTAAATATCGATCAGATTCTTAATGCCCGGCTGCTCATCCCGGTAAAGGATCACCCCTTCGGAATCGGTCACTGCCCGTTTGCATTTTCTCATAATGGTATCTTTATCATCCATCAGATAAATGCTTCCATTGGGATTTTCATCGGACTTTGACATCTTCTTCGACGGCTCCTGAAGGCTCATGATCTTGGCCCCGACCTTTCCGATATAGGCCTCCGGGATCGTAAACACCTCTCCGTAAATGGCGTTGAACCGCTGCGCGATGTCTCTCGTGATCTCCAGATGCTGCATCTGGTCGATGCCCACCGGCACCACATCCGCCTGATAAAGAAGAATATCCGCCGCCATGAGAACCGGATACGTGAACAGGCCGGCATTGATATTGTCCGCGTGCTTTGCCGCCTTGTCCTTGAACTGGGTCATGCGGTTCAGCTCCCCCATGTAAGTGAAACAGTTCAGGATCCATGCCAGCTCCGCATGGGCCGATACATGGGACTGATAATAAATGCAGTTTTTCACCGGATCCAGTCCCGCCGCGATATAAAGCGTCAGAAGCGTCCGCGCCCGCTTCCGGAGAGTCGCCGGATCCTGCCGCACCGTGATGGAATGCATGTCCACCACACTGTAAAAGCAGTTATATTCGTCACTGATCTTAACCCAGTTTTTCAGGGCTCCCAGATAATTTCCAAGGGTCAGGTTTCCCGTTGCCTGCATGCCGCTGAACAGAGTTTTCTTTCCGTCTAACATTCCTCAAGTCCTCCTGTCTTTTTCTGATTTTTAGTGTAGCATTCCCGCCGCCCCCTGTCAACCAAGACGCGGCCCTTCCGAAGGTGCGCAAAGCCTGTCAACTGTCCGTTCATGCAAGCATGATGACCGCTTGACAGGCTTATCGCGCAATACCGCACAGGAAAATCCGAGCCCGGATTCCGGGGCTTGCCATTCCGGTCCGGTTCCGCTATACTGATTTACGTAGAACCAGACTGATCAAGAAAGGAAGTCCTGAATCATGGAAAAAATCGCCAGCTTTACTGTCAATCATCTGACCCTTCTTCCGGGTCTTTATGTATCCAGAAAGGACCATGCGGGCGACCAGGTCATCACGACCTTCGACATCCGCATGACCCGCCCCAACTACGAACCCGTTATGAACACCGCTGAGATCCATACCATCGAGCATCTCGGCGCGACCTTCCTGCGCAATCATCCCGTTTACGGCGATAAGGTCATTTATTTCGGCCCCATGGGCTGCCGCACCGGCTTTTATCTTCTGCTGGCCGGCGACTATGAATCAAAGAATATCGTACCGCTCATGAAAGAAATGTATACCTTTATCCGGGATTTCAGCAGCGAAGTCCCCGGCGCCCGGGCCAGGGACTGCGGCAATTATCTGGACATGAACCTGCCCATGGCCAATTATCTGGCCGACCGGTATCTCACGCAGGTACTGGAAAACATCACGGAGGAACGGCTCATTTATCCGGAATGACCGCAGCGCAGACAGCTCCAGAATTCAAGACGCGCTCTTTCAGGCAGACGCCGGAACAATTTCGGGCCTGCCGGAAAGAGCGCGAAGCTGATGTGATCTGATCTGCTGTTCCCGCGGCGATCAGCGCATCACCGTAACCGTCGCCGTGATCGTGCCGGAGGACTCGTTTCTCGCATACACGCTATAGACTCCGCTTTCATAAATCGTAAACGTATGTGCATATGTACCAGTTCCGGATACGCCCCGCAGATAGCCGTTCGGCTGGTCGAGGCCGACCCCTGTCCGCGCGCTGGCAGGCTCCGGTACAATCATGATTGTAACCTGGTTTCCCTCCGCCGCGTAAAATTCTCCGGATTTTCGCAGAGTATCTTCCGGGATCGTCCAGGTAAACAGACTGGATCCCCGCATATTTAAGTTTTCTCCGGATTCTATGACCGTAATATCGTCTCCCGGCATCCATTCATATTCTTCTGAAACGAACTGAGCCTGTTCGGCCTCCTCGACCGTTCTCTCTGTGGCCTGATAGACTGCGTCGTATATGATTTCCGTTCCTTTTCCTGCCGCCGCCGCTGTAACGGAGGAAATCGCCAGGAAACAGATTCCCAGCGCTGCTTGCACTCTTTTTTTCAGTTCTCCTGAACGTCCTTTTTTCATCCTCTCAATCCTCTCCTTGATCTCTTCCGCGCTCCTGCCGAGCTTCATGACAGATCCCTGTTCTCCTTTGTCCCGGCATACACAGCCGAGTACCACTTCAAAATACTGCTTGCCGCTCCATCTTCCCCCGTTCTCGCGGCAGATCTGCTGATCACAGAGAGCGTCTCCCCATCTGTCCACCTCCGAAAACAGGCGTCTGCTCAGCGGATTCATCCAATGCACGCAGCGGATCCATGTACAGATCCCCTTCAGAAACAAATCCCCCTGTCTGTAATGCCTCATTTCATGCTCCAGGATCATCTCCAGTTCATCCCCGGCATACGTTTGATCCGGCAGGATAATCCGGCAGTTCCATATTCCCGCGATCACAGGAACACTCTGGGTCTTTGCCAGATACACCGGTATTTGTTTCCTGATTTGAAGCCTGTTTCTGACTCTGAGCACTGCCTGTTTCTCCGGGCCGTATGCTTCCCGGCTGTCCCTGATCACACTCTGGAGTCTTTTTTTGATTCTCACAATCCTGAAAATATTGACGCAGACCCCAATCAGCCAGACACACAGAAACACATCCGCCGCCCGTACCAGAAACGGAGTTCTCCAGAATAACGTCCTGCTCGTCGATTCCGCATACACACCGGCACTCCACGCTGCATAAACATACGCAGCAGGAACCACAAAGAACAGAATCACCGCAATCAACAAATGTCTGATTTCCCTGACACAGCCGCGGCGGTTCAAAAAGACAGCCATCAGCTTCCATATCCCGAATACTGCTGTCCCGGTTACGGTCGTCATAATGATCATAAAACAAAACCTAATCCAGTTCATCCAGATATCTCCTGAGTTCGTCTCTCTCTTCTTTTGAAATATTTTTCCCGATCGCCATCATCACATATCCCGGAACTGTCTTGTTCCAGAATCCGGCCCAGTATTTCGCCTGCCGCTTTACATAATCCTCTTTTTTGACAATAGAAGTATAGACTCGGTCTTCCTTCTCATCCTTTTTGATCTCAATATAGCCTTTCTGCTGAAGGTTGCCCATCTGCACATAAACAGACTGGCTGGTAATCCGTTCCGCCCTCCATTCGTCCACCTTTTTCCTGACTGTTCTCGTTGTCGGCACCCCTCCCTCCTCTTCAATCTCCCAGACAGCTTTCATCAGCTCCTGTTCACTGGCCGTCAGTTCTTTTTTCTTCACAGTTATCATCTCCTATGCCCGTATTTTTTATTTCTGCCATAATTTTTCCATGGTCCATCTCCGTCACAGTATCACAGAGCACAGCAATATCTTCCCTGCTGTGGCTGGCCAATAAAATCGTCTTCCCCTGTTCTTTCAGATCCAAAAGCAGTTTTCGAATATCAGACACTCCCTGATGATCCAAGCCGTTCATAGGTTCATCCAAAATCAACAGTGACGGATCTTCCATGATCGCCTGAGCCAGCCCCAGTCTCTGCCGCATTCCCATGGAATATTTTCCAACATGCTTTCTGCTTTTCGGATCCAGACCAACAAACCTGATTGCTTCCATGATATCTTCCCTGCTGATTTTGTTTCGTATTCCTGCCAGAAAGTTCAGATTCTGAAAACCGCTGTAACCAGGTAAAAATCCAGGAGATTCAATAATCACCCCAACGTCCCGCGGCGCTTCTATCTCTTTCCCGATCCGTTTGCCATCCACAAGGATTTCTCCCTCATCCAATTTGAGGAAACCGCAGATACATTTGAACAATACCGTTTTTCCGCTGCCGTTTCTTCCTACAATTCCATGAATTTTTCCTTCTTCGAATATGAGAGATACATCATCCAGCGCCCGGTATTCTTTGAATTTTTTTGTCACATGCCGAATTTCTATTTTATTTTTCATCGCTCGCTCTCCCTACATATCCTGCATCATCTGAAGATCTTTTCTCACGATCCCGATCCTGCCGGCTGCGATCCCCACCGCAATCATCACTGCAAAAGCCAGATAAATATATTCCGGAGAAGGATTTGTTCCATATCCATCCCAGTTATAATTCATCAGGTTCATCCATGAAGGCGGAGAGAAATACATGCTGACCTGTGCAATTTCTGTCTGCAGTCCTTCTGTAAGCACCGGTGTGACGCCCATTGCCACACAGAATATGGGTCCGACCCCCTGCCTGATCAGAAGATTTGCCGCATAATTGATCACTCCCACCAAAACTCCATTCAGCCATACTGCCAAAACAGTCAGTACAATCGCCTCCACAGGTTCGTAACGAACCATCAAACCATATGATAAGGGCGTAATTCCTGCCTGATCTGCCAAACTGGTCTGCGCAAGCGACCCAAGCAGCGCGCCCCATTCATTTCTGAAGCTGATATGCGGAATAAGAAAAAGCATCGGCAAAACAGCAATAAAAACAGCATAAATAAATGCCAAAATCCAGATATACAAAATATTTCCCCAAAACCAGCTGCGCCTTCCGGCTCTGAGGATCTGCCATCCGCTGTTATCATATAAAAATGGCGCGTCACAAAAAAGCAGCACTGCTCCCAGAATTACGAACATCTGATTTCCGGAAAGAACGATCAGCAGCGGGAAAATCCATGCTGATACAGACTGTTCCAGAGATACTGCCAAATGACGTACCTGAATCAGATAAAACAAAATGGTCATTGCAAACCAACTCAGTGCCAAATACAATCTCGGATTTTTTAAAATCCGCTTCAAATTTCCCTTACATATACGAAGACACTGTTTGAATTTATCCATTCATCTGTCTCCTTTCCGCCATCTGCATAAAAAGCAGCCCTTCCAGGCATATCAGGCTTCCAAAATACAGAAAAATGCATGGCATCAGAATATGTATATCGTCAATATTTCTGGAAAGCCATCCTCCACTTTCCAATATATGATACCACCTAACAATCCCGGGAAGATTGAGAGCAGAACACACAACATAGCTCCCATAAAACAGCACGGCAGGCATCGTAAGAATAATAAACGAATTAGAAATGCTGACAGACATTAAAAGCGCAAAAACAGACAAAAACGCATACCCTGCCGCTTCTGTAGAAAAAACACAAATAAAATAAGTTACCGGTGCCGGCCCCAATAACAGACTTGAATAAACCTCCCGCGAACTCAGGCGCAAAGCTTCCAGTTCTGACTCCAGTATCATCGGCATGCATGTCCCCATCAGGCCGTATCCCAACGCATAGCCCATCAAAACACTGAAAAAGGCTCCCGATGCTGTTACGACCACATGTGACCAGCAATATACACTGAGATTTGTTCGGCCCATTATACAGAATCTGTAATTATTTCTGTAATCCTCCCGATAGCTCAGTCCAAATGGCAGTGCCACCACCGCAGTCATAATCAAAAAAAAGCTGTTGGAAAGACGGTATGTCACCAATCTGAATAACGATACCCCACTACTCTGTACACGAATTAACGGAAAAGAACCAATCAAACTGACCAGCGCCACCGCCAGAACGGAAAGCCAGAAATT
The DNA here is from genome assembly GCA_904379015.1 of Candidatus Paralachnospira caecorum. GTDB lineage: Bacteria > Bacillota > Clostridia > Lachnospirales > Lachnospiraceae > Lientehia > Lientehia caecorum. The sequence continues at coordinate 8,603 of CAJFHG010000016.1, read as the reverse complement.
CCATGACTGAAACATGCGCCTGAAATCTGACATCAGCATTCTGCAAAAGCTCATTCCGATTCCTCCTGTTCGTTTTAGGACACAATTTCTTCTCCTGTTATTGCATTAATATAAAAACAGTTCATCATTTCACCCGTCTTAAACCAGAATCTCCATGCCGGAACAAGATCATACTCCCGTACCTCCAGATCCGGCGACAAAGGAATCGGATAATAAACCATCTGCATTCTGTCTATTTCTGTTTTTCCTGTTATCATCATGGAAAATTTTTTTTCCAGTGCTTCAAATAAAACATCCATTGAAACCAGATCCACGGAGTCTTTTTTTAAAATTTCATAGCTTCCCAGAGCATAACTCAAATTCACAATCCCGTCGCTGGTGTAAATTGCGCGGATCTCTCCACTGGGTACATAGATGCCATCCTCCCGCAGCATTGGATCCGCAGTCAGCGGAATACCATTTACCAGCAGTTCCATACGGATATCATAACAATCGTCTGTTTCGTCCCATTCATAAATGTCGATCGGATAATCCGCTCCTACCTCCTCTTCTATTTTCAGCATTATTTCCTGTTCTTCCAATATAGCCTCATGTGACACAGAAAAAGCGCAGAAAAATGCCGCTCCTTCCAAACCAGTTATCTCCTGCCAGTAATGATCGACCTCTTCTGCAGCTTCTTCAATGGAAGCAAACGCAAATTCCTTTTGAGAATGAATATCTGATATTCGAATTCCCAAGATTGCATGTTTAAAGCAGTTTCTCGCTGCTTGACTTCTGTCCGTGGATATATTGATTCCCGGTCCCAGATAAATCATTCCCGGTACAGCTTCCCCGCCTTCTTTTATATTCAGATTTCCTTCATAAAGGGCAGAAGAAGAAATGCCTTGACCTGTATTGTCCGGATAATCCCATTCACTCTCCGGGATCTGCGGAAAAGCACGTTCCGCCATCTCTTTTCCATTGAACCATTGATTTCTGACTGTACAGCGCTCTACAGAATCCAGCCCTGCTTCCGGAATCTGCACAACTGCATTCATAGAAACGTCTTCTGTCAGCTGTCTCGCAATTGTATCTCCATTTTTTATTTCCAGATTGTCTCCGCTCCGTCCATTCTGTTGTCCACATCCACAGATAAAAAGCAAAAAAAAGACTATGCCCGCACAAACACCCCGTTTTGTTTTCATCATTCTCCGCCTCCTCTCCGTATTCTGCAAACTACGCGTCATTTTCAGATATGCAAAATTCAAAAGAAAGCGCCCTGCGAGTACGGGCGCTATTTCATGCAGCAATCGCACATACAAAACCCTTCTTTACGGCAACCACTGGAAATATTCGTACATTGCCACTCCGGTAAAATTGCAGTTCAACAATTTGGCAAAAAGCTTATGCTCCTGATTGTTCATAACTTTAGAATATGAGCCATAACGTGTCTGACCATCAGATGAAAAAATCATTGTTCCACTGGGATTTCCGCCATACTCCAAAGCAGAATATGCTTCAATAACGCCGCCATTGTCAAGTGCATTGCTGAAACTTCCTCCATATGAATTCAATGCAGTGGCTTTCGCGGTTGTATTCAGATTACTTTTCTCGACAGAATCTGAAGTCAAAGTCTGACTATTGGTTGTATAGCTAAACAACTGATAGGAATCTGCAAAAGCTACCAGGGAAAACAAAATTGTTAATGCAAATATTGCAATCCCACTTTTTATTATTTTTCTTTTTTTCATACTGTGCCCTCCTTTCTCCCTTAACTCGCATTCAGGTAATTTAATATCTTCTCTTTTTAAATCTATTTTAAATATACAGTACTTTTTTCCCAATGTCAATATTATTTTATATAATATTTTTTATATATTCACTTTTTTTCAATTTTTCTTTGTTTAGAAATCTATATGCAATTAACTCCATCAAAACACCAGTTATTAGTTTTTGCAAAATATGTTAACAGAAAATAGTATCCCTGTAAACGCAATAAATGGAAATCTCCAGCTGAATTTCAAGCTGAAAATTTCCATTTATCTTCCACTGTCTTTGTCAGACGAATAACCACTGTAAAGAAAACAAACAACGCCAGCGGGCCGAAATGCAACGCCAGAAATTTCCGGCCGCTTTTACTGCTTTTCCCATCCTCCGTCGATCTTCCTGATCAGTTCGTCGAAGGATTTCAGTCCGCCCAGCGCGTCATAGGCAGCCACACAGGAAGCGCCTGTGGCGGCGGCCAGCTCCAGGCACCGCTTTCTGGAATAGCCCAGGGTCACCGCATAGAGGAAGGCCGCGATGGTCGTATCTCCCGCGCCGGTTCCGGAAAGCACCTGATCCGGCACATAACTTCTCTCAAAGCAGTGCACATCTGCCCAGTCTTCCGGATCCAGCTCGATCCCGCCGCCGATCTTTTTCAGGCGCTCCGCGCTTCCGGCGGCCAGATACAGTCCCTTGTAGCCGCATTTTACAAGCACTACGCCGGCGCCCCAGGATACAAGAAGATCCGCCAGAGGCTTCACGTCCTTCTCAATGTCCAGAAGACCGATCATATCGCCGTTTTCGGCAGCGGCATACAGCCTGTTGTATTTCTCTCTGTCCAGATAGAACATGAGCTCTTCGATGCTGGGTTCAAAGAAATCCACATAAGGAGACATCCGCTCCATGATTCCCTTCCAGTCTTCCCGTCCGCTCTCACATTCCGGATCCACCGCGCACATATCTACAGAAGTGGCAACACCGGCCTCCTTCGCCTCCTTCAGCATCGCGATGCATCCTTCTCCTCCGTTCAGGTACAGAAGACGGCTCACCGGCGGATAGCCATAATGGAAAATCTCCGCCGTCTCATAGAGGCTCTTGTCAATATCCTCCCGGCGGAAGCTGTTCCCGGCGCAGGGATCATGAAGGAAGATCCTGTCGATTCCGGGAGGCGTCAGCGCTATGGAGAAGGAGGTGGAAATGCTCTCATCCACGATCAGGTCCTTCGCCGCTCCGTATTTGTCATAATACCTGTAAATAATGTCTCCCAGATCGTCCTTTCCGATCTTGCCGATAATATGGACATCCGCGCCCAGAACCTTGAGGCCGAGTCCCGTATTGGACACAGCGCCGCCCGGATGAATATCCATGCCGTCCACATGAACCACCTTGCCCGGCACAAATACTTCATCCACAGATTTGGCCTTTTTCTGAGACTCGAATACCGGCGTCAGATCCAGCGTCAGCGTCCCCGCCACAATGATCCCTTTTCTCTTTTTCATTCCGTTATCTCCCATCATACACACTCCCGTTCTTCATCCTGTCTGTTGTTCACAAAATTTTATATTCAAAAGCATCTGATCTCCGCCGCCGCTCCGGCTCCCGCGCTCAGTGCAGCAGATATTTCAAAACGCCCAGCACCGCCAGATGCAGCGGATAAAAGCAGTAGAAAAAATACTTTGCCGCCAGTCCTTTTCTGAAATCCCGCGCCATGTCCTTTTCATTGGTCTCTTCTTCCATGACCCTGCCGCCCCGCCTGCCGTTGTAAAAGGCAATGGGGACAATCGCCAGGATCCCGAAAGGCTCGATGCCGCCCATGACCGCCATCACAACGGCGATGCTGACCATCATCGCCACCGGACGGTAATGGAAGAAATAAATGAGAAAGATCAGCAGCACTCCCTCGGCCCCGTAGTCACACTGGATCACAAAGGCCAGACATAACATGGAGATCAGCGTCATGGCTGCGTAAATTGGCTGCACATTCCCCAGAAAGCGATTGTACAGATAAAGCAGAAGCAGCCCTGTAAACAGTGTAAAAAATACATTCTGGTAGCCCATATAGACCACACGCCCGAATAAGAGAAAATCAAAAGGAATTTCTGAAATCAGGGCAAACACGCCCAGACGGATCAGGTATTTCCTGATATTTCCTGTATGATAAAACCCTTCCACCAGAAGAAAACAGAACAGCGGAAAGGCCAGGCGCCCCACGATCCGCATCCCGTCATAGGCTCCGGACGGAATGATCCCGGCCAGGGCAATGGCCAGGTGATCGACAAACATGGTGACGACAGCGATCCATTTCAGGGCCAGACCGCTCAGGCCTTTTGTTTTTTCTGTCATATTCCCGCCTCTTTTGCTGTCAGAATGGCAATACTCCTGGGCGCCATCTCAAATGTCTCCTGATCCTCCAGCAGCTCCGGCTCCTCATAGATGCCGTTTCGTTCCTCGTCCGCCGTATAAACGGCCAGATGCCACTGTCCACCCGCGTGGGGGAGAGAAAACGCATGCGTTTCCCAGTGCATATTGAACATGATATAAAGGTCCGAATCCGCCTCTTCTCCCGCGTAGCTGCCCTTATAAAGAAGCCCCAGCTGCCGCCTGTAATTTTCATACTGGGGATACCAGGGCGCTTCCCCGTGGACAGAAAAGTCCGGGCAGCCCACACCCTTATAATCCATGCTTCTCAGGCCCCCGGCCCGGTGGAGCATGGGATGGGCCTTTCTGAAGCGGATCATAAACCGGGCAAACCGGGCAATTTCGTCGTTCAGCCTGCCCTTTTTCCATTCCACCCAGCCTGTGGCGTTGTCCTGGCAGTAAGCGTTGTTGTTGCCGTCCTGAGAATTTCCGAATTCATCCCCGGCCAGGATCAGCGGCATTCCCTGGGCAGTCATCAGGATGGTCCAGGCATTCCGCAGCTGTTTTTTCCGCAGCTCCAGGATCTTCCTTTTCCGTGCAGGTCCCTCCGCGCCGCAGTTCCAGCTGTAATTATAATCGGTCCCGTCCCGGCCGTCCTCTCCGTTCTTTTCATTGTGCTTCCTGTCATAGGAGACCATATCCATCATGGTGAATCCATTGGTATTGGCCATGAAATTCACCTTTCCGAAGGCGCCTCCGTTTTCCTTCATGTGATAGACCAGGTTCCTGAGCTGGTCCTCATCTCCCTTGATAAACCGCCTCATATCGGTCTGGAAGTCGTCCCGGTATACTGCCAGATACCGTTTCTTTCCCGCGCTCTCCCGGCTCCAGTCCCCCGCGAACAGCTTGACGCCCCGCAGCACCGGATCCTCGGAGACCGCCTTTCCGTCAAAGGTTCCCGCGATATGGATCCCGTCCACATGGTATTCCTCCACCCAGAACCGGAGACAGTCCAGAATATAGGGCGTGCCCGCGTCGGGTTCAAAATAAAGCTCCACCGCGATTTCCAGTCCGTTTTTATGGAACTCTTTCACCAGGGACTTAAACTGGATGTCCGGTGTCCCGTACTGTGCCCCGCGCACACAGTAAGCGGCCTTGGGCGCGAAGCAGCAGGCCGGACCGTAGCCCCAGTAATTGAGCTTTCCGCCATATCCGGCAGCCGGAAAAACCGCTGCCATGCCGCCCGGCCCTGCTGCCGGAACCGCTCCATTCACCGGCGCCGTTCCGTTCACCGGCGCATCCGCCTCCCGGACCGGACCGGCCTGAGCGGCCGCGCCTGATCCGGCGGGTACTCTCCTGCCTGCCGGCAGTTCCCTGACTTCCTTGAACTCATAGGGCAGCATCAGCTCCGCCATGGTGACGCCCAGCTCCTTCAGATAAGGAATCTTCTCCGCGATCCCCGCAAATGTTCCCTTATGGCTGACGCCGGAAGACGGATGCCTGGTGAATCCCCGAACATGCAGCCTGTAGAGGATCGTATCCTCAAACGCATATCCCGGTTTCCGGTCATCCTCCCAGTCAAAGTCTTCTCTGAGAAACGCGTACCGGGCCGACCGCTCTCCGGACGGCGCAATCCCCCATTTCTCCCTCCCCGCCGTCAGCCTGGCATAAGGATCTTCCACTGTCTCTCCATTCACAGAAAGACTGTATTCATACTCCGACGGCGCGAATCCGGATAATCCGATATAACGGACATCTCCCAGACGGTTTTCCTCCGGGAATACAAAGCTGCACGCTTCCGCGTCTCTGCCTTTCTTATAAAGGTGGATCCTGGCGGTTCCCTCTCTGTCCGAAACAAATGCCACATGGACACTTCCGTTTTCTGTCTGCGCTCCGAGAGGAAGCGCTTTTACCTGTGATGACTCCATAATCTGTATTTTTTTCACGGTTGTCCTCCTGCTTCTATCTTCGCGGCGAGCTCTTCCAGATACATCCACCGTTCCATTCTCTCCTCCAGCCGGGCGCTGAGCGCCTCCTTCTCTTCCAGAAGCCGGTTCAGTGCGGTATAATCTGAAAATGCCGCTTCTATCTGGGTTTCCTTTTCCGCAAGCTCTGTTTCCAGTCCGCTGATCTCGTCCTCGATGGTCTCAAATTCTCTCTGTTCCTGATAAGTAAATTTCAGTTTTTTCGGCCGCGCGCCCTTTTCCTGCTTCCAGGCCTTCGCCGCGGCGCTTCCGCCTCCGCTCTGCTTTTTATCTCCCGCGTTCTGATCCTGCAGGGCCGCGTCTTTCCATTCCCTCGCGATCTCATAGTCTGTATATCCGCCCTCATACTGTACAAGCCGCCCATCTTCTTCAAAGGCAAAGATCCGTCTCGTCACCCGGTCCAGGAAGTACCGGTCATGGGACACGGCGATGACAATGCCGGGAAAGGTGTCCAGATAATCCTCCAGAACCATCATGGTCCTGATGTCCAGATCATTGGTCGGCTCATCCAGGATCAGCACATTGGGCGCCTCCATCAGCACCCGCAGCAGATAAAGCCGGCGTCTTTCGCCTCCCGACAGCCGTTCAATGACCGTATACTGCATGTCAGAAGGAAACAGGAAACGCTCCAGCATTTTCGAGGCGCTGACGCTTCCTTCCTCCGTCTGCACATATTCCGCCGCGTTTCTGATGTAGTCGATGACCCGGAGACTGGTGTCCATATATTCATTTTCCTGGGAAAAATATCCCAGCTTCACAGTCTGTCCGATCACCACTTCGCCGGAATCGGCCGGGACGGCTCCCATGATGATGTTCATCAGCGTAGACTTTCCGCATCCGTTTCTGCCGATGATCCCGATCCGGTCCTGCTTCAGAAAAATATAGGAAAAATCCCGGATCAGCGTCCTGTCTCCATAGGCTTTCGATATATGATGGAGCTCCACCGTGGTTTTCCCCAGACGGCTCTTCACCGATCCCAGGGAAAGCGCCGCCTCTGTCTTCGGCGCTTCCGTATTTTTCAGAGCCTCATACCGCTGGATATGGGCTTTCTGCTTGGTGGAGCGGGCTCTCGCGCCCCGCATCATCCAGGCGATCTCCGTCTTCAGAAGGCTCTGCCGCTTGCGCTCGGAAGCAAGCGCCATGGCCTCCCGTTCCTCCTTGAGCTTCAGAAAACCGCTGTAGCCGGCCTGGTAGCTGTAAAGCTTCCCCTGATCGATCTCCACGATCCTGTTCGTGACACTGTCCAGAAAATACCGGTCATGGGTCACCATGATCAGGGCATTTTTCCGTTTTTTCAGATAGTCCTCCAGCCATCCGGCCATCTCGCTGTCCAGATGGTTGGTGGGCTCGTCCAGAATCAGGATATCCGCGGAGGAAAGCAGCACGCCTGCCAGAGCCACCCGTTTTCTCTGCCCTCCGGACAGGGTCTCCGCCTCGGCTTCAAAATCCCCGATCCCCAGCTTGTTCAGCATGGCCTTTGCCTGACTCTCCACATCCCATCGGTTCTGCTCTGTGACGTTGCCTGCCAGCACGCTGGAAAGCGCCGTGCTCCCTTTCTCAAAAACAGGATTCTGAGGCAGATACCGGATCTGCAGGCCGTTTCCCCTGGTCACAGTTCCCCCGTCCGGCTCCTCAAGCCCTGCCGCGATCTTTAAAAGGGTGCTCTTTCCTGTGCCGTTGATGCCGATGACGCCCACCTTTTCGCCCTCCGACAGGGAAAAAGACGCGTGGTCAAACAGCTGCCTGCCGGTATAAGATTTCGTCAGATTTTCAATGGTCAGAAGATTCATAGGTCGATCACCAGCTCTACGGGACAATGGTCGGATCCCATCACCTCTGTATGGATGTCCGCGCTGACCAGCCTTTCCTTCAGCGCCCCGGAAACGCAGAAATAGTCGATGCGCCACCCGGCATTCTTTTCCCTGGCCTTAAAACGGTAGGACCACCAGGAATAGATTCCTGTCCTGTCGGGATAAAAATAACGGAAGGTATCGATGAATCCGGCATCCAGAAGGGCGCCGAACTTTCCCCGCTCCTCGTCCGTGAAGCCGGCGTTCCTGCGGTTTGTTTTGGGATTCTTCAGATCGATCTCCTGGTGAGCCACATTGAGATCGCCGCAGAAGATCACCGGCTTTTTCTCCTCCAGCTTCTTTAAATAAGCCAGGAACGCGTCCTCCCACTCCATCCTGTAGGAAAGTCTGGCCAGCTCATTCTGCGAATTCGGCGTATAGCAGGTCACCAGATCATACTCCGGATATTCCAGCGTAATGACACGGCCCTCCGTATCATGCGCTTCCTGTCCGATGCCATAGCGGACGGTCTCCGGCTCCTCCTTCACAAAAACGGCCGTGCCGGAATAGCCCTTTTTCTGCGCGTAATTCCAGTACTGGTGATAGCCTTCCAGCGGAAGCTCGATCTGCCCCTCCTGGAGCTTCGTCTCCTGAACGCAGAATACATCCGCGTCCGCCGCTCTGAAATAATCCAAAAATCCTTTTGTCACACAGGCCCGCAGCCCGT
>CAJFHG010000015.1 GCA_904379015.1 Candidatus Paralachnospira caecorum | reverse complement strand
CCATCCAGAGTCTATAGGAGCATAAATCACTATTTTGTTAGCTGAAATATTGAATTTTCAAGGTGCAAAGCCCATTTTAAGTATGGGAAGTCTTAGTATCTGATAAACTGCCGGAAATTAAAAAAATTTGCGATGAGAATAACGGGACAGTTGTTTTCGATATCGTCCCATTTTTGGGTGTCAGTCGTACACCTGCGTTGTACTTTGAAAGAGATTTCCTCGATATTGTAAATTATTTGAATGCAACCATTCAAATTGATTTATATGTAATGTAGGTGAATTGGTTTTCCGGGGAAGGAACATTGATATGAACTTAAACAACAATATTTTTCATTTTGCTACAGGTGAACTGTCTCAGGATGCGTTTTTGTGCTGGTTATTTTCTTTTGCATTAAAAGATGCAGATGATGAGCCTGTGCTGAAATCTTGTGCTGTGGATTTTATCAGGCAGTTTGTTCCGGAATTGAAAAATGAATCAGAGGTCTGGCTCAGCGAGGAGCCAACGAGACAATATAATAAATCAGTTGATATATTACTGACGGTAAACGATAAATATAAAATTATAATTGAAGACAAGACTTATACAAACGAGCATGATAATCAGCTTGAAAGATATTATCATATGGTCAAAGCGGATTTTGAAAATTATGAAATAAAAGGTATTTATTTTAAAATTGGATTTCAAAGCGATATGTCTGCGGTTGACAGAGCAGGCTATAAGTATTTTGGGTTGGAAACAATACTCTCTGTCCTTGAAAAGTATGCATTTAAAACAACCAACGACATATTTATGAGTTATTATTTTTATTTAAAGCAGTGGCATCGTGATATTAATCAATATAAATATCTGCCGGTCTGTGAATGGGGCGGGGCGCAGATCAATGGATTCTATCATTCCCTTAAGCAGGAATTTCACGGGATGAAGTTAAATTATGGATACGTTGCCAATCAATCCGGCGGTTTTTACGGGATGTGGTTGTCCAACGGCACATATCGTATATACCAGGGTGCGAAGTACGAACTGTATCTGCAATGTGAGTTTGCCAATGGTGAAATGAAAATATGTTATAAAGCGAGCAGCCAATCTGACAGTAAAGTCAATCAAGAAGAACGGGAATATTTCATTTGGAAGAAACAGGTGAATGTTGCTGAGAAACACGGATTTGAGAAACCATCCCGGCTGAGAGGCGGAAAAACGGCAACGCTGGGGGTATATAATTTTGGCTCGAATCGTATTTCATATATTGAGATGGAAAAAATTTTATCTGATGCTGTATCATCGTTTAAACAGCTCGTTAAAGAATTGGATGAGTAAATCAATCAATCGTTGCGCTGCTGATGGCAGTTGTGTCCTGTTTTTTATTAGGAGCTGCTGAGATTGCAGAATAAATCTAAAGTCCGCAGTATGGGAATGTGCTGAACCGCGGTACAGGGCGAAAAGAAAGGAATATGATGTTTGGGCTTCTATAAACATCATGGGGGAATGATATGGAAAGTACAGAAAAAATGGTTATAAAATCAGATCGATTAGCTTATGGCATCATGATGTGCGCATTAATAGGAATTTTGATTGTATTCATAATCGAATTTGGGTATCAGGAGATCGATTTGTGGATGATAATTTTAAGCAGAATATGTTTATATTATTTGATTATCGTTTTTGGCATCGTATATGGTAAAAAAATCACGCTGACACCAGAAGGATGCACAATCGGATTATTCTGTTTTCATAAAATGTATACATGGGATCAATTCAAAACAAAACAATGGGAAAATTATGAAAAAGTTTTACAGGGCAGCAGAGGCTTTCGCGGCGGACTCTTTTTGTCACCCTATCGGGTAAGAAAACATTACCATACTAATCCTGTGACCTACGCGCTGTTTTCGTTTCATCCTTTTTCAACCATATTTATTTATTTTAAAGTATATGGCAGTGACGAAAAGATGATTGGAAATGGAAAAATACATACGGGATGTTACGAAGCGGATGAACAGGAGCTCAGAGACACTTTAAGCAGGTGGGGCGTTGAAATAGAGGAAAATTAAAAAGCAGTGATCCTCCATATACTTGAATCTCCTTGCCTGTTTTTGGGATTTTGCATATAATAGGGACAGGAAGCGGCGCCGGTGCGCGGGTCCTTTCGGGGCAGCCTGAAAGCGAAAGTATAAATTCCTTCATTTTACAGATAATACATTTACCGACAACAGGAAGGATAAATGTCAGAAGTAAAAACGGAGGAAATTTTATATGAAAGCTACAGGAATTGTTCGCAGGATCGACGATCTGGGAAGGGTAGTCATCCCCAAGGAAATCCGCAGGACCCTGCGTCTGAGAGAAGGAACGCCGCTGGAGATCTTTACAGACCGGGAGGGAGAGATCATTCTGAAAAAATACTCTCCTATGGCAGAGCTTTCCAGCTTCGCGAAACAGTACGCAGAGGCGCTGGCCCAGTCGACGGGGCTTGTGGTCTGTGTGACGGACCGCGACCAGGTGATCGCGGTGGCGGGCGGCGCGAAGAAGGATCTGCTGCAAAAGAGCATCAGCAAGCCGCTGGAGCAGATGATCCTGAATCGAAATAATATCATCGCTGAAAAAAATGACGGGCAGTTTATCCCGGTGACGGCAGAGGATACAGAGGAATACTATGGAGAGGTGACGGCGGTCATTCTCTGCGAGGGCGACGCCATCGGCTCTGTTATCCTTCTGAGCAGGGATCCGAAATACAAAATGGGAACACTGGAGCAGAAGCTGGCGCTCACGGCCGCCGGATTTCTGGGCAGGCAGATGGAGAGCTGAGCCGGCCCGACTGTTCCGCGGAAAATGGGAGGACGTTTATGATTGAGACAAAAGAGAATTATACATTCGAGGAGCTGGAGGAGATCATAGCCGAGCTGCGTTCAGACCACGGCTGTCCCTGGGACAGGGCGCAGACCCATGAATCCATGAAAAAATGCCTTCAGGATGAATGTGACGAGGTACTGGAGGCCATTGACCATCAGGATATGGACAACCTCTGCGAGGAGCTGGGAGATGTGCTGCTTCAGGTCATGCTGCACAGCCAGATTGCCAAAGAAGAGGGCGATTTTACAATTCAGGACGTGATCTCCATGCTTTGCCGGAAGATGATCCGCCGCCATCCCCATGTGTTCGGCGGGGAGGAATATAAAACGGCGGAAGAAAGCAAAGCGCGCTGGGATGAGATTAAAAAAATGGAAAAAGAAGCCAGGGAAAAAGGCATCAGACTGTAGGCAGGCGGGACAGGAACGCTGAGACGGCAGAAGAGCCGGAAAGTCCGATTTATAAAGGGCTGGAAAGTTCGGCGAATGTTCTTGACAAATAGGGTATATCAGTTTATAAATAATGAAGAAGTGTATTATTCACAGTGAATCAAGACCTCAGGAGGAACGAATTATGAACAAAACAGAGTTAATAGCAGCGGTCGCTGAGAAGACAGAGCTTTCAAAAAAAGATGCGGAAAAAGTGATCAAAGCATTCACAGATGTGATTGCTGAAGAGATGGCAAAGGGCGGAAAGGTTCAGCTGGTAGGTTTTGGTACTTTTGAAGTATCTGAAAGAGCACAGAGGGAAGGAAGAAATCCTCAGAGCGGCGCTGCCATGACGATTCCGGCTTCCAAGGTTCCGAAGTTCAAAGCAGGCAAAGCTCTGAAAGATATGATCAACGCTTAAACAGTAAGATGAGAAAATCAGGACTGCCGCAGATGGATGCGGCGGTCTTTTTTTAAGGAAGGATTGACGGAAATGAGACTGGATAAATTTCTGAAGGTGTCGCGGATCATCAAGCGCAGGACCGTGGCCAACGAAGCCTGCGACAGCGGCCGCGTGCTGGTCAATGACAGGCCGGCCAAGGCGTCTCTGAACGTGAAGGAAGGAGACATCATCGAGGTGCAGTTCGGGAACCGGTCGGTGAAGGCGGAGGTTCTCAAGGTGCAGGACAGTACGAAGAAGGAGGACGCGGGCGAAATGTACCGCTATCTGTAGGCGGCCGGCGGAGCCCGGCGAAATCTCCGGTCATAGGCGGTTCTTTCTCTGCATAGAATCCAATAGGACAATGCAGAAGGGAGAGATCGCATGGAGGAGCAGAGACAGAGGGCGAAGCCTCATAAGATCATGCTGGACAAACGGGCGCACGCCATGATCAGCGGCGTGCGGGAAGTCATATCCTTTGATGAGAAAGAAGTGGTGCTGGAGACAGAGCTGGGCACGCTGAGCATCCGGGGAGAAGACCTGAAGGTGAGCCGTCTCACTGTCGAACAGGGCGAAGTGGATATCGGAGGAAGGATGGACAGCTTCATCTACACGGAAAGCCGCGGAAAGAAGGCGCAGGGAGAATCCTTTTTCGGGCGTCTGTTTAAATAGCCGTGAGCGGTATGATCAGGCAGGAGGCGGATTTCCTGCTGGTGTCCGTTCTGTTCGGGGCGGGGCTTACGGCAGTCTATGATATTCTCCGCATTGCGAGAAGGGCTGTGAGACATGCCTCCGCGGCGGTGGCTGTGGAGGATTTTCTGTACTGGATCTTCGCGGCTTTGGCCTGCTTCTGCCTGCTCTTTGCCATGAACGACGGGAATATGAGATGGTTTGCCCTGGCGGGTGCCCTGTCCGGCATGTGGCTGTACCACATTTCCCTGAGCCGCGTGGTGGTGGCCCTGTTCGGGACGGCGCTCGGATATTTGCTGAAATGGATCGGATTTCCCTTAAAAGTTGCCGCGTCTCTATTGAAAAAGCAGAAAAAATGGCTTACAATGAAGATACGTTTGATTTTGGAGGAGCGAAAAAGAAAAAATCGGGAAAAGGACTGCGGTGAGGACGATGACAGAAAGAAAAAGAAGGAAAAGCCGTTACAAAAAGCAAAGCAGAAAAGTGATCGCAGGCATCATCCTGGTGACGGGGCTGCTGGGCGGCATGACGTTTTACAGAACTCAGGTCCTGAAGGAAAAGGACGACAGCTACGCCGCACGGGAGGCGGATCTCCAGAATCAGATCGAAAGTGAAGAACAGAAGGCCGCGGATCTTGAGGAAGAGGAGATCTATATCCAGACGGATCAGTACATAGAAGAAATTGGCAGAACAAAGCTGGGCCTGGTGAAGCCGGGCGAGATCCTGCTGAAGCCTGACAGCGGAGAGTAGCAGACGCTCAGGCAAAAGCGGACCGGAAAATATGAGGCAGAGAGAAAAGGCACCCCGCATATTGTATATGCGCAGGGTGCTTTTTTGTCGAAAACTTTTGCGCGGAGGCATCCTCTTTTCGACAGCCTTTCCGGGGACGACTCTGTATAATAGCATCTCAGGGAGGTATCGCGATGAAGAAGGATGTGATTGTCCGGGCTCTTCTGGCGCTGGCCGCGGGGCTGGTCCTGACGGTGTTTCTGGCGCAGGGGAGGACGCTGGGGTTTATTGTGAGAACAGCCATGTATTTCAGCGTGCTGTTTGTGGGATATAAATTCGGGATCGGGGTCGGCGCGGCCGCCGGGACCGGCTGCGGGATCATCGAAACGCTGCTGCAGGGAGATATTTCCGTTATGGGGATGCTGTGCCTGACGGGGGTGCTGTCGGGACTGTTCAGGAGTCTGGGAAAGGCGGGGAGCACCCTGGGATTTCTGGCGGGCGCGTCGGCCGCGGGGATTTTGTACCTGCCGGAACAGGCCGACCAGGGGATCACGGAGTTTTTTATCGCTGCCGCTGTATTTCTTCTGATACCGAGAGCGCTCTGCCGTCAGACAGAGATCCGGAAGGCGCCTGTGAGGCCCTTTCCGTTTTATATGCCGGGCAGAGAACTGACTGCCGCCAGGCGGGTGCAGTCCGTGTCTGATTCCATGGAAAAGCTGGCGGGAACCTTTTCCCAGTTCACCGGGGATGCTTTTTTGCCTGATGACGGCGCGTGCACGGTGGAGGAGGGAATTCCGTCGGCGGCGGGCAGTGAACGGGGCGGATCGATGGAGGATCTGGTGTGGAAGGGCCGGTATCGGGAATGCCGGGAAGCTGTGGCGGAAAGCTTCAAGGAGGTGGAACGGATCCTCTCGGAAATATCGGAGGATATTGAGGCGACGGAGGATCTGTCTGAGCTTTACCGGGACAAGATCAGCCGGGAACTCCGGATGCGCCGGGTTAAGGTGGACAATCTGATGGTCCTGGAGAAACGGTCGGATAAACGGGAAATTTACCTGACTGTGCGGGCTTCGGGAAACCGCTGCATGACTGTGCGGGAGCTGGCGGAGACGGTCAGCGCGGTCATAGGGGAGAAATTTCTGCCCTCCCTGGACAGCAAACGGATCGTAACGCGGGAGGCGTGCACTGTGCGCCTCTTAAAGGCGCCGGCTTATATGATGCTCCACGGGATCGCGAGGGCGTCCCGGGAAGGCGAAGGCTGGTCGGGAGACAATTTTACCTTCTGCCAGATCCAGGGCGGACGGATGCTCTTCGGAGTGGCGGACGGCATGGGCTCCGGACGGAGGGCCTTCCGGGACAGCGAAGTGGTGATGGAGCTGGCCGAACAGCTGATGAACAGCGGGTTCGAGCTGGAACGGGCCATACGGCTGATGAACAGCGTGCTGCTTTTAAAAGAACAGGAGCAGCGGCCCATCACCGTGGATCTGGCGGCGGCGGACCTGTATTCCGGAACCTGTGAATTTGTCAAGGCCGGAGGCGTGACGACCTTCATCAAGAGGGGGCGGGAGATCGAGACCATCCGGGCGGACGGGCTTCCGGCGGGGGTACTGAGCCAGGCGGAGCCGGAAAAGCTGGAAAAAAAGCTGAAGGACGGGGACAAGATCGTTATGGTGACAGACGGCGTGCTGGACGCTCTGGAGGGGGAGGACAAGGAAGAAACCATGCGGGAGATCCTCGCCTGTACGTCGGGGGAAAATCTGCAGGACACAGCCGACGAAATCCTCCAGTATGCCATGATGTCCGGGCCCGATGTGCGGGACGACATGACCGTCCTGTCCGTAGGCATCTGGAAGGCCTGACGGGGACGGATTTACAAAACCTCCGGAAGCAGGTACAATAAAGAACAGGATTGAACAAAAGAAATCAGCAAGGTATTGTGAGGACAGAACATGCTTCATAAGGTACTGGAAACCATAAGAAATGAAAATCTGATGGAGGCAGGGGAGCTGGTCGTAGCCGGTGTATCCGGCGGAGCGGACTCGATCTGCCTTCTTTCTGCGCTTTTTGAGCTGAGGGAAGTTCTGGGCATCCGTCTGGCCGCTGTTCACGTAAACCACGGGATCCGGGGAGCGGAGGCGGCGGAAGACGCGGAGTATGTCCGTTCCTTCTGCCGGGAACGGGGCATTCCCTGCAGGGTTTATGAGCGGGACGTGCCGGCCGCCGCCAGGAAGGAAGGACTTTCGGAGGAGGAGGCGGGCAGGCAGATCCGCTACGCCTGCTTTGCCGGGGCCATGGAGGAATGGGGCAGCCGGGTGGCTGCCGTGGCCCACAACCAGAACGACCAGGCGGAGACGGTCCTGTTTCATCTGTTCCGGGGAAGCGGCGGCAGGGGGATTGCCGGAATTCCCGTGAAGGGACCGCTTCCGGGCAGCTGGCAGGGATCTGACCGGGAATCGGCGGGCCGGGAAGGAACAGAGGACGGAATGAGGCTGGTGAGACCGCTTCTTTATGTCTCGAGGCAGGAGATCGAGGCCTATCTCCGGGAACGGCAGATTCCCTTCCGCACGGACAGCACCAATGAATCAGAGCGTTACAGCCGCAACCGGATCCGGCGCCGGATCCTGCCGCAGGCGGTGCTGATCAATCAGGAGGCGGTGTCCCATATCGCTCAGGCCGCGGAATGGGCCGCGCAGATGAACAGCTGGCTGGAAGCCGCGGCGCGGCAGTGGATACAGGAGCGCTGCCGCCGGGAGGGGAATGGGCCTTATCTGATTCCCCGCGGCTCTCTGGAGGAGCTGGAGCCGGTTCTGGCGGGATGCGTGGTCAGACTGCTTTATGAGCGGCTCACGGGGAGCCTGAAGGATTTTACAAAACGGCATACGGACAGTGTGCTGGGACTTCTGAAAGGCCAGCCGGGAAGGCGGCTGACGCTGCCGGGGGGCGTCACGGCGTTCCTGGATCAGAAAACGCTCCGGCTGGGCCGTGAAGAGCCGGAGGCGGCCGGGACGGAGGCAGCCGGGACGGAAGAACAGCGGCTGATTCCGGAGACAGACTGGAAGTACGCGGAGCTTTCCGGCATCCGGTTCGCTTACAGGCGCGGGGACCGGAGGCCCGGGGAAAAAAATCCGCAAAACAGTTGTGCGAAGTGGTTTGATTATGATAAAATAAAGACTGGCCTTTCTCTGAGAACCAGGAGAACAGGCGACTATTTTCAGGCATTTTCGGACGGCAGGAGGCAGACCGTGAAGGCCTGCATGATCAACAGAAAGATTCCGTCCGGAGAGCGGGGCAGGATACCGGTCTTTGCGGACGGCAGCCATGTACTGTGGATCGTGGGGGTTCGTGACAGCGAGGGATTCCGGGTGACGGAGGAGACGAGACAGGTCCTGGAGATCAGGGTTGTGGAACACGAGAAAAAGGATTGAAAATCAAAAGAAAAGAGGATACTCCATATGGAAGACAAAATCAGAATATTGATTCCCGAGCAGGAAGTGGACGCGAAGGTTAAAAAGATCGGCGAGAAGATCAGTGAGGATTACGCGGGAAAATCCGTGCATCTGATCTGTGTGCTGAAGGGCGGCGTGTTTTTTACCTGTGAGCTGGCAAAGCGGATCACCGTTCCTGTATCGCTGGACTTTATGTCTGTTTCCAGCTACGGCGCGGGCACGGAATCCAGCGGCGTGGTGAAGATCATCAAGGATCTGGATGAGCCCCTGGCGGGAAAGCATGTGCTGATCGTGGAGGATATCATAGATTCGGGCAGGACCTTAAGCTATCTGATCGAGATCCTGAAGCAGCGGAATCCGGCGGATATCAGGATCTGCACCCTTCTTGACAAGCCTTCCAGGCGCGTGAAGAAGGAGGTTGTGGTAGATTATACCTGTTTTTCCATTCCCGATGAATTCGTGGTCGGCTATGGACTGGATTATGACCAGAAATACAGAAATCTGCCTTATATCGGCGTAGTGGAATTATAAAAGGAGGCTTTCGATTGCAGCAGAAACAGAAAATGGGGCTGGGATTTTACCTGGCGGTGATCGTCGTGGTGATCCTGGCGTTTGTATGGATCCGGGGCAGCTGGTTTTCACCGGCTGAAAGGACGTATCAGGAATTTCAGGAGTTTGTGGAGAGCGGGAATGTGACCGGCGCGGTGATACAGCCCAACAAAGAAGTTCCCACCGGCTCTGTCACTCTGAGCTTCAGCAGCGGCACCTCGGACCTGACCTGGAATGTAGACAATGTAACAGAGACAAGAGATTATCTGGTGGAGCAGAATATTCCGGTGACCATGGAGCGGGTGCCGGAGGAGGATACGTTCTTCTCCATCGTGCTTCCGATCCTGGTGGGCATGCTGATCGTGGCCATGCTGGTCATGATGATGATCAACCGTTCCCTGTCCGGCGGAGGCGGCGGCGGAAATCAGAGAATGATGAATTTCGGCCGGAGCCGCGCGAAGGTGAGCCGGGACGGCCACGGCATCAATTTTAAGAAGGTCGCCGGGCTGGAGGAAGAAAAGGAAGAACTGGCGGAGATCGTGGATTTCCTGAAAAATCCCGGGAAATACATGAAGGTGGGAGCCAGGATCCCCAAGGGCGTGCTGCTGGTGGGCCCTCCCGGGACCGGCAAGACTCTGCTGGCGAAGGCGGTTGCCGGAGAGGCGGGAGTTCCGTTCTTCAGCATTTCCGGTTCCGATTTTGTGGAAATGTTTGTGGGTGTTGGCGCTTCCCGTGTGCGCGACCTGTTTGAGGACGCCAAGAGGAGTTCGCCCTGCATTGTGTTTATTGATGAGATCGACGCCGTGGCAAGGCGCAGGGGAACCGGCCTGGGCGGCGGACATGACGAGAGAGAGCAGACCCTCAACCAGCTCCTGGTGGAGATGGACGGCTTCGGGGCCAATGAGGGCATTATCGTGATGGCGGCCACCAACCGGGTGGACATTCTGGATCCGGCGATTCTGAGACCCGGCCGTTTTGACAGAAAAGTAGCGGTCGGACGGCCCGACGTGAAGGGCAGAGAGGAGATCCTGCAGGTCCATGCCAAGGATAAGCCTCTCTCCGAGGATGTGGATCTGAAGCGGATCGCTCAGACAACGGCCGGATTTACCGGGGCAGACCTGGAGAACCTGATGAATGAGGCGGCGATCCTGGCGGCCAAGGACGGCAGGGAATATCTGACGCAGAAAGATATCGAGAGATCCTTTGTGAAGGTGGGGATCGGCGCGGAGAAGAAGAGCAAGGTCATCACGGAAAAGGATAAGCGGATCACCGCCTACCATGAGAGCGGCCACGCGATCCTGTTCCATCTGCTTCCCGATGTGGGACCGGTCCATACTGTTTCCATCATTCCCACCGGGATCGGGGCCGCTGGCTATACCATGCCGCTTCCGGAGCAGGACGAGATGTTTGAGACCAGAGGACGGATGCTGCAGGAGATCCAGGTGGATCTGGGCGGACGGATCGCCGAGGAGCTGATCTTTGACGATATCACCACAGGCGCCTCCCAGGATATCAAGATGGCCACGGAGACAGCCAGAAATATGGTCACGAAATATGGCATGTCCGAGCGGGTCGGCATGATCTGTTACGGCGACGACGACAATCAGGTGTTTATCGGCCGGGATCTGGCCCATGCCAAGAGCTACGGCGAGGAGGTGGCTTCCACCATCGACGAGGAGGTCAAGCGGATCATCGATTCCTGCTATGCCAAGGCAAAGGCGATCCTGAAGGAAAATGAAGAGATCCTTCACAAGAGCGCCAGCCTGCTTCTGGAAAAGGAGAAGATCACCGGCGCGGAGTTCGAGGCGCTGTTTGGATCCTGATCCGGCGGGCTCCGTATGCCGCGCGGGGCGGAATAGAAAGAAACAGGGAGAAAAAACGGGTTTTTATATAAAATCATGGCAAATGCGCCGGGAAGGGCGCCGGACTCCTGTTCAATGTGCTGTGTTTTTCGCTGAAATCAGAAAAAGTTTGTGCACACTTAAGCGCTGCGGGATGCTATAATAATGATCGTAAAAACCCCCCCCAATACATTTTATATAGTTTTGCTACACCCCATAAGAAAGAAATACCTTCTCCTAAAAAGGACAGCACAAAAGGCTGTCCTTTTTACTTGTATAAAACCGGGATTTGGTATAGAATGATATAAGGATAAATGTAATTTGGAAATCGAATAAGGCAGATAGGGAGTGCTTGTATGAGCCATATGGATGGGATAAACAAAAGGGCTCTTTTCAGTGATGAGACAGAGGATTACCGGTGTCCTGCCGAACCGGACGCGGGAGATGAGGTCCTGCTCAGATTCAGGACGGCGAAGGGGGATGCCGACGCCGTATTTCTGGTGGAAGAAAACAGTCTCAGAGAAAGAAAGCTTGAGCTGGAGCCTGCCGCGGAAGAGGCGGCGGAGGACAGATTTGATTTTTTCCGGATCCGGGTCCGGATGACAGCACAGCGGTATGGGTACTGCTTCAGGATAGAAAAAGGCGGAGAAGTCTGCTGGTATACAAAAACGGGACCGGCGGACAGCGCCGGCTGGGACACAGCGTTCCGGATCGCCCCCGGATTTAAGACGCCGGACTGGGCCAAGGGCGCGGTGATGTATCAGATCTTTGTGGACCGATTCCGGAACGGAAATTCTGTAAACAATGTAAAGGACGGAGAATATATTTATGTGAATAAACAGCCGGTCCATCATGTGGAAGACTGGCACCAGTATCCGGATGCGCTGGATGTCAATAATTTTTACGGCGGCGATCTGCAGGGGGTTCTTGACAAGCTGGACTATATCAAAAGTCTTGGCGTGGAAGTGATCTACTTCAACCCTCTTTTTGTTTCGCCTTCCAATCATAAATATGACATTCAGGATTATGATTATATCGATCCCCATTTCGGCAGGATCATCAACGATTCGGAGAAGACTGTGGCAGCCGGGGAGTCTAACCGGGACGCCCGGTCCTATATTACCCGGGTGACGGACCGGGTCAACCTGGAGGCGAGCAATGCCTTTTTTGCCCAGGTGGTGGAGGCGATCCACGCGAAGGGAATGCGGGTGATCCTGGACGGGGTGTTCAATCACTGCGGGTCCTTCAATAAATGGATGGACAGAGAGCAGATCTACGAGAAGCAGGAGGGCTATGAAAAGGGCGCCTATATTGCGGAGGACAGTCCTTACCGGGAGTATTTCCGGTTTACGGGCGGCCAGTGGCCTTACAATGATCATTATGACGGCTGGTGGGGATATGAGACCCTGCCGAAGCTGAATTATGAGGGCTCCCGGGAGCTGTATGATTATATCATGCGGATCGGGAAAAAATGGGTGTCTCCTCCATACAATGTGGACGGGTGGCGTCTCGATGTGGCGGCCGACCTGGGACACAGCGAATCCTTCAACCATCAGTTCTGGAGGGATTTCCGGAAGGCGGTGAAGGAAGCGAAGCCGGACGCGCTGATCCTGGCGGAGCATTACGGCGATCCCAGCAGCTGGCTTCAGGGAGACCAGTGGGATACGGTGATGAATTACGACGCCTTCATGGAGCCCCTTACCTGGTTCCTGACCGGCATGGAAAAGCACAGCGACGAACGTCACGATGAGCTCTGCGGAGACGGGGAGCTGTTTTTCCGGACCATCCTGCATCATATGAGCCGGTTTTACGGCCAGTCGCTGCAGGTGGCCATGAATGAGCTGTCCAATCATGACCATTCCCGTTTCCTGACCAGGACCAACCGGACCGTGGGCCGGACCGGTTCCCTGGGACCGGAGGCCGCTGAAAAGGATGTGAAAAAAAGCATTCTGCGCATGGCCGTGGCGGTCCAGATGACCTGGCCGGGGGCGCCTACCATTTACTATGGCGATGAGGCGGGGCTGTGCGGCTGGACAGACCCGGACAACAGACGGGGATATCCCTGGGGCAGAGAGGACTTTGAACTGATCGAATTTCACAAATATATGACCAGGATCCGCCAGCGCAGCCAGGTGCTGAAGACAGGCGCCTTCAAGCCCCTTCTGTGGGGACGGAACCTGATCTGCTACGGCAGGTTCGGGAAAGGCGGCAGAGTGGTCACGATCCTGAACAGCGGCAGTGAGGCGCTGCGGGCTGACATACCGGTCTGGGAAATTGAAGTGAAGGAGAACGGAACCATGAGGCGGCTGATGCTCACGGCGGACGACACTTACAACAGCGGACAGCTGGATTTTCCCGTGAAGGACGGGATCCTTTCTGTGGAGATGCCGCCGGAGAGCTCCATGGTTTTCGCGGAAGTGACGGAGGAAGAGGAATAAGCGGAAGATGGATGGAAAGACACGGAGACAGGAGATCCTGAATCTCATGAGAAATGCGGAGGGTCCCGTATCGGGAGAGCGGCTGGCAAAAAGCCTGGGCGTCAGCCGTCAGGTGATCGTGCAGGACATCGCCCTTCTGCGGGCGGCGGATCATGATATCCTGGCGACCAACAGAGGGTATCTGTATACCGCCTCCTCAGAGGCCGGCAGAGTGTTCCATGTAAACCATAAAAATGAGGAAATGGAAGAGGAACTGAATATCATGGTGGATTTCGGGGCGACAGTGGTGGATGTGTTTGTGGAGCATAAGCCCTACGGAGAGCTGAGCGCACCTTTGAACATACGGACCAGAAAAGGCGTTTCCGACTTTCTGGAAAGCATCAGGAGCGGGCATTCCAGCCCTCTGATGACCATCACCTGCGGAGACCATTACCACACGGTCAAAGCGGATTCTGAGAAAACCCTGGATGAAATAGAGGAAGAACTTGACAGGCACGGCTTTCTGGTGAGATAAGCCGTGCCTGAGTCCGTTTGATTAATCTTTTTTTGCCGGATCTTTGTATTCCTCCGGGAGCATATCCAGGATCTTCTGCCTGGTGTAGGCGCCCAGGAATTTTTTCTGTTCTTTGTCCAGCGACCGGATCTCAATGGGTTCTCCGAAGGTCACAGTGACATGGGAGCGTCTCACAAAAGGAATATGTTTTTCAAAGATCTCAGCCGTTCCCGTCATTGCCACAGGGATGATGGGACAGCCGGTCTTCTCGGCGATCTTCATACTCCCTTCTTTGAATTCCATCATGCCGGCGCCCTTGTTGCGGGTCCCCTCCGGAAAGATCCAGATGCTGATCCCTTTTTTTACATAGTCGATGCCGGTCAGGATGGTCTTGAGGCCCTCTTTGATGTTTTCCCGGTCCAGGAAGAGACAGTGGAGGTTTTTCATCCAGTGGGACAGAAGCCAGATCTTTTTCATTTCTTTTTTCGCCACAAAACCGGTCTCGCCCTTTACCAGCTGATAACCGATCACGATGTCGAAGTAGCTTCTGTGATTGCCCACGTAGAGGACCGGCCGGTCGTCGGGAATGTTTTCCCGGCCGATGACGTCGACTTTTGTGCCGGTCAGCCAGAGGATAATGCCGAAAGCGTGCTGCACCAGAAACAGGGAGCTTTTTGCCTTGGCTTCAGGGCTGAATTTTCCGATGATCCATTCCACCACAAGGGCAGGACTGAACACGATCAGGTACAAAATCAGGAATATTACGATCAATATCAGCCGTATCATGGGTTCCTCCTGTCTCAGCCGTGATGATGGGTCATATAATCCACTGACTCAAGAAGGCTGTTTTTCATGGCATGGAGCCTGGACGACAGGTCGATGTGGGCCCTGTGGGGATTGATCAGACGTTTTGCTTCATCCCAGAGGGTGTCCAGTTCCCTGCGGCAGACATCGCGGATCTCCATGACAGAAGGAGATTCATATACGCATTCGCCGTTTTTGAAGATCTGTACAGGCAGCTCCCGCATCTTGTAGGTACCGGGAGTCAGATGGGTCTTTTTCCAGGTATCGATGGGGTCAAACAGAAGGAGCGGCTGATTTTCCGCGTAGGTTTCGTCTGTCAGGGCGATCAGGTCGGCGATCATCTTTCCCGTATCGGCGCCGTAGATCCTGTAAACGGTCTTGTTGCCGGGGTTGGTGACCTTTTCTGTATTCTCGGAGAGCTTGATCTTGGGGATGAATTCCCCGGTCTTTTCATCCTTCAGGGCCACCAGCTTGTACACGCCGCCGAAAGCGGGCCAGTCGCTGCTGGTGATCATGTTGGTGCCGACGCCCCAGGAGTTGATGGTCGCGCCCTGGGTCTTCAGGCTGTTGATCAGATTTTCATCGAGGTCGCTGGAAGCGGAGATGATCGCGTCGGAGAAGCCCGCCTCGTCCAGCATTTCCTTTGCCTTTTTGGACAGGTAGGCGAGGTCCCCGCTGTCAAGCCGGATCCCGTAGCCTTTCATGGGAATGCCCGCGTCCCGCATCTCTTTGAATACGGTAATGGCGTTGGGCACGCCGGAGCGGAGCGTATCGTAAGTGTCCACCAGCAGGATGCAGGCGGTGGGATACAGCTTCGCGTAGGTCCGGAAGGCGGTCAGCTCGTCGGGAAAGCTCATGATCCAGCTGTGGGCGTGGGTTCCCTTAACCGGTACGTCGAACATCTGGCCGGCCAGCACATTGGAAGTGCCCACACAGCCGCCGATCATGGCGGCTCTGGCTCCGTAAATGCCCGCGTCGGGACCCTGGGCCCGTCTCAGGCCGAATTCCATAATGCCGTCGCCCCTTGCCGCATGGACAACCCGCACGGTTTTAGTGGCGATCAGGCACTGATGGTTGATGATGTTGAGAATCGCCGTTTCCACCAGCTGCGCTTCCATAATGGGAGCGACCACCTTTACCAGGGGTTCTCTGGGGAAGACGACGGTGCCTTCGGGAATGGCGTAAATGTCCCCCGTAAATTTGAAATCTTTCAGATAGCCCAGGAAATCTTCTTCAAAAAGGCCGGTGCTCCTCAGATAACCGATTTCTGATTCACCGAAATGCAGGTTTTTGATGTACTCGATCACCTGCTCCAGCCCCGCCATGACGGCGAAGCCGTTGCCGCTGGGATTATTTCTGTAAAACAGGTCGAACACAGCTGTTTTATTGTTCTGCTCTTTGAAATATCCCTGCATCATGGTCAGTTCATATAGATCTGTCATCAGCGTCAGATTACGCTCGTTCATAGTATCTCCTTTCGGCAGAGCGGGGGATCCGGAAGGTCCGGAGCCGTCTGCCGGCAGCTTTCTTTTTCCATGTCCCTGCTGCCTCTGTTATTTGCGGACAATATATGACAATTATATCACAGATTCCGTGACTTTAAAACGGTTTGCAGTTGTTTTTGGGGTCTGGAAAAGTGAAATGGATATAATTTGTACGCATTGTAATTTTTGGTTCTATAACAAAATGTTATGCCAGAAATTCCTTTCTCGTATGGATGGAGAAAGGGAAAATCGATTGTACGGCTTGAAATACAAAAAAAAATAGGATACTATAGAGATTAACTGAACGTGGAAGGAGACGAAGGCGGTATGAATTTTCAGGTTGCATTGATTCCCGGTGACGGGATCGGACCGGAGATCGTCGCGGAGGCGGTCAAGGTCCTGGACCGGGTCGGGGCGGTCTATGGACATACATTTACATATAAGAAGCTGCTGATGGGAGGCGCGTCCATCGACGTGCATGGCATTCCCCTGACGGACGAGACGCTGGAGGAGGCGAGAAACAGCGATTCTGTGCTCCTGGGAGCGGTCGGAGGAAATGTGGGAAATTCCAGGTGGTACGACGGCCCGCCGGAGACGAGGCCGGAGGCCGGGCTCCTGAAGATCCGCAAAGGACTGGAGCTGTTCGCCAATATCCGTCCCGCATGGCTCTATCAGGAGCTGGCGGACGCCTGCCCGCTCAAGAAAGAAGTGATCGGCGCGGGATTTGACATGGTCATCATGAGAGAGCTGACCGGAGGCCTGTATTTCGGCGAGCGCCATACGGTGGTGGAGAACGGGATCAGAAAGGCCACGGATACTCTGGTCTATGATGAGAACGAGATCCGCAGGATCGCCGTGAAGGGCTTTGAGATCGCGAGAAAGCGTTCCGGCAGGCTGACCAGCGTGGATAAGGCCAATGTGCTGGATTCCTCCAGACTGTGGAGGGCCGTGGTCGACGAGACGGCGAAAGAGTATCCCGATGTGCAGGTGAACCATATGCTGGTGGACAACGCAGCCATGCAGCTGGTGATGAACCCGGGTCAGTTTGATGTGGTGCTGACAGAGAATATGTTCGGCGACATTCTCTCCGACGAGGCCAGTGAGATCACAGGCTCCATCGGCATGCTGCCCTCGGCGAGCCTGGGAAAGACAAAGCTGGGGCTTTACGAGCCCAGCCACGGATCCGCGCCGGATATCGCGGGTAAGAATATCGCGAATCCCATCGCGACGATCCTGTCCGCGGCCATGATGCTCCGCTATTCCTTTGATCTTGACCGGGAAGCGGACGCGGTGGAAGCGGCGGTGGCCCAGGTGATCGCGGAAGGGTACCGGACGGCGGATATCGCTTCAGAGGGATGCGCGAAGACAGGAACGAAGGAAATGGGAAGTCTCATTGCGGACAGAATCCGATAGATTGCAGATCATGGGGATCGGGCGCCGGGCAGACCGGAGGGCGGATCCGCGTGAGAGAAAGGCAGGTTGAATGATATGAGAAGTGACGCAGTAAAAAAAGGAATGCAGCAGGCGCCCCACAGATCGCTGTTCAACGCGCTGGGGTTTACTGAGGAAGAGCTGAACAAGCCGCTGGTCGGCATCGTCAGCTCCTATAATGAGATCGTGCCGGGTCATATGAACCTGGATAAGATCGTAGAAGCAGTCAAAATGGGCGTTGCCATGGCCGGCGGCGTGCCGGTGGTCTTCCCGGCCATCGCCGTCTGCGACGGAATTGCCATGGGACATGTGGGCATGAAATATTCCCTGGTCACCCGGGATCTGATCGCGGATTCCACAGAATGCATGGCCATGGCCCATCAGTTTGACGCTCTGGTCATGGTTCCCAACTGTGACAAAAATGTGCCGGGCCTCCTGATGGCGGCGGCCAGGCTGAATATCCCCACCATCTTTGTCAGCGGCGGCCCCATGATGGCCGGCCATGTCCGCGGGAAAAAGAGAAGCCTTTCCAGCATGTTTGAGGCGGTGGGCTCCTACAGCGCCGGCACCATGACAGAAGAGGAAGTAAAAGAATATGAAAACAAGGTCTGCCCCACCTGCGGCTCCTGCTCCGGCATGTATACGGCCAACAGCATGAACTGCCTGACGGAGGCGCTGGGCATGGGTCTTCCCGGAAACGGTACCATTCCCGCCGTGTATTCTGAGAGACTGAAGCTGGCGAAGCATGCCGGCATGCAGGTGATGGAGCTTCTGAAACAGGATCTGAAGCCCCGCGACATCATGACGGAGAAAGCGTTCCTGAACGCTCTGACCGTGGATATGGCTCTGGGCTGCAGCACCAACAGTATGCTGCACCTGCCGGCCATCGCCCATGAGGCCGGCGTGGACCTCAATGTGGATATTGCCAACGAGATCAGCGCGCGGACGCCGAACCTGTGCCATCTGGCTCCGGCAGGCCCCACCTATATCGAGGATCTCAATGAGGCCGGCGGCGTTTACGCGGTGATGAACGAGCTTTCCAAGAAGGATCTGCTTTATCAGGATCTGATCACCGTGACCGGAAAGACGGTCGGCGAGAACATTGCCGGCTGCGTCAATAAAAATCCCGAAGTGATCCGTCCCATCGACAATCCCTACAGCGAGACGGGCGGCCTCGCGATCCTGAAGGGCAATATCGCTCCCGATTCGGCGGTGGTGAAGCGCTCTGCCGTGGTTCCGGAGATGATGAAGCACGAGGGACCGGCCAGGGTCTTTGACTGTGAGGAGGATGCGATCGCGGCCATCAAAGGCGGGAAGATCGTGGCGGGCGACGTGGTTGTGATCCGCTATGAGGGTCCCAAGGGCGGCCCCGGCATGAGGGAGATGCTCAATCCCACTTCCGCCATCGCGGGCATGGGGCTGGGCTCCAGCGTGGCCCTGATCACTGACGGAAGATTTTCGGGAGCCTCCAGAGGGGCTTCCATCGGCCATGTGTCGCCGGAGGCGGCGGTAGGCGGGCCGATTGCCCTGATCGAGGAGGGAGACATCATCCAGATCGACATCGACGCCCATCAGCTGAACGTGAAGGTATCGGATGAAGAGCTTGCCGAGAGGAAAAAGAAATGGACGCCCAGAGAGCCGAAGATTACCACAGGCTATCTGGCCCGATACGCAAGTCTCGTGACATCCGGGAACAGAGGGGCGGTTCTGGAGATTCAGAAATAGTCAGAAGATTCTGTTTCCAGAGAGAGGAGGAATTATTATGAAATTGACAGGTGCGGAGATCGTAGTAGAGTGCCTGAAGGAACAGGGAGTGGATACGGTGTTCGGTTATCCGGGCGGCACCATTCTCAATATATACGACGCGCTTTATAAACATTCCGATGAGATCAGGCACATCCTGACCTCCCACGAGCAGGGGGCCTCCCATGCCGCGGACGGATACGCGAGGGCGACAGGAAAGGTGGGTGTCTGTCTGGCGACCTCCGGTCCCGGCGCCACCAATCTGGTCACCGGGATCGCCACGGCGCAGATGGATTCAGTGCCTGTGGTGGCCATCACGGCCAACGTGGCGGTGGATCTTCTGGGAAGAGATACCTTCCAGGAGGTGGATATCGCGGGCGTGGTCATGCCGGTTACAAAGCACAGCTTTATCGTGAAGGATGTGGCAAAGCTGGCGGATACCCTGCGCAGGGCGTTCCGGATCGCCCAGGAGGGGCGGCCCGGCCCGGTGCTGGTGGATATCACCAAGGACGTGACCGCGGCGGAGACAGAATATGTTCCCCAGAAGCCGTCACCGATCCTGCCCAAGGTGAATACCATTAAAGAAGAAGACATTGAAAAGGCTCTGGAGCTGATCAGGGCTTCCAGGCGTCCTTATATTTTTGTGGGCGGCGGCGTGAGCATTTCCGGAGCCTCCCAGGAGCTCCGTGAATTTGTGGAAAAGGTGGACGCGCCGGTGGCCGATACGCTTATGGGCAAGGGCGCGTTCCCGGGGGAGGATCCCCGTTATACGGGCATGGTCGGCATGCACGGGACCAAGACCTCCAATCTGGGCATCACCAAATGCGACCTTCTGATCGCGGTGGGAGCCCGGTTCAGCGACCGGGTGACCGGCAATACCAGGCGGTTCGCCAGGGACGCGAAGATTCTTCACATCGATGTGGACGCGGCGGAGATCAATAAAAATATCAAGTCGGACGCCTCAATCGTGGGCGATGCCAGGGCTGTGCTCAGGATCCTCAACGAGCGTCTTGACAGACAGACGCATCCGGAATGGGTGAAGGAAATCCAGGCCATGAAGGAAAAGTATCCTCTGACCTATGACCATGATATCCTGAGCGGACCTTATGTGATCGAGACGCTGTACAGGATCACAGGCGGAGACGCCATCATCTGCACGGATGTGGGTCAGCACCAGATGTGGGCAGCTCAGTTTTACCGCTATAAGGAGCCGCGGACCTTTATTTCCTCAGGCGGCCTGGGGACCATGGGCTACGGCCTGGGCGCTTCCATCGGCGCCAAGACGGGAAAGCCGGATAAGCTGGTGTTCAACATCGCGGGAGACGGCTGCTTCCGGATGAACATGAATGAGATCGCCACCGCCACCCGCTATGATATTCCGGTCATTGAGATCGTGATCAACAATCATGTGCTGGGCATGGTGCGCCAGTGGCAGACTCTGTTTTACGGCCACCGTTATTCTGCCACAGTCCTGCAGGACAAAGTGGACTTTGTAAAGGTGGCGGAGGCCATGGGCGCCAAGGGCATCCGGGTCACGAAGAAGGAAGAGGTGGAGCCGGCCATCCGGGAAGCCATAGATGCGGGCTGCCCTGTGGTCATTGACGTGCAGATCGACTGCGACGACAAAGTATTCCCCATGGTGGCGCCAGGAGGAGCCATCGAGGAGGCGTTTACCCAGGAAGATCTGGACGCGAAGAAAGCAAAATAGCCAATGTTTTAACAAAAATTCAACCGGGTGGCTTTACAGCCTCCCGGTATTTGTATTATACTAGGAGTCGATAATGAAACGCGGAAGGAACCGCAAGGAGGATAACCATGAAGAGAGTATATAATTTTTCAGCCGGTCCGGCGGTGCTGCCGGAAGAGGTGCTGAGAGAAGCGGCAGATGAGATGCTGGATTATCAGGGAACGGGCATGTCCGTGATGGAGATGAGCCACCGTTCCAAGGCCTTTGACAAGATCATCAAGGACGCGGAGCAGGATCTGAGGGATCTGATGGGGATTCCGGACAATTACAAGGTACTGTTCCTGCAGGGCGGCGCCCACCTTCAGTTTGCCATGATCCCCATGAATTTCATGAAGAACGGAGTGGCGGACTATATCGTGACCGGACACTGGGCCGAGCGCGCCTGGAAGGAAGCGTCCAAATACGGAAAGGCCAACTGCATTGCCTCCAGCAAGGACAGAAATTACAGCTATATTCCGGACTGTTCCGATCTTCCCATAGATGAGGATGCGGACTATGTATATATCTGCCAGAACAATACCATTTACGGAACCCAGTTCCATACGCTTCCCAATACAAAGGGAAAGACTCTGGTAGCGGACGTATCCTCCTGCTTCCTGTCCGAGCCGATCGATGTGGAAAAATACGGCATGATCTACGGTGGTGTGCAGAAAAACATCGGGCCTGCCGGCGTGGTGATCGCCATTATCCGTGAAGACCTGATCACGGAGGATGTATATCCCAATACGCCTACCATGCTGCAGTACAAGATCCATGCGGATAAGGATTCCCTTTACAATACGCCGCCTGCCTACGGTATTTATATCTGCGGCAAGGTGTTCAAATGGCTGAAGAAGATCGGCGGCCTGCCCGCGATCAAGGAGCGCAATGAGAAGAAGGCGGCTCTGCTCTACGGATTTCTGGATGAGAGCAAGCTGTTCAAGGGAACGGCTGAGAAGGATTCCCGGTCCTATATGAATGTGGATTTTGTGACCGGAGACAAGGATCTGGACGCTGAGTTCGTGAAGGAGGCCGAGGCGGCGGGCCTGTCCGGACTGAAGGGACACAGGAGCGTCGGCGGCATGCGCGCCAGCATTTACAACGCCATGAGCATCGAGGGCGTGGAGGCGCTGGTGAAATTTATGAAGGAATTTGAAGCAAAGCACACGAAATAAGCAGCAGAGCTGAGACAGAATTTGAGAGGTTGGAGGAAAATAAAATGACAATGAAGATTCACTGCCTGAATCAGATTTCCAAGAACGGCCTGAAGCATCTGACCGACAATTATGAGCTGACCGACAAGCTGGAGGATGCGGACGCGGTTCTTGTGAGAAGTGCGAACATGCATGAGATGGAGCTTCCGGAGAAGCTGGAGGCCATTGCGAGAGCGGGAGCCGGCGTGAACAACATTCCCCTGGACAAATGTACGGAGAGAGGGATCGTGGTGTTCAATACGCCCGGCGCCAATGCCAACGGCGTGAAGGAGCTGGTGATCGCGGGCATGCTGATGGCGGCCAGAGACATCCACGGCGGAATCGAGTGGGTGAAGGAGAACAAAGAGGACGCCAACATCAGCAAGGATATGGAAAAGAGCAAAAAGCAGTTTGCCGGAACAGAGATCAAGGGAAAACGTCTCGGCGTGATCGGCCTGGGCGCCATCGGCGTGCAGGTGGCCAACGCGGCAGCTGATCTGGGAATGAAGGTTTACGGATATGATCCCTTTATTTCCGTGAACGGCGCGTGGCAGCTTTCCTATTTTGTGAAGCATGTGACGGATCTGGATAAGATCTTTGAAAAATGCGACTACATTACCCTTCACGTTCCGCTTCTGGACAGCACCAGAGCCATGATCAACCGGGAAGCCCTGGCCAAGATGAAGGATGGCGTGGTGATCCTCAATTATGCCCGGGATCTTCTGGTGGATGACGACGCCATGCTGGAAGCCCTCGAGAGCGGAAAGGTGCACCGCTACATGACAGATTTCCCCAATCCGAAGGTGACTCATATGCCCGGCGTGATCGCGACGCCTCATCTGGGCGCTTCCACCAGGGAATCGGAGGACAACTGCGCGGAGATGGCGGTGAAGGAGCTGATGACGTATCTGGAGACCGGATCCATCCGCAATTCTGTCAATTATCCCAGCTGCGAGATGCCGCCCTGCCGCGGCGTATGCAGACTGTGCATCTTCAATGTCAACAAGCCGAACATGATCGGCCAGTTCGCGTCGGTTCTGGCAGATGAGGGAATCAATATTCCGGATATGCAGAACAAGAGCAAGGGCGAGGTGGCGTACACCATCATGGATGCGGATCAGGAGGTACCGGAGCGGGTTGTGGACCGGCTGATGGCGATCGACGGCGTGTATAAGGTCCGTGTAATGAAAGGAGATCAGTAATGGCTGCAGTAAAACCGTTTTTGTGCGTCAGACCGGAGGCATCGGTGGCCTCCCGTGTGGCGGCGCTTCCCTATGACGTATACAACAGAGCAGAGGCGAAGGAGGAGACGGCCAGAGAGCCGCTGTCTTTCCTGAATATCGACCGGGCGGAGACCCAGTTCCCCGATGATGTGGATACTTATGACGACCGGGTTTACGCGAAGGCCAAAGAGCTTTTGGACGCCTGGATCGCCAACGGCACGTTTATTGAGGACAATACGCCCTG
Source organism: Candidatus Paralachnospira caecorum (assembly GCA_904379015.1). Taxonomy (GTDB): domain Bacteria; phylum Bacillota; class Clostridia; order Lachnospirales; family Lachnospiraceae; genus Lientehia; species Lientehia caecorum. Next base: position 29,751 of record CAJFHG010000015.1, on the reverse strand, counting down.
CTATTATATTTATGAGCTGACCATGGACGGCCGGGCCCAGACCGGCATTGTGGCCTGCTCCTCCATCGATGAGTATGCCGACGGCACCATCAAAAAGCATGAGAATACGAGAGCGGACAAGGAAGCGGACAGGATCCGTCATGTGGACACCTGCGACGCCCAGACGGGACCGATCTTTCTGGCGTACCGGGCGAGAGCGGATATCAACGCGGTCGTGGACGAAGTAAAAAAGGAAGCGCCCATTTATGATTTCACGGCTCCCGACGGGATCCGCCATACGGTATGGAGAATCGCGGCTCCTGATCGGGTAAAGGCGCTGGAGGAGGGATTTTCCAGAGTACCCAACACCTACATTGCCGACGGCCATCACAGAGCGGCGTCCGCTGTCCGGGTCGGATTTAAGAGAAGAGAAGAGAATCCCGGCTATCGGGGAGATGAACCTTACAACTTCTTCCTGTCCGTGCTGTTCCCCGATGAGCAGCTGATGATCATGGATTACAACCGTGTGGTGAAGGATCTCAACGGACGGACAGACGAAGAATTTATGGAAGAGGTCAAAAAGGCCTTTGATGTGAAGGAAGTGGGGAAGGAAGCCTATCATCCCACCAGGAAGGGCGAATTCGGCATGTTCCTGAATGACACCTGGTATTGCCTGACCACCAGGCGGGTGCCCACCGGAGATCCGGTGGATGATCTGGATGTGTCTGTGCTCCAGGATACCTTCCTGGCGCCGGTGCTGGGCATCGGAGATCCCAGGACTGACAAGCGGATCGATTTCATCGGCGGGATCCGCGGCCTTTCCGAGCTGGAAAGAAGATGCCATACAGATATGAAGGTGGCGTTTTCCATGTATCCCACCTCCATCGAGGAGCTGTTTGAGGTGGCGGACGCGAAGAGACTGATGCCGCCCAAATCCACCTGGTTTGAGCCCAAGCTGAGGAGCGGCCTTTTTATCCACAGACTTTCCTGAAGCGGAAGCGCTCAGAAGCGTTCAATTGTTCAATTTTGATGTATGAGATCAGTCCGGCTGGCGGCCGTTTCAGGGGCCGGCCGGACTTTTTCAATCAGCCTGTCAGGCGTCTGTCATGCCTGCATGGACAGGCATCTGGCGGACAGCAGACAGCTTTGCTGTGAGCTGTGCGGGGCAGCGGAGGTAAAGAGCGCATGAAAGAACAGTGGATGGTTTACGCGAAAAAGGCGGATTTCAGGAGGATTGCCGGACAATATGGCATTGACCAGGTGACGGCCCGGATCATCCGGAACCGGGATGTGAGGGAAGAGGATCTGGAGCTGTATCTTCACGGCAGCCTGTCCGACTGTCCGTCGCCGTTTCTGATGAAGGATATGGACGAGACGGTAGAAATCCTCGGAAAGAAAATCAGAGAAGAAAAACGGATCCGGATTATCGGAGATTACGATGTGGACGGCGTGTGCGCCGTGTATATCCTGGTACAGGCTCTGAAGCGCCTGGGGGCGAAGGCAGATTACGACATTCCGGACCGGATCAGAGACGGATACGGAATTAACATTCATATGATAGAGGCGGCGGCCGACGACGGCGTCGATACGCTGCTGACCTGCGACAACGGGATCGCGGCCTGGAGCCAGACGGCTTACGCCAAATCCCTGGGTATGACAGTCCTGATCACGGACCATCATGAGGTTCCCTTCGAGGAGGAGGACGGGATCAGAAAGGAGCTTCTCCCGCCGGCGGACGCGGTGGTGAATCCCCATCAGTCTGCCTGCGCCTATCCGTTTCCGGGCCTCTGCGGCGCGGCCATCGCCTATAAGCTGGCAGCGGCGCTTTATGAGACCTGGAATATCCCGGAGGAGGAGCTTTCTCCCTTTGTGGAGGCGGCGGCCCTGGCCACTGTGGGAGACGTGATGATCCTGCAGGGAGAAAACCGGATCCTGGTGAGAGAGGGACTGAAGCGGATGGCGGATTCCCGGATCCTGGGCCTGAGGAAGCTGATGGAGGCCGGAAGCCTGAATCCTTCCGCTCTGTCCAGCTATCATCTTGGGTTTGTCATCGGACCCTGCCTCAACGCGGGCGGGCGGCTGGACACGGCCAAGAAATCTCTGCGCCTGCTCCTTTCCCCGGAGGAAGAGGAGGCAGAGGCGCTGGCATGGGAGCTGAAGGAGCTCAACGACAGGAGAAAGGATATGACTGCCCGGGGCGTGGAGGACGCGGTCCGCATCATCGGGGAAACGGGGATGGAGAAGGACGATGTGTATGTGGTCTATCTGCCGGAATGCCATGAGAGTCTGGCAGGAATCGTGGCAGGCAAGATCCGGGAGCAATACCAGCATCCTGTTTTTGTGGTTACGAAAGGAAGGGACGGCCTGAAGGGGTCCGGAAGAAGCATTCCTTCCTATTCTATGTATGAGCAGCTGGTGAAGTGCAGGCAATATCTGAAGAATTTCGGCGGCCATCCCATGGCGGCGGGGATTTCCCTGGCGGAGGCGGATCTGGAAGCCTTCCGCAGGACCCTGAACGAGCAGAGCGGCCTGACGGAGAAGGATTTTGAAAAAAAGGTCTGGATCGACGTGCCGATGCCCTTCTCCTATGTAACGGAGGCGCTGACCCGGGAATTTCAGATCCTGGAGCCCTTCGGAAACGGAAACGAGCGCCCGCTGTTCGCCCAGAAGGGGCTTTTGGTGAGGCGGAAGAGCATCATCGGAAAAAATAAAAACGTGATGAAGCTGCTGCTGGCCGACGGCAGCGGCCATCCGGCGGAGGCGATCCTGTTCCATGATGTCCAGGAGACAGACCGGAACCTGGCGGAGGGAGACCGGATCAGCGTGGTTTATTATCCCGATATCAATGAATATATGGGGAAAAGAAGCCTTCAGATGGTGATTATCAGTTGCCAACGGGAAAGCGGGAGCTTATAATAGGGGTGTCGGCTGCCTGCCCGGTGCTCCGGAGCGGGAGAGCGGCGGAAACCTGAAAAGACAAAACAAGACCAAAAAGAACAGAAGAAGACCACAAGGAGGGCGAACATGAAAAAAATAGAAGAATATGTCAGGAGCATACCGGATTTCCCGGAACCGGGAATCATCTTCCGGGATGTGACTTCCATCCTGCAGGACGCGGACGGCCTGCGTCTGGCCATCGACAAGATCCAGGAGAGTCTGGAGGGCGTGGAGTTCGATACAGTGGTGGGGCCGGAATCCAGAGGCTTTATTTTCGGAGTCCCGGTGGCTTACAATCTGCACAAGGGCTTTGTGCCTGTCCGCAAAAAGGGCAAGCTTCCCTGCGAGACGGTGGAGATTGAGTATGACCTGGAGTACGGCAGCTCTGTGATCGAGATGCACAAGGACGCCATAAAACCGGGCGAGAAGGTAGTGATCATCGACGACCTGATCGCCACAGGCGGAACCACCGAGGCGATCATCAAGCTGGTGGAGGGTCTCGGCGGCGAAGTGGTCAAGATCTGTTTCCTGATGGAGCTGGCCGGCCTTAAAGGGCGCGAAAAGCTGAAAGATTATGATGTGGCCAGTGTGATTTGCTACGATGGTAAATAATAAAGCGGATTAAGAAACAAAAATATTTCTTTTTGAGAGAGGAATGCTTGTGAGAATTGAGAGTCAGAAAAGCGGACAGGTCAGGCGCGTGGCGGCTCTTCAGAAGAAATCCCGCCTTCGGAGAGAGGAAGGCTGTTTCGTGGTGGAAGGAATCAAAATGGTGCTGGAGGCTCCGGCTGAGAGACGGGAGACCGTCTACGCATCCGATTCCTTTCTGCGCCAGGGCGGCGAAGAACAGCTCGGCCGGCTGGGGATTCCCTATACGGAGGTGTCGGATCAGGCATTCCGGGCTATGACGGACACCATGACGCCCCAGGGAATCCTGGCGGTGGTGCGAGCTCTCAGCTGGAATGAGAGCGACTTATATAAGAAAGAAAACGCGCTGCTCCTGATCCTGGAGAATCTGCAGGATCCGGGAAATCTGGGAACGATCATACGGGCGGGCGAGGGCGCCGGCGTGACCGGCGTGATCATGAGCCGGGATACAGTGGATATCTACAATCCCAAGGTGATCCGCTCCACCATGGGTTCCATTTACCGCGTGCCCTTTGTCACGGCAGAGGATCTGGCGGAAGTTCCTGCCCGGTGCAGGCGCCATGGGATCCGGTCCTTCGCGGCCCATCTGCAGGGGACAGCGGATTATGATGAAAAGGATTATCAGCAGGGCTGCGCCTTTCTGATCGGAAATGAGGCGGCAGGCCTCAGCAGAACCCTTGCGGAGGCTGCCGACGAGCTGGTGAAAATTCCGATGAAAGGGGCGGTCGAATCTCTGAATGCCGCGGTGGCCGCGTCTGTTTTTATGTACGAGGCGGCCCGTCAGAGAAGGCGCGGATCAGCGGGAAAACAGCAGAAACAGGTCAAAACGGGTCAGATATGACGCTGAGGACCCCGGGCACTAGATATTGCCTGCGGGTCTTTTTGATTGCCCATATATTGCGGAGAATGTAACAAAATATTTACAATTCCGAGGCCGGAAAAATGTCCAAAAAAGGGATTTCGTGGGAAATGGGAGTGAAGTGGTGGGAGGGGTGCGAAAACAGCCGTAAAAACAGAGTGAAGTGGGAAAAGGTTGACAAAGCGTGAAGATGGTGCTATGATGTTCGGTGTAACAAAGTTGTAACAATTGGAATATCGGCTTAATAATTTGACGACCTGGCAGATAAAAATCCGGATTGTTATAACAGGAAACAAGGAGGTATACAATGTTAACCAGAAAAAGAAGCATCGTTTCGTGCTTTGTTGCCGGTGCATTGCTTTGTACTCTGACTTCCTGCGGAGAGCCTGTCAATGCGGCTGCCGGACAGAACCTGACTGCGGCGGTGCGGAGCGGAAGCTCTCAGGCAGGTGAGCAAGACATCAGGATAACCTCAAAAGAAGAGAACGTAAGACAGCTCGTAAGAGCATCCCTTAAGAGTACAGAGGACGGCAGTCACGCTTCCCTGCTGGAGACAGCGGTGGCGACGATTGCCGGAGCATCTGTGAGCAGAGAAGCGGCCGCTCTGAAAACGACCGCGAGAAGCGGGCAGTCTGTACAGGCCGGAAGCTGGTCGGACGCGCAGCTGCAGAGCACAAGAAATGCGGCAGCGGCGGACGGACAGGAGCAGGTACAGGAAACCGAAGTCCAGACGGAGCCGTCCATTGCTCCTGAGCTGGAGAACAAGGCGATCACGACAGTAGACACGTATCAGAATATCCGTCTCGAGCCTTCCGAGGACAGCGAGATCGTGGGGCACCTGGAGAGCGGAAGCGCCGGTGATATTCTGGAGACAAAGGACGGATGGACAAAGATTTCCTCCGGCAGCGTGGAGGGCTGGGTACATAATGAGTATATCGTATCCGGTGAAGCGGCGCAGAGCTACGCACAGGAAGCATTGGTGCGGATGGCGACGATCACAGAGGACGGCGTCAGAGTAAGAGACGGCGCGTCGATCGATGCCACCTGGATCGGCGTGGTGAATGCCGGAGAGTCCTACCAGGTTGTACAGGAAGAGACAGAAGAGATCCAGGCGGACAGCCAGGATGCGGAGGCTCAGGCGGCTTCCGGAAATGAGACCCTTCAGCCGGAGGCGGAACAGAGCAGCGAAGCGTCTGATCAGGCCGCTGAGGAGAGCGAAGCTCCCACAGAATGGGTGAAGATCCTTTACGACGGAGATGAGGAAGGATATGTCTGCGCGGATTACGCGACCACGGCCTACGGCCTCGGCGAGGCAAAATCCATGGATCAGATCCGCGCGGAGGAGGAAGCCAGAAGACAGGCTGAGGAAGCGGCGGAAGCGGAAGCGCAGAAGGCAGCGGCTGCTTCGGCTGCGGCGTCCGGGACATCATCCGCTCAGGCTGCTGAGGCGGTGCAGGCGGATTCCGGATGGGTATCCCTGGGAGAATTCAAAGTGACCGCTTACTGCGGCGGCGCGTGCTGCAACGGAAAGTGGGCCGGTACCACTGCTTCAGGAGCTGTTCCTTCGGAGGGCCGGACCATCGCGGTCGCGCCCTGGATCATCCCCTACGGAACTCAGGTACGGATTGAAGGAATGGATGCGGTTTACGTGGCAGAAGATACAGGCGGATTCGCCAACAGCAATCCCTATCAGATCGATCTGTTTGTGTCAGATCACGGGCACGCCACAAGCTGGGGCGTCAGCTACAGAGAGATCTGGGTAAAACGGTAAACAGAATACAGACGGGGCGTTCCGGAACAACGGCGCGTTCCCGGCAGTCCAGAAGAATCCCTGCGGAAAGCGGGGATTCTTTTACTTGTAATACGCAGAAAAATAGGGTAGAATATAAAAGACATTGATAGCCTGGAAACAGGAGAAAGGAGGGCAGGATATGACAGCAATATACTGGCTGATCGGTATCGTTGTCCTTTTGGTCATCGAGGCGCTTACCCTGGGTCTGACGACCATATGGTTCGCGGGAGGCGCGCTGGCGGCTTTTATTGCCTGCGTGGCGGGCGGAAGCCTGGTGCTGCAGATCATTCTGTTTGTGGCGGTTTCCCTGGTGCTTCTCTTTTTTACCAGACCGCTGGCGAAGCGGTACATCAACAAGGACACGGAAAAGACCAATGTTGATGGACTGATCGGCAGGCAGGCCCGTGTGACAGAGCGGATCGACAACCGCAGGGAAACAGGGAGCGCTGTCATACTGGGTCAGACATGGACGGCCAGAGCCGTGCAGGACGACATGATCCTGGAACCAGGAGAAATGGGTGAGATCTGCGCAGTGCGGGGCGTAAAACTGATCGTGAAAAAAACGGAGGGCTGAGATTATGAAAATGAGCTTTTTGACATGCAGTATCAATGTGGGGACAGCCGTAGCTGTTGTGATTCTGGCTGTTGTGATTCTTCTGATCATCGCGTCCTGCATCAAGATTGTTCCCCAGGCCAGGGCCGTCGTGCTGGAACGGCTGGGAAAATACAGATGCACATGGTCTGTGGGCCTTCATTTTAAGGTCCCTTTTATAGACAGAGTGGCGAAGAAGATCAACCTGAAGGAGCAGGTGATCGATTTCAGGCCCCAGCCTGTGATCACAAAAGACAACGTCACCATGCAGATCGATACGGTGGTGTTCATGCAGATCACAGATCCCAAGCTGTACGCTTACGGCGTGGAGAATCCGCTGATGGCCATTGAAAACCTGACGGCCACCACCCTGAGAAATATCATCGGCGAGCTGGAGCTGGATCAGACGCTGACCTCCAGAGAATTCATCAATACCAAGATGCGCTCCCAGCTGGACGTTGCCACGGACCCCTGGGGGATCAAGGTGAACCGGGTAGAGCTGAAGAACATCATTCCGCCCAAGGAAATCCAGGATTCCATGGAGAAGCAGATGAAGGCGGAGCGTGAGCGCCGTGAAAAGATCCTGCAGGCAGAGGGCGAGAAAAAATCCACTATCCTCGTGGCAGAGGGCAAAAAGGAATCGGCGATCCTGGACGCGGAAGCGGAAAAACAGGCGGCGATCCTCAGAGCGGAGGCAAAGAAGGAAGCGACCATCCGGGAGGCAGAAGGACAGGCCCAGGCGATCCTGAAGGTGCAGGAGGCCAATGCGGCCGGCATCCGTCTCATCAAGGAAGCGGGAGCGGATCAGGCAGTTCTGCAGCTGAAGAGTCTGGAGGCCTTTGCCAAGGCGGCGGACGGACAGGCTACCAAGATCATCATTCCCTCGGAGATCCAGGGAATCGCAGGCGGGATCAAGAGCCTGGTAGAAGTGGCAAAGGACTGACAGGAGACACAGAAGGACAGACAGAATAAGCGGAGGTTACGGAAAAGATGAAAATCATGGAGAGCCTGAAGGGCAGGAATTTTCTGACACTGAAAGATTTTTCGCCGGAGGAGATCCAGAATCTTCTGGATCTGGCGGCAGATCTGAAAGCGAAAAAGAAACAGGGTATTACGGGAGATACGCTGAAAGGGAAAAACATCGCGCTGATTTTTGAAAAACCGTCCACCAGGACAAGATGCGCCTTCACCGTCGCGGCCAATGACGAGGGCGGCTTTCCTACATATCTGGGCAAGGGCGAGATTCAGCTGGGCAAAAAGGAAAGTGTCGAGGATACGGCCAGAGTGCTCGGCAGGATGTTTGACGGGATCGAATTCCGGGGCTTCCTCCATGCCCATGTGGAAGCGCTGGCGAAATACTCCGGCGTTGTAGTCTGGAACGGTCTTACGGACGATTATCATCCCACTCAGATCCTGGCGGATTTTCTGACCATGGAGGAAAACTTCGGACATCTGAAGGGACTCAATTTCGTGTTTATCGGCGACGGGCGCAACAATATGGCCAACAGCCTCATGGTCGGCTGCGGCAAGATGGGCGTCAACTGCACCATCATAGCGCCGAAGTCTTTATGGCCCGATGAAGCGCTGACGGAAGTGTGCCGCGGCTACGCCCGCGAGGCGGGAAGCACGATCACCATCTCAGAAGATACGGACGCGGTGCAGGGCGCCGATGTGATCTATACGGATGTATGGTGTTCCATGGGCGAGGAAGACAAGGCAGCAGAACGCATGGCGCTTCTGAAGCCCTATCAGGTGAACCAGGCTCTGATGGACCGTACCGGAAAAGACAGCACGATCTTCATGCACTGCCTGCCGGCTGTGAAGGGCAATGAGGTGACGGAGGAAGTGTTTGAATCAGAGAAATCCGTGGTGTTCGACGAGGCGGAAAACCGCATGCATACCATTAAGGCTGTCATGGTCGCGACTCTGGGAGACTGGAACTGATGTATATGAACAGAACGAAAAAAAATCCCTATACAAGGCAGACCCTGTTTGACGGGCTGTCTGTGGTGGCGGGGATCGCGGTGATCGCGACAGGCGTATTTACTTTTGTCAATCCGGAACGGTACGCCTATCTGTTCCCCGTGATTTTCATACTGGCCGCGGTGTTCCAGTTTCTGCTGGCAATGCCCAGGCTGAGAAAGCATTACGGAAAAAAGAACGGAAAAAGAAAGGCGGCGGGGATCGGCCTGTGCGCGGCGGGAGCGGTCCTGCTCATACTGGCGGTGGTCAGTGCTGTCTGTCTTTGGAGGTAAAAGATTGAAAGCGGAAATACTGCAGCTTTTGCGGGAGCAGGAGGGTTATGTGTCCGGGCAGGATATCTGCCGGCGGCTGTCCGTTTCCCGCACAGCTGTCTGGAAATGTATCCGGCAGCTGAAGGAAGAAGGATACAGGATCGAAGCGGTTCAGAACAGAGGATATCTTCTCGTGCAGTCGCCGGACAGGGTGACGGCGGAGGAGGTGTCCTCTCTTCTGAAAACGGAATGGGCCGGGCATCCGGTCATATTCCTGGAAAAAACGGATTCCACAAACAATGAGGCCAAGCGCCTCGCGGAAGCCGGCGCCGGCCACGGCACGCTGGTGATCGCCGAGGAACAGGAGGCCGGAAAGGGCCGCAGGGGCCGCGGCTGGTCTTCCCCCGCGGGAACCGGCATCTGGATGACTTTGCTTTTAAAGCCGGATTTTTCGCCGTCCAGGGCCTCCATGCTCACGCTGGTGGCCGCCATGGCGGTGGAGCGGGGGATCCGGGCCGCGACAGGACTGGAGACCGGGATCAAATGGCCCAATGATGTGGTCACCGGAGGAAAAAAGGTCTGCGGGATCCTGACGGAAATGAGCGCGGAGCCTGACCTGATCAACCATGTGGTGATCGGGATCGGCATCAATGCCAACACGGAAGAATTTCCCGAGGAGATCGGCAGCCGCGCCGCCTCTCTGTATCTGGAGACAGGAAAGCGGGTCAAGCGCGGGGCGGTGGTCGCCCGGGTTCTGGAGGCCTTTGAGGCATATTACAGGATTTTTCTGGAAACAACAGATCTGTCCGCGCTCAGAGCGGAGTACGAGACGCGCCTGCTCAATAAAAACGAGACGGTGTGCGTGCTGGAGCCGGGCAGAGAATGGAAAGGGACCGCCCTGGGGATCGACAGCCTGGGCAGGCTTCTGGTCAAACCGGCGGATCCGTCCGCCGGCGGAGTGAAGACTGTGGAGTCGGGCGAGGTATCGGTCAGGGGCGTATACGGATATGTTTGATATGGATGAGAAAACAGTTTTGTGCGGAGCCAACTCCTACACACAGAAATACTATTTTAACGATGAATTTTCCATGCTGCCCGAGAGCATTCAGAAGGAGCTCAAGATCCTCTGCGTCCTTTATGTGGAGGATGTGGGCGGGATCCTGACGCTGGAGTTCAGCGAAGAGGGAAACCTGGAGCTGCGGGTGGAAAATGACGAGGCGGATTATCTTTTTGACGAGATCGGAAGCGTGCTGAAGATCAAGCAGATCCAGAGAGAAAAATCTGAGCTTCTGGAATCCCTGGAGCTGTTTTACAAGACGTTTTATCTGAACAGGGACGGACAGTAACGTAACGGAGTCGACGGGAGTAATCAATGACAGAGAAAAGAAAGCTGGAAATTGGCGGCGTGGTTCTGGATGCTCCAATTGTACTGGCGCCGATGGCAGGTGTGACGGACCTGCCTTTTCGCTTGCTCTGCCGGGAACAGGGCTGCGGCCTGGTATGCACGGAGATGGTCAGCGCCAAAGCGGTGCATTATAAAAACAAAAACAGCAGGCTTCTGCTGGATGTCCGTGAAGAGGAGCGCCCGGTTTCTCTTCAGCTTTTCGGATCCGAGCCGGAGCTGCTGGCGGAGATCGCGGCGCTTCTGGAGCCCGGGCCCTATGACATCATCGATTTTAATATGGGCTGTCCTGTGCCCAAGGTGGTCAACAATCATGAGGGTTCTGCCCTGATGAAGGAACCGAAGCTGGCGGGGCAGATTATAAGGGCCATGGCGAAGGCAGTGAAAAAGCCGGTTACGGTCAAGATCAGAAAGGGCTTCACGGAGGACACGGTCAACGCGGTGGAGATCGCGAAGATTGCGGAGGACGCGGGCGCGGCGGCCATTGCGGTCCACGGCAGGACCCGGGAACAGTATTATTCGGGAAAGGCCGACTGGGACATCATCCGCCGGGTGAAGGAGGCCGTCTCCATACCGGTGATCGGAAACGGGGACATTTTTACGGCGCGGGACGCGGCGGCCATGATGGAGGAGACCGGATGCGACGGCGTTATGGTGGCGCGGGGCGCGCGGGGCAATCCCTGGATTTTCGGAGAGATCAGAGAATATCTGGAAACAGGGCGGGAAAAGGAACGGCCTTCCCTCAGAGAAATCTGCGGAATGATCCTGCGGCACGCCTCCATGCAGGCGGAATTCAAGGGAGAGGCCATGGCAATGCGGGAAATGAGAAAGCATGTGGCCTGGTATACGGCCGGATGTCCTCATTCGTCGGCACTGCGGGAGGCAGTGAATCATGTGGAAACCTATGCCGGTCTGGAGCAGCTCCTGAAGGAGTGGCTGGCCTCCGCGGAATGACCGGAGAAGCCCATGGAGGCGCCTGTCGGTTCCTGCCGCTCAGGAAAAGCCGGAGCGGGACGCGCGCCGGCCGCAAAAAATACGGGAAATCCGGCCTGCCGCAGTGGCCAGCCAGTTGACAAGGAAATGTCTTTAGGATATAATACGTTGAATGTAATGACGTGTATGAATGAGAAGAGAAATCATATAATATAAGGGCTGAATGGGAAGCCCGGGCCGCCGGATACGGGAGCTGCGGGGCGGCAGAAGGCAGTAAAAGGCAGCAGACAAACACAAAACAAAAAAGGGATCCAACGGATCCCGGGTGCGGGACGCACCGCAAATGTATCAAAAAAGGGAACAGGAAGGAAAGAGTAATATGGCGGAAACAAAGAAAAACATTCTGACTTACGCGGGACTGAAGAAGTATGAAGACGAACTGGATGAATTAAAAGCTGTAAAAAGAAAAGAAGTCGCTCAGAAGATCAAAGAGGCAAGGGAACAGGGTGATCTGTCCGAGAACGCGGAATATGACGCGGCGAAGGACGAGCAGAGAGACATCGAGCTGCGCATTGAGGAGCTGGAGAAGCTTCTGAAAAATGCGGAGGTGGTAGTAGAAGATGAGGTTGAGCTTGACAAGATCAGTGTCGGATGCGAGGTCAAGGTCTATGATGTGGAGTACGAGGAAGAGATGGATTTCAGAATCGTAGGTTCCACAGAGGCCAACAGCCTTCAGAATAAAATTTCCAATGAGTCTCCTGTGGGCAAGGCGCTCCTCGGCAAACGGGTCGGCGAGACCGTGGTCGTGGAGACACAGGCAGGCGAGGTTGAATACAAGGTGCTGGATATCAAGCGCGTGTCATAGACAGTCTGAAAGGACAGCGCAGGCATCGCGGACAGCCCGGACGCGGCGCGGAATACGCGGATGTCTCTGACGGCGGCGGCCGCGCGGGGGCGGAACCGCGGCAGGGAAAAGGAACCGTAAACTACAGGCAGCATGAGAAAAGAGGAAAACAGTGGCAGATCAGAAGAAAACCCAGGAACAGGATTTAGGACAGCTTTTGAAGGTGCGCCGGGAAAAGCTGGCGGCGCTTCAGGCGGAGGGAAAGGATCCCTTCCAGATTACAAAATATGATGTGACCCATCACAGCGAAGAGATCAAACAGTCGTTTGATGAGCTGGAGGGAAAAGAGGTTGCCATCGCGGGAAGAATGATGTCCAAGCGCGTTATGGGGAAGGCTTCTTTCTGCCACATTCAGGATCTTCAGGGAATGATCCAGTCTTATGTGGCCAGAGACAGCATCGGTGAAGAACCGTATAAGGAATTTAAGAAATACGACATCGGCGACCTGGTGGGAATCCGGGGAACCGTTTTTAAGACCAAGACAGGCGAGATCTCTGTTCATGCTTCCGAGATCACGCTGCTTTCCAAGAGTCTTCAGATCCTGCCGGAGAAATTCCATGGACTGACCAATACGGATCTGCGCTACCGCCAGAGATATGTGGATCTGATCATGAATCCGGATGTAAAGGATACGTTTATCAAGCGTTCCAGGATCATCAGCGCGGTCCGCAGGTATCTGGACAGCCAGGGCTTTATGGAGGTGGAGACTCCCATGCTGGTGGCCAACGCCGGAGGCGCCGCCGCCAGACCCTTTGAGACCCATTTCAACGCGCTGGATGAGGATCTGAAGCTGCGGATTTCTCTGGAGCTTTATTTGAAGCGGCTGATCGTAGGCGGTCTGGAGCGGGTTTATGAGATCGGGCGGGTATTCCGCAACGAGGGACTGGACACCAGGCACAATCCGGAATTTACGCTGATGGAGCTTTATCAGGCTTATACGGATTACCACGGCATGATGGATCTGACGGAAAATCTTTACCGTTATGTGGCGCAGGAGGTGCTCGGCACCACCACCATCACCTACAACGGCGTGGAGATGGACCTCGGAAAGCCCTTTGAGCGCATCACCATGGTAGACGCGGTGAAAAAATATACCGGCATTGACTGGAATGAAGTAGAAACGCTGGAGCAGGCGAGAGCCCTCGCGAAGGAGCATCATGTGGAATATGAGGAGCGGCATCAGAAGGGCGAGATCCTGAATCTGTTCTTTGAAGAATTCGTGGAGGAGCATCTGATCCAGCCGACCTTTGTGATGGATCATCCCATCGAGATCTCTCCGCTTACCAAGAAAAAACCGGACAATCCCGATTATGTGGAGCGTTTCGAGTTCTTTATGAACGGCTGGGAGATGGCCAACGCCTATTCGGAGCTCAACGATCCCATCGATCAGAGGGAGCGCTTCGCGGCTCAGGAGGAGCAGTTCGCCCAGGGAAATGAGGAAGCGAACCATACGGATGAAGATTTCCTGAACGCGCTGGAGATCGGTATGCCTCCCACCGGCGGCATTGGCTACGGGATTGACAGGATGTGCATGCTGCTGACCGATTCGGCAGCCATCCGGGATGTGCTGCTGTTCCCGACGATGAAGAGCATCGGCGGCGAGAAGTCCGGAAATAAAGGGCCGAAGGCCGAGAACTCTGCGGAATGCGGAGAAACTGCGAAGCTTGATCTTTCCAAAGTAAAGATTGAACCGCTTTTTGAGGATATGGTTGACTTTGATACGTTCAGTAAGTCCGATTTCCGGGCTGTAAAGGTGAAAGCGTGCGAAGCAGTAACGAAAAGCGAAAAACTGCTGAAGTTCGTTCTTGATGACGGAACCGGAAACGACAGAGTGATTTTAAGCGGTATCCATGAGTATTACGAGCCGGAAGAGCTGGTTGGAAAGACCTGCATCGCCATCGTAAATCTGCCGCCGAGAAAGATGATGGGAATCGACTCATGCGGTATGCTGATTTCAGCAGTGCATGAATATGACGGCAGGGAAGCTCTGAACCTGCTGATGGTAGATGACAGGATTCCGGCAGGAGCGAAGTTGTATTAAGATGACCGTTTTGCGGTGCGGAAGAAATCTGTGTCATTTGGCGCAGGAACGTGCGCAGCGGCAGCAAATCGTATTATTCTGAATGCAGACCTTGAGAGACTGACCTCTTTCAGGGTCTTTTTTCGTTTGCGGAGATATTCGCAGACTGTAATTTGTGATGAAGAAATCACTTGTTATTTGCGGCCGCTCCATGAACCTGTAATGAATGGTTCCCTTGAATTTGGAAAAGAAGAAACGCTGCTTTTCATGCTGTCACTGCTGATCCAACGATACGGACAGCCTTTTTAACGTTATTCAAACAGAATTGAAATAGCGGAACAACATTTTCTGTGTAAAATACTGGTACTACAGCGAAGAAAAAAGAAAGCAGAGAGGTGCGGTATGAGAACAGCGATTTATCGTGGCAAAGTGGAGGAGGCGCTGAATGTAGTGATTCATTATTAAAAGCATATGAACGGATGCAAAATCAATGCCGCTGTGTTATACTGGTGCCAGTCAGAAGGCGAAGGAAAACAGGTGTGCGGGAATCTGCATCGGCCTGTCCCCGTGCGGCTGCTGGCGGGGAAAGCCGGATCTTTTCCAGAAAAGGCAGCCCGTTCGTGACATGTTAATATGCGTTGCTTGCGGCAACGGGCCGGTTTTCATACAATGGCGATAACAACGGAAAGAGGAGGTTATCCCGATGCTGAGTGAAAACATAAAAGCAGTCAGAAAGTCAAAGGGACTTTCACAGGCGGAGCTGGCCGTCCGGCTGAATGTGGTGCGGCAGACGATTTCTAAATGGGAGCAGGGCCTGTCGGTCCCGGATTCTGATATGCTGATTTCCATATCGGAAGCGCTTGAGACTCCTGTCAGTGTTCTGCTCGGAGAAACACTTGTCAAACCGGAAGCAGACAGTCTGAAATCCATTTCCGAAAAGCTGGAGATCATCAACCTGCAGCTTGCGCGGAGGAAGGACACGAGGCGGAAAATACTTCGCGGTCTGCTGATCACGCTGTGCCTGGCCATAACGGCGGCAGCCGCGGTCCTGATCGCGCTGAACAGCCCTTATCTGGGCTGGGATTACAGCGATCCGGAGACTGCTGTCGCGGGAGCGGCATTTCATCTGTTTGAGTGGCTGTTTGTCAGGCTGGCGCCGTTCATCCTCGCGGCGGCGATTGCCGGGATCATTCTGACACGGAAGAAAACATGAAAACGGTTCAGGATCAGATTCAGGATTGGAGGAATGAGGAATTATGGAATACAGATGCAAAGTAACGGTACTGGATAAAAAACTGTATCCGGAGCTCCAGGCGCAGTACTGCGCCGTGCCGGACAGCGGAAAATGTCCCTGTTATTATGTGGGAGACGAGTTTATTTTCTATCGCAACGATGAGCGGGACGATTACTGGCACTGCGGTGAGGGAACCCTGGTCAAATCGGGCACACCGGACGAAGGCTGCCTGCAGTCTCCCGGAACGGCCCATTGCGGAAGCAGGGGAGTTCCGTTCTGCGCGGAGGCATGGGACGCCATCAGCAGATACATTTATACCGCGCTTCAGGGCGGAAGCATTATGCATGGCTGGACAAAGGATGACCGGGTTATGATCGCCTGCTGCAACGACGGGACAAGACCTGTCATCTTCAAAATCGAGCGCCTTGACTGTGAGGAAGCTGCCAAATAAAGAAACATCAAACCTGAGAGGATGCCCTCTGAGAAAAATTCACCTTTTTCTCAGAGGGCATTTTTATCGCGCTGCTGCGGGATGGAAACGGCAGGGGATTTAACAAAAAAGAAACATAACGGCAACAAAAGAGAAAAACGGTCCTGTTAAATTAATGTCATAGTTCCATGAAAGAGGACGAAAAAGGCTTTGCGGCCGGAGTATGAAAAAGGAGAACAGGAATCGGATGAAAGGGAAGATGGCGGCAGCGGGAAGAAAGATTCTGTGGTTTTTAAAAACCCGGTGCTTTTCTGCCGACAGCCGAGAATTCATATATAAAATACAAAAGGAAAGGAAATTGAAGTTATGGCGATGAAAGAAACTGTAGGTGCGTTTGCGGTAAAACAGGCACTTTCTTATCTGGACAAGGACCCGGAGAAGAACCTGCCGAAGCTTCTGGACTGGTTTGACCGGTTTGACCGGAAAGACACCCTGAAAACACAGAGAGAGCTGATCCGGGAAGTCGTGATGGACAAGGAGAATAACTGGCACAAGCTGGCCATGAGTCTCTGGGAGGACATTGATCCCGGCGTCCGCAACCGTTTTTTCGAGAATTTTATCATCAACGGCTGTCTGCTGGGCTACCAGAGACAGAAGGAATACAGAGAACAGTATCACTGCAACATACCCTGGGCCATTCTTCTGGATCCCACCAGCGCCTGCAATCTGAAATGTACCGGATGCTGGGCGGCGGAATACGGAAATCATATGAATCTGACGTATGAAGAGATGGACAGCATCATCAGCCAGGGCGTGGAAATGGGGACTTATGTGTATCTGTTCACCGGCGGCGAGCCTCTGGTGCGGAAGAAGGATATCATCCGTCTGTGCGAGGCGCATCCGGACTGCGTTTTTTCCACTTTCACCAACGGAACGCTCATTGACGAGGCGTTTGCCCAGGAGATGCTGCGGGTAAAGAATTTTGTGCCGGCCATCAGCATTGAGGGATTTGAGGAGGCGACAGATTCCCGGCGCGGAGACGGGACGTATCAGAAGATCATCTGCGCCATGAATATTCTGAAGAAACATAAACTGCCCTTCGGCATTTCCTGCTGCTATACTTCAGCCAACGCGGAAGTCATCGGCAGCGAGGAATATTTTGATCAGATGATCGACATGGGCGCCAAGTTCGCCTGGTTTTTTACATATATGCCGGTGGGAAAGGCGGCGGTGCCGGAGCTGATGGCGACAGCCGCGCAGCGGGAGATGATGTACCACAAGATCCGGGAATACCGGCAGACAAAACCCATTTTTACCGTGGATTTCTGGAACGACGGAGAATATGTGGGAGGCTGCATCGCGGGAGGCCGCAAATACTGCCATATCAATGCCAACGGCGACATTGAGCCGTGTGCCTTTATCCATTACTCTGATTCCAATATCCGGGAGAAGACGCTTCTGGAGGCGTACCAGTCTCCGCTGTTCATGGGATATCATGACAACCAGCCCTGGAATGAGAATATGCTGCGTCCCTGCCCGGTGCTGGACAATCCCGGCCGCCTGACAGAGATCGTGGAGAAGAGTCATGCCAGAAGTACCGATTATCAGAATCTGGAAACGGCAAAGGAGTTTTCTGACAAATGCGTGGAGACCGCGGAGAAGTGGGCGCCGGTGGCGGACCGGCTCTGGTCCCAGTCCCATGGAGGCGGATGCGCTGCCTGCAGAGGGTGCAGAACGGCTGCCAATGATGGAACCGGTTCACCGGAAGAGGGCAGATAAAAAACGTTTGGAGGCCTGTGCAGCTGCTGCATGGGCTTTTCCCTTGGATGGAACCGCCGGTAATTTAACAAATTTCAAACGAAAAAGAGAAATATGATGAGCTCCAGGAGCTCATGATGATGTATACCTGCGCCATGAAGACCGTCAGGACAAAATTTGAAATCCTGAATACAGAATTTAAGATCCGTTATCAGCGCAATCCCATCAGCGCGGTGACCACCAGGCTGAAAAGAAGCGGCAGCATCGCGGAGAAGCTGAGCCGGCAGAATCTGCCGTTTTCGACGGACAGCATTGAGGCGCATATCAATGATGTGGCCGGTGTGCGGGTCATCTGTTCTTATGTGGACGATATTTACAGGATTGCCGATGCGCTTCTGAAACAGGACGATGTCACGCTGGTTGCCCGGAAAGACTATATCGCTTCGCCGAAACCCAACGGATACCGCAGTCTCCACCTGATCGTACAGGTTCCGGTGTTTTTCGCGGACCAGAAGAAGAACCTGAAGGTGGAGGCGCAGATCCGGACCATTGCCATGGATTTTTGGGCCAGTCTGGAGCACCAGCTGAAGTATAAAAAGGAGATTGCCGATCCGGAGGAGGTGATCGGGCAGCTGAAAGCGTGCGCGGAGAGTATTCACGCGACGGACCGGCTTCCCTCCTGAAGTGTTACGAAAAAGTCACGTGTAAACAGAACGGCCATGTGCTACCATAAAATCAGGATCGTTCTGTTTAGGAAGGGAGGGGAAACGATGAAGCAGAGTTTATGGAAAATCGCACATCTCAGTGAACGAGGACGAAAGAAGGAAAACAGAGCGCTTTTTTGGGTGCTCTGTTTTCTGTTTTTCCTGATCGCCGCGGGAATTACCTGGTTCAGTATTTCCCGGAAAACCAGAGAGGAGCAGAGGTTTGAGACGTTCGGGGAATGGAAGGCGGCTTTTTATGACGGAAGCAGGGAACAGGCGGAAGCGTTTGCGGAGAATCCCGCCACTGTCAGGAGCGGCATCAGCCGGGTGGCGGGAACCGTGCTGGCTCCTGATTTTGAAGAACGGATGGCCGAGCTGAACCGCCAGTTTGAGGCCGAGATGGAGGCAAACCGGGCTGCGGCTGAAGAAATGGGAATGGAGATGACCATTCTGCCGCCGGACGAATATTCGCTGGAGGATAAGATCAGAAGCGTGATGTGGCTTTCGCCGGAGGAGGAGGCGGATGTCAGCGATTATTTTGGTTCGGCGGGCGTACTTGGAACCCTGGATGAGGGCGCCGCGGAGCTGGGACGCGTCCGTCTGAAGGAGGGGCGCATGCCGGAGAAGACCGGGGAAATTGCCATGACAGAGGAGCTTCTGTCCGTTCTGGGCCAGGATCAGAAGACAGGAGATCCGATCACGCTTTACGTCGCGGGAGGAGACTGGCAGGTGGAAAAGATAACCTGCACCCTGAGCGGAATCCTGGATTCCTACGGGGGCGGATGGAATAAAAAGGGTTATCCCATAGTCTCAGCGGCAGTATCTGAGGATTCGCTGGAGGCGCTTCCCTGGGAGGCTTCCTGGAATGTTTTTACGGATATAAACGGAACGGTCAGCGACACCATTGAGATATACGGCATTTCCGAAATGTCCATGGAAGAGACCGCGCACTTTGCCTACAACAATCTGGCATATGATTTTTACGGCAGAACAGACTACAGCTTTGTTTACGCAGTGCTGCTGATCGTATTCCTGATTTCATTTCTGGCGGTGATCCAGATCAGCGCCGGGCAGGTCAGGAGGCGGAGCCGTCAGGTGAGCCTGATGAAAGCCATCGGCGCCACGGACCGTCAGGTGGCGGGCCTTTTTCTGAGGGAGCTGTTCCTGATGCTCTGGAAGGCAGTCCTCATCGGGACCGCGGCCGGAATCGGAATCACCGCCGGAGTCTTGTGGCTTGCCGGATCCGGCGGAACAGGCAGGATCTGGTTCCATTTGGATCTGCCCCTTATGGCTGCCGGAATTCTTCTGGGCTGCGCAGTGGTCTGTCTGAGCGCTCTCTTTCCTGTGCGGCAGGGCGCCAGGATCCCGCTGAGAGGTGAATTTTCCCCGAAGGTGCACCGGATCGCGCCCCTTGGTCCCGGGAAGAAGCACAGAAATCGGAATCTGATCGCAGCGAAGAGCGGCGGCCTGTTCCGCCTGGGGACCGTACTTCTGCTTACGATCCTGGCAGGTGTTTCTCTGATCAGTATTTATCTGGCCGGACAGAGTCTTTATCCCTGTCTCTCAGACAGCGGCGTTCCCGTTTTTAACATCGGCAGCAGGGCAGATGTCCCCTATTCAGAGGAGAGCAGGAATCTGGCGCTGCTGGAGGAGCTGTCGCAGCTCCCGGGGATCGGCGCCTGTCATACGGAACAGAGCGGCATGGGAGGAAGCGGTCTTTACCTTTCCTATGACGGATTGGCGGACAGCAGCCTTGAGCCGCTGCGGAAGCAGTGGAATGACCGGCCCTATGATGCCGGACGCGCCGATCTGAAGGACGGGGACTGGGCGCTGGCCAATACGGTGGGCATTTATACAGACTGGGATGAGAATGTGGAAGAAGCTGCCGGGATGGTGACGGAGGGGCGTTTTGACCGGGAAGCGTTTGCGGCCGGGGAGGAGGTACTCCTTTACCTGCCCGGATACCGGATCCGTGATGTCCGGGGAGTGGAAGTCGGAGAAAGCAAGATTGAGTACAACAATGATCCGCTGCTGGATTCCTTCTTCCTGACGGACGATACTCTGGAGGCCGGGGAGGAGCTGACCATACAGGTCAGGCTGCAGGAGCCGGCTGCGGGTCAGACAGCTGAGGCGGCGCAGGCGGATGACTCCGGCTTTTTATATTCGGGTGTCCGGGAGTTTCATGTAAAGGTCGGCGGGATTGTCCGGTATCTTCCGGAGGAAGCAGGCCTCAGATGGGATCCGGAAGGGCTGGGGGCGTTCTGCGTGATCGGCAGTCATAACTTTGTGAACCAGATGCGGGCAGCCTGGCGGGAGCTGCAGGAGGAGTACGGACAGAGTGTTTCCTTCCAGTCAGGCCCGCAGGAGGAATCTCTCTATGATACCGTCTCCTTAAAGGGCAGCCGTGACATGGACGGCAGTACCTGGGGAAGCCTTCAGGGGCTGACCGGGAGCAGAGGGCTTTATCTGAACGGAGACTATGAAGAGTGGAAAACGGAATATGAGGAGGCTCTGGATCAGACGGTCCGCTGCGTTACAGCCGGCATCGGGATCGGATTCGTGATGCTGTGTTTTCTGGTGCAGTCGACAGGTATGAGGCTCCGGGAGGACAGACGGAAGCTGGGGATCCTGCAGGCGCTGGGGATCCGGAAGCGGGAGGTGCGGCAGGTTTACGCGGTCCGGGGAATGGTCAACGGAGCCGCCGCGCTGGCGCTGAGCCATCTGGGACTGATCCTGGCGGCGGTTCTCCGGCACAGAGAGGCCATCGCGGCGCTGAATCCCTACAGATATTCCGGGATATGGGAACGGCTCCTGGTCTGCTGGAAACTGATGTTTTCGGGCTATTCCTGGCCTGTACACATTCTGGTCTGCGTGCTGGTGTTCGCCTTTTCGATTCTCCTGTATCAGGTCTTCCTGAACCGGCTGCTGTCGGAAAGTCCAACAGAAGCGGTGCGGGAGCTGGGGGAATAGAGGCAGGCATGCCTGAGGCGGGAAAGAAGGAAGTCCCGCCGGACAGAAAAAAATGATAAAATAGAAATCCCTTCATCTTCTGAATTCATCAAACTGCACAAAAAGGACGATTGATTTTATAGAATATTCATAAAAAATTAAGAAACTATTGCAGCCGGAAACGTTTTGTGATAAGGTGGTATCAGATTGAAAGACAGATACATAGCGGTTTCACAGACGACGTGTTACTGGTCATGCAGGCAAGATCGGATGGAAATGAAGATGAAGGGACTATGACGATACAGTGGCCCCTGGATTGGTTTCATTTCTGTTGGGTCTTTTTTTCATGGCATTTTCAGATGCATCTGTCTTTCAGGATACATCCCGGCCGGGTGTGACGCAGCATATTCATTATGTTATGATATAATGGAGAAGGAGAGACGAGCGATGAATTATAACAAGGTTGCCCAGGACATTATCGATAATGTGGGCGGAAAAGCAAATATAAAACAGGTTACCCACTGTTTTACGCGTCTGCGCTTTATCCTGAAGGATGAAAGCAAGGCGAAGAAGGATGTGGTGGAGCATCTGGAGGGTGTGATTTCTGTTGTGGTATCCGGCGGACAGTTCCAGGTGGTCTGCGGCGCGAAGGTGACAAAGATTTACGACGCGGCCGTCGCGATCCTGGGAGACAATGTGGCGGCGGCTTCCTCTGACGATGTGGAGATTCCGAAGCAGAAGCAGAGCTTTGGAAATCTGATCCTGCAGAAGATCACGGAGATCTTTACTCCGCTGGTTCCGGCCATCGCAGCGGCCGGCCTGATCAAGGGCCTTCTCGCGGTGGCGGCGAGGGTTCCCGGATTTGACACGGAGAACAGTACCTATGTGATCATGAACACGGCCAGCAATATCATCTTTTATTTCATGCCGATTTTCCTGGCCTATACGACAGCGACAGCCCTGAAGTGCAGCAAGGTCATCGCCATGATCCTGGGCGCGTTTATCTGTCATCCGACCATCGACGCGCTGGTGCAGGATGTGGCGACGAGGTCCACGATCTTCGGGCTCCCGGTCATCAAGATGGAATTCACGGTGGGCGAGTCCAGCCGTATATTCTCCTATACTGAGTCGGTTATTCCCATTATCCTGGGTGTGATCGTGCTCTATTTCCTGGAAAAGCTGCTGAAAAAGATCATTCCGGAGATCCTTCAGCTGATCCTGGTTCCCGGACTTTCTCTGATCATCATGGTTCCGGTTATGCTGGTCGTGGTGGGACCTGTCGGAATCTATGTCGGTTATCTGGTACAGTGGCTGTACACGGCGCTTTATGGATTCAGTCCGATCCTGGGCGGCATCATCGTCGGCGGTCTGTGGGGCGTCTGCGTGATCTTCGGCGCGCACCGGGCTCTGCTGCCCATCGGTCTCAACGACGTGGCCATGACCGGTACGAACACGCTGATGTGCTTTGCCGGTTCCGCGAACTTCTCTCAGGCAGGCGCGGCGCTGGGCGTTATGCTGAAGACAAAGAGCAAACAGCTCAAGCAGGTGGCGGCGTCCGCTTCCCTGTCCGCATGGCTGGTCGGCATTACGGAGCCTGCGATCTACGGATGTAACCTGCGTCTGAAAAAACCCATGATCTGCGCGGTTATCGCCGGAGCCATCGGCGGCGGCATCATGGGAATCGGCGGCGCGGTGAACACCGGATTTGCCAACAACGGTATCCTGACCATTATGTCTTATTATGGCGAGGGCACCAGCCTGGGACAGTTCCTGGCCTATATCATCGGTATCTGCGTGGCCTTCTTCGGAGGCGCGATCCTGACTTATTTTGTGGGATTTGACGATGTGGACGCCGGTGCGGCGGACACAAAGGCCATCGAAAGCGGAGCGGCGGCTCCCGCAGCATCTGTATCCGCGCATACAGGCGAAAAGGTTGACATTGCTTCTCCCGTAGAGGGCAAGGCTTATCCCCTGGAGGAGGTACAGGATGAAGTATTTTCTTCAGGCGCGCTGGGAAAGGGCATCGCGGTTCTCCCCACAAAGGGAGAGGTTGTGGCTCCCGCGGACTGTACGGTGTCCGTACTGTATCCCACGCTCCACGCCATCGGACTGAAGCTGGAGGACGGCACAGAGATCCTGATCCATATCGGAATGGATACGGTGGCCATGAACGGAGACGGCTTTACAAAGCATGTCAATGAGGGAGATACCATCAAGAAGGGAACTCCGATCGTTTCCTTCGATATTGACAAGATCAAGGCGGCGGGTCACGATACCACGGTCATTGTGATCATCTCCAATACGGAGGATTTCGCCG
Source organism: Candidatus Paralachnospira caecorum (assembly GCA_904379015.1). GTDB lineage: Bacteria > Bacillota > Clostridia > Lachnospirales > Lachnospiraceae > Lientehia > Lientehia caecorum. The sequence continues at coordinate 6,059 of CAJFHG010000015.1, read as the reverse complement.
ATGTGGTGGGCGTGCCCACGGAACATGCAGACCTGAGCCGGACCGTGATCAGGGCCGTGAAATAACAGCGCTGACAAAACAGGCTTATGACAATGTCCGCGCGTGAGAGATTCTCATGCGCGGATGTCCATATAAAAAAGGAGAGCAGGATATGAGCTATCATTTTCCCAATCATTTTCTTTGGGGAGCTTCTTCCTCCGCGTTCCAGATCGAGGGCGGCTGGAATGAGGACGGAAAAGGCATGACTGTGGCAGATTATAATTCCTTCAAGCATTCTGACAAACAGGCGGACAGCAAGGTGGCCAGCGATTTCTATCATCACTGGAAAGAGGACATCGACCTGATGAAGGAGATGGGCATGAAGGCGTATCGTTTTTCCCTGTCCTGGGCCCGCATTATTCCGGACGGAGACGGTGAGGTGAACCAGAAGGGCATCGATTTCTATAATCAGGTGATCGATTATCTCATCGAGCAGGGCATCCAGCCCCTGGTGACGCTGTATCACTTTGACCTGCCCTACGCGCTGGTGGAAAAATACAATGGCTGGGAATGCAGAGACTGTGCGTACGCCTTTGAGCGCTATGCCAGAGTCTGCTATCAGGCCTTCGGAGACCGGGTCAAATACTGGCAGATGATCAATGAACAGAACCTGATGGTCCGGGTCAACAACCGCATGAATATTTATACGGATGACGACTGGAAGGCAGACCGGATGCGGGCGCAGATGGATTATCATATGTTCCTGGGCCATGCGCTGGCGGTCAACGCCTGCCATGAGCTGGTAGAGGGCGGAAAGGCGGCTCCGGCCGTATCCTCCACCTGCACCTATCCGCTGACCAACAAGCCGGAGGATGTCTGGGCGGCGAAGATGAACGACTGGTTCAAGACCAATTACTGCCTGGAAATGCATATCAACGGAGAATACCCTGGCTATTATATGCGCTATCTGAAGGAGCGCAACATTGTCCCGAAGATGGAGGAAGGCGACAAAGAGATCTTAAAGAGCGCCAGGATTGATTACATTGCCCTGAATTATTACCGGACCCTCTGTGCCAGCTACCTGCCGGCGGATGAGGAGCATCCTGTGGGTTCCAGGGTATTCCGCGGCAACGAGGTGGATTTTGACCAGTACGGCTACTGCCGGGATGAGAAAAATGAAAACCTGAAGGCCAGCGAGTACGGCGCCCAGATCGATCCCATGGGACTCAGGATCGTACTGAATGAATATTACCGCCGCTACCATCTGCCGATGATCGTCACAGAGAACGGACTGGGCATGGCGGACGAGCTGACGGCGGACGGAAAGGTCCATGACGATTACCGGATCAACTACCTGCGCAGCCATATCCAGGCCATCGGCGACGCCATCGAGGACGGCGTTGAGATGATGGGCTACTGCCCCTGGTCGGTGATGGATCTTCTGAGCTCCCATCAGGGCTTCCGGAAGCGCTACGGATTTATTTACATCAACAGAGACGATTTTGACCTGAAGGATCTGGGACGGATCAGAAAAGACAGCTTTTACTGGTATCAGAATGTAATTAAGACGAACGGGGAGAGCTTGTGATAACATGCGTGTAGTCAAGGTGCTGAACAATTCTCTGGTGCTTGCCCTGGATAACGCGGGCCAGGAGACCATTCTCATGGGAAAGGGAATCGGTTACCACAAATCCATCGGGTATCAGTTTCGGGAGAGTGAGATTGAAAAGGTTTTTGTCCTGAAGGACAAAGAGGTTTCCAGAAATATCGTCCGCCTTGCGGCCGAGACAGATGTGGTTTATTTTGAACTGGCGAAGTCGGTGATCGATTATGCCATTGAGAACTTCGGCATGAAGCTGATGGATCACATCTACCTTTCGCTGACGGACCATCTGTCCTTTGCGGCGCGGCGGATTCAGGACGGGATCGTTCTGCAGAATTTCTACACGCTGGAGATGAAAAAGTTCAATCCCAATGAGTTTCAGGTGGGAGAGTACGCGGTTTCCCTGATGAGCGCGCAGCTTGGCATGGAGGTGCCCCTGGATGAGGCGGGGAATATCGCCTTCCACTTTATCAATGCCCAGTATGATCATCCGTATAACCGTCAGAATCTGCTGATCGCGGGCACGGTCAATGATATTCTGGATATTGTAAAATACAGCTTCAGCATCACCTACAATGAAGACAGCACCTCTTATTCCCGGTATGTGACTCATGTGCAGCTGTTTGTGCAGCGGCTGGTCGGCAACAGCCAGCTGCCGGACGAAAAATCCAGTCTTTTGTATGACCAGATCGCGCCTGTCTGTCAGAAGGAATTTGAGTGTGTGGACAAGATCCAGATTTATGTGAAGGATAAGTTCGGCCAGAGACTGACAAGCCAGGAGCGGCTGTATCTGGCCCTGCATATCCACAGGGTGCTGGAGGAACAGTAACGGGACAGGATCAGCAGACGGGTGTGGTGAGGAAAATGGATGCAGTGCTGCGGGATCTGCAGAATGAGGTCCGGAGGCTGGCTCTGCCCGGAGACGGCGGGACGGGGATTCCCTGTTTGATTGCCTGGCGGTTTACAGATGAAAGGATCAGGATGCCAAAAACGGAAAATCCCTGCGTGTATCTGGTGCCCGACGGCGTGCTCCGGCTTTATACGCCGTCGGGGATCCTGGATTATATGGCCGGGCAGTATTCCGTATCGAAGATCGATACGCCCCTGTCCGGGACCGTGCTGGTCTTTTCAGAACAGCGGGATTTCCTGGCCCTTTCGCTGGAATTCACAGTTCATGATGTGATCACGGCTGTTCTGGGACTGGACAATGATCTCACGGAAAAAATCGCGGGCGGGATCGGCGTCGGCGGAGGAACGGCGGAGCAGGACGGCGGAGAGCGGAGCGGGGAGGATGCCGGGCAGGCGGTCAAAGACTGGGTCATGTCGTTTGTGAACCGGTCCTTCTCCCTTCTTCTCCTGGCGGTTGTGCTGGCGGGAAGCAGCGCCATCATCGTGCTTCTGCTTCTGTCTTCTTTCTTTACCCGGAGGATGAACCGGGTCGTCATGGAACCGGTGGAGCTTCTGGCGGAGGGAGCGGAGCGGATCCGGAACGGCGATCTCAGCGAAGAGATCGATTATCAGGGCGAGGAAGAATTTGAGCATGTCTGCCGGGCCTTCAACGATATGCAGCATACGATCTTGGCGGACCGGGAGCAGAGGGCCAGGACCGAGCAGGCCCGGACCGACATGGTGACGGGAATTTCCCATGATCTGCGCACGCCGCTGACCTCTGTTCAGGGGTATATCAAAGGCGTTCTGGACGGGATCGCGGATACGGAGGAAAAGAAGCGGGCCTATCTGAAGACTGCCTATGAGTCCACGGAGGAGATGAATGTACTGCTGCAGAAGCTGTTTGATTTTTCCCGCATGGAGAGCGGGCAGATGCCATTTCATATGGTGAAGGCGGATCTGGCGGAATACACGGCGGCTTATGTGGCCCAGAAGGAGGCAGCGTATTCCCGGGACCGACTGCAGATCCGGCTGCGGACAGGGCCGGATCTTCTGCCGGAGATTTCCATGGACGTGGACCAGGTAAAGCGCGTCTTTGACAATCTTCTGGAAAACAGCCTGAAATACGTCCGGGTCAGCCCGGTGCAGGTGGAGGTGTCCATCCGGAAGGCAGATCCGCATATTCTGCTGGATATGGAGAGATAATGGTAAGGGTGTGCCGGAAGAAAAGCTGGAAAAGATTTTTGAACGGTTCTACCGGTGCGATGAGGCACGGCAGGAACAGGGCAGCGGAGTGGGACTGTATGTGGTCCGTTACATTATGGAGCGCCATCACGGGACAGTGAAGGCGGAAAATGACGGCGGCCTGAAGGTCAGCCTGTATTTTCCCCTGTCCGGATAAACGGCGCGGCAGGAGGCACAGCCATGGAAAAGATTCTGATTGCGGAGGATGACAGGAAGATCGCTGAACTGGAGCGGGATTATCTGGAGAGCAGCGGCTATGAGATATGCCGCACAGTGCGGGATGAGATTGATATCCCCATTCTCATGGTGACGGCGCGGGCAGAGGCGGTGGATGTGATCCGGGGCCTTGGCCTGGGGGCGGACGATTATATTACGAAGCCCTTTGATCCGTCCCAGCTGGCGGCGCGGGTGCGTTCCCATCTGAAACGCTATGCGAGGCTGACGGCAGGCAGAAATGAACGGGAGGACGGAACCATCACGGTCCAGGATCTGGTGATCGAACCGAAGACCTGGAAGGTGTGGAAAAAGGGCGCCGAGCTGAAGCTCCCGAACCGGGAGTTTGAGCTGCTGCGCTTTCTGGCCGAAAATCCCAACATTGTGTTTTCAAAGGAAGAACTGTTTGAAAAAATATGGGGTTATGAGTATGTGTCCGATGCGGCCACCGTGTCTGTCCATATCAACCGTCTCCGGGAAAAGATCGAGGAGGACGCGAGAAATCCGAAGATCATTGAGACAGTGTGGGGCGCGGGATACAGGCTGAACGGATAAAAGAAAGAAGGAATAAAAGATGTGGATTCTTTATGCGGCGGGCTCGGCGTTTTTCGCGGGCGTGACTTCGATTCTGGCCAAATGCGGGATCAGAAAGACGGATTCTACTGTGGCTACAGCGGTGAGAACGGTGGTGGTGCTGATCTTTGCCTGGCTGATCGTGTGGATCGTGGGATCGGCCGATCAGATTTCCTCCATAGACGGGAAGACCCTGCTGTTCCTGATCCTTTCCGGAGCGGCCACAGGAGCCTCCTGGCTCTGCTATTTCCGCGCTCTTCAGCTGGGGGATATCAATAAGGTGGTTCCCATCGACAAATCCAGCACAGTGCTGACCATTGTGCTGGCCATGATTTTCCTGCAGGAGGGGATCAGTATTCCGAAGGCCGCGGCGGTGCTGGCCATTGCTGCGGGGATTTTTCTGATGATTGAAAAGAAAGATGTGCAGGGAAGAAAGTCCGGAAAAGGCAGATGGATGGTGTATGCCTTCGGATCGGCTTTTTTTGCCAGCCTGACTGCCATTCTCGGCAAGATCGGAATATCCGGCGTGGAATCCAATCTGGGAACGGCCATCCGTACAGGGGTGGTCCTGGTCATGGCCTGGATCATGGTCTTTGTGACCGGCAAACAGAAGGAGGTCACGAAGATCGACAAAAAGGAGCTGGCCTTTATCTGCTGCTCCGGTGTCGCCACAGGAGCCTCCTGGCTCTGTTATTACAGGGCGCTCCAGGAAGGGCCGGCCAGCGCGGTCGCGCCTGTGGATAAGCTGAGTGTCCTTGTCACCGTGGCCTTCTCCTATTTCGTGTTTGGAGAAAAGCTGAAGCCCAGGGCGCTGGCGGGGCTGATTCTTCTGACGGCGGGCACGGTGGCCATGGCTGTTTTCTGACAGGCAGTCCGGCCGGGGACGCTGTCCGCCGCCGAACATCTGTCCCGGTCAGTTTTCCGTCGGGATCAGGTTGCTCACATAAGGGCGCCGGCCGGACAGGACATCATCGTAAAAATTCTGTTTCCAGTCAATATAAGAGACGCTGTCTTCCAGTTCCTGAATGGAAGCTCTCAGCGCCTCCTGTTTTTTTGTAAGCATTTCTTTCCGCTGGGGAATGGTGGATTCGCCCTTGAGGCAGAGATCCAGATATTCTTTCATTTCCTGGATGCTCATGCCGCATTTCTTCAGGCACACAAGATCTTTGATCCATTTCACATCCCGTTCGTCAAACACGCGCCGGTTGTTCCCGTCGCGCTTTACATTGGGGACGAGCCCTTCATTGCAGTAATATTTCAGTGTCTGGTAGGTCATATCGGTTTCTCTGCAGACCTGCATCATGGTGTACATGTGGATTCCTCCTGTCCGTAAAAGTGAAAAAAATGTGTTTTTTTAAAAAAACTCTTGACCGGTTGTTACTACCGGATAATACAATCGGTTGCAGAAACCGCTTATAACAATCGATTGCAACAATCGATAACGACAACCGGATTATAGCATACCGCAGACTACGTCCGCAACCCAACAAAAAAATCAAAACCACCCTTATTTGAAAAAAGTAGTATTATAACTACAGATAATAATCGGTGACTACTG
>CAJFHG010000014.1 GCA_904379015.1 Candidatus Paralachnospira caecorum | reverse complement strand
TCAAGCAGGTATTGAAATACCCTTGCAATTATTTTACCAGAAACCCACTGGAAAAGCAGTAAAATCAAGCGTTTATGGTTAATCAGCAGACACTAAATACACTTGTCAAGGAGGCGTTTTATGATCAATACTTTTTGCAGGACACCACTCTGGGAAGCCAGCCGGACGCTGTCCGCCGTAGCCGGCGGATTTCAGCCGGCAGATCTTGTGATCACCCACGCAAATCTCGTAAATGTCTGCACCCATGAAATTATGGAGGATATTTCTGTAGCCGTATCCTGCGGCCGTATTGCCCTGGTCGGAAATGCGGACCACTGCGTCGGAGAAGCCACCGAGGTGGTCGATGCTGCAGGGCAATATCTTGCGCCCGGTTTTCTTGACGGCCATATTCACGTTGAATCTTCCATGATGAGCGTCGGGGAGTATGCCCGGGCAGTGATCCCCCATGGCACAGTGGGAATTTATATGGATCCTCACGAAATATGCAATGTGCTTGGACTTGATGGTGTGAAATGTATGCTGGAAGACGCTTCGAGAACTCCTCTGAAAGCCATGCTCACAACGCCTTCCTGTGTTCCTGCCGTTCCCGGCTTTGAAGATACCGGCTCTTCGATCGGACCGGAACAGATAGCTGAAACCATGAACTGGAAAGCCTGTGTAGGACTGGGAGAAATGATGAATTTTCCCGGTGTTCTTTCCTCATCCGATCATGCCCATGACATCATCGGCGCGACTCTGAAAGCAGGAAAAATTGTCACAGGCCATTATTCCCTTCCCGAAACAGGAAAAGGACTGAACGCCTACATCGCTTCCGGAGTCCGGTGCTGCCATGAATCTACCCGGATGGAAGACGCGCTGGCGAAAATGCGCCTCGGCATGTATGCCATGCTCCGCGAAGGCTCTGCCTGGCATGATCTGAAAGAAGTTGCCAGATGTATAACCGAACATCAGATCGACACCCGTTTCGCCGTATTGGTTTCTGACGACGCGCATCCTCACACGCTGCTGTCCCAGGGACATCTTGATCATATTGTCCGGCGTGCCGCAGAGGAGGGAATCGATGCCATCACGGCAATCCAGATGGTCACGATCAACTGTGCCCAGTGTTTTCAGATGGATCATGACCTTGGAAGTGTCGCTCCCGGAAAATGCGCGGACCTGGTGCTCATTGACAATCTGACAGATCTCAATGTCACCAAAGTGTGGATCGACGGCGAACTTACCGCGGAAAACGGTGTGATGCTGAAGGATATGCCCCCTTACGCCTATCCTGACTGGGCAACCCACTCGATGCACATAGGAGAAACGATCACAAAAGATACGTTCAGGATTCCCGCGGACAAGTCAGAAGAAACGGTCCGTGTGATAGAAGTGATTCCGGCGAAAGTCGGATCCCTCGAAAGGCATGCCGTCCTGCGGTCTTCAAAGGGATTCCTGGAGTCAGATCCTGCCCAGGATGTACTGAAGACAGTTGTTTTTGAGCGCCATCACAACACTGGAAAGAAAGGCTTCGGATTTGTCAGAGGATTTGGGATCACCTGCGGCGCCATGGCATCTACCGTCGCGCACGACGCCCATAACCTTCTGGTCATCGGAACAAATGATGACGATATGGCACTGGCCGCCAACACGCTCATCCAATGCGGCGGCGGCATGACGGCAGTGCAGAACGGCAAGGTCCTTGGCACGGTCGCCCTTCCCATCGCCGGACTGATGAATGATCTGTCTGCCGAAGAAATGAGCCGGATGGTAGAAAAACTGGAAAATGCCTGGAGGCAGATCGGCTGTTCCATGCCCTCGCCCTTTATGACCATGGCTCTCATCCCTCTGGCCTGCCTTCCGGAGCTGCGCCTGACAGACCGCGGACTGGTCGACTGCACCGCTTTCCGTTTTGTTCCTTTGAAAACAGATTCAAAATAAGATTTCATTAAGTCTCTGTAACAAAAAAAGACAGGCGTCTCCAGGACGCCTGTTGCTTTTATTTTAATCCGCACATCCTGCGTCGAAAAACGCACCGCAAACGTTACCTTTACAGCCTGCTCGGCCCAGGCTGCCTCACGGCACACAGGAGATCCTGCTTAGTGCTGCTCCATTCCTGGCCTGACACGGTTCACAGGGTCCTGTTGCGCGAGACCCAGGCTTCAACGCCGCTTATAAAGGGCAGCTTCGCAGTTTGTAATCCTCGGCAGGATATCACCCCTGCTATGGCGGATTGCAGGTACAGGACACCGCCAACTCCCCGGCTGTGCGGAAATTTTATGTCTTGATCATGCTTAACAAGTATACCCTGTCAGCGCTTATTTGTCAAATGCTTTCGCCTTATCACTCTTGATCCCTCTGTTTTTGACTGTTCCGGGCTGCCTTTTCCTCCTTCAGCCGCAGTCTCAGATCTTTAAAAAAATCCTTTAAGATCTGCGAGCATTCTTCCTCTCTGACTCCGCGGACCACCTTGACCTGATGATTGAATTCCGGCATTTCCAGAAGATTCAGAATCGATCCGGCGCACCCCGCCTTCGGATTCATGCAGCCGATCACCACTTCCGTGATCCTTGCCTGAACCAGCGCTCCCGCGCACATCTGGCAGGGTTCCAGCGTCACATACATGGTGCACCCCTCCAGCCTCCAGTCCCCCAGCTTTCGGCTGGCTTTTTTGATCGCCTGGAGCTCCGCATGCGCCAGTGTATTTTTATCCGTCGTCCTTCTATTATACCCCCTGGCAATAATCTTATCCTCATAAACGATCACGCACCCGATCGGAACTTCTCCGATGGAGGCAGCTTTTCTGGCCTGTTTAATGGCCTCCTTCATATAATATTCCTGATCAGCCATTTCTCACTTCTAACCTTCCTGCCCTTCTGTTTCTTCTTTCACGAACGCGTTCCGGAACAGCCCGTCCCTGAACTAAAATTCCCCGGCCGTCATTCCGACTGGGGAATTCTGCGTCAGGAACCATAAAAGATTCCATATCCTCTTCCTGACTGATTGTTCAAAATCACCGCCATATCATCGTAGGTAATATCCGTATTGATGCCCGGATTATTGACGATCACGCGTCCGTCTTCCGTCAGCCCGGCCAGCACCACATAATGATATACGGTTGCATATCTGCCTCCGCCGTCATTCGGCCTCATGGACATTACGATTTTTCCGCCCACTGAAAGCGCCTGCTGTATCTTATCTGCCGAAAGCGCCTCTGTTCCGGTTTCTGCCTGCAGGCCGTAATCAATGGCAGCGGCCGCGCACATTTTCGCTCCATAGGATCCTGCCTCCCGGCTGCGGTACAAATCATTGTCATACCTTGCCGCGACCTCCGCCGGAGTGATCCGCGTGTTTTTGAAATAGGACAGAACCATGGCAATCGAAGCCGGACAGCAGGCATCGCTTGCCAGAGTTCCGCCGCCGAATGCCTGACTTCCCCATTCAGCCGCGCCCTGCTTGTAGAACGGGACCGGCGAGTCAAGAAGACTGGCCTGCTGCCTGTTCAGAAGCTCCTGCTTGAACGTATCATCATCCATGACAAGAAGCGCCTCGCATTCTGATCTTTTCTCTTCCGTCCAGCCCTCCCACACAATGGGAATGCTCGCGGAAAAATCATCCGTATCATAAATCTCTTCTCTGGCACGGGTATTCAGAATTACCACAGTTTTATACTGACCGCTTAAATTCTCTTCCAGTCCCTCCACAGCCGGTATCAGGCTGGAACCGCCTGTCCCCAGCCAGTCCGCCGCCGTTCCCGCGGCATTCAGCAGCAAATCTGAGATCGGCTGCTGTGAGGCGGCATCCATGATCTGATACGTATATGTCTCATTCCACAGATGATCCGCATACCACTGGCATACAACCCGATTATAAAATGTATAGCCGCGGAATACTGCCGTCATGGCCAGGATCTGCCTGGAGGCGTCCTGATAATCCTTCCCGTACACAAAATACTGCTGGTCTCTGGGAATCCCATTTTCTTCCAGCTGCTGCGCCACAGCTTCCTTCCATTCTGCTTCCTTATCCAGGATATATTGATAGAGCATATCCAGGTCCGCAGTCCCAAAAGACTCATTTTCGCCCGCAGAATCATCAATTTCCACGGGACCGACCAGCACCTCCTGATAAGGCATGATCCGTAATCCGGAGGGCTTCTCTGTTTCTGCCTGACTTCCGGCCAGACCGCTGTCTGCCGATACCGCGCGGACAACTGTAACTGTCTCCCCCAGAACCGCCGCCGCAAGCATCAGCAGCACAGCTATTTTTTTCCATCTTTTTATCATAAACGCATAAACACCTTACCGTAATCTGCTCCCGCTTCCGGGCAGGAGCCTCCTGGATCACTGTCTCCGTGAATCATTCATTTACCGATATACGCTGTTATTTTACATTTCTGTAAATCTGCTGCGCTTCCGTAATACTGGAAGCCAGCCCCTGATTTAAAATATCGATCAGTTTGTCAAGTTTTTCCTGGCTCATAAACTCCTGTCCGATATAAGGCCCATACTCATCTGTAAACGCGATGGTCTTCTGCTGCACGCTGCTTTCCATCTCCGCGCCGGCTCTGATGACCTGCTTCAGCTGTTTTGCCAGAGCCTCCAGCTTTTCTCTTTTATTTTCAAGGATTTCCTGTTCCAGCTTTTCCTTGGTCTGATTCTCAAATATCCCAAGGGCTTCCTGCTTTCTTCTGGCAACCTCCGCCAGCTCATCCTCCACATCGGATATTTCTTTATCGTATTTCCCGAGATTATAAACCTCTTCATCCTTGTCTTTCTTGATGGCTTTGATGATCACCCGGATCTTTCTTTTATTGGCATCGATCATATCCCTGTTTTTCCGCACATCCTTCATCAGCTCCAGATGATTCACTTTTGTCTTATTGTTGAGAAGGATATAAGCGCCGCAGAGCACCACGATCACCGCCACATAGATCAGAATCAGCATCCAGAGCTCGCGGTGCGGGATCAGCCAGTATATACCGCACGGAAGAACGAGAAAGCCTATGATAAACGTCAGAAGAAAAATGCAGACTTCCGAAAATCCCTTGGTAAAGTATAATGCGAAATAGAATTTTGTATTACAGAAAAAGGGAACTCCATTCTGATGGAACACCGTAGAATTCTGAAGCTTCAGCTGGCGGTTTTCTTCCCGCAGCTGCGCCGTTTCATTATCGATCCGCTCCCTGACCCCCTGCTCCTTGGCCCGCTCTCTGCGTCCTCTGGCCTTTTTCAGCTTATCCTGGGTCTTGGTGATCTCTCTGTCATAGCTCAACGTGATTTCTTCTTTCCGTTTACTGACGGTAGAAGTGATCTCATCTTCAATTGCTTTTTTCTCCGCTTCCAGGGTGCGCGTCAGCCGCTTCTCCTCTGCCTGCAGGCGGCTGCTTTTCGCCCTTTCCGCTTCCATTTCCGCAAGAGCGGCTTTTGCTTCCTTCAGAAAACCCACATTGTCCTGTATATCGCGTGCCATGGCCGTCCTCCTGTGTATAACCTGACTCTCTGTATTAGTTTACACCACTTTACTCTGCCCCGCAAGCCTTTTGATTCCCATCTTTTCTTTCTCCCCCATCCGTGGTAAGATGGGAGCATGGCGCGGACCAGTACCGCAAAAACAATGATAGCCGGGAGGAATTGAATTGTTCAGGATTTGGGGTAAAAAATGGCAGAATAACCACCTGCTGAAAGACATTGTCATTGAAAACGACGACCGGACGCTGAATCGCACACGCAAGATCTTCAAGAGTCTGGAAGAAATCTGCGTCGCTTTCGACTTAAGCGTTCCAATCTGGCTTGATTCCACAATTGAGGAGTTTCGCCGGCATTCCAAATGCCGTTTCACACAGGATAATTTTATAGAACATATCGATTTTGATTACCTTGAAATACAGGTGATTGAAGAAGATTCATAATCCTGAAAATTTCGGGAACTGAAAAAAGAATCTCTGAAAAATCCGCCTGCCGGTCTCCCTGACGGAGACCGGCACACAGATTATGTTTCCCGCGCCTACAGCCGTTTCAGAAGAGCTTCTCTCTGTTCTTCATAGCCGGGTTTTCCAAGCAGCGCAAACATATTCTTCTTATAACTTTCCACACCAGGCTGATTGAATGGATTCACACCCAGAATATATCCGCTGACACCGCAGGCAAATTCATAGAAGTAAAACAGCTCGCCCAGATAAAATTCATTCTGCTCCGGAACACAGATCTTCATATTTGGAACCTGTCCGTCCGTATGAGCCAGTATGGTGCCGTTCATAGCATTTTTATTGACAAAATCCATGGTCTTTCCGGCCAGATAATTGAGGCCGTCCAGATCCTCCTCCTCTGCTTCGATCACAATCTCAGCAGCTGGCTGATCAATGGAAATCACGGTCTCCATCAGATTTCTGGAACCATCCTGGATAAACTGTCCCATAGAATGCAGATCAGCAGTCAGATCCACGGCAGCCGGGAATATGCCTCTCTGATCCTTTCCCTCGCTCTCACCGTAGAGCTGCTTCCACCACTCAGCCACATAATGAAGGCTGGGCTCATAATTTGCCGTGATCTCAATGCATTTTCCCTTTCTCAGGAGAATATTTCGTACCGCCGCGTACTGGAGGGCGTCATTGGATTCAAACTCATTTTCGAGCGCTCTCTTTCTTCCTGACGCAGCTCCCGCCATCAGCGCGTCAATGTCTGCTCCGCTGACTGCGATAGGAAGCAGGCCGACTGCCGTCAGAACTGAAAAACGTCCGCCCACGTCATCGGGAACCACAAAGGTTTCGTACCCTTCTTTATCAGCCAGGGTCTTAAGCGCGCCCCGCGCCTTGTCCGTGGTAGCATAAATCCTCTCCTTTGCCGCCTCTGCGCCATACCTCTCTGTCAAAAGCTTTTTCAGAATACGGAAGGCAATTGCGGGCTCCGTTGTCGTTCCGGATTTGGAAATGACATTAATGGAAAAATCCTTTCCCTTTAAAAGATGGATCAGATCGTTCATATAAGTCGTGCTGATATTATTCCCCACGAAATAGATCTCAGGAGTCTTTCTGTCCTCTTTGGACATACAGTTATAAAAATTGTTCTTCAGGAACTCGATCGCGGCCCTCGCTCCCAGATAAGAGCCGCCGATACCGATCACAAGCAGTACGTCCGAGTCAGACTGAATCTTTGCCGCCGCCTTTTTGATTCTCGCGAATTCTTCTTTATCATAATCTACCGGCAGATCAATCCATCCCAGAAAATCGTTGCCCGCCCCTGTTCTGGACACAAGGACATCCTTGGCGTCCAAAGCCAGCTTTTTCATGTTTTTGATTTCTTCATCGGAAATAAATGATGCTGTTTTACTGTAATCAAACGTCACCTGCATATTTCTTCTCCTTTTTGTAATTTCTATACCGCGAGGCACTTACATCTATTATACAAAATCCACAGTTTTTTTCAAGCTTTCCCGCATTTTTTACATTATTCATACAAATATTCCTGGATAATGTCCTCGATCAGGTGCTCCTCCTCTGCCGTCAGCTTTCTCCCCTGGCCGCCCGTCCGGCGGCCTGACGCAATCCGCTCCAGGCGTTTTCTCAGAAGTGCCGCGTCCTGTTCCTTTCCGGCGGCCTCTTCGCTTTTTCTCAGCAGGTCTGCCCTCTGCCCGTCCACGGCCTCCGGCGGATCTGCATGCTCTCTTTTTCTGACTCTGCCGCCGCCTGAATGGGACTGCTCCTGAATTTCGGCCTCTGCCGTCAGACTGGCCTCCGCTTCCGCATGATCCGGCCCTGATATGCCGCTTCCCGTCACGGCGGCTTCCGCCGCCGGCATCAAATCCACTGCCTGTCCGGTTTCCAGGCGCTTTACTAAAGTATTTTCAAAATAATCCCGGATCTGGAGCAGAAGCGTTTCTGCTTTTCCCGGCGTATCGCATATACTTTCCCAAAGGATCATCACTCCGCCCAGCAGAATTCCTGTCACCGCGTACATGGCCGTTATTCTGCCGCTTCCCCCATACCAGTAGGCCAGAAAGGAAACGGCTGCCCCGCCCAGGCAGAGAAACAGCGCCGCCAGACGGTTAAGACGGGACAAACTGCCAAGGCGCATTCCCATAAATCTGTACTGCTCGAGGTTTCTTTCCACATATACAGGGATATTATGGATCCCGCTGCTGGAACGGTAAGTATTTTCAAATTTTACCTTCCACTGCTTCAGATACTTATCCTTCGCTGTTCCCATGTTCTCAGACTGTCTGATCAGTCTTCTGTACTTTCCGTTTGCCAGCAGCTTACTGAACATTCCCAGCACACAGACTGCCAGCATGATATAAAACACGTTTCCTGTCATTAAAAACTGTAATAACATGGTGATTCCCCTTTCTCTTCCGGACCCGGTCCGGATATTTCGGCATACTCCGGTCTATCCGCGCGCAACCGACGGAGCTTTGCGATGTACAGACATTGTATACCACAAAAAGTCTGGATGAGAAGAAAAATCGTTCGCTTTCTTTCGACAGAAAAATCCCTTAACATCTTAAACCTTTAATGAAGCTCCTTCACCATGGCCTTCACGAGCGCAGTGGTGTGCGCGATGGCTTTCGCTTCAAATTCCGGATAATCCATGGAAGCGCTGTCGTCCGCTTTATCGGAAATCGCGCGTATGATCAGGAAGGGAATTCCGTTTAAATAGGCAGCCTGGCCTATCGCCGCTCCTTCCATTTCAGTACAGCAGCCTCCGAAGGTCTCCTTGAGCCACTCCTTCTTTTTCCGGTCTGCAATAAACTGATCTCCGCTCAAAACTCTGCCCTGAAAAACCCCGATATCCGGATTGACCCTGCGGCAGCACTCCCCGGCACAGGCAATCAGCCTTTCATCTGCCTGAAAGGACAGCGTCTCCATCCTGGGGATCTGCCCCTCCGGATACCCAAAGGCCCTGGCATCCATATCATGCTGAAGAGCATCTGTGGAAAGCACAATATCGCCAATATTGATCTCTGCCTGAAGAGATCCCGCTATGCCTGTATTAATGATCTGATCCACATGATAGACATCCGCCAGGATCTGGGCGCAAATACCGGCATTCACCTTTCCGATCCCGCTCCTCACGACCACCACATCTGCTCCTTCAAGCTTTCCTCTGCAGAATTCCATAGAAGCTCTCGTTTCCGCTGAAACGTCTTTCATGGCTTCCTTTAACTGATTCACTTCTTCTTCCATCGCTCCGATGATTCCTATCATATGTCTGTCCTCCTGAAAATTGACTGTGTCAGCCTTCATGTTCGCCTTTATTATACCCGCGCAGCCCGGCCAAATCAAGACAGGTTCCTCTCTTCCCGGGTTGCGGACGGCATCCGCGGTATGGTATACTTGCGTAAAAGGAGGTAATAGAATCATGATGACTTATAAGACACGCGGCGTATGCAGCCGTGAAATCAAATTTGATATTGAAGGCAACCGGATCAAAAGTGTGCAGTTTGTCGGCGGATGTTCCGGAAACACACAGGGAGTTGCCCGGCTCATTGAGGGAATGGATGTGGATGAAGCCATTAAAAGAATCGACGGCATCGACTGCGCGGGCCGCGGCACTTCATGTCCCGACCAGCTCGCGAAGGCTCTGAAGGAATATAAAGCATCTCACTAAACTGTCCAGGAGTATAAAACCAATCATGAAAAAGATCATTTTGACCGGCGGCGGCACTGCCGGACACGTTACGCCCAATCTGGCACTGGTTCCCGCTCTCAGGGAACTGGGCTATGAAATACGATATATTGGTTCTTATAATGGAATTGAAAAAGAACTGATCGAAAAAGCGGGGATTCCATATGACGGTATTTCTTCCGGAAAACTGAGGCGGTATTTCAGCCTGAAAAACTTCTCCGATCCTTTCCGGATCTTAAAGGGCCTCGCTCAGGCAAAAAAGATCCTGAAACGGGAAAAGCCGGATGTTATCTTCTCCAAAGGCGGCTTCGTGGCCGTTCCCGTTGTCCTGGCGGCGAAACAGCGCCATATTCCGGTCATCATTCACGAATCTGACATGACGCCGGGACTGGCAAACAGGCTTTGTATCTCTTCCGCCAGAAACGTCTGCTGCAACTTTCCTGAAACGCTGAACTATCTCCCGGCTGACAAAGCTGTCCTGACAGGTTCCCCGATCCGCCGGGAGCTTCTGAACGGTTCCGTGCTGTCCGGGCTCAAATTCACCGGTCTGTCCTCCGAAAAGCCAGTGATCCTGGTGATCGGCGGCAGCCTCGGATCTGTAAAGGTCAACACTGCAGTCAGAAATATCCTTCCGGCTCTGCTGGAAAAATATCAGGTTATTCATCTGTGCGGCAGGGGCAATCTGGATAAATCTCTGAAATCCCTGAAGGGATATGTGCAGTATGAATACATAAGCGCCCAGCTGAAGGATCTCTTTGCCATGTCCGACATGATCATTTCCCGCGCCGGCGCCAATTCCATCTGTGAGATTCTCGCGCTCCGCAAACCCAATCTCCTGATCCCGCTTTCTGCGGCTGCCAGCCGGGGGGACCAGATCCTGAACGCGCGTTCATTCCAAAAACAGGGGTTCAGCGAAGTGCTGGAAGAAGAAAATCTGACGGATGAATCCTTAAAAGAGATGATAGAAAAGGTTTTTACTCACAAATATGATTATATCAATGCCATGAACCGCAGCAAGACCTCCGACGCCATTACCATCATTACCCGGCTGATCGAGGATGCTGCAAACTCATGAACTTCACAGCTGTATCTCCCCGCGGAGCGGCAGGCCGCGGGCTTTCCTTCTCCCATAAACAGGACAAAACCTGCTTATGGGAGATTGATCATGATACTCATTCCAGTTCTTTCCTGATGCATTCCGCAGTCTTTGCCAGCTCTTCCGCAGAAGCCTCTCCCGGTTTCCAGCTGACCATATCGGGACCGCCCGCATATCGGGGAATGACATGCATATGGAAATGAAATACCGTCTGCCCTGCTGCTTCTCCGTTATTCTGGACCAGATTAAAGCCGTCACAGCCCAGGCTTTTCTTCATTGCCGCTCCGATTTTCGCTCCCAGAGCCAGCACCTTTGAGGAAGTTTCCTCATCCAGCGCACAGACATCTGAAAAATGATTTTTCGGCAGGATCAGCGCGTGTCCCCTGGACGCGGGACCCATATCCAAAATAACACGGAACATCTCATCTTCATAAACAGTGGCTGACGGAATCTCTCCGTTTGCGATCTTACAGAAAATACAGGTATCGTCTTTCATTCTTCACATCTCCCATCCATTCCATTTTTCACTGCTTTGCTTCCGGACCGGCCGGACAGCAGATTCCGCAGTCCTGCAGCCGGTCCTGCCTTACAGTGTAACACCACAGACCCTCTGTTTTCAAGTTTTTTCCCGCTTTACTGTCTGATTTTGTCGAGCGAATTCATTTGCCATATTGTCCGGGGAATGTTACTTTAAATATGAGAATTTATATTCAGAAAGGCTGTGAATATAAGAGGAGACTATGAATACCCGGATTTCTTCTTTGGAACAAGAAAATCAAAAGCTAAAGCATCTGCTTTCCCAGACGAAAAAAGACATGCAGACCTCACTGTCGGCAATCTCTCACGAACTGCGCAACTCCCTGACCCTGATCATCGGCTCCATGCAGCTGATCGAGCAGGATCACCCGGAAATTGCTTCTGTCCGGGACTGGTCGAGCATCCGTTCTGACCTGGACCACATGCAGCTGTTCCTTCAGGATCTTTCTTCCTACAAATCACTTCAGTTCACCAGACTGAACTGCTGCCTCTGCGACCTGACGGCATTTTTGCAGGATATCTGCCACAACTGCAGCTCCTGGTTCGACGGCACCCACAGGCAGCTGGTTTTTTCCGCCCCGGAAATTCCTTTTACCTCCTACACGGATGCGCCCAAGCTTTATCAGGCCATCACGAATCTGATCAAAAACGGTCTGGAGGCGCTGGACAGCGAAGGCACCGTTTCTCTCCGCCTCAGAAACGTCACTCCGGAAGAGGCGGCGTATACAGGAACGGAAGCCTCTGCCATCGAGATCAAAGATACCGGAATCGGACTTACCAGCAAACAGCAGGAAGAAATTTTCCGTCCTTTCTACACCAGCAAGCCCTCAGGAACCGGACTGGGCCTCCCCATCGCCCTCGATATCATAAAGGCCCACGGCGGAACCATCCTGGTCAGGTCAGCTCCCCATAAAGGTTCTGTCTTCACTGTGCTCCTACCGCGATTTCCAGGCCCTGCTGAATAAAAAGCCAAACAGAATGCCTGTCAGAAATCCCGCCGCATGAGCCACTGTATTCACCTGCGCGTTTCTGAATCCGCTATAGAAGAGCAGAAACAGCATCACAAGGATTCTGTTTCTGCTGTATCCCGGCACAGATCCTCTGTTCCGGAACACCAGACAGGCCAGAACGCCCACCAGTCCGAATACAGCGCCGGACGCTCCTGCTGAAACGGCCGTCCAGCCCCAGAACCCGTACATAACAATCGTCGCCAGATTTCCAGCTGCACCGGTCGCCAGATAAGCGATCACAAAACGGATGCTGCCCAGCCGGACCTCCAGCAGATCTCCGAGAATGACCAGCACCAGCATGTTGCTGCCCAGATGATAAATGTCAAAATGCATGAACATGGCGGTAAACAGCTGATGGATCCCGCCCATATACACTCCGTCATAAATAAACAGCGCGCCTTTATTGATCATGTCCTCCGACGAACCGACGGCTCCGCTGACAAGCAGATAGAAAAAATACATCACGTTCAGCGCAGTCAGCACAGCCGTCGCATATGGAAGACGTTTTCTGCCAGATACGGTTTCGTAATCCATAAGTTTTCCTTTCTTTCATTCTGTTCTGTACTGACCTTGAGCGTATCACGATTTTTCTCCTGTGTCAAATTCACGGAACTCATATAAAATGCCTGCTGCCCAGATTTCATCACCGGACCTCAGAGTTCTTTGCTCATTTGGCCTGAGACTGCAGCCGTTCAGCCTCGTCCCGTTGGTGGAATTCAGATCTGTGATCCGATAGCCGTCTCCCCCTCTGTCAATCTTCAAATGCATTCTGCTGACGCTGCAGGACTGCGGGCTGTAATCTGCATCTCTTCCGGTTCCTACATAAAACGGAACATGGTCCAGAAGGATTCTCTGTCCGCTCCCCTTTTCATAAAGCGCCGGACCTCCGCCTTCTGTTTCTTCCACATACAGAAGCTCCGTCCTTGGATCCGCTCTTTCTGTCCGGATCTTTCCGGACATTCCTTCTGACAGTTCCGGTACCCTTTGATCACAGGGATCCAGCTCATCCCACATTTCCTCCTCCGGATATGGCTTTGCGGCAAATATTCGTTTCAGCAGTTCTCTGATTTTTCCAAACCGTTTTCCGCGCTCTGTCGGATGCTTTCCAGTATCTGGTTCCTGCTTTTCATCATGCTCCGCCTGCAGTTCCGGAAAACCTGTCTCAGGATGTGCGTCCGCTTCCCTGTATCCGTCCAGGCAGGAAAAAATCTGTTCCGGCTCAGGTCCCTCTCCGGCACAGATCCGGAAAAAGCGAACCGTCAGTTCCATCAGCTCCCGATCCTCTCCATTGGAATGTTCCAGAAGATATCGGGCCAGATCCCGCATATGCGCACGATATCCTTCTTTCTGGTCCGGATAAAAGAAAAACGCGTATTCCATCCGGTCCGGACGCAGATACAGGAATTCCGGCTCCAGCACCAGCCCGTCCCGGTTCAGAAGGTAGGGCTCCATTCTCAGCAGGAGTTCTGCCAGCTGCTCCAGCAGTGTCCTGACGTCTGTACCTGTCAGTTCCCGGAATTCAGCTACTCTCGCCATCGGCTGCATCCCGGTGATGTCATATTCGTAATACCTCCGGTTATCCTCCCAGCCTGTACGGAGAGATGCCATGCCCCGGATCTGGTTCCTTCTGACCATCTCCGTCTGCGTATGCCTGCCCTCATCCTCTCCACCGCCGTTTTCTTCTGAAAAAAGCAGAAGATAATTATGTCCCCGTTCCCGCCTGTAAATTCCTTTCATCTAGTCGCTCTCCCCGATCTCGTTTTCTCCGGCTCTGTTTTGCCTGACCTGATTTTCCCCGTAGATCAGAAAAACAGTCTCCTCATTTTCATACCCCGCCTCCGGCAGAAAAAATACCGAAGCGATCAGATCCGAAAGGAAGCGGCTTCTTGCCTCGCCTCTCACAGAGATATGCCGCTGGCTGTCCTCTGTGGTCAGGAAGACCTCCGATACGGCAGCCGGCATCTCTGTCTCTTCTCTGTCCCCGTCCCGCATCTTCTGAAACGCCTCCCTCTGTGCCGCCTCATGGATTCCGGCGCAGAGCGCCGTTCTGTCATAACAGATCAGAGTAAATGAAACGATCAGGAGCACCACCGCAAATCCCACCGGTATCAGAACCGCCGCCTCCGCCGTATAACTTGCCTGAAGCTTTCGCTTCAGAATCCTCCGCATAACATCCGCCATATGTATCCTCCCATAATAAAAGGCGCAAAGGGCAGCTTTTTCTCTCTTTTCTTCCGGATCACGCTCCAGAAAAAGGCCACAGGAAAGATCAGGATCAGACTGGATCCCAACAGCGCCGCGCTCTCTTTCCAGCCTCTCACCGCGCCGACCGCCATCAGGATCCATCCGTCGCCTGTTCCGATCTGGCCCTTCAAAAGCCAGGACACCGCACAGATCAGACCTCCAGGGACCATTCCCCACAGAAAATCCCCGATTTCTCTCTGTTCCGCGCCGAACCCGGCAGCCGCACTCAAGGCTCCCGTCAAAATTTCCGCCAGAGGAAGCCATAACGGGATTTTCCCGGAATGCAGGTCCCAGGCGGCGCACAATGCCAGAAACACCAGCAGCATCCATTTTTGATCCATTTATCCTCCTCCGCATCTGCTGCAGGGCAGTCTTTCCCCCGCCTCTGAAAAGGGGATTCTGATAATCCAGCGGCAAAGCCCGCTGCAGCCTCTGCTCCCATGATATTTTGTTCCGTCCTCTGTAAGATACACCAATCCAGGCACAGCGCCCTTTCCCGCACATTTGCCGCAGGGCCGGTACCGGCTTCCATCGCTGCTTCTCAGTTCCTCCAGCTCACTGAATGCCGCTGTCCGAACCGACAGCGTCAGATATGTACAGCTTCGCTGCCGGTGATATACGCTGCCGTTCTGGGTAACATAAACGGACTCTTCTTCTCCTTCCTCTGAATCGGCTCCGCTGATATACCGTTCGCCGCTCCACAGCCGTCTTGCGCACGTTTGAGTCCAGATTCCCTTCAGACTCCCAAACAAATGAAAGACGGGGCCTGCCTGATAAGTAACTGCCGCCTCCAGATACTCGCCTTTTTTGTATACGGAAAACACGGCGTCTGTCCCGCCGAAGTCCAGCAAATCCGTTTTATCTTCCATCTCTTCTAATACGGCGGCGCGGATCCTGGACCGTCCCTCCTGCTCGTTCAGACACAGGATCGCCGCTTCCCGCGCCGCTTTCTCCAGAGAAAACTGCAATTCCACCTGAAACTCGATCAGAAAGAACAGAGAAAACAGCACATAGGATGCCAGCAGAAACAGCGTCATGACAAGCGCCGCTTCCGCTGTCATGCTGCCTTCCTCTCCGCATACCGCCTTTTCCTGAAAAGAAGCGCAGGCAGATACCCTTTCCTCCAGACAATCCTGTAATTTATGATTCAGTTTTTGACTTGGCTTACATTTTTCTTGGAGAGGTTTTGGTTTGTTTAAAGATGCTTCCCGGGGCAAAAAACAGAAAGCAGCTGATTGGATATTATGAGAGTCTTGATTTGTTTGATAGATGATCTGCCTGACAGAAAAGGGCATCCGCCTCCACCTCCTTTCTCTTTCATGACGGCTGATAACCATATGCCGCTCTTTTGGTAAACCTGTACCGCCCTGCCCGGAATGTCGTCTCCAGTTCTGCGTAGGAAAGACAGTTTTCTGCAAAAAATCCCCTGTCCTCTGTCCTGAGGTTCCATTCGATCACATCCATGGCCCGAAACAGAAGGGTCTGCAGATCCTCCAGGAGCAGCAGCAGATACAGATAACTCTGATAATTCCACTGTTCCCGGTCCGGATCCGCATATTCCTCCGTTTTTTCCTTTCCGCCGTTTTTCCCCGTTTCCAATCCGGGACCGCTGCTCATCCCCATGAGCAGTGCCGGCGCTTCTTTTAACGAAATTTTCCAGTCCCCGCCGCTTTTCATGAGCGGCACCGTCTCCCCCGCGAACAGTCTCCGGGTATCATGAACGGCTTCCGCAGCAGCCCACCCGCCCATGATCACTCTGGCAATCAGCGTCCGCGGTATTGTCATGCCCGTCAGCCCCCATATGACTCCGGCCCAGAGCTCCGCCTCAAGCATCTTTTCCTGATCCGTAAGAAGATACAGAAAATCTGCCCCGATCCGGATCCCCAGAATTTTTTCCGCTGTGTCCGCCAGGTTTTCTCTGTCTGTTTTCTGACCTCCTGCCACATACTCCAGCTCATATGACAGGACAGAACCTTCCTGCTGATTTTCCCAGCATCCAAAATGCTCCGCCATATACCTGACCGCCGCCATCTTTTGAGCCAGGTTCCACGAAAGCGCTGCTCCTTCCACGCGTCCGGAGGGACCGCTTTCTCCCGGACAGACCGCCTCCGATATGCATCCCGGGTCCTCAAGGACCAGCCCCAGGATCTTCTGGTTTTTCCATTCCCGAAAATCCCCAAAAGCCGCTGCCATGGCGCTTCCCTCCAGCTCCATTTTCTCCGTTTCCCGGCCCTCCGTCTGCTGCTCTCCCTCCTCCGGACTGTCCTGCCGCTCTGCTGTCTTCCACTCTTCAGACTGCGTGTGATCCAGAAGATATTCCACGTCAAGCTCCGCGTTCCGGATTCGTTTCATCTGATTCTGGAGGCCGGCGGATCCGGGAATCCACCGCTCCGTGCTGTGCTGCTCCATATCCAGACAGATTTCCTCCAGGAAGGGCCGTCCTCCTTCATCCACCGCGGTCACTGTCTCCAGAACCTGTACCGATTCCGCGCGGAACGAGAACAGCTCACTGTCTCCATACCGGGACATTCCCGCCTCCGCGTCGTCAATCAGGCCCGGGCCGTCTGCCATGAACAGCAGATGATACCGTTCCCAAAGGGGCAGATAATACGCGGCAAATACGGATTCCAGCGCCGCTTCCTGAGCCTGGGCTGTCAGATAGGAGAGAGCAGCGGCGCGGGCGGCTTCCACGGCAGTGCAGATCACCGCGAGCACCAGCGTCAGAAGAAGGGCAAAGAAAACGGTTATGCTGCCCGCGCCGCCTCTTTCTGTCAATAAACATCACCGGCCTTGCTCCTGATTTTTGAAAAAATGGTATTGACCAGGGAAGTCAGCTGCTTTTTGAAAACAATGACCAGTGAAATCAATACCACAAGGATCAGAATGATCTCCACTACTCCCACTGCCGTTTCTTCTTTCCAGAAATTCTTCAGTTCACTCATACGCCGCTCCTTTCCCCTGCGTCCTCAAAAGGACAAAAATGCAGGAATCATAACCACCGCCAGCACCACTGCCAGCATCATGAACATGGGAAGCATCAGCTTCGTCTGCGCTTCCTCGCCCAGTCTCCTGGCCGTTGTCTTCCGTTCTTCAAAGGCCGCCCCTGCTTCAGCCTCCAGCTGCGCGGCAAGCCCTCCGTTCCCCTGTTTCAGATTCTGTTCCAGAAGCGCGCCGAATTTCAGATACGGATGCAGCCCGCACCGCCGTCCGAATTCTCCGTAGGCCACACTTTCATATACGCCGTTTTTCAGCTGGCTCAGCGTAAGCTTCATCTCCTCATACGCATATCTGAAGCTTCCTCCCCCTTTCTTTTTTTCCTCATATTCTCTCACCATCCTTTCCCACACATTTCTTGTGGTCATCCCCGCCTGGATCAATACGGCGAACCTGGAAACCAGCTCCGGATAATCCAGAAGCATTTCCCGTTCGCGGAGCCGCATCCGTTCTTTCTGCCTCTGCCGCCTTCCCGCGAACAGCAGCGCCGGCAGAAGCATCGGAAGCACAAGCAGCAGACCTTCCAGACTCTGGTCCTGTTTCTCATACCATTTCAGCTGTTCTCCCTGATATTCGGCAGGAAGCGTCACGGACTGTCCCTGCGTTTCCTCCTGCTTCGCGATCTCCCGGAGCGTCATATCGGCAAGCTGTTCCTGCTCTGACCGCTCCGGCGGATATACCGTCACAGAAATTTCATATAGACAGGAGACCGTCCCGCAGGAAAGCTCCAGAGAATACCTGCCCTCTTCCCCTTCTTCGCTGATCTCTCCCGGCTCCTTCAGGATCATGCCCCAGTCATCCAAAAGCTCCCTTGTCCGGGAAATCCACTCGGCCTCTACCGTGCCGTCCTGAGCGCTGCCGGGCAGATTCAGATCAGATGTGACCCGCGCGGCCGACTCATTATCCCCCAGCATGGCCCGGCTGATCTCTTCATAAGCCTGGCTGATCCGCTCCCTCGCCTCCGCTTCTGTACACGCCCTCTCCCGCACCGGAACTTCAACCGAGACCGTGTCTCCTTTCTCCCGCAGTACCTCCAGGCTGTAATAAACCGCCTCTTCTCCATAATCAGGGCGCTCCAGAGAAACAAGCGCCTCCGGCCGCTCCCGGGTCAGCCAAAAGACAGTCCACAGCACCGCTCCTCCGGCAAAGATCAGAATCGCCCGGGAAATCAACGCTCCGTCCTGACTGCGCAGCATCTGCTCCGGCTCTTCCCCCGGATACAGCTGCCTGCATCTGCGCAGTCTCACCGGAGAGACCGGCGGTTTTCCACATTTTTTCCGAACTGCCCGATACCTGTCCACAATCCAGAGTCCGATCTTCCCCACTGATCCACTTCCTTTTCTGTTCTCCTCCCGGACCAGGAATCCGCGGCCCTAAACCTGTATGTCCGCGATCCGGTCCGCCAGAAACCAGGCTCCTATATACAGAGCAAAGCATATGGTCATCACGCTTCTTCCAAATACGGTCTCATAAAGCACGGAAAAGTATCCCGGCGAGGTCAGATCCATATAGATCAGCAGAAACACGGGGACCATTTTCATAACCATCTGTTCATACTGCCTGCCCCGGAGCAAGGTCTCAATTTCCTCCCGCACTTCAATCCTGCCGCTGATCGTCTGAACCGTATCCAGGATCATCCGTCCCAGTTCCCCGCCGGTCCTTCTGGCTGCCGCGAACACCTCCGAAAATGTCCGGATATCCTGCAGTCCGCAGCGTCCCGCCATCTCGGCCACCGCCTGTTCCAGCGGAACATTCATGCCGGTCCGCGCCTCCACCCGCCTGAATTCTCTCGTCATCGGCGCTTCCCGTCCGTAAAGAAGCGCCAGCTCCTCAGCCGCGTCCACAAAGGCATTTTCCGCGGAATGGCCTGCCCTCAGAGAGGCCGCCAGCGCCAGGATCCCATCTTTGAACTGGAACAGCAGGCGGTCTTTCTCCTTTTTCCTCTGCTTTCCGGCGAACCGGCGGGACAGAACCAGGGTCAGCGGGATCAGAACAAAAAACGCTGCAATGCTCCTGTAGAACAAATAAGAAAAAACTGCCGTCAGCGCCGCTCCCTTGAACAGCGCCGCCGCGCTGTCACGGACAGAACAGCTTTCCAAGGACCCGGTTCCCCGTGGCCGAAAGCGCCCCCGTTTCTGCTTCTCTCTGGTACAGAATATTGAACCGGTATGTTCCCCTGCTCTGCTCATATCCGTTTACCTCCAAAATCGTCTCCACCTGTCTCTGCCCGTCTCTTGTCCGTGTCAGATGTACCATAATGTCAATCGCCGACGCGATCTGCTGCCGGATCGCCGCCAGGGGCAGATCTCCTCCCATCATGGCCATCGTCTCCAGTCTTGCCATCATATCTCTGGCAGAACGGCCGTGTCCGGTAGAAAGCGACCCGTCATGTCCCGTATTCATCGCCTGGAGCATGTCCAGACAGGCGCCGTCCCGCACCTCGCCCACAATGATCCTGTCCGGCCTCATCCGCAGCGCGGTCCTGATCAGATCCCGAATGGTGATTTCCTTCTCGCCCTCCCCTGTGGCTCTCCTGGCCTCCAGACGCACCTGGTTCTCCGCGGACTGGATCTGAAGCTCCGCTGAATCCTCTATGGTGATGATCCTTTCATCCTCCGGAATCCAGGCTGAAAGCGCTCCCAGAAGCGTGGTCTTTCCCGTCCCCGTGCCGCCTGATACAAATACATTTTTCCTGCTTCTCACGCACCACTTCAGGAACTCAGCCGCCTCTTCCGTCAGACTTCCTCCTTCTGTCAGATGTTCCATGGAAAAATGCCGTTTTCCAAACTTCCGTATTGTCACTGCCGGCCCGTTGATCGCCGCCGCCCGCAGCACGATGTTGACCCGGGAACCGTCCTCAAGCCTGGCATCCACGATCGGATTCGCTTCATTGACGGTCCTGTTGACCTTCGCCACGATCTGCTGGATCACGTCCTCCAGCTTTTCTCTGGAGGAAAAGGATGCCGCACTTTTGATCAGCTTTCCCTCCTTTTCCAGAAAAATGCGGTCGAAGCCGTTTACCATAATTTCTGTGACAGATCCGTCATCCAGAAATTCCTGAAGCACATCCAGCCTTCTGAGTCCGTTGAAAAGCGAGGTCCTGAGCTTCAGTCTCCCGGAAAGGGGAATGGGGGTTCTTCTGTTCTCCTCTACGATTTCCTCGTCGATCATCTCAAGCAGCCGTTCCTCCTCTGCCTGCCCCTCATGCTCCAGCCGCGCGAGCAGTCTCCTCCTGATTTCTTCCAGCACCATATCCGCTCCTTTCCAGCAGTTCCTCCGCCAGCCGGCCCATCCGGCCGCGGCAGGCCTGCTCCGCGCCGGACCGCTGTCCTGCCGTTTTTCTCAGATCCGGATCCATCAAGACCGGAACCACGCAGTCCTCCATGCCTTTCTCCCGCATCCACTGCCGGAAACGCGTCACGCAAACCTCTCCCGCAGGTCCGGCATCCGCCGGAGCAAAAACCGTTCCGCACAATCTCAGCGCGCCTTCCTTTCCCCATATACTGTTTCCCATATCCATGATCACCCGGTCATAGGAGCCCAGCTCTGCCAGCCTCCGGAAGAATTCTGCCTCATAGGCATCTCCGTCCCGGTACAGATCCTCCGGCATTCTGACCGGGAGAATATATTCCGCTTCTCCCCATCGGCAGACGGCGGACTGGAGCCTCGCCCCTGTCAGCTCCTCCTGGCTGTAGTAATAATACAGCTCCGACAGCTCCGGCCCCGCTCCGTCTCTCTCCTGCCCGGCCAGCACATCCAGCGGCGAAAATTCCTCCAGCGTCACAAAAAGCGTTCTCTTTTTTGATGTCTCCGCCAGAATCCTGCTCATGACCAGTCCCAGCACCGTATCCCCGTGAACATGGGGAACCGCGCAGATCCCGATAAAAGCCGTTCCGCTCCGTTTCTCCGGAAACAGCGCGCCCTGTCCGATCCGTTCTCCCGCCAGCTCCAGCAGGTCCTTCCAGATCTGCTCCGCAGACTGATACCGGGCCGTTTTCAAAATACCCGGAAGCTGCTCTTCCTCCGCCGTTTCTGTGAGAAACACAGTCTGCACCGCGGGAGAATCTCCGCAGATCCCGCGGGCATCCATCCCTGCCAGCAGAAGGTCCGCTCCCCGGCAGGCAAGACACGCCCCGAGGGTCTCGAGCCTTGTGAAAACCATAATCTCCAGCTGCCCCCGGCAGCTCCTCTGGATATAGCTGCCCAGCCTTCTCGCGTACCAGGCATCCCGGTCATAAATCCCCAGGCGAAATCTTCCTCTCTTCAAAAAACTCCTCCCTTCTTCACAAGAGTTTCCACACCCACAGCAGACACCCCGCGGACAGCGCCGCTGAAAAAGGAATCGTACTGTCCTTTTCCGGTCTCGTCATCTGCATGTATGGAACCCACATTCTGCTGGAAATACACTGCCTGAGCCAGGCAAAGAAATAAGAGAATCTCCTGCGGAAATTCCTGCGGCGCAGCATGTGGACCGCTGCCATCAGGCCGCCGAAGAAAAGACTGAAAACCAGACAGGCCGCGAAAGACCGGATCCCCATCCACGCGGCCATCACAGAGCACAGCTTTACGTCTCCCGCCCCTGTCATCCCAAGTCTCCACACCGGATAAAGCGCCGCGAACACCGCCGCCGCCCGCAGGAGATAGACTGCGCACCCCTCTGCTCCCGCCAGGCACATACCTGTGAAAAACGCAGACAAAAGCCACAGATTCGGTACTCTCCTCCAGAAAATGTCTGTCACCGCGGCAGCTCCGCAGACTGTAAGAAGCAGCCATCTGTCCGGCATATTCACACTCCTGTTCTTTTTCACTGCACATTGTTTCTGTAAATGGGGAAATTCGCCCTGAAAACGGGCTGATTTGAATTGGTGACTCTAATTATGCATGAAAGCTGTCAGATTGTCAAGCAGTTTTTTTGCTTTTTTACCCGGATCTTTCCAGCCGGTATGTATAGAATCATCCAATTTCTGCCATACTTGTACTGAAATTCCAAACCGGCGGCACATTGCAGAAAGGAGTTCAAAAATGAAAAAACCGTACCGGCGCGCCCAGGATTCACCGGATACCCCTTTCTCCCTCCAGGAGCTCTGGGAGGATATTCAGCAGACCAAAACGGTTCTGGACAGCGCCCTTGATAATTTCAATCAGGTGACAGACCCGCTCCTCATAGACTACTACAGCTATACGATCAAAGCAGCGGGCATCCGCTATCAGTTTCTTTTAAAACAGGCAAAGTATCTTGACCTTACTTCCTGCAGTTGATAAAATAAAGGCATACCGGCGCGGTCTCAGGCCGCGCCGCTTGCGTATCAAATTTCAGAAACACAGGAGGTATATAGGATGTCTGCCTGGTATGACAACAGCGTTTTTTATCATATGTATCCGCTTGGGATGACCGGCGCGCCGAAGGAAAATCACGCGGAGGCAGCAGCGGACCGGTTCCGCCAGCTGGATGAATGGATTCCCCATCTCGTCAGACTCGGGATTTCCGCGCTCTATATCGGTCCTCTTTTTGAATCGACCAAGCACGGATATGATACCAGAGATTTCCGTCTCGTGGACAGACGGCTCGGTACAAACGAAGATTTCAGGAATTTTGTCCGTCTCTGCCATGACGCCGGCATCCGGGTCGTTGTGGACGGGGTGTTCAATCATACCGGAAGAGAATTTTTCGCCTTCCGGGATATTCAGGAAAACCGGGAGCATTCTCCCTACAGAGACTGGTACAAAAATGTGAATTTCTGGCAGGGCAGTCCTCTCGGCGACTCGTTTTCCTACGAAGCCTGGCAGGGCCATTTTGAGCTGGCGGCCCTGAACCTTAAGAATCCCGAGGTCTGCTCTTATCTGCTGGACGCGGTTTCCTTCTGGGTAAAGGAATTTGACATCGACGGCATCCGTCTGGACTGCGCCAATGTGCTGGACTTTGATTTTATGAAAGCCCTGCGCGCCCACTGCGACCGGCTGAAGCCGGATTTCTGGCTGATGGGCGAAGTGATCCACGGTGACTACAGCCGCTGGGCCAATTCCTCCATGCTGCATTCCGTGACCAATTACGAGCTTCATAAAGGACTTTATTCCGGACACAATGATTACAACTGCTTTGAGATCGCCCATACCATCCGCCGTCAGTCCGACGAAAACGGCGGCATTTACCGGGGGATCAATCTTTATACATTTGTGGACAACCATGATGAAGACCGGATCATGAGCAAGCTGAAAAACAAAAAACATATTTTCACGGTCTACACCATGCTCTTTACCCTGCCCGGGATCCCTTCTGTCTACTACGGCTCCGAATGGGGGATCGAAGGCGCCAGGACTCCTTACTGTGACGACATGCTGCGTCCGGCTGTTTCTCCGGAACAGATCAGCGAGCTGAATGAGCTTCATCAGGATATCAGCAGCCATGTGCGGGATCTGGCACACATCCACAAAGCACATCCGGCGCTCTGCACCGGAGAATACCGGGAGCTTCTTCTGACCAACCGTCAGTACGCTTATGCCCGTTTATCGGACAGTGAGCAGATCATCACTGCCGTGAACATAGACGATGGGGCCGCGCTTCTGAATTTCCGGCTTCCGTCGGGAGGATCAGAAGCCGTGGATCTTCAGACAGGGGAACCTGTTTCAGTGGAAAACGGACAGCTGTCCCTGCAGCTTGAGGGCTGCGAAAGCAAAATATTAAAAATAGTGGGGTAACGCTATGGAAAAAACTACGGGGTTTATTACGGACACCGACTGTTATCTGTTCGGTGAAGGCACTCATTATGAAATTTACCGGAAGCTGGGCGCGCACCCGGCCCGGCTTGACGGAAAGACCGGCGTTTATTTCGCCGTGTGGGCTCCTCACGCCGCCTCTGTGGCAGTTGCCGGAGATTTCAACAACTGGTCGCAGGATACGCACATTATGACGCCGGTCGCGACCTCCGGCATCCATGAGCTTTTCACAACAGACGCCAGGCCCGGCGATCTGTACAAGTTTGCCATTACCACCCAGACCGGCCAGGTTCTGATGAAAGCAGATCCCTATGCCTCCTGGTCCGAGCTCCGTCCGGGAACCGCCTCCAGGATCTGCGCGGACTCCTCGTTCCAGTGGAAAGACCAAAAATGGATGGACGCGAGGAATTCCTCCTTCCCCACACTGGGGCCTCTTTCCATTTATGAGATCCATCTCGGTTCCTGGAAAAAGGACGGCGATGACTTCCTTACATACCGGGAACTGGCCAGAGAGCTGGTGTCCTATGTAAAGGACATGGGATATACTCATGTGGAAATCATGGGACTTCTGGAGCATCCCTTCGATGGTTCCTGGGGCTACCAGGTCACCGGTTACTACGCGCCTACTTCCCGTTACGGATCACCGGAGGATTTCAGATATTTTGTCGATTATCTGCACCGGAAAGGTATCGGAGTCATCCTGGACTGGGTTCCTGCCCATTTCCCCAGAGACGCCCACGGACTTGCCGACTTTGACGGCGCGCCCCTTTATGAATACGCCGACCCCCGCAAGGGAGAACACCCTGACTGGGGAACCAAAATCTTTGACTACAGCAGACACGAGGTTTCCAACTTTCTGATCGCCAACGCCCTCTACTGGGTGGAAAATTTCCATGTAGACGGTCTGAGGGTGGACGCTGTGGCATCCATGCTATATCTGGATTACGGCAAACAGGACGGACAATGGGTCCCCAACATATACGGAGGCCATGAAAATCTGGAGGCCATTGAATTTTTCAAACACCTGAACAGCATCATGAAGCAGAGAAATCCGGGAAGCATGATCATTGCCGAAGAATCCACCGCGTGGCCCAGAGTCACAGAGCCGCCGGAATACGACGGCCTCGGCTTCACCTTCAAATGGAATATGGGATGGATGCACGACTTTCTGGAATACATGAAGCTGGATCCCTATTTCAGGAAATTCAACCACCAGAAAATGACCTTCGGCATGACTTACGCCTGCAGCGAGAACTTTATCCTGGTCCTCTCCCATGATGAGGTAGTTCATCTGAAATGTTCCATGCTCAACAAAATGCCCGGCTATCTGTCGGATAAGTTCGCCAACCTGAAGGTGGGATATACCTTCATGATGGGACATCCCGGCAAAAAACTCCTGTTTATGGGACAGGAGTTCGGACAGCTGCGGGAATGGAGCGAAGAGCGGGAGCTGGACTGGTTCCTTCTGAAAGAACCGGAGCATCAGAAGCTTCAGTCCTTTTACCGGGACTTGCTGCACCTGTATAAGAAATATCCTGCCTTCTACTCCCAGGACTATAACTGGGACGGCTTTGAATGGATCAACTGCAACGACGCGGACAGAAGCATTTTCAGCTTTGTGCGGAAAAATTACAGCAAACGGAACAATCTTCTTTTCATCTGCAATTTTACGCCTGTAGCAAGACCTGACTACCGGGTGGGCGTGCCGAAAAAGAAGAAATACACTCTGCTCTTCAATGAAGACGGCCTGCTGCCGAAAAATAAACAGCAGGTGATCATGGCAGAGAAGCAGTCCTGCGATGACAGGAAGTATTCCTTTGCCTATCCTCTTCCCGCCTACGGCGTCGCCATTTTCAAATACTGACACACTCAGTCAACAATGCCGCCTGCCCGGTATGCGCTCCGGACAGACGGCATCGTTTATTTCCACTGTCTTTTCGTCTGTTTCTGATTTATTTTCTCTGTGATTCTGATTCGTTTTTCCGATAACTTTCAAAAAAATTCTTCAGATTGGTCATGGCCCGCACCAGCAGCTCAGTATCCTCCTGGCTCAGATTTTCCACCAGCGCCTCTGTCATCTTTCTGTGAAAGGCTTCATGATGACGGTATGCCAGCTTGCCCTTTGAGGTCAGCATGATATATACCACCCGTCTGTCCTGTTCACTCCGCTCCCGTTTCACATATCCTTTTTTTACCAGACTGTTCATGGCGATCGTCAGTGTCCCTGTCGTCACATGAAGCTGCCGGGCGATGGAAGACATGTTTTTCGGCGCTCCCATTCCGATGGCCTCGATCACATGCATATCATTGTTGGTAATGTCTTTGAAGCTGTCTGTAATGATCGCCTTTTCCTCTATATCCATGATATCATGAAACAATTCCACCAGTATATGGTTGAAGGTATCGTAGCTGTCCATCCCCGCCGCCTCTCTTCCCTGCGCATCCGACGTTCTCTGACATCAGATTAACATAATTCCCGGAAAATCACAAGCGCTTCCATTTGCCGGCAAGATACGGCACCAGCTTTGTCGCCGCCATAAAAAACGGATAGGAAGCAGCCATCACGGCCGCCAGCAGCACCAGCTGGAAAAAGGTCAGCGGCACCAGCGAATACAGGACCCTTCCGAGGAACAGAATGTTGGCCACCAGCGCCGCGCACATGGCGGCCCAGATGAAAAACCGTTTCCTGTCAAAGGGAAAACAGACCTGCGCCAGCACCAGAAGTCCCACAAATCCCACAGTAATTCCGGCCATGGTATTCATAACGTCCACAGAATAGCCGAAAACCGCGCACAGGATCGACACTGCCAGAACCGCGCAGACATTGGTCAGCCCGCCGGGAAAGGCTTTTGTCATCACATTCAGGATAAACTTTCCTCTGATCAGCTCCTCATTGGGCTCCAGAGCAAGCAGAAAAGAAGGAATTCCTATGGTGACGGTACTGATCATGGTAAGCTGGATCGGCGTCAGCGGATAGGTAAGAGGCGCAAACAAAAGAATCAGGGTCAGCAGGAAAGAAAATATATTTTTGACCAGGAAAAGCGCCGCGGCTCTCTCAATATTGTTGATGACCCGGCGTCCCTCCGCCACCACCCTGGGCATAGCCGAAAAATCAGAATCCAGCAGCACAAGATGGGCCGCGTGGCAGGCCGCGTCACTGCCCGACGCCATAGCCACGCCGCAGTCCGCGTCCTTCAGCGCCAGCACGTCATTGATCCCGTCTCCGGTCATGGCCACAGTATGTCCGTTTTTCTTAAGCGCCTTTACCAGGGTCCGTTTCTGCTCCGGCGTCACTCTTCCGAAGACCGTATACCGCTCCGCGGCCTCTGTGAGCTGTTCTTCTGTTTTCAGGGTTCCCGCGTCCACATATTTGTCCGCCTCCGGTATGGACACCTTCGCGGCAATCCTCGACACCGCAGCCGGATTGTCGCCGGAAATCACTTTGACCGCGACCCCCTGCTTCTCAAAAAAGCGAAAGGTTTCCGCCGCCTCTGCCCGGATATTGTTGGCGATCATGATCAGCGCGCAGGGGAACAGGCGGCCGGTCAGCGGCCGTCCTTCCAGAAGGGTCCCCTGATACTCTCCCGCCAGGATCACCCGCTCTCCTTTTTTCTGATGCTGCGCCATTCTCTCCAGAAGCTCCGGATACTGCTCTCTCAGCAGGATTTCCGGCGCCCCCACCACAAAGATTCCTTTCTCCGCAAAAGAAACCGCGCTCCATTTTGAAGCAGACTGGAAAGGGATCACCCGATCGGCCTTCCATCCGGCTGTCTGGCCGAAATACCGCTTCATGGCCATGGCCGTCTCATTATCCGCTTCCATCTCCGTGTAATAAGCGCCCATCAGCTCCTTCACAAAGGCTTCGCTGTACCGGTTCTCATCCAGACAGATCACCTGACTGACCCGCATGGCCGGCTCGGTGATCGTTCCGGTCTTGTCTACGCACAGCACATCCACCCTGGCCAGCGTTTCGATACAGCTCATTTCATGGACCAGCGTTCCGCTTTTTCCGAGGCGCAGCACGCTGAGTGCCAGCGCCACGCTGGTCAGCAGATAAAGTCCCTCCGGTATCATGCCCACCAGCGCCGCGATCACGGCCACTGTTGAGTCAGGAACACTCAGATCCATGATCCAGTGCTGCTTCCAGTATAAGAGAAGTCCCATGGGGACCAGAAGCACCGCGATCACATGGAGGATTTTGTCCAGAGATTTCATCATCTCCGATTTTTTCCTCAGACCCTTTTTCTTTGCTTCTATAGTCAGCTTTGACACATAGGATTCCGCTCCCACTGCCGTCAGCTTCGCGTGACATTTTCCGGAAAGGACATAACTCCCGGACCTGAGGGCGTCCTCCCGTCTCTTGTAAACCGCGTCCGCCTCTCCGGTGATCAGTGCCTCGCTGACCCGGATCGTCCCGTCCAGCACAACCGCGTCGGCGGGGATCTGACATCCGGCCTTCAATATGACCACATCATCCTGAACCAGCTCATCCTGATGCAGCTCCGTCTCTTTTCCGTCCCTTACGGCTGTGACAGAGGAGGCCGACATCAGGGACAGCTGATCCACCACCCGCTTGGAGCGAAGCTGCTGGACAATCCCGATGACAGCATTCACTGCCACAGCGATCAGGAACAGCATCTGTTTGTAATGCCCCACCAGAATCAGACAAAACGCCAGCACCACAAAGATCAGGTTGAAAAAGGTAAACAGATTACCCGCAATGATCTGGCCCACTGACTCAGACGGCGCGTCCACAGGCAGATTCTGCAGCCCTTCCCTTTTTCTCTTTTTTACCTGTTCTTCCGTAAGTCCGTTCACGTTTCTGTCCTCCATGGCAGCGCCTTGTGTTCCGCGGCGCGGATCACCGGCTCCGCGTATCTCATTTTCATACTGGTTCCAGTATAAAAAACAGAAGACACAGTGTCAACTATTCCGTCTGTTCCCCGCTGTCTCCTCCGCTTTCCTCCGCGGACTGATCTTCCGTGGTTTCCGCGGTGGTTTCTGCGGCCGCTTCTGTGGTGGTTTCTTCCTCCGTTTCTTCCAGCGTATCCAGCGTGCAGCTGAATTTATCGGGCAGGGAAGAAGAGATCAGGTACACGGTACTTTCCCCGTCCAGCATGGCATAATATCCTCCGGCAGCCTCATTTTCATTGCCGATAAGCAGTGTTTTTGTCCCATCCGCTCCGGTAAAGGAAATGGTATTGGAGGGAGCGTCAAGACCGTATTCAGAAAGAGCCTCCGGTTCATCCAGCCGGCTTTCCGCCGTGATCTCTTCCAGCATGGACACCATAGATGTAATAGAAGTCTGGTTCAGATCGACGGTTCCGTCTCCGTCATAGGTCCATGTTTCACCGTCCTTTGTAAAGGACAGGGTTTCGCCTCCGCTCACAAAGGAAAACACGGTAATGCTGTCGCCCTCTGTCTGACTGATATAGATTGTTTCCTGTTCTTCGCTGCCTGATTCATCCAGATCCATCTGCCGGATACCGAAGTAAGCAGCCAGGCACAGGACCAGCAGTACCAGCACCAGTATCAGTTTTTTTCCCTTCATCGTTTCCTCCTTCTGTACCAGATCACGCCTCCGACTGCCGCGACCGCGATGGGAACGACAGCCACCAGCATAATGCTCCACCAGTTGACACTGGCTGCCGGCAGGGTCAGATAAGTCACCTCAAGACTCTTGACGGGGATGGAAACTGAGGATTCATGATCCACCAGATCGCTGATGCAGTTCATGACCAGCTCATAATTCCCGCCTGAGACAGCCGCGTCCATCTGCTCATCCATAATATAGCCGGAGCTGAAATACGCGATCTTTGTCTCCGCGGCAGTCTCTTCTGCGGTCTCTCCGTCCTCCGAAGCCGAAGATGTCTCCTGCTCCGCAGTTTCTTCTGATACTGCAGTTTCCGTTTCAGTTTCTGCCGCAGATTCCTCCGCCTGTTCCGTGCTTTCGGCTGCCTCTGTTTCTTCATCCGTCTCCGTTTCTGTCTCTTCCTCGTTCAGGGTTTCCGTAATATACACGCCGATGCTGAAGGGTCCCTGCGCGTCGCCGTCCTCCTGTTCCAGAGTCGTCATATTCGCCGCGTCCGCCTTTTCATAAGACGAAGAGGTCGTTGTCAGAAGCGACGTGATATTCAGAGTATCCCGCGCCGAGTCAAGGGTATCGATTCCCTGGCTGATGGGCATGATCACGTATCTGTTTCCGCCGGTCAGAGATGTGGTGAGATTCGTGCTCTCGATTTCCGGCAGCAGATACAGCGCGCTCTGCGGATAATAGTAAGAAGAATCTCCTTCCACCACAACGCCCGTTCTCGTTGATACGCCGTAATATTCCAGAATGGATCTGAAATTGGGCATATCCTCTTCCGTATAAGTACTGGTAATAAACGCCTTTCCTCCGTTCTGCAGATAAGTCAGGATCATCTGCGCCTCCTCAGCAGACAGGTCTGTGGAGGGCGAATTGATCATGATCGCCGCCGCGTCCTCCGGCACCGCGCTCTGGGAAAACAGGCTGAGAGATTCCACCTCGATGTTTTCTTTTTCAATCTGATCAGTCAGATCTGAGCTCAGCTCCCATTCCCCGTGTCCCTCCAGCACATACAGCTTTGGAATATCATCAGAAGTTACATAGGCAATGGCGCTGGTGATCTGGCCCTCGCCGTCGAAGCCTGACTGAGTGGCCTGATAATAGGAATTATAAGAATATTCATATAAATCCGAAGCCGAGATCACACGGCTCACGTCTCCGCATACCACGATCAGGCTGCCGGCCTCCAGTGTCTGGTCCGTATAATTGGACGCAAAGTTTGGATTCTGTACAATATCCTGCTGTTCCACCCGGATATGTCCGGAATATCCCGTATACTGTTCCAGCAGATTTTCCGTCATGGCATCTCCCGTACCGTCCTGAGTCAGCTCATAGATGGTCACATCCTCCGTAAGATTCCTGAGCAGCTCAACAGACTGATCCGTCAGGGAATAATACTGATTTTGCGTCATATCAAAACTGGTCAGTCTGGAAGGAAGCTCTCCCGCGATCAGATTGACCACAATGATGATGGCAATGATGGCTGCCGTCCAGGCAAGGCTGTAGGAGCCATGCTTCAGATGTTTTCTGTTCCATTTGATAGTCGGTCTTTTCATGACATTTGCTCCTTCCTAGCTCCAGCGGCGCTTCTGAACAGACTGTACAGTCAGACAGCCGCACACAGCCACAGCCGATATATAATAAAGCACTGATTTCAGATCCAGGATCCCGTTCAGAAAACTGTTGAAGGGCGACATAAAATCAAAGGCTCCTATGATCCTCTGAATGCCTCCTGCCATCCAGGAAGAACCCACAAAATAGCAGACTGTAAGCACCGCTACCGCCAGAAGAAACACAAGCCCCGCGATCACTGAGCTCTTTGTCATGGAATAAATCAGAAGGCAGACCAGCGCCGCCACCGCGATCAGAGCCACGTAAGTGGCAAAGGTTGTGCCCGAAATAAAGGATGACAGCGAACTTGCCATATAACACAGAAAACACGCGCCGAATGTAATGACCGCGGCCAGCACCGGACTTTCCGTAATGGACGACAGAAACATCCCCAGCGCCAGATAGGCACAGCCGGATAAAAAATAGCCGAGCAGCGCTGTATAGGCCATTTTCAGAGATACTTCCCCAAATGAGGACAGCAAAAGCGGATAGCAGCAGATAATTGCCATAGGGATCAGAAAAATGGTCACCAGCGCCAGATATTTGCCGGCTACGATCGTGCCCGGCGTAATGGGCGCGGTCAAAAGCAGCTGATCCGTTTTCTGTCTCCTTTCATCCGCCATCACCTTCATGGTCAGGATCGGCGTCGTCACAAGAAAAACAAAGCTCACGCCGGAAAGCGTGTAATCCAGATAAGGATAGCCGTACTGAAGGTTATAAAACGTAAAATAAATGCCCACCAGGAGCAGATTGAGGGCAATGAACACATAGCCCAGCATGGAAGTCAGATACGCCTTCACTTCTCTTTTATAAATTGCCAGCATGATTTTTACTCCTCTCCTTCCTCCTGGTCCGCGGACTCAGCCCCGGGATCTGCCCCGGAATCCGCTTCCGGATCCGCCTCAGAATCTGCTTCGAAATCCACTTCAGAATCCGCCTCGGGATCCGAAACGGCTTCGCCCTCCGTCAGCTCCAGGAATACGTCTTCCAGACTCATGTTCGTCGTCTTCATTTCCAGAATGGGAAGCCCCGCTTCTGCCATTCTGAAAAAGACAGCCTCCCTGACATCTGTTTCCGGCTCTGCCTCCAGCTCAACCCGGAGAACGCCGTCCTCCTCCGACTGTTCACAGTGATACTGGGAAATTCCCGTGAGCATCCCAAAGGCCGTCTCCATTTTTTCCGTTGAACCTTTGACCAGCAGCGAAAGCTTCTGAGCGCCGGCCATGGCCCGGCTCAGATTTTCCGGCGTATCGCTGGCCACCAGCTTTCCTTTGGAAATGATCATGATATAGTCACAGACCGCGCTGACCTCCGACAGAATATGAGAACTGAGAATAACCGTATGATCCCTGCCGAGGGAACGGATCAGTTCCCGGATCTCGATCATCTGCTTCGGATCCAGTCCCACTGTGGGCTCATCCAGGATCAGGATCTCCGGCATCCCCACCAGCGCCTGGGCCAGTCCGACTCTCTGCCTGTATCCTTTAGAAAGATTCTTGATCACGCGCTCTTTCACATCCTGGATCCCGGTCAGCTCCATCACATGATCCAGCATCTCGTTCCGTTCCGTCTTCCTGATCCTCTTTAATTCCGCCACAAATCTCAGATACTCTGTCACCGTCATATCCATATATAAAGGCGGCTGCTCCGGAAGATAGCCGATACATCGCTTCGCGGCCTCCGGTTCCTCCAGAATATCATGGCCGTCCACCGTCACGGTTCCCTCCGTAGACGCGATGTAGCCGGTAATGATGTTCATTGTCGTGGACTTTCCCGCGCCGTTGGGACCGAGAAATCCATAGATCTGTCCTTTTTCCACAGTAAAATTCAGATGATCGACCGCCAGATGGCTGCCGTATCGCTTCACCAGGTTTTTTACCTCTATCAAAGCTGCTCCTCCTTTAGGCAATAATCTTTTTCCATTTTAGAAAAAAATTGTGCCTAATATGAAACCATTTTGTGAAAAATATGTGAAACCGCCGCGGCCGATTTTCTGCCCTTCTCTTGCCAATCGGTCTGCGGCATAGTATAGTATTCTTATAGAATTCAGAAAAATATCGGATTTCGGAGGGAATAAGATTATGAAAAAGCTGAAATGGTTCCATGTCCTGTCACTGGTTCTGATCCTGACTTGTATGACAGGGCTTTTTTCTGTCACCGCTTCCGCGGGATGCGCCTACGGCATACAGGGCAACGGGACCGGCGGCATTTCCATCAACATCAATGCCGCGCCTTACACCGCCTATCAGTCCAAGCCGTATGGAAGCGCCGCCTACGGAACTCAGGGATGCGCCTGGTTCGCCTCCGCCAGAGCCTGCCAGCTGACCGGAAAGGATTCCCCGATCTGGTCCGGAACGAACTGGTATCATCACTATTACAACAGCTACGGCGCCGTGGGGCGCGGATCGGCGGTAAAAGCAAAGGCCCTTGCCTGCTGGGAAGGGCATGTGGCAGTGGTGGAGTCCGTGAGCGGCAGCACTGCCCTCATCAGTGAAGGCGGCTCCACTTACTACAGTGATGCCGGCCACGGCTACTGCGTGATCCGTTCTGTGCCCACCTCCTATTTCTCCAATGATTATCAGAACGGAAAGGGAACCTGGCTCGGCTTCGTTTACCTGAACGCCTCCGGCACTCCCGTCTCCTATACGGTCACACCTTCTGTAAGCGGCATAACCAATACCAACGCCGTCATCAGAGGCACGGTGCAGGGCGCGGGCGTCCATATTACCGGCGCCGGCTGCACCTTATGGGACAGCAGCGGAAACAGACTGGGCGGAAAAACGGAATCGGTCA
This sequence comes from Candidatus Paralachnospira caecorum, assembly GCA_904379015.1. Lineage (GTDB taxonomy): Bacteria > Bacillota > Clostridia > Lachnospirales > Lachnospiraceae > Lientehia > Lientehia caecorum. Next base: position 20,155 of record CAJFHG010000014.1, on the reverse strand, counting down.
ATTTTACCCAGGATTATCCTTATGCCTTCTATGACATCAACGCGGAACTGGGCGTCACACTGAAGCCGGGCACCACTTACACCTATCAGGTGTGGCTGACAGTCAACGGAGTAAAATCTTATTCCGGCAAGGCCACCTTCAAAACCACCGGTTCCTCCGGAATCCCGGTCGATTCCATTTCGTTTACCGGAGGAATGATCGGAACCTCCTATTACGTACCGGTGGGCGAAACCATAAACTTTAACCAGTATATTTCTTTTTCTCCGGCAAACGCCACGGACAAAACCCTTACCTGGTCCGTTGACAACCCCTCCGCCGCTACCGTGTCAAAGGGTTCTGTCACCGGTGTTGCCCCGGGTATCGCCCGGCTCACCGCCAAAACCTCCAACGGAAAGACAGCCGTCTGCACGCTCCTTGTGGAAGCAGGCGGAACCTTTAACGGAAACCAGCCGCTGAAATGGCAGGTCAACTGCAACGGACTTCTTCTGATTTCTCCCGCTGACCCGTCGCAGAAACATGTCCCCATGCAGGACTTTATCGGGGAGTACGCGCCCTGGTACGACCTCCGGTCCTATATCCGGTCCGTCCACATTACCTCCGGCGTCACCTCTGTCGGCGTATTCGCGATCAGAAACTGTCCCAACCTGACCAGCGTCACGCTGCCGGACACGATGGGGAGCATCAATGACCACGCCTTTTCCAGCTGCCGGAACCTGAAGGAAATCGTTCTCCCTGAAAGCGTCTACCGCGTTGAATATTCAGCTTTCCTCGCCGGAGGACTGGAAAAAATCTACGTTTATAATCCGGACTGCTTTATCGCCGGGATCGTACCGGACGGCTCGGATATCACCCTGTACGGATATGACGGTTCCACGGCGGAATCCTGCGCCGCGGAGCATGACTACAAATTCGTCTCCCTTGGGCAGGAGCCCAATCAGACGCCTTTTTCCGATATCTTTCTGGACGACTGGTATTACAGCAGTGTAAAATTTGTCTATAAACAGGGGATCATGACTGGCACTGACGAGACTACCTTCTCGCCTTATCAGCCTCTGAACAGAGCCATGTTCGCTCTGATCCTCTACCGGCTGGAAGGGGAGCCGAAGGTCAGCGGTTCTTCCCCGTTCCCGGATGTGCCCTCCGCAGAATGGTACTCCGACGCTGTAATATGGGCCAATCAGAACAAGATCGTTACAGGCTTCCAGGATACCGGTCTGTTCTGTCCCGCGGACAGCATCACCAGAGAACAGCTGGCCGTCATGCTGTTCCGGTACACAGAGAACTGTCTCTACGGCGCCTACGGCCGCGCGGATCTGTCCTCCTATCAGGACTGCGGCAGTGTCAGCGAATACGCGCTGGAAGCCATGGAATGGGCCGTGGCAGACGGCATCATCAGCGGCAAATACGATCAGACACAGCTGGATCCTCACGGAACCGCCACCAGGGCGGAATGCGCCGTCATGCTGGAGCGCTTCTGCAGAAAACACCTTGTCTATGTCAACCAGAATATCTATCCCTGAGCCTGTCAGAATGCCGGGAACGGATAACGGTTCTCACTCCAGGGGGCTGCCGGAAAACCGACAGCCCCTTATTCCGTTAATGTCTTCTGTCCATTGCCCTGCAGAACACGACCGCGGCCACTGTGCTCACCAGTGTAGCCAGTATGGCCGGCGCCACGATCGCGGTCGGATTCTGGCTTCCGTACTGAGTCCGGTAGGCAATCATATTGATGGGGATCAGCTGAAGCGACGAAATATTGAGAATCAGAAACGTACACATTTCATTGCTGGCCGTCCCCTTTTTGACCCCTCTCCGCGCTCTGCCGCCGGGCCGTTTTGTCTTCCCTCTTTCCGCGCCGCCGCGCCTTTCCTCCTCCAGTTCCTCCAGACTCTCCATGGCCTTCAGCCCCGCAGGCGTAGCCGCCCATCCGAGGCCCAGCACATTGGCCACAATATTGGTGGAAATCTCATCTCTCGCCTTATGCCCCTCAGGAATTCCGGGAAACATAAACCCAATAAAGGGTCTCAGCAAACGGCTGATCTTCTCGATCACCCCCGCCCTCTGCGCCACCTCCATCATCCCGCACCAGAAGGCCATAACGCCCGCCATGGTGATGCACAGAGAGACCGCGTCCCCGGCGCCGTTCAGAATCCCGTCCGTCAGCTCCTGGGGCTTTCCTGTAACAACCCCCCAGACAACCCCCAGGATTACCATCACGCCCCAAAGGTGATTCAGCATATCCTGATCACACCCCAATCTGCCTGTTTATTTCACCATATGAAAAACGGACAGAAGTTATTCTGTCCGCATGTTTTCACAGATTCGATCCTTCCGGATTTTCCGCCTGACCGCCGTCAGACTGTCATCAGATCCTCCACAACCTCATGGACTGTCTCGATCCGTTCTGCCCGATACGCGTTGGAGCCGCAGAATAAAAGCGCGTCCTCGATCTTTCCCTTCGCCGCGTTGACCAGCGCGTCCGTAATACAGTAGGGGATCTCCTTCGGACTGCACTTTTCCAGACACTGATGACATTTGACCGGCGGTTTTCTCCCAGCTTTTGCTTCCTCCAGGAACCGATTCCGAATGGCCCGTCCGGGCATGCCCACCGGGCTTTTGATGATCACGATATCCTCTTTTTTTGCATCGATATAAGCCTGTTTATAAGACTCCGGCGCATCGCATTCCTCCGTGGTCACAAATCTGGTAGCCGCCTGCACGCCGTCGGCCCCCAGTTCATCCATACAGTGCGCCACATCCTGCCGGCTGTAGACACCGCCTGCCACGATCACAGGAATCTTTCTCCCGTATCTGTCGCCGTATTCTTTCACTCTGGCAGATATTTTTCTGATTTCCTCGTCGTAAGCCGCCGGTGTGAGCGTTTCCAGCGTTTCCTCTGAAAATCCGAGATGACCGCCCGCCTCCGGCCCCTCCACGACCACCAGATCCGGCACGGTCTGGTAATGACGGTCCCAGAGCTTTAAAATGACTGAGACCGATTTAAGGGACGAGACCACAGGCGCGATCCTGGTGCCGAAGCCTCTTACCAGCTCCGGCAGCTTCGCGGGAAGCCCCGCGCCGGAAATGATCAGATCCGCTCCCGCCTTTGCCGCGGCCCGCACATAGTCCTCATACCGCCTTGTAGCCACCATGATATTGCAGCCGATGATCCCTTTGGGCGCAATTTCCCTGGCCTTTCTGATTTCCTTTCCGATCGCGGCCAGATTGGTCTCAATGGGATTCTCATCAAACCCCGGCTCTCTGAACCCGATCTGGGCAGTGGATATGATCCCGACACCGCCCTCTGCCGCCACGGCTCCCGCAAGGCGGGACAGACTGATCCCCACACCCATTCCGCCCTGGATCAGCGGAAATTTCGCAGTCAGATCTCCTATTTTCAATGGTTTTCTTTTCATATGGTTCCTCTACATTTTCCTGAACCGTTCATAGCGCTGCTCTGCCAGAGCCTCTCCCGGCATGGCGCCGTATCTGTTCAAAAAGTCCCTGAAACCGTCCTTCAGTACGCCGCAGATCTGCTCCGCGTTCTGCCTGCAGGCAGGCTCCTCTTCCCTGATGATCCGTTCGATGATCCCGAGACCCAGAAGTTCCTCCGCCGTCACTTTCATGACGGAAGCCGCCTCGGCGGCCCGCTTGCTGTCCTTCCAGAGGATCGAGGCAAATCCCTCCGGAGAAAGAATAGAATAAATGGCGTTTTCCATCATCCACACTTCATTGGCTACCGCCATGGCGAGGGCGCCCCCGCTTCCGCCCTCTCCGATCACCAGGGAAAGCACCGGAACCTTCAGCGCCGACAGCTCATACAGATTTCTCGCGATGGCCTCTCCCTGCCCCCGTTCTTCCGCTTCCATGCCGCAGAAGGCGCCGGGCGTATCCACAAAGCAGAACACCGGACGGCCGAATTTTTCCGCCTGCTTCATGAGACGGAGCGCCTTCCGGTAGCCTTCCGGAGACGGCATGGAAAAGTTCCGCTCAATGTTTTCCTTTGTATTCCGGCCCTTCTGCTGGGCGATCACCGTCACCGGACGGCCTTCAAAAAGCGCAATGCCGCCCACGATGGATTTGTCGTCCCGGTAATAACGGTCTCCGGCGCATTCCATAAATTCGTCGAAAATTCCGTCAATATAGTCCAGTCCCGTAAGCCGGCCCGGCTTTCTGGAAAGTTTCACTCTCTCCCAGGCCGTCATATCCTTTTTAACGGACTGATCAGAACTGCCTGTTTGCTCTTCCGGCGCCCCGGCCTCTGCTGCATCTGCTGCCGCGCGTTCTCCGGTATATTCCTCCGCCCGCGGATTCTTCCGGTGGAATTTCAGGATCCGGCTTAAGATCTCCTTTGATTCCTCCCGCTTCAGGATCCGGTCCACAAATCCGTGCTCCAGCAGAAATTCCGCGCTCTGGAATCCCTCCGGCAGTTTCTGCCCGATGGTCTGCTCGATGACCCTGGGTCCCGCAAATCCCACTCTGGCCCCCGGCTCAGCCAGGATGAGATCGCCCAGCATGGCAAAGCTCGCAGTCACACCGCCCATGGTCGGCTCCGTCAGCACGGAAATATAAAGAAGCCCCGCGTCACTGTGTCTTTTTAAGGCCGCGGAGGTCTTTTCCATCTGCATTAAAGAAACGATCCCTTCCTGCATCCGGGCGCCGCCCGAGCAGCAGAACAGAATCACGGGAAGCCCTTCCTCTGTGGCCCTCTCCACCGCCCTGGTGATCTTTTCTCCTACGTTATAGCTCATGCTGCCCATGATAAACCGTCCGTCCATGACGCCGATCACGGTTTCCATACCGTCTATGGAAATCTTTCCGGTGACCACCGCCTCATCCAGCCTGGTCTTCTCTCTGGTCTCCTTCAGCTTTTTCGGATATCCGGAAAGGGACAGCGGATTATGTTCCGGAAGGTTCCTGTCCCATTCCTCAAAGCTGCCTTCATCGGCCAGCATTTCGATCCTGCGGTAGGCATGGACGCGGAAATATCCGCCGCATTTCGGACAGATATAGCTGCCCCGGATCACATCCTCGGTAAAAATAGGCGCGCCGCATTTATTGCATTTGCGCCACATTCCCTTCGGCACCTCCGGCTGGGCCTTTCCCTTTTTTGCCGGCATCTCGATCTTGATATAGGAGTTGGACGGCGTTTTCTTAAACAGATGCTTCAGCATAATCCATATTCCTCCATAAACCCGGTATCCACCGGTCCGGCTTCATACACAGGATGGGTAAAAATCTCATACTGATCTTCCAGATTGGTCTCCACACCTTCCACGACCAGCTCGCCCAGAGCACACTGCATCTTCCGCACGGCGCTCTTTCTGTCTCTGTCGTGGACGATCAGCTTGATCAGCATCGCGTCATAGTTGGGCGGAACATCGCAGCCGCTGTACACCGCCGTGTCCACCCTCACTCCAAACCCGCCGGGCACCAGCACATTGGTGATCTTTCCCGCCATTTTCGCATTGATCCTGCACTCTATGGCGTGTCCGGAAATATGGACATCCTCCTGAGAAAGGGACAGCGGCTCTCCCGCGGCGATCCGGATCTGCTCTTTGATCAGATCCAGTCCCGTCACCGCCTCAGTCACCGGATGCTCCACCTGGATCCGGGTATTCATCTCAATAAAATAAAAATGATTATCATGATCCAGAAGAAATTCCACCGTTCCCGCGTTGACATATCCGGCAGCCTTCGCCGCCCGTACCGCCGTCTCTCCCATTTTTCTTCTGAGTTCCCGGGAAAGCGAGGAGGAGGGGGCTTCCTCGATCAGCTTCTGATGATTTCTCTGGACGGAACAGTCCCGCTCTCCTAAATGGATCACATTCCCGTGCTCATCGGCAAGGATCTGAAATTCAATGTGGCGGGGATTTTTCACATACCGTTCCAGATACATGGTGTCGTCGGAAAAGCCCTTCATGGCTTCCCGCTGGGCATTGAGAAAATTCGTCTCGAGCTCCTCCTCGGATTCCGCCACCCGCATGCCTTTTCCGCCGCCGCCCAGGGCTGCCTTGATCATAACAGGATACCCGATCCGGGCCGCGGCCTCTCTGGCGGCCGCAACGTCCCTCACCGGCTCTTCGCTTCCCGGAACAACGGGAACGCCTGCCCTGATCATGGTGTTTCTTGCCTGAGCCTTGTCGCCCATGCAGGCGATCACCCGGCTGTCCGGCCCGATGAATTTAATATTGCATAGAGCGCACAGCTCCGCGAACCTGGCGTTTTCCGAAAGGAATCCAAACCCCGGATGAATGGCGTCGGCGCCCAGCGCCACCGCCGCCGACAGGATCCGCTCCATATTCAGATAGCTTTCGGAAGACTTTGCCGGCCCGATGCAGATGGCCTCGTCGGCCAGCAGCGTATGAAGCGCCTCGCTGTCCGCCTCCGAATAAACAGCAACAGTCTGAATGCCCATCTCCCGGCAGGCGCGGATGATCCGCACCGCGATTTCTCCTCTGTTTGCGATCAAAATTTTATTGAACATGATACTCTCATCCTATCATAAAGGTCAGCTCTGCCGTTACCGCCACCTTGCCGTCCACTGTCGCAGTCGCTTTTCCCACGCCTACCGGCCCTTTCCGTTTGATCAGCTCACATTCCAGACGGAGCTTATCTCCCGGAACCACTTTTTTTCTGAACTTCGCGTTGTTGATGGCGCCGAAATAGGCAACCTTTCCTCTGTTTTCTTCCAGACTCAGAATGGCCACCGCTCCTACCTGGGCCAGCGCCTCCACGATCAGGACTCCCGGCATCACCGGCTCCTGGGGAAAATGTCCTCTGAAAAAATCCTCATGGAAGGTCACGCATTTGTATCCCGCAGCCTTCACCCCGGGCTCCAGCTCGTCAATGCAGTCGATCAGAAGAAATGGATGCCGGTGGGGAATGATCTCTTCGATTTCTTTAATACCCAACATCATACTTTATTTCCTTTCTCTGCCTTCAGATACCCAGTGAACAGACCGTCGCGGCCCTATGCCTGACGGATCCGGAACAACGGCTGCCCGTACTCGACAACCTGTTCATTTTCGATCAGGACCGCGTCCACCACGCCGTCATATTCACATTCAATCTCATTCATCAGCTTCATCGCCTCGATGATGCCGATGACCTGCCCCTTCTTTACGGGATCTCCCACTTTTACATAGGGTTCGGCTCCTTCTGAGGGCGCCGCGTAGAAAATTCCCACCAGAGGCGCTCTGACAATCTGCTCCTCCAGACTCCCATGGGCTGCCCTCTGACTGTCCGCCGCAGCATGCTCCGGCGTTGTCTCCCTCTCCGCTGCTTGGTCTGTTTCTGCCTGACTCACAGCGGCCGTTTTCTCTGTACCGGCCGCGCTGCTTCCCGTATTTCCGGTCTGTACGGAAACAGCCGCGGGTATCGGCATTCCGCTTCCCGTCCGGTCAGCCGCCGGCATCTTGTCGGTTGTCATAAAAAGCCGCGTTCCGTCCTTCTCGATTTCAAAGCTGGCCAGCTTTGAGTCGGACACCGCGCTGATCAGCTGAAGGATCTGATCAAATTCCATGGGAATTCCTCCTTTTTCTGCTCTTTCCTCAGCCATGATATTTCTTCAGAAGGATTGTGGCGTTGTGTCCGCCAAAACCAAGAGAATTGCTCATGGCATATTCTACATTCATGGAAACGCCTTCCCCCGCTGTGTAATCCAGATCGCACTCCTCGTCGGGTACTTTCAGCCCCACAGTGGGATGGATGTATCCCTCTTCAATCGATTTGACACAGGTGATAAACTCCACGCCGCCTGCCGCGCCGAGCAGATGGCCGATCATGGATTTGGTGGAGCTGATCTTCACCTTTCCGGCCGCGCTGCCCAGAGCCAGCTTGATCGCCCTTGTCTCAAACAGATCATTGTGGTGGGTTCCTGTGCCGTGGGCATTGATGTAGTCCACCTGTTCCGGCGTGATGCCGGCTTCCCTCATGGCCTCGGTCATGGCTCTGGCCGCTCCGCTCCCGTCCTCTGCGGGAGAGGTGATATGATAAGCGTCGCAGGTCGCGCCGTACCCGGCCACTTCCGCGTAAATGCGGGCGTTCCGCTTCAGCGCGTGCTCCAGATCCTCCAGAACGGCCACGCCGGCCCCCTCTCCCATGACAAAGCCGTTTCGTTCTTTGTCAAAGGGAATCGAAGCTCTCAGCGGATCTTCTGAGGTGCTGAGGGCTGTCAGCGCCGCAAACCCCGCGATGCCGATGGGACAGATGGAACCTTCCGTTCCCCCCGCCAGCATCACGTCCGCGTCTCCGCACTGAATGGAACGGTAAGCCTCTCCGATGGAGTGAGTACCCGTGGCGCAGGCCGTCACCACGTTGATGTTCTTGCCCTTAAGCCCCAGCTGGATCCCTACATTGCCGGCAGCCATATTGCTGATCATCAGCGGCACCAGAAGGGGGTTGACCCGGCCCGGTCCCCTGGTCAGCAGCTTCTCATGCTCCCGCTCCAGAGCCTGAAGGCTTCCGATCCCTGAACCGATGCTGACGCCGATCCGGTAAGGATCCTCCTTCTCCGTATCGATCCCGGCATCCCGGACCGCCTCGCCCGCCGCGGCTACCGCGTACTGGCAGAACAGCTCCATCCGCTTTGCCGCCTTAAAATCCATATAATCCTTGGCATTGAAGCCTTTCACCTCTGCTGCCAGCTTTGCCTTATAATCTGTTGTATCAAACCGGGTAATGGGACCGATCCCCACCTTGTTCTCCCTGATGCTTTTCCAGAATTCTTCTGTACTGTTTCCGATTGGGGTAATGGCTCCCAGTCCGGTCACGACTACTCTCCTGCTCATACTCTCAGTTCAATCTCCTTTATACGATGCTTTACATGGCCATTCCGCCGTCCACACAGAGCACCTGCCCGGTGATATATCCCGCCTGTTCCGATGCCAGGAAAGCAACGGCCTGTGCCACATCCTCCGGTTTTCCAAACGCTCCCATGGGGATCTGGGATACTGCCTGCTCCTTCACCTTCTCAGACAGGACCTGCGTCATTTCCGTATCCACAAATCCGGGGGCAACCGCGTTGACGGTAATGCCTCTTGATGCCAGCTCTCTGGCCGCCGCCTTGGTCAGTCCGATGATGCCTGCCTTGGAAGCGCTGTAATTTGCCTGCCCCGCGTTCCCCATAACGCCGGATACGGAAGAAATGCTGATGATCCTTCCGCTTCTCTGCTTCAGCATCTGACGGGACACATGGCGGATACAGTTAAAACAGCCCTTCAGATTGATGTCGATCACTTTGTCAAAATCCTCTTCCGTCATCTTCATCAGCAGTCCGTCTCTTGTCACGCCCGCGTTATTGACCAGTATATCGATCCGTCCGTATTTCCGGATCACTGCGCCGATCAGTTCTCCTGCCTGTTCAAAGTCTGACACATCACACTGAACCGCTTCGGCCTTTCCGCCCATGGCTTCAATTTCGGCCACGACGGAGGCGGCCCGCCCGGCGGATCCGTTGTAATTTACAATGACAGCCGCGCCCGCCTCTGCCAGCGCCAGGGCGATAGCCCGGCCGATGCCTCTTGCGGCGCCGGTCACCAGCGCGATCTTCTCTCTGTCATGATGTCCGTTTTCATTCTGAATCGTTTCCGTATTCTGAACCTTTTCCATATCCTGAATCCTCGTTCTGACTCCTCAATTCCTGCTCCAGTCCTGCTGCAGCTTCTCCAGATCCTCCCAGGTTTCCACATTGTACACCCTGGCGGCTCTGGAAATTTTCCTGATAAAAGAGGTCAGCGTGCGTCCCGGCCCGATCTCCACAAAGGTATCGACGCCGTCCGCCAGCATCGTCTCCACGCTCTGCTGCCATTTTACAGAGGAATACACCTGCTGCTTCAGCAGCTCCCTGACTTCCTCTGTCCCTGTCACATATTCGGCAGTCACATTGGCCACATAAGGGATTTCGTGCTCTTTTATTTCCGCCTTTTCCAGCACCTTCGCCAGCTTCTCACCGGCTTCCTTCAAAAGCGCTGAATGGAAGGGGCCGCTGACGTTGAGTTTCACCGCCCGTCTGGCTCCCGCCTTTAAAAGCGCTTCACAGGCTGCCTCCACCGCCTCTGTCCTTCCGGAAATCACAATCTGTCCGGGACAGTTGTAATTGGCGATCTGTACATCCTCCATTCCGGAAAGGACCGCTTCGATCTCCCCGGCTTTCATGGCCAGGATCGCCGCCATGGCGCCCTTTCCCGGAGGAACTGCCTCCTGCATGAGGATTCCTCTCTGACGGACCGTCCAGATGGCGTCCTCCGCGCTCATAACGCCTGCGGCCGCCATCGCCGCGTATTCTCCCAGAGAAAGTCCGGCCGTCACATCCGGCTTTCTGATTCCTCTGGCTTCCATTTCCGCCAGAATGGCAAGGCTGACAGTCACCATGGCCGCCTGCGTGTACTCTGTAATGTCCAGTTTATCGTTCTCTTCAAAGCAGAGCGCTTTCATGTCCAGGCCAAGCAGCTCCTGCGCCCGGTCAAAGACGGCTCTGGATTCCGCGCTGTTCTCGTAAAAATCCTTTCCCATCCCGGCCTTCTGAGCGCCCTGTCCGGGAAATATGTACGCTAATTTACCCATGTGCCGCATCTCCTGAAAAGTGCTTCTGTCTCTGTCATCAGCTCTTCAATGATCTCTTTGCAGGACTGCTCTTTGCTGATCAGACCCGCGATCTGCCCTGCCATCACGCTGCCGTAAGCCACATCGCCTTCCACCACGGCTTTTCTCAGGCCGCCGAGGGTCAGGTGCTCCAGCTCTTCAAAGGAAGCGCCCTCCTTTTCCAGCTTCAGGTATTCTCTGGTGGTCTTATTGCGGATGGTGCGCACCGGATGTCCCGTGCTTCTTCCTGTCACCACACTGTCGATATCCTTGGCGGAAATGATCCGCTGTTTGTAATTTTCATGGACGATGGACTCATTGGATACCACAAAGCGGGTTCCGATCTGGACCGCCTCCGCGCCCAGCATGAACATGGCCGCCATGCCCCTTCCATCGCCGACGCCTCCGGCTCCGATCACAGGAATCTCCACCGCGTCCGCGATCTGAGGCACCAGCGCCATGGTCGTCAGCTCCCCGATGTGGCCGCCGGACTCACAGCCCTCCGCCACCACAGCGTCTACGCCGCAGCGCTCCATTCTCCTGGCCAGGGCGGTGGAGGCTACCACGGGGATCACCTTGATTCCCGCCGCTTTCCACATTTCCAGATATTTTTCCGGATTTCCGGCACCTGTGGTGACCACCTTAACCTTCTCTTCCGCCACGATCTTCGCCACTTCTTCCGCGTGGGGGCTCAGCAGCATAATATTGACGCCGAAGGGCTTATCTGTCATTTCTCTTGTTTTTCTGATCTCATCCCTGACCCATTCGGCAGGCGCGTTGGCGGCTCCGATCAGTCCCAGACCGCCAGCCTCGGAAACAGCCGCCGCCAGGTTATGCTCCGCCACCCAGGCCATACCGCCCTGGATGATCGGATATTCGATTCCCAAAAGCTCTGTAATCCTCGTCTTCATATTCTTCATAATTTACGCTTCTACACCTTTCTCTTTCAGATAATCCATAACGGCGCCCACCGTTGTGAGATTTTCCAGATCCTCGGAGGGGATCTCCACATTGTATTCTTCTTCAAGGGCCATCACAAGCTCAAACAGATCGAGAGAATCCGCTCCCAGATCATCCTTAAAGGAAGTTGCCTCTGTAATTTCGTCTGCTTCCACATTTAACTGATCCGCGATAATTTCTTTCATTTTTTCCAGCATTTTCTCATTCTCCTTTAAATCATTTATTTTATAAGCTGTATTCATTTATATTGATCCGGCAGATGCCTGCCAGGTTACAACAGACGCGCCCCATGTAAGTCCTGCGCCGAATCCGGACAGCACCAGCCGGTCTCCCGTCCTGAGCATTCCCTTTCGGTTCAGCTCATCTAAGAGGATCGGAATGCTGGCGCCGGAGGTATTCCCGTACCTGTCAAGGTTCACAGGAAATTTCTCCATGGGCTGCTTCATCCGCTTCGCGACAGAGGCGATGATCCGCTCATTGGCCTGGTGCAGAACAAAATATTTGATATCGTCCGGCGCAAGCCCTGCCTGCGCAAGCACATGGCCGATGGCCTCCGGAACGGTCTTCACCGCGAATTTAAAAACCTCCTGACCGTTCATGGCCATATATCCGGTAGGTTTTTCTTCCACAAACATATTGCGCAGGCTCGTGGACGGACTGGTCAGATATTCGCTCCGGTTTCCGTCAGAACCCATAAAAAAGGGGCCGATCCCTCCGGATTCCAAACTCTCCGGCGCTCCCGGACTGTCCGGGCCTGCCGGATCTTCCGAATTTCCCCGCCGGGTCTTTTCCGTACCGGCCGCAGACTCTTCTCTCCTGAGCACAGCCGCTCCCGCGCCGTCCCCAAAGAGAATGCAGGTACTCCTGTCCTTCCAGTCTACCGTTTTCGACAAACTGTCCGCGCCGACGACCAGAGCCGTCCGGTACGCGCCGGAATCAAGATAAACTGCCGCCGTGTTCAGTGAAAACAAAAATCCTGAACATGCCGCGCTCAGATCAAAGCATACCGCCCGGCCGGCCCCCACTGCCGCCTGTACTTCACAGGCCGTGCTCGGAAACAGCCAGTCTCCGGTAGAAGTCCCCACAATGATCAGATCCAGCTCATCCCCGGAAATTCCCGCGTTTTCCATTGCCTTCAAAGCCGCCCGCGCGGCCATGTCCGCAGTTCCCGTCTCTGTGATCCTTCGGGCCCGGATCCCCGTCCGCTCCCTGATCCAGGCGTCGCTGGTATCCACCATTTCTGACAGATCGTCATTGGTAATCACTTGATCCGGGACGTAACTCCCGGTCCCGATAATTTTCGCCGCCATTATATCCGCCATAATATTTTTAATTCCTTATTATTTGAATATCAAACTATTTTACAACAAAAGTATATGGAGTCTTTTCTGATTTGTCAAGTCTTATTTTTTTACTGACGTTTGCCGGCGGCAGTGTGTCTCGATCTTTCTTCCAGTATAAATATGGCATCCTTCAACGTATCGGCTTTTCTATTACTCTCTTAACGCCGTCACGGGCACCACAAACACCCCGTCCGGCCGCTGATAGGCCGCATGAGCCATGCCGCACAAAACGCACAGAACCGCTGGCGGCCTGCCTTTTGGGTCCGCCTCAATTTGCCTTTTGATCTCCAGCAGGTTCTCCGCTGCGGCGTCGATCTGGTTGGCCCCCAGTTTGATCTCAAAGGCGCACCATTGGCCGTCAGGCAGTTCGATCACCGCGTCGATCTCCTGATTTTTGTAGTCCTGATAGTGATAGAGATGCGCTCCGAAGGACTCGGCATAAATTCGCAGATCCCGCTCGCACAGAGCCTCAAAAAGGAAACCCAGAGTTTCCAGATCCCCCAGCAGCCCGGCAGGCGTGGCCTTCAGCAGGGCGCAGGCCAGAGAAGGGTCGGCAAAGTGCCGCTTCTCCGCCTGCTTCACCCGCACAGAAGAGCGGATGCCAGAGAAGAAGGGCGGCTGATTGTCTGTAATAAACAACCGCTTGAAGATATCCAGATAAGCCGCCACGTCTCAGAGTTGGTGGCGGAGCGGCTGATCAAGCGGCTGGCGGAAAATCCTCCCTTTGACGAAGGGCACACCAAGGTCGTATAATAGCCTTAACCCAGACCTCAATGCCGGAGGTGTCAAAGAGAAGCATGGAAGCAAAAGAAAGGAGAAATCTCTATGAACATATTGGAAACGCCCAGGCTCTGTCTGCGTGAAATGACCTGGGATGATTATCCTGCCCTGTGCAGGATGCTGAAAGATCCAGACGTGATGTATGCCTATGAACATGCCTTCAGCGATGAAGAAGCCAGGGCATGGATGGAGAAGCAGCTTGCCCGCTACCGGGAATATGGCTTTGGTCTGTGGGCCGTCATCCTGAAAGAAACGAAGGAAATGATCGGACAATGCGGCCTCACCATGCAGGACTGCGGCCGGGAACAGCCTGTCCTGGAAATCGGATATCTGTTTGAAAAAGCCTTCTGGCACCAGGGATACGCTTCAGAGTCCGCCATTGCCTGCAGAGAATACGCGTTCCATACCCTCCGCGCCAAAGAAGTCTTTTCGATCATCCGGGATCAGAACCTGCCCTCCCGGAAGGTAGCAGAACGGAACGGAATGACGCCGAACGGCAGCTTTGTAAAGCATTATTATGGAATGGATATGCCTCATATCATTTTTTCGGTGAAAAACCCGGGCTTTTTAAAATAATTGTCTGTCCGGGACAAATATTTTCCTCTGATTCCTGTCTATATCAGTAAAGGGAGGGGTGAGCATATGAACGAAATCATGGATGATCAGCAGATCATAGAGCTTTTCTGGAAAAGAGATGAGGCTGCCATCTCCGGCAGCCACGCGAAATACGGTATTCCTCTGAAACGGATTTCCTTCCGTATTCTGTCCAGTCATGAGGACAGTGAAGAATGTCTGAACGATACCTACATGAAAGCCTGGACATCCATTCCGCCGCAGCGGCCCGGCTGTCTGTTCGCCTATCTGGGCCGGATCATCCGGAATCTTTCTCTGAACCGCTGGCAGAAAAACCGGGCGGAAAAGCGGGGCGGCCCGGCGAACTGCCTGCTGCTTTCCGAGCTTTCCGAATGTATTCCGTCCCCTCGCACTGTAGAACACGAAACAGACGAAACATTCCTGACGGAGACACTCGTCAGCTGGCTCCGGGGCCTGCCCGCCGGCAGCCGCGTCCTGTTTCTGCGCCGCTACTGGTACGGCGACAGCCTTTCCGAGCTTGCAGAAGCCTGCGGCATCCCCGCCGGCAGGCTGGCCGGACGTATGTTCCGCCTCCGGAAATCCCTGAAAATATTTCTGGAAAAGGAGGGAATCACGCTATGAAAAAAACAGTTCACTCAGACAGCAGCTATGAAAAAGAGCGGAGGCTGATGGACGCGGTCACCAATGTACCCGACGATCTGATATCAGAAGCAGAATATCCCGATTTCGGAAAGGAAAACGGCCGCGGCAAAAACGCCGCTTCCATTCTCCGTCCCGCAGGAAAATGGCGCCGGATCACCGCAGCCGCCTGTGCCGTTCTTTTCCTGGGCGCCGGCATCTTTCTGGCCGTCAGGACCGCGGTCCCGCCCCTGTCCGGATCATCTTCCGCCGCTCCTCTGGTCCAGGTATCCATGCCGGACACCTATGAATTTTCTGATTTTGATACAGAGCGGAGCATCCGCGAAGCCAATCCGGTAAGTGAGGATTTTACGGAAGCCATCCGGAATTTTTCCTATGAAACCGCCTCCGCGCTCCTCTCCCGAAGCAGAGACAATCTCAATTATTCTCCGCTCTCCCTCTATTACGCGCTGGCGCTGACCGCCTCCGGAGCCGGCGGAGAAACACAAGAAGAACTCCTGTCCCTTCTGGGCATGGATAACGCGGAAGATCTGTCCCTCCAGTGCGGAAACCTGTACCGGCTCCTTTATCTGGAAAATGAGATCGGCAGCCAGAAAATCGCCAGCTCTCTCTGGATGGATGATTCCATCCAGCTGAAACAGGGCTTTCTCGAAAACGCGGCCCGGAACTTTTACGCGGAATCCTTCTCCATGGATCTTCAGGCACAGGAGACGGCAGAGGCCATGGCACACTGGATCGCCGGCCAGACAGAGGGAACTCTGACGCCCTCCTTCACGCCGGACTCCCAGTCTGTCCTCTCCATCCTCAACACCGTTTATTTCCACGACGAATGGGTCACCCGGTTTTCTGAATCCCGCACAGAACCGGACAGCTTCTATCTGGCGGACGGCTCCTCTGTATCCTGCGACTTTATGAACCAGACCTTTGGTTCCGCCTCGTTTTCGGTGGGAAACGGATTCACCCGCGCCAGTCTGGGACTGAAAAACGGAGGCCGCATGATCTTCATCCTGCCGGATGAAACCATATCCCCTCAGGAGCTGGCAGCTACCCCTGAGAGGCTGCAGGAAGCCTTTGAGGGGGGCGAGGACTATTCCGGCGAGGTCGTCTGGCAGATTCCAAAATTCCGTTTTTCCTCCGCCATGAATCTGAATGAAATGCTTCAGGCCGCCGGCATTGACTCTGCCTTCGGCGGCGATGCCGATTTCTCGGAAATCACAGACTATGATATCTGGATCTCCGGCATCACGCAGGAAACCTGTATCGGCATCGATGAAAAGGGTGTAGAAGCCTCCGCTTTCACAAAGATCGATTACGCAGGCGCGGCCATGCCGGAAGGACGGGCCGAAATGATCCTGAACCGCCCCTTCCTCTATGGCATCGTCTCTTCCGAGGGTTCTCTGCTTTTCGCGGGGATTTTCGAAACTCCTGCCTGAAAGCGCGCGAACCGGAAGCATTTCTTATCAATCAAAAAGATGCTTTGCGGGATTCTCCGCCTGCGGCGGATCGCTTCAGCGGTCTATTCCGCTCCGCCGCAGTGGGATCCCGCGGAAAGTGTAAGCTACAGATTGTAAATCTGCATAAATCGTGTAAGGATAATCGCGCACTCGGCGCGGCTCGCGCTCCCCTGGGGATCCAGCCGTGTCTGGCCGTATTTCCCGCTGATCAGGCCCACGGCCACGGCCCAGCTCATGGCTTTCCCGGCAAAAGGACTGACATTGGCCGCATCCTGATAATGGCTGAAATCTGCGGATTCCCGCACGTCATACCCCTTCATTTCCGCGTAACGATACATCATGACCGCCATCTGTTCTCTCGTGATCTTGTCCGCAGGACCAAAGTTCCCGTTGGAATATCCGGTCACGACTCCCGCATTATAGGCCCATACCACTGCATTTCTGTACCAGTCCGCCTCTCCCACATCAGGGAAGCGGTTCTGCGCCCCGGGCACAGGCTCTCCCTCCAGGCGATAGATGATCTGGGCAAACTCCGCGCGGGCCAGGTTATTATAGGGGCCGAATTGGCTCCCGTCTCCATACCCCGTCATAATTCCATTCACATATACATATTTTACCTCGCCATAGAACCAGTCGTCTTCCTTTACATCACTGTATGGAAGCGTTACCGCCGCCCCGTCCGCCATGACGATAATCGTGCATTCCGCATAAATCTCTTCATGGTCTGCCAGCGTATAGCGCAGTACGGTCTCTCCCTCCGCCAGCGCCGTAACCGTATTTCCCTCAAGCGCCACGATTCCGGCGCCGTCAGTCACGCTCCAGCTGCCCGCCAGTGTGCTGTCCGGATAAATTTCCGGTTCGATCGTCAGCGATTCTCCTTCCGTCATCCTGTAAACGGACTGGGGCAGAACAACCAGAGGAGCTGCCGGCGGAATCTCTGTCTGTTTTCCGATCGTAACCCGGATCGTTTTCGTCACATCGGTTCCGGGGATCCGAACCACAACATTGACTTCTCCATAGATCCGCCCTGTGATCAGAATCCTTCCCTCTTCCGCCGGTTCCACTGAAGCGATCGCCTCTGCTTCTGAAACAGCCTCCACTGCCGTCCCGCCTTCCCAGTTCACAATCTGCACAGGAACCGCGGCCGTTTCACCCATGGCGACTGTCACCGCCTCCGGCGCGATAATTTCCACGTTCTTCCGGACTGCCATCGGAATCACAGCCGAATCCATCGCCACATCCGCGTAGCTTTTTTCCGTACCGGTGATCGTAAGGACGCAGGCGCTCCCCGGTACCAGGACCGTACCGGCCGCAAACTGAAGTCTGCAGCGCTTCGCATATCTGACGCCGTCGGCATTCGTCTCTGACGTATCGTAAACGAGCGTATAGGGAATGCTGTTTCCTGCCTCATCCGTAAGCTTCAGGGCGGAAACCGTATCCGGCGCCATATATTTTGAGAACACAAGATCCGCATGATCCGCGTAGATCACGGCGCTTTCCAGTACCGGCTTCTCCTTTGACACCATCCCGATATTCACCTCTGTCTGGGGCGGCGGAACAGGCAGCCAGTCGCTGTATACGGTCTCATAGCCTTCTTTCTCATACTTCACCTGCCAATATCCCTCCGGTACATCCCAGGCATATTCGCCATTCCCGTCCGTATACAGGGGATTCTTCTGATCATATTCTGACGCGTCCCAGAGGATCGCCTCCGTATCTTCCGGTTTTTCCTTGTAATATGCCGTAGTCTTCACACCGCTGAGACGGTTGCTCTCCACCGCTTCATAAACATAGCCGCTGGGGTCGATCGCCCACCGGATCTCAACCTCCTCGCCCTTAATATGATTGACGCGATACTGCCAGAGGAGGGCCGAAAGCGTGCCGATCACGGCAACCAGCCCGGTAAATCCGATTCCGACCGGACCGGTAACGCCCACGGATGTCACAAGCATAGGAAGGAGCGTCATCAAAATCGTATACGCTTTCTGATCCTCAAACAGCTCGTTTGCCTTTCTGACAGCCTCCTCCTTATCCTTGATGTCCGGAGACTGATAAATCTCCCGGACCAGTTCCTCTCTCTCCTGGGCAAATCCGTAAATATCCGATGCCGCAGACAGTCCGGAGCTCACAAGACTCAGCTGCTCCGCCGCATCATCCCATTTCGTCCATTCAGAATCCTTCTGAAGCCTGATCTGCACCTTCACTGCTCCTTTGCTCAGATCTGCTGAATCCTTCGCGAACATCAGGGTATACTCCACAGGATCGGAATGAGACGCTGCAATATAGCGATCCTCGTCTAATCCGGAAACAAAATATCCGCCGAACTGGTAAAGAGTTTCTCCAAGGCTTTTCCATTCATCCAGCTCCGTCCCGACCGCATTGTCGATCGACGAAATGATCAGGTCAATCCCCGTATTACGCAGCCCCTCATGAACGCCGGAAAAATCAAACTGGTACCGCTGCTGACCTCCTTCTGTCACGGTTGTAATCTTGGTCTTTTTCATATCGGCGGAGAGACTTTGATACATGCTGTCCCAGTCCACATCCTGTCCGACCTTCACCTCGTCCTGCACAGGCCTGTATTCTACACTCAGCGTCCCCGGTACATAAGATCGATTCGATTCGTCAAAATATCCGCTCGCGATAAACTGATCCGAAGCCGGGTCATACTCCGCCTCCATAAGCTTCCGTTCATTATTCCTCGTGCTGACAATATACACCTGTTCGACCGCCTCCGCATCATCGAATCTGACAGTAAAGGTAAACGGCACCTTCGGATTAAACGACACATACTGCTTTGTCTGAGCATTCAGCAAATCCAGCTCTGTGTCTCTGTGATTATTGTAATACAGTTTGAATTCCGTAAGCTCAGGCGCCGTATCGTCGTACCGGAATACAGTCTGTGCCCTCTGGCTTTCATCCGCCCCGTTCCTGGCCTCCAGAATATATGCGGCGCCGCTCACCGGATCCGGGATCGTCACGGCCGCTCTGTATGTTCCGTTTTTCAATGCCGTCACTGTCGTCAGAAGCGTACCATTCAGATAAAGCCGGATTTCAGCTGAAGGCTCTCCCAGCCCTGTTACTGTAAACTCCGGGGAAGCAACCTGATCATCACAGCTGACCGTTAAAATCGAACGGGAACTGTTGTCATAGCCCAGCACTTCTTTTTTTGTCCGGCCTCCGCTCTGATACTCATATATGGCAGCCGTAACCAAATCTGAGACCTCCGCAGGTGAAAAACCATAGCTGATATCTCCCTGCGGCTTTTCAATCGGAATCAGAAAAACGCCGTCCTCTTCTGTATATTCCGTGACAATCTCCCCGTCCGCTTTGATCGTCTCCCGGAAAATTTCAGACCCCTGCGGCAGGTAAAAACGAATATAATGCTGACCGGACTGGCTGAATTTTTCCTCCGACAGCTCATAATGCAGACTGACCTTCACATAACCGCTGCTGCTCAGAGATCCAAAATCCGCATAATAGGTACATCCGGGCTGAATGGCAAGGTCTGTATAATCCTCATATCCAAAGGATGTCAAATTAGGCTTCAGTCTGTTTTCTATTGCGCATATATGACTTTTTGTCCCGTATTCTACATAAAACCGCAGATTGGAACAGCCGTCAAAAGCATGGGCGTCGATCTGGGTGAGCTCCCGTCCAAGACTCATGACAGCAAGATTTGTACAGGATGCAAAGGCGTATTCCCCGATCTGGGTCACGCTCTCCGGCAGCTCGATCTCCTCCAGCGTACTGCAGCTGTCAAACAGCCTCCTCGCGATCCGTGTCGTACCCTCCTCAAAG
>CAJFHG010000013.1 GCA_904379015.1 Candidatus Paralachnospira caecorum | reverse complement strand
TCGCTCTGTTGTTGCTCATTAGCGACAACTTCTATACTTTATCACATCCGCTGTCTCTTGTCAACAACTTTTTTCATTTTATTTCCACCGTGTTTTCCGCGGTGGAGTTTCATTATACCTCTGCCGTCTTTTTTTGTCAAGTTTTATTTCAAAAAAGTCAAAAAAATAACGACACATTCTTATGGAAAGAGAGCGGAGAAAGAGGGATTTGAACCCTCGCGCCGGTTGCCCGACCTACACCCTTAGCAGGGGCGCCTCTTCGGCCACTTGAGTATTTCTCCGAACTTTGTTTTCCATATGCTGCGCCGCATGACGCATTCAATAGTATACTAAATAACCTCTTTCTTGTCAATCATTTTTTGTAATCTTTTATCGCAGTTTCATACAAATTGTGACCCTCTGAATCGATCACCACGATCGCAGGAAAATCCTTGACCGTCAGTTTTCTGATGGCTTCTGTTCCCAGATCATCATAAGCAATGACTTCCGCAGAAATGATGCATTTTGAAAGAAGGGCTCCCGCTCCTCCCACTGCCGCGAAGTAAACCGCTTTATTTCTGACGATCGCGTCTATCACTTCCTGAGACCGTTTTCCTTTTCCGATCATTCCCTTCAGTCCCAGATCCAGGAGCGCGGGCGCATATCTGTCCATTCTGCTGGCTGTAGTAGGTCCGGCAGATCCGATCGCCTGCCCCTCTTTTGCCGGCGAAGGCCCCATATAATAGATCACATTATGCTCCATGGAAAAGGGAAGTTCCTGTTTCGCGGCGATTGCTTCCTGCATTCTTTTATGAGCAGCATCTCTTGCTGTGTACACTGTCCCTGAAAGGTACACATAATCTCCTGCCCGGAGCGCGCCTGCGTCTTCGTCACTGAGCGGAACATTTATGTATTTATCCATCATCCATTTCCTCACTTTTTCTTTCTGAATTTTCCGGAAAACCCCCGGACACACGGCTTCTGTCCGGCTTACCCGATTTTCCGGGTCACATGTCTGTTGACATGGCAGCATATATTCACCGCAACGGGAAGCCCGGCAATATGAGTGGCGTACGTTTCAATATTGACAGCAAAAGCGGTGACTCTTCCGCCCAGACCGCCCGGGCCGATGCCGAGACCGTTGATTGTTTCAAGAAGCTCCTCTTCCATTTCCCTGACATAAGGAATCTGAGAATGTTCGAAAATATTTCTTGTCAGCGCTTTTTTTGCCAGAAACGCGCATTTCTCAAAAGTCCCTCCAATGCCTACTCCGATCACCATGGGAGGACATGCGTTGGGGCCGGCATCCCGGACTGCCGTAACCACCGCTTCCTTCACGCCCTCTATTCCGTCTGCCGGCTTCAGCATGAAGATCCGGCTCATGTTTTCGCTCCCGAATCCCTTTGGAGCCACTGTAATCTCGAGACTGTCGCCGGGAATAATCTCGTAATGGATCACGGCCGGCGTATTATCCCGGGTATTGGTCCGGATCAGCGGATCTCCCACTACGGATTTTCTGAGATATCCTTCCCGGTATCCCCGGCGCACGCCTTCGTTTACGGCATCCTCCAGAGCACCCCCCGTGATATGTACCTCCTGTCCGATTTTGATGAATACGACCGCCATGCCTGTATCCTGGCAGATCGGAATCTTTTCCTCAGCGGCAATGGAAAGATTTTCTTCCAGCTGATCCAGGATCTTTCTGCCGATGGGCGACTCTTCCTGTTTCACGGCTTTGGAAAAATTCTCTTTCATATCCGGAGAAAGAGACAAATTGGCCTCTATGCACATTTCCCTGATATTTTCAACGATCACGTCCACATGGATCTCTTTCATAATCTCCTCCATAAACGGACTGCTGCAGCATGCCGAAGCCTTACCGCAGCAGTATCCCGTCAATTTTGTTTTATTTGTTGCCGGAATTATGCTTCCGGCTCAGAGGTTAAATTCAGGTTAAGCTGTTTTCCCTCTTCTTTGTTTTCTTCATCCCCGTTATTGGGCTTTTCTCTTACTTTGGCAATACTCGCCACAGAAATATCATCTTCATCAATGTTGATCAGCTTTACGCCAGAAGTGATCCTTCCCAGAACAGAAATGTCCTCCACATTGAGACGGATGATGATTCCCTCCGTGGTGATGATCATGATTTCCTGTCCGGGTTTCACAACCTTCGCGCCCACAATGGCGCCGGTCTTCTGATTGATCTTATAGCACTTGACACCCTTTCCGCCCCGCAGCTGCGGCGTAAATTCTTCCAGAAGCGTGCGCTTCCCAAGTCCTTTTTCAGAAACGATCAGGAGCGCGTTTCCCTGGGTATCCAGCTGCATGCCGACAATCTCGTCGCCTTCTCCCAGCTTCATTCCGATCACGCCCATGGAAGCCCGGCCGGTGGGCCGTACATCTGTCTCATGGAACCGGATGCATTGTCCGTGCTTCGTCACCAGGATGATATCCTTTTTGTCATTGGTGGATTTGACCTCGATCAGCTCATCGTCATCCCTCAGATTGATCGCCTGCAGTCCCGATTTCCGGATATTTTCATATTCCGTGATGGCAGTTTTTTTCACCATGCCGTTTTTGGTGGCCATAAACAGATATCTATCCGCTTCATATTTCCGGATCGGAATGATGGCCGTCACCTTTTCTCCGGGAAGCAGCTGAAGCAGATTGACGATCGCCGTTCCTCTGGCGGTCCTGCCTGCCTCCGGGATTTCATAGGCTTTCAGCCGGTATACCTTTCCTCTGTTGGTAAAGAACATCAGGTAATGATGGGTGCTGGTCATCAGAAGATCTTCAATGTAATCCTCCTCCAGAGTCTGCATTCCCTTAATTCCCTTGCCGCCTCTGTGCTGCGCCTTAAAATTATTTTCCGACATCCGCTTGATATAGCCGAGGTTGGTCATGGCGATCACCGTGTTTTCATCGGCGATCAGATCCTCCACAGACATATCGGATTCGTCAAAGCTGATCTCCGTTCTCCTGTCATCCCCATATTTCGCGGATATGATCAGAATCTCCTCTTTGATCACAGCAAGCAGCTTTTTCTCGTCGGCCAGGATTGCTCTCAACTCTTCAATTTTGATCTGCAGTTCCTTGTATTCATTTTCAATCTTTTCCCGTTCCAGACCTGTCAGCGCTCTCAGACGCATGTCCACGATCGCCTGAGACTGAGCGTCGGTGAGGCCGAAACGCTTCATCAGATTCTGTTTTGCTTCCTGGGTATTTCTGGATCCCCGGATAATCTGGATGACTTCATCAATATTATCCAGCGCGATGAGCAGACCTTCCAGGATATGGGCCCGCTCCTCAGCTTTATTCAGATCATATTTGGTCCTTCTGGTCACAACCTCTTCCTGATGGGCCAGATATGCCTTCAGCATTTCCAGAAGGTTCATGACCTTCGGCTCATTCTTGACCAGCGCGAGCATGATCACGCCGAAGCTGTCCTGCAGCTGGGTATGCTTGAACAGCTGGTTCATGATAATATTGGGATTCACGTCCCTGCGCAGCTCAATGCTGATCCGCATGCCGCTTCTGTCGGATTCATCCCTGAGATCGGTGATGCCGTCGATCTTTTTATCGCGGACCAGGTCGGCGATTTTTTCGATCAGCCTCGCCTTATTGACCATGTAGGGGATCTCTGTTACAACGATCCTGTGCTTTCCGCCCTGCATGGGTTCGATATTGGTCACGGCGCGCACTTTGATCTTTCCCCGGCCGGTCCTGTATGCCTCTTCAATTCCCGAGGTCCCGAGAATCCTGGCTCCTGTGGGGAAATCCGGTCCCTTCACGATCTTCAGGACTTCCTCAATGTCCGTATCCCGGTCCTCCAGAATCCGATTATCAATAATCTTGACGACTGCGTCAATTACCTCCCGCAGGTTGTGGGGAGGGATATTGGTCGCCATACCGACCGCGATGCCGGAGGTTCCGTTCACCAGAAGATTGGGGAACCTGGAAGGGAGCACAGAGGGTTCCTTCTCCGTATCGTCGAAGTTGGGAATAAAATCCACCGTGTCTTTTCCGATATCAGCCAGCATTTCCATGGAAATCCTGCTGAGTCTCGCTTCTGTATAACGCATGGCGGCGGCTCCGTCGCCGTCCACCGAACCGAAATTTCCGTGTCCGTCTACAAGAGGATACCTGGTGGACCATTCCTGCGCCATATTGACCAGGGCACCGTAAATGGAGCTGTCTCCGTGGGGATGATACTTACCCATGGTATCACCGACAATACGCGCACATTTTCTGTGAGGCTTGTCAGGACCATTGTTCAGTTCGATCATCGCGTAGAGCACTCTTCTCTGAACGGGTTTCAATCCGTCTCTTACATCGGGAAGCGCACGGGCCGCAATTACACTCATGGCATAATCGATATAAGATTTTTCCATGGTCTTCTGCAGGTCGACTTCATGGATCTTATCAAAAATCGTGTTATCCATTTATCTTGTTCCTCCGTTTTCTACACGTCTAAATTTCCATACTTTGCATTCATCTCAATAAATTCACGTCTCGGCTCTACCTTGTCCCCCATCAGAGTGGTAAAGGTCAGATCGATCTCCGAGGAAGCCGCTTCGTCCATGGTGACGCGCAGAAGAATCCTCCGCTCCGGATCCATGGTAGTCTCCCAGAGCTGTTCCGCGTCCATCTCTCCCAGTCCTTTATAACGCTGGATCTTATTGCTGCTGTCCCTTCCGATCTCCTTCAGGATCTGATTCAGCTCCTCATCGCTGTACGCATACCAGACCTTTTTGTTTTTCTCGATCTTATAAAGGGGCGGCTGGGCCAGATAGACATATCCCTGCTTGATCAGTTCCGGCATGAACCGGTAGATGAAGGTCAGAAGCAGGGTGCTGATATGGGCGCCGTCCACATCCGCATCTGTCATCAGAATAATTTTGTGATATCTCAGTTTGGAAATATCAAAATCATCATGAATTCCTGTTCCGAACGCAGTGATCATTGCCTTGATCTCCGCGTTGGCATAAATCTTATCCAGACGCGCCTTCTCCACATTGAGGATCTTTCCTCTCAGAGGCAGGATCGCCTGAGTATTTCTGGAGCGGGCCGTCTTGGCGGAGCCGCCGGCGGAATCTCCCTCCACGATATAGATCTCGCAGTTTTCCGGATTCTTGTCAGTACAGTCCGCAAGCTTTCCGGGCAGAGAAGTATTTTCAAGAGCCGTCTTTCTTCTGGTCAGGTCCCTTGCTTTTCTGGCCGCCGCTCTGGCTCTCTGGGCCAGAATGGACTTCTCGCAGATGATCTTGGCCACCTGGGGATTCTGCTCCAGGAAATAGGTCAGCTGTTCGCTGACCACGCTGTCCACCGCGCTTCTGGCCTCGCTGTTTCCCAGCTTCTGTTTTGTCTGGCCTTCAAACTGAGGATCCTCCAGTTTTACGCTGATAATCGCGGTCAGTCCCTCCCGGATATCATCCCCCGTCAGATTCGCTTCTTTTTCCTTCAGAAGACTGTTCTTTCTCGCGTAATCATTAAAGGTTTTGGTGAGGGCGTTCCGGAAACCGGCCATATGCGTGCCGCCCTCCGGCGTATTGATATTGTTGACAAAGCTGTAGGTGCTCTCTGTGTAGGAATCATTGTGCTGCATGGCCACTTCGACCGCCACGCCGTCCACCTTTCCTTCACAGTAAATGATATTGGGATAGAGCGCTTCCTTGCTTCTGTTGAGATACTGGACAAATTCCTTGATCCCGCCCTGGTAATGAAACTCTCTGTCTTCTCTTTCCTCATCCCGCTCATCCTTCAGGATGATCTTCAGTCCCTTGGTCAGGAACGCCATTTCCCTGAGACGCTGCTTCAGAATGTCATAATCATACACCGTTTCCTCAAAAATGGTGCCGTCCGGCTTAAAGGTGACCATGGATCCGTGCTGGGATTTTTTGCAGTTTCCGATCACCTTCAATTCTGAAACGGTGATACCCTTTTCATATCTCTGCTTATAGATCTTTCCGTCGCGGAAGATCGTAACCTCCAGCCAGTCGGAAAGAGCGTTCACGACAGAAGCGCCCACTCCGTGCAGGCCGCCGGAAACCTTATAGGCGCCGCCCCCGAACTTGCCTCCCGCGTGCAGCTGGGTAAAGATAACCTCCACCGCGGGCATTTTCATTTTCGGATGCTCATCGACAGGCATACCGCGTCCGTTGTCTATGACGGTTATGGAATTATCTTTGTTGATGCTCACCTCAATGGTGTCGCAGAATCCTGCCAGAGCCTCATCCACGGAATTATCCACAATCTCATAAACCAGGTGATGAAGTCCTCTGGAGGATGTGCTGCCGATATACATACCCGGCCTTTTTCTCACCGCTTCCAGTCCTTCCAGCACCTGAATCTGTTCTGCGCTATAATCGAAATCGGAACTCATAAGTACCTCCTGTCTTATTTTTCACTGACAATACTGCCATTTACAACCCGAAACAGTTTATTAATCCTGAAATTATGATTGACAAAATCATCAAGACCCGTACAGGTTATGATGGTCTGAATATTCTGTATGCTTTCAAGAAGATGATTCTGCCTGCGGCTGTCCAGTTCGGAAAGAACATCGTCCAGAAGAAGGACCGGTGTGTCCCCTGCAGACTTCCTGATCATCTCGATCTCCGAAAGCTTCAGGGAAAGCGCCGCGCTTCTCTGCTGTCCCTGGGAACCGAATCTGCGGATATCCACTCCGTTTACCAGAAACAGAATGTCGTCTCTGTGAGGTCCCCGGGAAGTCATTTTGTTTTTCATATCCTTTTCCCGGGAAGCGGAAAGGGCAGATTCCAGTTCTTCCGGTTTACAGTCCGGTTCATAGGAAATGAGGATCTGTTCCCTGCCGCCTGTCAGCCTGTCATGAATTTCTGAAATGATCCCGTTGAGATCCGTCAGAAATTGTTCTCTTCTTACCATCAGGGAACGCCCGTATTTCACAAGCTGCTGATCCCATACCGGCAGCGTGTCCTCATACTCCGGATGAAAGGGAAGCTCCTTCAGGAGCCTGTTCCGCTGGACCAGAACCTTGTTGTAGCTCACCAGGCAGGACGTATACACTTTATCCAGCTGGCACAGCTCCATATCGATAAAACGCCTTCTTTCGGAAGGACCGTTTTTGATGATATTCAGATCCTCCGGAGAAAAAAACACGACATTCAGGTTTCCGAACAGTTCGCTGGCTTTTCTGATGGGAATTCCGCCTATGGCGATCCCTTTTGTTTTATTTTTTTTTAAATGCATGTCAATGCGGGTTTCCACGCCCTTTTTGCTGACCAGAAGCTTGATATGAGACTCTTCATCGTTGAAATGGATGATCTCTCTGTCTTTGCTGCCTCTGTGGGACTTGGAAGTGGCACAGACATAAATGGCTTCCAGAATATTTGTCTTTCCCTGAGCGTTGTCTCCGTAAAGAAGGTTGGTTCCGGAATCAAAATCGATATGCAGTTTTTCATAATTCCGGTAGTTTTTCAGCTCCAAGGATTCTACAAACATTCCCGCACCACTTTACTTTTCGATTCTGATCGTGATTCCCTCACAGGAAACCACATCTCCGTCATACAGCTTTTTTCCCCGCTGAAGACAGGTTTCTCCGTTCACCTGCACTTTTCCGGCCAGGATCATTTCCTTTGCCTCCACGCCGGAAGCGGCCGCGTGAACAGCCTTGAGCGCCTGTCCGAGTTTGATGAAGTCCTCTCTCAGTTTGATCTGTTCCATATTGTTCTCCTTCAGCATCAATCCGGCAATCTGTTTTACGCCGCCGCTTCCCGCAGCGCCGGTCAGATATTGACCGGAAGGATCAGATAAATATAATTTTCCTCGCCGTCCCGTATGAAACAGGGCGCCTTGGAGTTGACCATATAAAGATCCACGCTCTCATCATCGATCACCCTCAGGGCGTCAATGAGGAATTTGGGATTGAAGCCTATGGTAATATCCTTCCCCTCTTTATGGATCAGGATCTCCTCCTTCAGAGAGCCGATGGCCGACTGTATGGCAATTTCCATTCCCATATCAGTAATGGTGATGATGATCGGTTTTTTATCGCTTTCGCGGATCAGAAGGACCGAACGCTCGATGGAATCCAGAAGCTCCTGCTTGTTCAGGGTGATCCTGGTCTCATAATCGTTGGAAAGCATCTGGTTTACGTTGAAGTACTGCCCCTCGATGAGGCGGGATACCACCACTGTATCGTCAAATTCAAACAGAATATGGTTCGCGGTAAAATAAATGAGCACTTCTCTGTCCGCTTCGCCGGACAGGATCTTGCTGATCTCAGTCAGCGTTTTTCCGGGAACGATCACCTTTTCGTCTTCATAATGGTCCTTCAGCTGTACTCTGCGGATCGAAATCCTGTGCCCGTCGAGGGAGATCACCCTCAGGAAATCATCTTTTACTTCAAACAGTTCGCCTGTCATCAGCTTGTTGTTTTCGTTGGCCGCTATGGAAAAAATGGTCTGCCTGATGATCTCCTTCAGCGTGAACTGGGACAGACTGATATAATGCTCCTTTTCAATATAAGGCAGATAGGAGAATTCATCTCCCGGCCGGCCTGCGATCTTGAAGCTGGATTTTTCACAGTCAATGCTTACGTTGAGAGAATCATCGGATTCGATCCAGACCTGGCTGTCCGGCAGTTTTCTGATGATCTCGGAAAACAGTTTCGCGTCAATGGCGATCTTTCCGGGATCCAGAATGTTTCCTTTCACCTTCGTTTCAATGCCCAGTTCCATATCGTTGGCGGTCAGTTTGATCTCTTCATCAGACGCGTCGATGAGAATACATTCCAGAATGGGCATGGTCGTCCTGGAGGGGACGGCTTTCATTACGATGCTTATGGCACTCAGGAGTGCCTGTTTTTCAAATGAGAGCTTCATGTTGTGTATAACTCCTTTCGCCGGGAAGTACAGATAGATATATATTAATTTAGCAGTAGTAGCAGTAGGGTCTGTGGATTTGTTGATAAGTGGTTGAAGCCCTTATAGTTTAAGGGTTTCAGGTCTTGATAACTCTGTGGATAAGTGAAGGATAATATGTGGATAAACCTGAAGTTTTCCACAAGCGAAAATCCGGTGAAACTTATCCACAAATCATACACATAAAATCCACATGTTTATCCACAATCCGGTGCTGTTCCATATATAATAGGAAACGTTCGGTTCAGTTTCAGATCCTGCCGTTTTGATGAATCCGTGCGGAGGGATCAGGCAGGATTGATCTTTTTCTTGAGTACATCGATGGTATTTCTCATAGTTTCATCGGTTTCAAGCTGTTTTGTGATTTTTTTGATACCGTTTAAAATCGTCGTGTGATCCTTTCCTCCAAGATATCTGCCGATTTCCTGCAGAGGGCTGTCGGTCATATGACGGCAGAGATACATGACAACCTGTCGGGGAATGACGATTTCCTTATTCCGTTTTGTGGAAATGATATCGGCGGGACTGCATTTATAATGATCCGCGACGATATCGATGATCATATCCGGCGTGATCTCTACAGCCTGGTTGGGGGAAATGAAATCCTTGAGGGCTTCTTCCGCCAGGGCCAGGTTGATCTCTCTGTTGTCAAGCCGTGAAAGAGCGATGACCTTTGTAAGGGCGCCTTCCAGTTCCCGGATGTTGGATTTGATATTGTTGGCGATGTATTTGATGACCTCGTTGTCAATATTATAGCCGTCCATCTCTTCTTTTTTGCGCAGGATCGCCATTCTGGTTTCATAATCCGGGGACTGAATGTCCACGGTGAGGCCCCATTCAAACCGGGATACCAGCCTGTCTTCCAGGGTTTCAAATTCTTTTGGAGGACGGTCGCTGGATATGATGATCTGTTTTTTGGCTTCATGGAGCGTATTGAAGGTATGGAAAATTTCCTCCTGGGTACTTTCTTTTCCGATGATGAACTGAATATCGTCCACCAGAAGCACGTCGTTGTTTCTGTATTTTTCACGGAACTGGGCAGCGGTGGCCATGTTTTTGTTCCGGATGGCGTCGATCAGCTCATTGGTAAATTTTTCTGAAGTTACGTACATGATCTTTTTGGAAGGATCATTTTTCAGGATAAAATTGGCAATGGAATGCATCAGGTGGGTTTTTCCCAGTCCCACTCCTCCATATATGAACAGCGGATTATAGATCTCAGCCGGAGATTCGGCCACGGCCAGGGCGGCCGCGTGCGCCATTTTATTGTTTGAACCCACGACAAATGTCTCGAATGTATATTTTGGATTCAGGTTTGCGTTCTGCATGGCAGAATAAAGAGAAGGATCTTTTATTTCGCCTGAGGCGGCAGGATCTGCCGCTGCTTCAGACTGCTCCTTTGAATAAAAGTTCACCGTGCATTTGAAGCCGGTGATCTCTTCTATGGAAACCTGAAGGATAAAGGAATATTTTTTTCTTATAAAATCGATCCCGATGGATTCAATCTGAGGATCTGTGATGACAATGCCTACCATATGGCTCTCTTCATCTACAGAATCCACTTTGAGAGGCAAAAGCCAGCTTTCGTAGCTGACCTTTGATATGTCGAATTTATCTCTCATGTACTGTAAAATGGTATCCCAGTTTTCCTGTATTTTGTGAAGCATTTTCCTATCTCCTGAATCGCAAAATAAATTATGGATTTTGTGAAATCTCCAAAAGAGCACATTAACCCATATACTTTTTCTATTCTATACCATTTCGCGAAAATTTTCAATGAGAATATTGTGGATAACTTTTATACACAGTGGAAAGCCTTGTAAATTAAGGGAAAATCGAAGTTTTACACATGATAATAACATAGAAACCACAGAGTTATCCACAAGTTATCCACAATTTGTGGATATGTGTTGATAACCCTGTGGACAGTATGTGAATTTTATGTAGATAACAGAAGGCATGTCTCCAAAAATCCTGTAAATAAGCCATATACGGGATGTGATGAATGTGGATAAGAGGTTGTGGATAACTGAAAATCAGCTGGATTTTACAAATCCTTGAAAATTAACTTGACGAGGGAAACATCATTGAATATAATGGAAATGATGTTTTATTATCCCTAAATATGAAAAGAAGGAGGTGTCAGAGCCATGAAAATGACATTTCAGCCTAAGAAAAAGTCTCACGCGAGAGTACATGGATTCCGTGCAAGAATGAGCACAAAGGGAGGAAGAAAGGTACTGGCAGCCAGAAGAGCAAAAGGAAGAAAGAAATTATCAGCGTAGGCCGCAGATTTGTGGCCTTTTGTTTTCTCTTCGCTTAAAAGGTTAAAAGTATGGATAAATTTCATTCGTTGAAAAAGAACAGAGATTTTCAGGCTGTTTACAGAGAAGGAAAATCTTACGCGAACCAGTATCTTGTCATGTATGTAAAGAAGAGAAACGATGAAGCGGAAAATCGAATCGGGATTTCTGTAAGCAAAAAAGTCGGGAACAGTGTGGTGAGGCACCGCCTGAAACGACTCATCCGTGAAAGCTGCCGGTTAAATTTCAGTCAGGCAGCGAACGGATTTGATTTGGTGATCATTGCCAGGGAGAGAAGCAGAGAAAAGACATATCAGGAGATAACGGGAGCCCTTAATCATTTGTTTAAACTGCATCATTTGTTATAAAGAAAAAGGATCATAATGAAAAAAATTTTGATTGGGATGATTCGTTTCTACAGAAAATATCTGTCAGGTCTGAAAACAAGGAATCACTGCAAATATATTCCAACATGTTCCCAGTATGCGATCGAGGCATTGGAAAAGTACGGTGCGCTGAAGGGTTCCTTTCTGGCAGTAAAGAGGATTTTGAGATGCAATCCCTTTTCCAAGGGAGGATTTGACCCTGTACCTTAATTTTGGAGGCCGGAACATTGGAATTTCTATTGTTGACTAAAAGTACCACATTTTTAATAGGACCGATTGCGGAAGTGCTTGGCTGGATTATGAACGGCATTTATAATATGGGTGTCCATAATGTAGCCATGTGTATTATTTTATTTACGGTGATCGTAAACCTGCTCCTGCTTCCTCTGACGATCAGGCAGCAGAAGTTTATGAAGATCAATGCTCTCATGCAGCCGGAACTGACTGCGATTCAGAAAAAGTATAAGGGAAAACAGGATCAGGCTTCTCTTCAGAAATCTCAGATGGAAACACAGGCTGTATATGACAAATATGGTTCGTCTCCTACAGGAGGATGTCTGACCACAGTCATTCAGCTTCCCATTATGTTTGCCCTTTATCAGGTTATTTACCGGATTCCCGCCTATATCACAGGAATCCGGGAGCTTCTGATGAATGTGGTGACGCCTGTTATGCAGCAGAGCGGATATGTGGAAAAGATTGCGGAGCTGGCCAGCGAATACAATCTTTCCAATTATGATTATACGGAAGTCAACCGGATGGTGGACCTGTTCGGAAAGTTCACGGCTTCTTCCTGGGACAGGCTGAAGGAGATTTTTCCTGCCCTGAATGATGTCATTACGGAAACCGCCAGCAGATATCTGGATATCAATACATTTCTGGGCGGACTGAATCTGACAGAAGCGCCGGGATTCCGGCTTTCCATCGCTCTGATTATACCGGTCCTGGCAGGACTGACCCAGTGGCTCAGTGTCAAGACAATGAATACGACGCCTCAGGATCCGGACGCTCCCGGCGCCGGGACAATGAGGACGATGAATATCATCATGCCGCTCATGTCGGCTTTCTTCTGTATCACATTTCCGATCGGTATCGGTATTTACTGGGTGGCCAGCAGCGCTGTCCGTATTGTGATGCAGCTGGGAATCAACCAGTATATGAAGAAGATCGATGTGGATGATCTGGTGAAGACGAACATTGAAAAGAAGAACAAGAAACGTGCGAAGAAGGGACTTCCGCCCGTCAACGCGGACGCGACGGTGAAAAGCATCAACAGAGCGGCGGAGGCTGCGGAGCGGAGAAAGAAGATGGAAGAAGAGCGGGCCAAGAAGCCGACGACCAATTCTACGGATTATTATAAGCAGAAGAGAGAAAATATGGGAACGATCGCTTCCAGAGCACGTATGGTACAGGATTATAACGAAAAGAAGAATAAGAAAAAATAAAGGAGGGTGCTGTTATGTTGGGTGAGTATATTGAAGTATCTGCAAAGACAGTGGATGATGCAGTTACGCAGGCTTTGATCCAATTGGAAACGACCAGCGACAAGCTGGAATATGTTGTGATCGAGAAAGGCAGTACGGGGATTTTTGGTATTTTTAACAGCAAGCCCGCCGTTATTAAAGCAAGAAAGGTTTTGACGACCACAGAAGTCGCGGAGGATTTTCTTCATAAAGTATTCAATTCCATGAATATGGATGTGAAGATTGCCGCTTCCATGGATGAAGAGGAAGGCTGCATGAATATTGATCTGAGCGGCGACGATATGGGAGTTCTCATTGGAAAAAGAGGACAGACGCTGGATTCTCTTCAGTATCTGGTCAGCCTGGTCGTCAACAAGGACTGTGAAGAGTATATCAGAGTAAAACTCGATACGGAGAATTACAGAGAAAGAAGAAAAGCTACGCTGGAAAGTCTTGCGAAGAATATCGCGGCAAAGGTGAAAAGGACAAAGAGGCCTGTGTCTCTGGAGCCGATGAATCCTTATGAGAGAAGGATCATCCACTCCGCTCTTCAGAATGACAAATATGTCATTACCAGAAGCGACGGAGAGGAGCCTTATCGTCATGTGATCGTATCCCTCAAGAGAGAAAACAGGAGAAATTATGACAGATATGAGCGTCAGGGAAGACAGTCGTCTCAGAGTTATCGCGCATAAAAAGAAAAAGTAAAACAGAGGGGCTGCACAGATATTGTGTCAGCCCCTTTTTCAGGAAGCGGGGCAGGAAAAATGGATCATATGAATACAACGATCGCGGCGGTGGCGACAGCCATGAGCAGTTCCGGAATCGGGATTGTCAGGATCAGCGGAGCGCAGTCTCTCGAAATTCTTTCCAGAGTATTTTATCCGGCAAAGAAAGAGCTGAATGTGCTGGAGATCAAAAGCCATACGGTAACTTACGGATATATTTATGACGGAAAGGATCTGATCGATGAAGTTCTTGTGATTTATATGAAAATGCCCCGCAGTTATACGGCGGAGGATACGGTGGAAATTAACTGCCACGGCGGTGTTCTGGTGGTGAAAAAGGTGCTGGAGACGGTACTGAAAAACGGCGCGGTGCCGGCCGAGCCGGGAGAATTTACCAAACGCGCTTTTTTGAACGGCAGAATCGACCTGTCGCAGGCAGAGGCCGTCATGGAGCTGATCGACTCTAAAAATGAATATGCCATGAAAAGCTCTCTGAGTCAGCTGAAGGGTTCTGTTTCTGATAAGATCAGGGAGATCAGGAAAAAGATCATTTATGAGATCGCCTTCATCGAGTCTGCCCTTGATGATCCGGAACATATTTCTCTGGACGGCTACGATGTTCATCTGGAATGTGAGATAGAAGAAATGATCCGGGAGACAGAAAAGCTGATCAGATCGGCCGATAACGGCAGAATGGTTTCGGAAGGCATCAGGACTGTCATTCTCGGAAAGCCGAATGCGGGAAAGTCTTCCGTGCTGAATTTTCTGGTAGGCGAGGAACGGGCTATTGTCACAGACATTGCCGGCACGACCAGGGATACGCTGGAGGAGCATATTACGCTGAACGGGATCAGCCTGAATATAGCGGATACGGCCGGAATCAGAAAGACTGATGATGTCGTGGAAAAAATCGGTGTGGAACGGGCCGCGGAGTATGCAAAAAACGCGGATCTGATCCTGTATGTGGTGGATTCTTCGGAAGCGCTGACGGAAGAGGATGAGAGAATCATGGAGATGATCCGGGACAAGCATGTGATCATTCTTCTGAATAAATCGGATCTGGAGCAGGTGGTGTCTGTTTCGGATATGGAAAGGCGCACAGGACAGAAGGTGATCCAGTTTTCCGCAAAAAACAGAGAGGGAATGGAAGAACTGGAGGAAACCATTTCTGATCTGTTTTTTGCGGGCAGTCTTGATTTTAATGATGAGATCTATATTACCAGCGCGAGACAGAAGACGGCGCTTCTGCAGGCCTTTGAAAGCCTGAAAAAGGTGAAAGAGAGCATCCGGAACGGTATGCCGGAGGATTTTTACTCCATTGACCTGATGGACGCGTATGAATATTTCGGCCTGATCATAGGAGAATCAGTGGAGGATGATCTGGTCAATGAGATATTCAGCAGATTTTGTATGGGAAAGTAAAAGGAACGGGCGCAGTTTTGAACCTTTGTAAAGGAAACACGGCCGGCAGAAGGATCGGTTTGGAGGCAACGATGTCAGAAAAAAAATTTGTTCTTCAGGAAACATATGATATAGTGGTGGTCGGAGCAGGACACGCCGGCTGTGAGGCGGCCCTCGCCTGCGCCAGACTGGGGCTTGAAACGATCATGTTTACAGTAAGTATCGACAGCATTGCGCTGATGCCCTGCAATCCCAATATAGGAGGAAGCTCCAAGGGACATCTGGTCAGGGAACTGGACGCTCTCGGCGGAGAAATGGGTAAAAATATTGATAAAACTTTTATCCAGTCCAAGATGCTGAATCAGTCCAAGGGTCCTGCCGTCCATTCTCTGAGAGCGCAGGCGGACAAACAGAATTATACAAGACAGATGAGGATTACCCTGGAAAATACAGACCATCTGACGATCCGTCAGGCGGAGGTGTCCGGGCTGATGGTGGAGGACGGGAAGCTTCTGGGGGTTAAAACCGTTTCCGGCGCGGAGTATTACTGTAAAGCGGCTGTGCTGGCGACAGGAGTTTATCTGCGGGCGCGCTGTATTTTCGGTGATGTCAGCAATCCGACAGGTCCGAACGGACTTCAGGCGGCCAATCATCTGACCGATTCTCTGAAGGCAAACGGCATCCGCATGTACCGGTTTAAGACGGGAACGCCTGCGAGAGTGGATAAAAGAAGCATTGATTTTTCAAAAATGGAGGAACAGTTCGGCGATGAGAAAATTGTGCCGTTTTCCTTTACCACGGACCCGGAAGAAATCCAGAGGGACCAGGTTTCCTGCTGGCTTACCTATACCAATGAAAAAACTCATGAGATCATTCGGGCAAATCTGGACCGTTCTCCTCTGTTTTCCGGATTTATAGAAGGAACAGGGCCCCGCTACTGCCCTTCGATCGAGGACAAAGTGGTTAAATTCGCGGATAAGGACAGGCATCAGGTCTTTATAGAGCCGGAAGGAGAATATACCAATGAAATGTATCTGGGCGGGATGTCCAGCTCCCTTCCGGAAGATGTACAGTATGCAATGTACAGAACAGTTCCCGGTCTGGAGCATGTCAAAATTGTCCGGAATGCCTATGCGATCGAATATGACTGCATTGACGCGAGACAGCTTTATCCTACTCTTGAATTCCGGAATATCGAGGGTCTTTTCAGCGGAGGCCAGTTTAACGGCAGTTCCGGTTATGAAGAGGCGGCGGCCCAGGGACTGATGGCGGGGATCAATGCCGCCAGAAAGGCTCAGGGGCTGGAAGGAATTGTTCTGGATCGTTCCCAGGCCTATATCGGCGTTCTGATCGACGATCTTGTGACCAAGGAGAGCCATGAGCCTTATAGAATGATGACATCCCGGGCGGAGTACCGTCTTTTGCTGCGCCAGGATAACGCGGATCTGCGTCTTACGGAGATCGGTCATGAGATTGGTCTGATCGGCGAAGAACGATATCAGGCACTGCTCAGGAAAAAAGAAGAGATTGAAAAGGAAATTCACCGTCTGGAGCATACGACTGTCGGCGGAACGCGGCAGGTGCAGGCGTTTCTTGAAAAAAACGGCAGCACGCTGCTGAAAAACGGAATCACTCTGGCAGAGCTGATCAAACGGCCGGAGCTTTCCTATGAGAAGATCAGCGAGATCGATCCTGACAGGCCTCAGCTGTCTGACGGAGTAAAAGAACAGGTTGATATCAACCTGAAATATGAAGGATATATCAAAAGACAGGAAAATCAGGTGCGCCAGTTTAAAAAGCTGGAAGGAAAAAAGCTGCCGCCGGATCTTGATTATACTCAGATCAAAGGTCTGCGGAAAGAGGCTGTGCAGAAGCTGGATCAGCTGAAGCCGGTGAATATCGGACAGGCATCCCGCATATCCGGGGTATCGCCGGCGGACATTTCTGTGCTCCTGGTCTATCTGAAGGGACACAGATGAGAGCGGAAAGGCGGAGGGAAAATTAAATATGGACATGCTCCGGTATATAGAAAAGCGATTTGAAAAAGAAGGAATGATCATTCCGGAATCCCAGGCGGTTCAGTTTGAAAAATATTTTAAAATTCTGATTGAAACAAATAAAGTGATGAATTTAACTGCAATAACTGAATTTAAAGCAGTTGTAGAGAAACATTTTCTTGACAGTGCTTTATTGTCTAAATATATTGACTTTCGTGAAGTCAAATCCATGATCGATGTAGGGACTGGCGCCGGTTTTCCAGGGATTCCTCTGAAGATCCTTTATCCACAATTAAAGGTGACACTGCTGGATTCTTTGAACAAAAGGATCCAATTTTTACAGAATGTTGTGGATAAACTGGGACTTTCCGATGTAGAACTGATCCATGGACGGGCCGAGGATTTCGGGAGAAATCCTGCATACAGAGAACAATATGATCTCTGTGTTTCCAGAGCTGTGGCAAATTTGTCTACACTTTCAGAATATTGCACGCCTTTTATCCGCTGCGGCGGTACATTTGCGGCATATAAGTCAGGAGTGATTGATGAGGAGCTGGAACATGCGAAGGGAGCGATCCGGCTTTTGGGCTGCAGAACAAGAAGAGTAGAAAAATTTTCTCTGAAGCCGGAAACGGAAGATTGCGGGACCGAAAATTCTGAACAGCAGATCGGAAAAGAAGGGGAAGAACAGGGAAGAAGTTTTGTGATCATCGAACGTCTGGAGCATATCGGCAAAAAATATCCAAGAAAAGCGGGAATGCCGTCGAAAATGCCTCTTTCAGTATCCAATCAGTTCAATAAGAAATGAAAAATCCGCCGTATGATTGATGGTTTTTGAAATCAGAATCATACGGCGGATTTTGTATCATAGTCTATTGTCCGCCAGGTGATTATCGTGCTGACAGAATATCGCTGATCAGCCGATAGGTTTTGTCAGGCTGCTCCAGCTGAGGCAAATGTGCGGTATCTTTTAAGATTTCGTATTCAACAGCCGGATTGCAGGTCATATATTCTGATATGGTGTCCTGAATCCGTTTTTCATATTCGCCTCCGATTATAAACATGCTGTTGTCAATATTTTTCAGCGCGTAATTGATGCTGAGGCGGGTATAATTGCTTTTGATGCTGGAATAAAGTGCTTTCGCGGATGAATCTCCAAGGTGGGCGGATTCATGATAAATGGAAATTGTTTCAGGAGATATCAGGCAGGGATTCGCGAAATTTTCAGTTAAAAATTTTTCAGTGATGCTTCTCCGGCTGTTGGCAATGTTGTAAATCAGAGTCCCGATTACAGGGCAGTCGATTAAAAATTTATAGCCTTTGATATATTTGGTAGGAATCTGATTGCATTTTGATACAGAATCCGGATTGATCAGGATCAGTTTATCAAAAAGGTCCGGATTGTTGCTGCAGGTGGTGATCACAAAGGGGCAGGAAGATCCGGTTGCGATTACATCTGTACGATGACCAATGACCGATTTGATAAAATCTGTCAGCAGCTGGACATACAGAAAATTGGTATAGGTCAAATTGGGTTTATGGGACCGGCCGCATCCAAGCAGATCAATGGAATAAACTGTATAATTTTCAGAAAGTTTTCCAATAAGCTGATTCCATTCATAGCTGGAGGATGCTGTTACCAGATCATGAATCAAAAGCAGAGGTTTGCCGGCGCCTGCCTTTTTATAAAATATATCGCCAAATCTCCAGGAGTAAATATGGTTTTCTTCTTTTGAAAGCAGATTTTTGGAGGTAGATTTGGCAAAAATCAATTTATTAATGATGGCAATCATTCCAGCCGTAGCAGCACCTAAAATAATGCTCTTTACAAATTTATTTTTTTTGTTCATATGAAAATTAAATCCTTTCATAATTGCTGACTATCCACATAAGAGGATCAGTTGATGTTGGTACGTCTATTATACACCTATAAAGTTGTTATGTCATTCGGTTTTTGCTGTTCTTTTGAGATTATATGGATGTTTCACGTGAAACATTGGCAGCGTGGACTGGAGTCTGCTCAGAATGTTTCACGTGAAACAAAATTATAAAAGAATTAAGAAATTTTTATGGCAATGGTTCTGATATAATGATATAATAAAGCATGTGTAGAAAGGACATTGAGCTTATGGGAAGAATAATCGCAATCGCCAATCAAAAAGGCGGCGTTGGCAAAACTACAACAGCAATCAATCTTTCTGCATGTCTGGCAGAAAGTGAAAAAAAAGTTTTGGCCATTGATCTGGATCCACAGGGAAATACGACCAGCGGATTGGGGGTCAATAAGAATGAACAGGAAAATACTACATATGAAATTCTCATCGGTCAGTGTTCCGTTGAAGAATGTATTATAAAGGAGGTAATTCCAAATCTTGATATTCTGCCCTCCAATATCAATTTGTCCGGAGCGGAAATTGAATTGATCGGGATTGGAAAAAAAGAATTTATCCTGAAAGAGGAAATAGACAGGATCAGAGATCAGTATGATTTTATTATTATTGATTGTCCTCCTTCATTGAATATGCTTACAGTCAATGCTATGACGACAGCAGATACTGTGCTTGTTCCTATTCAGTGCGAGTATTATGCCCTGGAGGGTCTGTCCCAACTGATTCATACGATTAATCTGGTGAAACAGAGACTGAATCCGGAACTGGAGTTGGAGGGTGTCGTATTTACAATGTATGACGCAAGAACAAATCTTTCTCTTCAGGTTGTTGAAAATGTGAAGAACAGCCTGAAAAATACAGTGTATAAAACGATTATTCCAAGAAATGTCCGGTTGGCGGAAGCACCCAGCCATGGAATGCCGATTACTTTGTACGATCCAAAATCAGCAGGAGCGGAAAGCTACCGTCTGTTAGCTGAGGAGGTCATTCAGAGAAGCAACGGCGAAGAGGAATAAAATGACTGAGTGCAGATCCAGACAGTGATACAAATGTTGATCGTAAATATAATCGGAAAGGAAGAAAGTATGGCGAGAACAAAGAGAAGTGGTCTGGGAAAGGGACTGGATTCTCTGATTCCCATAGATACAGAGCTGGAGAGTATCAAACAGCCTGCTAAAAAGCAGGGGCAGAAGGAAAGCGCGGATCATCATGAGGAGAAAGATGGATCTCCGGTTTTGATCAAGGTCAGTCAGATTGAACCAAACAGAGAACAGCCCAGGAAGCAGTTTGACGAGGAATCTCTGGCCGAATTGGCTGACTCCATGAAGCAGTATGGAGTCCTTCAGCCTCTTCTGGTGCGGAAAAAGGATGATTATTATGAAATCATTGCCGGTGAGCGCCGCTGGCGGGCCGCTAAAATGGCAAAATTAAAAGAAGTTCCTGTCATCATCAAAGAGTATACGCCTCGGGAAATTATGGAAATTTCTTTGATTGAAAATATTCAGAGGGAAGACCTGAATCCCATTGAAGAAGCCTCGGCATATCAGAGGCTGATTGATGAATTCCATCTCACCCATGAAGAAATTGCAGGCCGGGTTGCCAAAAGCAGGGCTGCAATTACAAATTCCATGAGACTTTTGAAATTGGATAAAAGGGTGCAGCTGATGCTGGTTGAGGGAGAATTGTCAGGAGGACATGCAAGAGCGCTCTTGTCCCTGGATGATAAAGAAATGCAGTATAAAGCCGCGGAGCGGATCATTGAGCATAAACTCAGTGTAAGAGAAACTGAAAAGCTGGTAAAAGCATTATTAAATCCTAAAACACCAAAGAAAAAAGAAGAAATCCCTCAGGTACAGGATTTTATTTATCAGGATATCGAAAATAAGATCAGGGAAATTCTGGGAACTAAAGTAAATATTAATAGAAAAGATGCCAACAGAGGAAAAATAGAAATAGAGTATTATTCAATGGAAGAGCTGGAACGAATCATGGATTTGTTTGGAAATATGAAGCAGTAAAAGCAGGAGGATAGACAGATGAACAACAGTATACTGTATGATTTAGGATTTGACCCGATTTTTATCATACTCGGGCTGGTGGTCCTTGTCGCAATTCTCGCGATTCTGGTTGTGGTGCAGATTGTGAAAACTTCAAAACTGGCCAAGCGATATGACAAATTTATGAGAGGCCGGGACGCGGAATCTCTGGAAAATGTATTCGCGAAGGCTCTCGCAGATATCCGCCTTCTGCAGGCAGAGGACAGAGCCAATAAGGACGCGCTGAAGGTCATCAATAAGGTGTTGGTCAAATCTTTCCATAAAACAGGACTTGTAAAATATGACGCATTTCCGGGAATGGGAGGAAAATCCAGTTTTGCTCTGGCCTTGATGTCTCAGAATAAAAGCGGGTATATTTTGAACGCGGTGCACAGCAGAGATACCTGTTACGTATATGTAAAAGAGATTGTGAAGGGCGAAACAGATACGCCGCTGGGCAAAGAAGAAGAAAAAGCAGTCAGAATCGCGCTGGGAATGGATAAATAAAGCGATGAAAGGAAGGTTTCCAAAACGGACGCCTTCCTTTTTTATGTATAAGTCATAAAACCATAATGCGGCAAATGAAATAGCACTAAAAAAGGCAGAAAGACATGCAACAAAATCTGCCACAGATTGACGGTGAAAAAACATTTCGTGTATCATAGAAGAAAGAATACAAGGGAATGGTAAAAACATGTCTGTTTTATCGGAAAAACTATCTTATTTCACAGAACAAAAAGATCAGAATATAGCGGATCTGGCAAAAAGAAGCGGAATTGAACGGTCAACGCTGTATCAGTACCTTAAGGGAAAGCGTCCTCTGCAGAACCGGGCGCAGCTTGAGGCGCTCATGTCAGAGCTTCATCTTACGCCAGATGAAAGAACAGAGGTTATGGAGGCATACGAACTGGCGCGGGTGGGAGTAAAAATATATAACCGGCGCCGAAAAGTGAGAGAAATTCTCGGTTCTCTCCTGACCGTGGAGAGCGGATCCTTCGAGGAAACGGGAACAGAGCCGGATTCATACTTCTGCATAGAAAATCAGAATCATTTTATAAAAGGAGAACTGGAGGTCAATCGGCTCACAAATCAGATTATTCGGGAAGCAATGATCCGGGGAGAAGAAATCAAACTTCTTATTCAGCCGGATTACAGTCTGCTGATGGAGTCTCTGATGCTGACAGGGAATGTACATAAAGATACAAAAGTCGTGCAGATCATCTGCCTGGAAGGAGACAGCGGGCAGGACGGATGCGCCAATCTGGAAAGCTTTCGCTGGGTACTGCGTTACGGAATCGGAATACAGAATTATGAGCCCCGTTATTATTATGGAAAAACAGCAGAGCACTATGGGGTTATGAATATCATGCCTTACCTGATCCTTACAGAGCAGTATGCGATTCAGATATCCTCTGACCAAAAAGCGGCAGTTTTACATAATAATTTTGAAATTATATTATATTTTAGTAAAATATTTGAAAAAATGTATCAACACAGCTGCCCTATGATGTCGAGAGTAGATGGGTTTGGAGGAGGTCAGGCAAAATGGGGGCTGGATTATATCCGTCAGTCCGATTTTTCCAATATAATGGAAATGAGTTCCGGTTTGTGCAGCATTCAGTTTTGGGATGAGCGGCTGATCCGGAAATACATCAACAAGAATATTCCCGACTGTGAAGCCATGATAGAAAGTTATGTTGCCTACACATCATTACTGTACCAGAAAAAGAGACAAGGGCAGACTACGGTGCTGGTGAATGCTTCCTATGTGGAAGAGTTTATCAGGACCGGCGTTTTTCGGGAATATCCGGCGGTCTTTTTCGCGGAACCGGTATCTGTGGCGGACAGGAGGATATTGATCGAAAAAATTCTGATCGCGCTGGAGGAGGGCTGGTATCATATCCGAATTATGCCGGAGGATATATTTTCTCTGAGTTATCACTGGGAAATACTGG
This sequence comes from Candidatus Paralachnospira caecorum, assembly GCA_904379015.1. Lineage (GTDB taxonomy): Bacteria > Bacillota > Clostridia > Lachnospirales > Lachnospiraceae > Lientehia > Lientehia caecorum. The sequence goes on along the minus strand of CAJFHG010000013.1, from coordinate 34,653 downwards.
TTCAGAGGGGAAAGAATCTGATCCTTCAGTATGCCTTTGAAAACCATTTCAGGATTTTCCAGTTTGAGGAGACGGATATACTGGAGGCAATCTATGACTTCCTGGAAACGACGTCAGCGGGGACCAATGTACTGGATGACCGGCAGTCGGCGGCGCTTCTGCGGAAGTGGTCGGATGAGATTCTTGGTTCATAGGAAAGCGGGAGGAGCAAATGAAGAAAAAATTCTGTTTAGCGCTTGTATTTGCGTCAGCATTGACTGCGGCAGCCTGCGGGATCGGAAATCGGTCCTCTGAAAAACCGGATGGGATAAATGAAAATGGCGTGCTGGAGTCCCTCAGCGAATTGTTCGATGAGGATACAGACCAGATCCAGGAGAGTGCCGGCGCGGCGGAGTCGGACATTCCGGCAGAGGAGACAGAAAACCGGGAGGACGGGGAAGAGTTTTCCTATGCACATGTAGAAGCGCCGAATATCCTGATGGGAGATAATAACCAGGGAGAATATGAGAATTATGTTCTTGGAAGTGAAATAGAAAGAGATCAGATTTCATCGGTTACGGTTCTGGACACACTGTCCGATATATCGGACATGTCATGGGATGTTTCCGCGAACAAAGACGGTTCTGTTATGGCCTGGGTCACTGCGGATCCGGATGAAAGCGGATTTTATGATCTGTTTATTGCCGGCGAAGGCGGTGTCAAAGCCAATCCTGACTGCAGATATCTGTTCGCCGGATACGAGAATGCGGAATCGATCAATTTTCATGATTGTTTTGACACCTCTGATGTTACGACAATGGCATATATGTTTTATAACTGTAAGAAAGCGAAGCAGATCGATGTATCAGGATTTGATACCTCAGACGTGACGGATATGAGTTCCATGTTCCGGTCCTGCACCAGTCTGGAAACGGTGGATCTGAGCGGATTTGATACGTCAAATGTCAATAATTTTGTGATGATGTTTTATGGATGCGGGAATCTTGTTTCCGTTGGCATCGACGGACTTTATATCCGGGAAGGAGCGGATACGACCGACATGTATACCGGAACCCGGTGGCAGTAGCCGAAAAAACGGACAGTAGAAATGCGGCATGAAGTATGAGAAGGAGGCGTGTTTATGTTTTGCAGATATTGCGGAACAGAACTTGAACAGGACGCGAAGTTCTGCACGAATTGCGGAAGACCGGTGGGGAAACGCCGGGAGGAAATGCAGGAAAAAACGGTTCAGAGACAGCCGGGAACAGGACGGCAGGAACCCCCGTATACGGCGATGCCGGCATATGGAGAGAACCGGCCTGTGCAGAAGAAAAGAAAAGAATTTACCTGGAACAAGCTTCTCGCGCTGGCTGCCGCTCTGACCATTTTAATCGCGCCGCAGATGGCGGGATACAGCGCTTCCGGATTCGGGGTCTCGTATCAGGCGTCCATCCACGCGTTTTTCCAGGAGGATGATGCGCTGATGCTGTTATATGTTCCGTTTTTGATCGGCGCGGCGGTCATGCTGCTGCTGCAGTTTTTCAATCATCCGAAGATTTCTCTGATCGGGGTGGTGATCCTCACGTTTTGGGTGATCGTGGTTGACTATTGTATGATAGACGCTCTCAACAGATATGGGCTGAACAGTTATGTCAGTCTGGGAGCAGGATGCTATGTGCTGATTGCCGGAGCTGTGATCGCCTGGATCGGCGCGCTGATTCCGCCCAGGGCAGTTGCGGGCGGGAAAAAAGACAAAAATTTTCACTGAAGAAACAGACAGGCTCCTTATGCAGAATAAGGAGCCTGTTTTTTAACAGATTCCGCAGCTGCTCAGTACCTTTACAGCTGCCGGATTTTTATGATGGATGATGGTCAGGCCGGATCATAACGTTCCATAAACCTCTGCAGGATTGTGGCGCACTCGGCGCGGGTGGTGGAGCCGCAGGGATCCAGCTGCGTCTGATTGTATTTTCCGCTGATGATGCCGCATCCCACAGCCCATTCCATGGCTTCCTGCGCATACTCATCCACCAGGCCCGCGTCGAGATATTGGTCGAAGGGGGCTCTGTCGGAAGTATCGTACCCCATGAAATTCGCGTAGCGGAACAGCATGACAGCCATTTGCTGGCGCTGGATGGTCGTGGCGGGATCAAAGCATCCCGCGAGGGGGCCCTGACTGTAGCCTGTTACAATGCCGTTTTCCGCCGCCCAGAGGACCGGATCCACGAACCAGCTGTCCTCGTGAACATCCGGGAAGCGGTCTGAATATTCGACCTCCGGCGAACCGCTCATCCGGTAGAGCGTTGTGGCGAATTCAGCGCGGATCAGCGTGTTCAGGGGCTTGAAGGTAGTCGGATCGAAGCCGGTCATGATCTGTCTGCCATATACATAGTGAACATAATCATAATACCAGTCGCTGGCGCTTACATCATCATATTCAAAGGGAACCAGTCCGTTTATCGCTGTCTGCAGATCCGATGTGCTCCGGGCAAGCTGCTCAGGAGAAGCGGAAGGATCGGCCAGCATGGTGTTTGCCGCGGCCAGGGCATTTTTCAGAGCCGTCATGGAATCGGCGGTATAATAGCCGATCCGTTCCGTGAAGGCTTCTGCCTGGGAAATGGCTGTCTGGAGGCCGCTTCTGTCGGCGGTCAGCCCCTCTTTGGCTGCCTGGAGCGCTTCCAATGCTGCCTGGAGCTGCTCGGGAGAAGCATCCTCCGTGAGGGCGCCGGCGGCTTCCAGCGCTTCCTCCACTGCTTTTACAGATTCTTCCGTATAGCCCGTCAGGTCCATTTCACTCAGTTCTTCCTTCAGATGATTCAGAGCTTCCCAGGCTTCGGAGTCAAATTCCTTTGCGGGTGTAAACTGGTATTCCACAGTCCCGCAGATGGTGCAGGTTCTGGACTGCAGTCCTTCCTCTTTATAGGTGGGCTCAGCTTCTGTTTTCCATTCTCCGAAAACATGGTCTTCGCAGAGATCAGCGGCGGAGAGGGACTCCACTTCCATGATCTCACCGCAGAGATCGCAGCATTTTACAGCGAAGCCGTCATATTCGGAGGTGGGAGGAATAACGACTTCCCGCTCTCCGGGGGTGCAGGTGTGGGGCTCCACAACACTGATCACATAGGTGTAGACATTTCCTTCGCTGTCGGTGATGCAGAGTGTGCCGCCGGTCATGCCGGTGGGCGTGACGGAGATCATCCCGTCTCCGGTGAAGATCAGAACACCGTTTTCATCCACATGGGCCGTTTCATTGTCGCAGGTGATGATGAAGTCGTCATCCGCGGCAAAGACGCTGTCCCGGGTGTTTCCGGAATCAGCGGAGGCCAGGCTCAGAGACTGCCGTTCGTTGTTCCGGATGAGCTCCACCCTGAAGGTGACATCTCCGGTGGCGTCCTTCGCTTTAATCTGCGCGATCTGATCCTCTGTGGCCTGGATGTACTGAATGGCCTCGTCTTTATTGAAAGGATCGTCCAGACCGGGAATCAGCTGCAGGTAGGAAGGCATTGTTTCCTCATAAGCTTCGCCGGCGAAGGCAATCATATTTGCCACGATGTATTTGCTGACGTTTGATACGCCGAAGTACTGGGCGGAAGCCTGAGATACAGAGTAGGACCAGGGAATGCTGGTGGTGTTGCTGTCATCCTCCGTCATGATCACGTTTTTCAGGGCGAACCGGATCGGGATCGCGGAGATCGCAGTCCGGATGGAATCAAAGATGTTGAATTTCCGTGAGCTTTCTCCGGTTGATACGATCGTGGCTTCCAGAGAGCTTGTTTTGGAAAGCAGATCCCGGATGTCGTCCTCCGAGTGATTTTTCAGCCATTCGTCCGGATCCTCTGTGATGGCGTTCAGGGTAGCGCTGACTCCGGAATTGGCAAGCTTGACCGCCGCGTCGATGGTTTTGTTCCCGCTGGTGCTGTAGGACAGCGTTAAGTCCGATATACGGGACTGTAATTGCTTGAACAGCTCTAATTTAGCGTCCGATTCAGTGGACAGATCGAAATCGAAATGATCCAGGGCATTTGAACAGCCGGTCACACAGTCGATCAGGGCATCTGTCGCGTCAATGCCTGCCTGTACTGCCTTCATTCCTTCCAGGAACTGTTCCGCTCCGGTGATCTTGCCGATCATGCTTTCCAGCTTCCGTTCCATGATCTCCGATTCAAAGAAGATATTGACCGAGGTTTCAATGACGATCTGGTCGCCGGGATGGAATTCTGAAATGACGCCGGAGCTGATCCAGTCGGAGGTTTCCACCCTCTCTTTATGGGTGCCGTCCGAATAATAGGTCTCCATGCCCTGTTCGATCTGAACCTTATGGCTGATATTGTACAAAGTGATGTCCGAAACATTGGTCAGTGTGATCGTGATCGGATAATCCTCTCCATGGTAGGCCGCGTTGGGGAACTCAAAGTGCAGATGCAGGGCGTTGCCGGCCCACACCTGAAGCTGGTTTTCCGCGCTGAAGTAGTCGTCTATGGGTTCATGGAAGGGCATCACCGTTCCCTGAAGTCTTGCCGAGACGCTGTAGCTGCCAGCGGAGTCTCCGCGCACGTACCAGTGTACGGATTTGCTCTCGCCGCCTCCAAGATCGCCGATCTCCTGCGCCAGTGTCTGCTGTTCGCCGTTCATTTTTGCCAGGGACAGTCCCTCGGGCAGGTTCAGAGTGGCGTTCAGGTCTTCCAGTGTGTCGGTCATGGAGTTGTTGACCACCAGCATTTCCACATCAAACATTTCTTTCAGCCATCTCACATCGCCCCGGATGATCAGATAAAAATATTCGGAAACAGGATAAATACTGGTGGAGGTTTCGCCGTCGCCGCCGGGAATATAAAAACGTCCGCCGCCGCCGCTGCCGCCGGAATCACCAGGCAGCCAGATGATCGGTCTGGAGGAACCGCCGCCGCCGTCTCCTTCGCCGGTTCCGCCGCCGCCGCCTCCCTGATAGTAGGCAGTTCCGCCGCCGCCCAGGATCGATCCGGTGTCTCCCATGTAGTAGAAGAGGCTGTACCAGTCGATTTCCGGTTCAAATTCCAGCTTCAGCTCATATTTATATACATGACTGTTGCCGGACATACTGATGCCGGCTTCCTCGATCTCATCCTTTGTCATCAGGTGATGATCGATCTCTACCGTATAGGTGGGCTGGTCGCTCAGGCCGATCTGGGGAATCTCATTGGTGCCTGAGGAAATGGTGATCTCCAGGTTTCTGGTGAGGCAGCCGTCCGCGTAGGCGGAAATGTTCAGAGTGCCTGTGGGCAGAACGGCGGATACCTTTCCGCTGTCGTCGGTATAGAAGGTGTTTTCGCCGTCGTGCTCAGTGGATACAAAGATGCTGGCGCCGCTGATGGGTTCCAGGGTCTGGGCATTTACCACTGTGAAATTGGCCAGACCGTATTCGGGATTCGTATTGATATCCACAACGATGCGGTCAATGGTTTCTGTTTCCGTGTAATTGCATCTGGAACAGCTTCTGTGGCGGAGTCCTTCTTCCAGAACGGTTGCCGCCTTATCGATGATCCAGCTGCCGTAGGTGTGGCCCGCGGCAGGAATGGACTGGGTTTCTCTGTCCTGGCATACGCTGCAGATCCTGTGCATGGAACCGGAGGAAGTACAGCCGGGTTCCCGGTCTGTGATCCATTCCCCGTAGCTGTGGCCTGTTGCGGGGGTATAACTGTCTCTGTAAGAATCTCCGCACCGGGAGCAGGTATGGGTGGTATAGCCCGTTTCTGTACAGGTGGGGGCTGTGACCGCTTCTGTGTAGCTGTGTCCGAGAGGCTCGATCATTTCAATATAATTGTAGCCGCAGACGGTGCAGGTCCTGATCTGAGAACCGCCCCGGGTGCAGGTGGCTTCCGTCTCAACGGAGGTTTCATAAATATGCTCATGCTCGTCCAGCAGATAGTACTGGTAGGAGGTGCCTTCCAGGGCCATGTGGGCCGCAGAGCCGGAGTAGCAGTAAATGGTGATCTTCGGACAGTTTCGGAAGCTGTCCGCCCCGAAGGAGGTGACCGATTTCGGAACTCTGGCGGCAGTCAGGTTATCGCAGTCCGAAAACGCGTAATTGGAAAGCGTCTGCAGGTTTTCGTTGAGTACCATGCTGACCAGTCCGTCGCAGCCGGAGAAGGCGTAGGGGCCGATGGACTGCAGAGACTCATTGAAATTGAGCAGGCGCAGTCCCGTGCAGTTTTCAAAGGCGCTGCTTCCGATGACTTCCAGAGACGCCGGAAAATCAAGAGAATCCAGCTTGGTGCATCCCTGGAAGGCGTCGGCGCCGATTTCTGTCAGCCCCTCGGGGAATATGACTTTTTCCAGAGAGACGCAGTTTGAAAAGGCGTAGTCAGGAATCCGGGTCATGCCGTCGGGGAATGTGACCTGTGTCAGCCTCGTACAGTCGGCAAAGGGGCTGCGGTCGCTGTAGGATCCGGTGCCGACTGTTTCCCAGGAGACGGGAAGGGTGACGGAAGTCAGAGCGGAGCATTCGCGGAAGGCATAGCCGGAGATGGCTGTCACAGAATCGGGAATGACGATTTCCGGAAGCGCCGTGCATCCGTTAAAGGCATAATAGTCAATTTCTGTCAGAGTCTCCGGAAGAACAGCCTCTTTCAGGGCGGTACAGCCGCTGAACACGTAAGGATTCAGCTTTGTGATCTGTCCGGGAAGGGTGACGGAAGTCAGAGCGGTGCAGCTGTTAAAGGCGCCGTTCTCAATCTGGGTCAGGGATTCCGGCAGATGGATTTCCCGCAGCGCGGAGCATCCGCTGAAGGAGTCATTTCCGATCTTTGTCAGCCCTTCGGGCAATTGGATTTGTTCCAGAGACGTACAGTCCGCAAAAGCGTAATCCGGAATACTTTCCATACCGGAGGGAATGGTCAGCTCTGTCAGCGCGGCACAGCCGGCAAAGGGGCTGCGGTCGCTGTAGGTTCCGGTGCTGACTGTTTCCCAGGAAGCGGGAAGCGTCACCGAGGTCAGTGCCGTGCAGTTCCGGAAGGCGTAGCCGGAGATGGCCGTCACAGAGTCGGGAATGACGATTTCCGACAGCGCCGTGCAGCCGTTAAAGGCGTTGTAATCAATCTCTGTCAGGGATTCCGGAAGGACAACCTCTTTCAGGGAGGTACAGCCGCTGAACAGATAAGAGTCCAGCAGGGCAACCTGACCGGGAACTGCAACGGAAGTCAACGCGGTACAGCCATAAAAGGCGCCGCTTTCAATCTGGGTCAGGGATTCCGGGAGCCGGATCTCCTGCAGAGCGGTACAGTCACTGAAGGCATAGGAATCCAGCTTGGCAGTCTGTTCAGGGAGCGTGACCGAGGTCAGCCCGGAGCATCCGTTAAAGGCGCGGCTTCCGATTTCGGAAATGGACGCGGGGAATACCACGCGTTCCAGCGAAGCAAGACCGGAGAAAGCGTAGTCCGGTACCCGGGTCATGCCGTCCGGAAGCTGGATCTCCGTCAGGCTGGGGCAGTCCGCGAAGGGGCTGCGGTCGCCGTAGGTTCCGGTGTCGACCGTTTCCCATGCCGCGGGAAGGACGACGGAGGAGAGGCTGGTGCAGCCCCGGAAGGCGTAGCCGGAAACAGACTTCAGCATGTCGGGAAGAACGATCCGGGTCAGTGCCGTACAGTTATAAAAGGCATAGTAGTGGATGGAATCCAGAGATTCCGGAAGATTTACGGTGACAAGTCCGGAACATCCGCTGAAGGCGCTGGATCCGATGGAGGTGATCCCGGCCGGGATCGTGATTTCGGACAGTCTGGTGCAGCCGGAGAACATGGAGCTTTCCACTGCGGTCAGCCTGTTCCCGAATCCCACATAAGTCAGAGCGGTGCAGCCGGAGAAAATGCCGGATCCGGTGCGCTCCAGCGTTTCGGGAAGAATCACCTTTTCCAGGGTCTGGTTGTTCCGGAAAGCATTTGCAGAAATTTCCTGTACGATATATCCGTCAATTTCGGAAGGAATGACAATTTCCCTGTCCGATCCGGTGTATCCGGTTACGGCGCAGTAGCTGCCGTTCAGGACTTCATAAGTAAAATCACCGGCAGGCGTCACCGTTTCATCCATGACTCTGGCGCCGGATACGGTTCCGGCGTCCGTTCCCTCAGAAGATACCAGGATGTGCTCTGTATCGGGAATCTGATAGTAAGGATGATAAAAGCTGATGATGTATTCACTGCCCACATACGCTTTTGCATAGCTCCAGTATCCGTTTTCGTCGGTTACGGCAGCAGAAGCGGCTACATTTTTTCCGGTTACGTCATAGAAGGAAACTGCCACATCCGCAATGGGAGTTCCGTCTGTGTCTGTAACCCGTCCGGAAAGGGGAGCCGTTTCAAATACGAGCATTTCCGTGGAGAACGGAATGCCGCAGGAGGCTGCGTATTCTTCCGCGAAGGATCCGGCGATGCCGTGGATCGTCAGAGCGCCGCAGTCCTGAAATGCGCCGTTGCCGGCATTCGTTACGGATTCCGGTATCCATACCCGGCGGAGACCGGTGCAGCTGTCAAAGGAATACCGGCCGATTCCGGTCAGGCTGTCGGGCAGAATGACCGTTTCCAAGGATGTGCAGTCTGTGAACGCGTAATCCGGAACCGAGACCAGTCCTTCGGGCAGAGTAAGCTCCGTCAGCTTTGTGCAGCCGGCAAAGGGGCTGCGGCTGCTGTATGAGCCGGTATCGACCGTGTTCCAGGACACGGGCAGGCTGACTGAGGTCAGATTGGAACAGTTCCGGAAGGCGTAGCCGGAAATGGCCGTCACGGAATCCGGAATTACAATTTCAGAAAGCCCGGTACAGCCGTTGAAGGCGTAGTGCCGGATCCTGGTCAGCGTTTCCGGCAGGCTGATCTGTGTGAGCCCGGTACATCCGGAGAACAGGTAGCTGGACAGTTCTGTGACCTGATCCGGAATGGAAACAGAAGAAAGCCCGGAGCATCCGTAGAAGGCGCTGTCCCCGATAGAGGTCAGAGAAGCGGGCAGGGAGATGCTTCTGAGACCGGTGCAGTTTTCAAAGGAATTGTTTCCGATGGAGGCCAGTGACCCGGAAAGCTCAATTCCGGCAAGTCCGGAGCAGCCGGAGAACGCATAGCTGCCGATTTCCGTGAGGCTGTCAGGCATCGTCGCTGTTTTCAGGAAGGAACAGCCTGTAAAGGCGTAATCCGGAATCCGGATCATTCCTTCGGGAATGGCGATTTCTGTCAGAGAAACGCATCCTGCGAAAGGACTGCGGTCGCCGTAGGTACTGCCAGTGGAAACCCAGGAAAGAGGAAGATCCACCGATGTCAGCGCGGTGCAGTTCCGGAAGGCATAGCCGGAAAGGACACTGACAGAATCGGGAATATGAATCTGCGGTAATCCGGTGCATCCGCTGAAGGCATAGTAATGGATCGTGGTCAGTTCCTCCGGAAGCGTAATCTCTGAAAGAGAAGTGCATCCGCTGAATGTATAAGCCTGAATTTCCGTGACCTGTCCGGGAATGTAAATATCTGTCAGAGCGGAGCAGCCGTCGAAGGCGCTGGATCCGATGACAGAGAGCGTCTCCGGCAGGCTGATCTGTCCGAGGGCGGTACATCCATGGAAGGCGCTGCTGCCGATTTCGGTCAGGCTGCCGGGCAGGATGACGGATTCCAGCTGGCTGCAGTCCGCGAAGGCATAGTCAGGAAGCCTGGTCATTCCATCCGGCAGGGCAATGGTTGTCAGAGCGGAGCAGCCCACGAAGGGACTTCTGTCACTGTAGCTGCTGCTGCCAGCCTGGAGTGTTTCCCAGGAAAGAGGAAGCTCCACCGATGTCAGCGCGGTGCAGTTCCGGAAAGCATAGCCGGAGATGGCTGTCACGGAATCGGGCAGTTCGATGGACTGCAGTCCGGTACAATTGTAAAAAGCATAGTAATCAATGGATTTCAGCGTCCGGGGCAGACTGATTTCTGTCAGGGACGTGCAGTTGTAAAAGGCATGATTTTTAATGGACGTAATGCCCATGGGAAGGGAAATCTTTTCCAGACTGGTGCATCCGGAAAACATGGAGTTTCCGATTTCGGTCAGCCTGCTGCCGAAGCCTACATAGGTAAGGCCGGTGCATCCGGAAAAGATGCCGGAGCCCACCCGTTCCAGTGTTTCAGGCAGAATGACTTTTTCAAGCGTCTCATTTTTCTCAAAGGCGGAATCCGCGATTTCCTGAACGATATATCCGTCAATTTCGGAGGGGAGTACGATTTCCGCGTCGGATCCGGTGTACCCGGTGATGGCGCAGTAGGTGCCGTTCAGCACGCGGTAGGTAAAATCAGAAGCCGGAGTGGCGGTTTCTTCCATGATCTTTTCGCCGACCGCTTTTCCGGCGCTGGTTCCGCCGGCAGCCGCGGTCACATCCAGAATATCGGGAATCTGGTACCAGGGATGCAGAAAGCTGACGCTGTAGCGGTCTCCCACGATGGCGTCGGGCCAGCTCCAGCTGCCATCTGAATCCGTGGCAGCTACGGAAGAGAACATCTGGCTGCGGGTCTCGTCATAGAGAGATACCAGCACGCCGGAAATGCCGTTTCCCTCCGGATCGGTAACCTGTCCCGACAGTGCCGCTGTTTCATAGACCAGAGTTTCCGCTGAGAAAGGAAAACCGGCGGACTGGGCGTACTGTTCGGCAAAGGAGCCGGATACGCCGTGGATGGTCAGGGCAGAACAGTTGTAAAAGGCACGGTTCTGGATTGAAATGACAGATTCCGGTACCCAGATCTGAGCCAGAGAAGAGCAGCTGTCGAAAGCGCTGGATCCAATTTCTGTTATGGAATCAGAAAGGATGGCCGTTTCAAGGGCGGCGCAGTTATAAAAAGCATAATCGGGAATTCTGGTCATTCCGTCGGGAAGGGTGATTTCCCTGAGGCTGGTGCAGCCGGCAAACGGGCTGTTCCAGTAGTTGTTTCCCACCGTGCTCCAGGAAGCGGGAAGAGAAACGGATGTCAGATTGGTGCAGTTCCGGAAGGCGTAGCCGGAGAGGGTGTTCACGGAATCAGGGATGGAGATCTCTCTGAGTCCGGAGCATCCGGAAAAAGCATAGGGATAGACAGCTGTCAGGGTCTCGGGAAGAATGACCTCCCTGAGTCCGGTACAGTCGGAAAACACATAGCTCTGGATTTCTGTCACCTGTCCGGGAATGGTGACGGAGGAAAGTCCGGTACACCCGGAAAAAGCACCGGTGCCGATTGTGGTCAGAGAATCGGGGAGCGTCAGCTGTCTGAGCCCCGTGCAGTTTTCAAATGCGTATGTTCCGATCTCCGTGAGCGTATCGGAAAAATGAACGGTATTGAGGCTGCCGCAGTTGTAAAAAGCGTAGTCAGGAATGCTGGTCATTCCGTCGGGAATGGTGATTTCTGTCAGGCTTTCACAGTCATAGAAGGGACTGCGGTCGCTGTAGCTGCTGCCAGTGGAATTCCAGGAAAGAGGAATATTGACGGATTCCAGGGAGTCGCAGCCCCGGAAGGCATAGCCGGACAGCGCGCTGACAGAATCGGGAATATGGATCTGGGAAAGTCCCGTGCAGCCATAGAAGGCATAGTATCCAATGGAGGTCAGCGTTTCCGGCAGACTGATCTCCGATAAAGAGGTGCAGCCGTAGAATACAGAGCTGTTCAGAACGGTAACCTGCTCCGGGAGCGCCACATTGTCGAGGGCGGTACATCCGGAAAAGGCGCTGTTTTCAATGGTGGTCAGAGAATCGGGAAAGGTGACCCGCGCAAGAGAGGTACAGCTGTCGAAAGCGCTGTTTCCAATGGAGGCCAGTCCCTCGGAAAAGGATACTTCCTCCAGACCGGTGCATCTGCTGAATGCAAACGCGCCGATTTCGGCAAGACTTTCGGGAAAATGAATCTTTTTCAGACTGGCACAGTTGTAAAAAGCGTAATCGGGAAGTCTGGTCATTCCATCGGGAATGGTGATTTCTGTCAGGCTTTCACAGTCATAGAAGGGACTGCGGTCGCTGTAGCTTCCGGTGCTTACGTTCTGCCAGGAAAGAGGGAGCTTCACAGAAGCAAGATTTTCGCATCCGCGGAACGCGTAGCCGGAAATCACAGTCACAGAATCGGGCAGATCAATAGATTCCAGACCGGTGCATCCGGAAAACGCATAATGATCAATTTCTGTCAGAGTATCGGGAAAGGAAATTTCCCTGAGTCCGGTACAGCCGTCAAAAGCATAGCTTCCAATTGAAGTGATTCCGGCAGGAACCGTGAACTCTGTCAGGGACGTGCAGTCTCTGAACGTGGAATTTTCAATGGACGTGAGGCTGCCGCCAAACGCTACATATGTAAGACTGGTACAGCCGGAAAAGATACCGGAACCGGTCTGTTCAATGGTTGCGGGAAATGTGACCCGCTCGATTGCCGTATTGCCGGCAAACGCGTCGTCTGAGATCTGCTGTACAATATATCCGCCGAGCTCGGACGGGATCACCACGTCGGTGTCCGTTCCTGTGTACCCGGTTACAGTACAGTAGGTGCCGTTGAGTGCCTCATAAGTAAAGCCGTCTTCCGATGATGCCGCCGAGACAGTATTGCCGAAGGCGGTAAGCATCAGGCAGACAGCCATGACCAGAGACAGGATCCGTTTGCTTTGACTGTGAAACTTCATCTCTTCTCCTCCCCGTTTCATAAGGTTTGCATGGTTTCCGTTTGACAGGAAATATGGAAAGAAAGCACTTTCCTCTGGTTCCTATTATACTCTATTCATGGGGCTGCGTACAAGAAAAAGGCAGGTTAAATTGCGTGAAATGTGAGAAGAGAGATCAGTAAAAAACAACCTTAATGAATTTAAAAATGCTTAAAGTTTTAAAGGATAATTAAAATTATATCTAAACTGATTTAAAATAAAATGTCAATATTATACAAAAATGAAAAATGAAAAACACAATTAATTGACAATAATTATATGAAATGCTATAATCTACATTAAGAATTTAAAAGTTATGAAAAATAAGAACGAGATTTTATTAAAATATTTATGATAGTTTTAATTAAAACTTGAGCTTATTTAAAACAGAAAATTCTAAAAAAGCATGCAGAAAAGGAGGATGTTTATGAAAAAGAAGATTATGGCAATCTTAATGGCTGCAGTTATTGTATTGACATTTGGCGCATGCGGAAGCAGTCCTGCGTCATCATCAGGCTCATCCGGACAGTATGGAGGATATGACAGTACTCTTTATAAAGTTCTTCAGTCGGGAAAAATTACAGTTGGAGTAATCGGCGCATTTGCTCCCTGCTCTTATGTGGATGAGAATGGAGAATGGCAGGGATTTGAAGTAGAGGTAGCGAAAAGAATCGCTGATTCACTGGGAGCAGAGATCGAGTTTGTTGAGGTAACGTCTGACAGCCGTATTTCTTCAATTGAAACAGGAAAAGTGGATATCTGTATGGGAAACTCTACCAGAACTCTTGAACGGGCGCAGAAAGTGGCCTTTTCGGATACTTTAATTGTATCCAGTGAGCGGCTTCTGGTTACTGAGGACAGCAGTATTGAAGGAATCGAATCTCTGGCAGCAGGAGACAAGATAGGTGTAACCAAAGGCGGAACTATGGATCAGGAGATCGAAGCAATCAGAACGGATCTGGATATTGTTTATTATACCAGTCCCACGGATGGCGTGGTTGCTGTAAAAAATGGGCAGTGTGTTGCCTTTGCGGAAGATTCCAATACACTGCAGTATCAGGCCTCTTTGACAGATGGCGTAAAAGTTGTCGGAGATCCGCTGGCAACAATCAGCTATAATTCTATCATGCTTCCTATTGGAGATACGATTTGGCTGAATTACATCAATGAATTTGTATTCGAATTTAATTCTTCCGGGCAAAACGCGGCATTGTTTGAGGAGTATTTTGGTGCGGAACCGTTTACAGATCTTGAACCGCAGTATTGATATTTGGATACGGCGGGAATGCAGATGAACAGGACATTGTGTAACTTGCGGCAGCTGATTTTCGGCTGCCGCAGAGAATAAGGGGGAAACGATGTTTTTAGACTGGAGATACCCGATTGAACACATAGGAGAGCTGTTGTCAGGAGCATGGATGACGGCACAGATCAGTGTGATCTGTTTTATTGCTTCTCTTTTGCTGGGAACGCTGTGTTCCATTGTAAGATTTTCAAAAAAACCAAAGATACTTTATGTTTTCGTTTCTGCTTTTGTGGAGATTATGAGAAATACGCCACTTTTAGTACAGTTGTTTTTTGTTTTTTTCGGAATTCCTCAGATTGGAATTTCTCTTTCACCATGGACAGCGGGTGTATTGGTTTTGTCCCTTAACAGTGCAGCTTATTATTGCGAGATTATGAGAGGAGGAATCCAGTCTATTCCGAAAGGACAGTGGGAAGCCGCGGAAAGCCTGTGTCTTTCAAAAACGAGTGCTTTTATCCGGGTGATTTTTCCTCAGGCTGTACGTGATGCTTTTCCCTCTATTGCAAACCAGCTAGTGCTTTTGATTTTTGGAACCAGTGTATTGTCGATTCTGGATGTCCGTGAACTGACTCAGACAGCTTCTATTTTGAATTCGCAGTCATTTAGAAGTATGGAAATATTTACCTTCGTCATGTTGTTTTATTATGCAGTAACAGCATTGATTCTGTTGTTTACCAGACTGGCATATAAAAAATGGTTTGCATCAAAAACTGAGAGGAGGTGACAGGAGTGGATTTTTCATGGGTGCCTGCCTACACAGGTTTATTTTTGAAAGCATTTGGAATGACACTTCGATTGGGACTGATCGCTGTTGTGTGCGGAACGGTTCTCGGATTGCTGGTAGGAATTGTCAGCACAACAAAAAGCCGGACACTGAAGCCTTTCAGAATTGTTTTGAAAATATATGTGGAGCTGCTGAGAGGATGTCCTCTGCTGATCCAGCTTTTCATGGTCTATTTCGGATTTCCGTATATGGGAATCAATATTGATATATCACTGACTACATTTCTGGTATTTACACTTTACAGCGGCGCATATATCGCAGAGATTGTACGTTCCGGCATAGAATCCATTCCCTCCGGTCAGTGGGAAGCGGGGTACTGCCTGGATCTGAATTACGGGCAGATCATGTTCCGGATCATACTTCCTCAGACTGTAAAGCTGGCACTGGCATCTTTGATTGGCTTTTATATTGGAATGATTAAGGATACTTCGCTGGCATCGATTATCGGATATTCGGAGCTGGTCCGCAATGGGCAGAGCATCATGAATCAGACCGGACGTCCTTTTGAAACTTATATTATGGTCGGAATCTGCTATTTTGTGATCTGTTATCCTTTGTCCAAATTAGTATCTGTCATAGAAAGAAAGGCGGCAAGATATGATTGAGCTCAAGAATGTACATAAAAAATTCGGGAAACTGGAAGTGCTGAAGGGAGTAAATCTGACAGTAAAAGAAGGGGAAGTCATTGCGATCATAGGACCGAGCGGATCTGGAAAAAGTACTTTGCTGCGCAGTATCAATCACCTTGAGACCATAGATGACGGTGAAATTCTGATTGATGGAAAGAGAATGGGAGGAAGTACAAAGCAGATCAAAGAGGCGCGTCTGAACCTTGGAATGGTATTTCAGCAGTTTAATTTGTTTCCGCATCTGACCGTGCACGATAATATCGCGCTGGCGCCAAAGCTGAATCACAGATACAGCAAAGAAGAACTGGAGAAAGTAATTGATGAACTTCTTTCTAAAGTAGGACTTCTGGAAAAGAAAAACAGTTATCCGCCTCAGCTTTCCGGGGGACAGCAGCAACGAATTGCCATAGCCAGAGCACTTGCCATGAAACCAAAATATATGTTGTTTGATGAACCCACATCAGCGCTGGATCCGGAATTGATCGGCGAGGTACTGCGGGTAATCAGGCAGCTGGCGGACGATGGGATGACGATGATTATTGTTACCCATGAAATGAGCTTTGCAAGAGAAATTGCAGATCGAGTCATCATGATAGACGGCGGTGTCATTATTGAAGAAGGTTCCCCGGAACGGATCTTTTCGAATCCGGAAAATGAACGGACAAAGACTTTTCTGAAAAGTATTATCGACAGGGAAGCATCTATGAAAGAAGGGTTATTCAGCGCGGCTGGCATTGAGATTGAAAATTGACGGATCCCATACAGGTCAATAAAGGAGGCAGATATGCGCTATATTGATTTTCGCAGTGACAGTGTGACACAGCCCACAGAAGAGATGAGACAGGCCATGTATTCGGCGGAAGTCGGATATGATGTGTTTCGGGATGATCCGACGGTTAATCGACTGGAAAAAATGATGGCAGAGCGGACCGGAAAAGAAGCGGGGCTGTTTGTTCCAACCGGAACTATGAGCAATCAGCTGGCGGTTCTTACATGGACAAACAGAGGAGAAGAGATGATTTTAAGCAGCGATTCCCATATACTGGAATTTGAAGTGGGAGCAGCAGCTGTTCTTTCCTCGGTGGGATATCGGGTGGTTCATACAGAAGACAGCATTCTGCGGGCAAAAGATATAGAAGCTGCGGTTCGTCCCTATCCGGAGGATATTCATGTACCCAGAACCAGTCTTGTATGTCTTGAGAATGCCCTGGGAAGAGGTTCAGTAGTGCCTGTTCCGCTTATGAAAGAAGCATATGAGGCGGCGAAGCGTCACGGGTTGAATGTTCATACGGATGGCGCCAGGATTTTCAACGCGGCGGCAGCACTGGGGGTGAACATAAGAGAGCTCGCTGAATATACGGATTCTTTGTCCGTTCATCTTTCGAAGGGACTGTGTGCGCCGGTAGGAGGCGTGCTGGTAGGGCCCGGAGCGTTTATCGAAAAAGCCAGAAGATACCGTCATATGCTGGGAGGAGGTATGTCGCAGAGCGGAATTCTGGCTGCCGCCGGAATTGTTGCTCTTGAGAAAATGCCAGATCGTCTGCTTGAAGACCATGAAAATGCCAGATATCTTGGCAGGCAGCTGGAAACATTGCCTGGAATCACTGTAGACCAGACAAGAGCCGATATCAACATGGTATTTTTTAAGTGGGAACACAGATCAGAAGTTTTTTTGAATGCACTGCCGGCGCGAATGCTGGAGAAAGGCATTAAAATCAGCGCCGGGTCGGACGGGAATTTCAGATTTGTTGTCCATAATGATATTTCGCATTCCGACATAAACTATACGATAGAGATCCTGAAAAGCATAATGAACCAGTATCACGATTTTATTCTGTGATGAGAATGGAGGGCTTATGAAAAAAATTATTAATTCGCCGGGAATGTTTGTAAATGATATGCTGACAGGCATTTATCTCGCACATCCAGATGAACTGACCTATGTAGAGGGTGATATGCATGCACTGGTGAGGAAAAATTTAAAGCCGGGCAAGGTGGGACTGGCTACAGGAGGTGGAAGCGGACATTTGCCGCTGTTTCTGGGATATGTGGGGGAAGGAATGCTTGACGGATGCAGTATTGGGGATGTATTTCAGTCTTCCAGTGCCCAGCAGATGCTGGCAGTGACAAAGGCGATCGATTCAGGCGCGGGTGTTCTTTATATTTACGGAAATTATGGCGGCGATAAAATGAATTTTGAAATGGCTGCAGAAATGGCTGATTTCGAGGACAATATTAAAGTTAATACGGTGATAGGAAAGGACGATGTCTCAACAGATGATGCCGATAATAGAAGAGGCGTAGCGGGAATCTTTTTTATTTATAAAGTTGCAGGAGCTGCCGCAGATCAGATGATGGATCTTGATGAAGTGACCAGAATCGCCAGAAAGGCGGCGGACAATGTGAGGACTATGGGAGTCGCGCTTTCTCCCTGTACGATTCCGAGAGTAGGAAAGCCAAGTTTTGAATTGGGTGAGAATGAAATGGAAATCGGAATGGGAATCCATGGTGAAGCAGGGATCAGGCGGGGACAGCTCAGTACGGCAAATGAAATCGTAGATGAAATGATGGAACCCATATTAGAGGATATGAAGCTCAGGGAAGAGGATGAAGTTGCGGTATTGATAAACGGGTTGGGAGCAACTCCTCTTGAAGAGCAGTATATCGCTTTCAAACGGGTGCATACTGTCTTGACAAACAGAAAAATTAAAATATATCATGTATATACGGGAGAATTTGCAACTTCCATGGAAATGGCGGGGATGTCAATTTCTTTGTTTAAGCTGGATGACGAATTGAAAGCTTTGCTGTCAAAACCGGCCGCAACGCCATTTTTTGTCCAGCCGCAGCTGTAATTTGCGAATGATATCATATATGGAATTATATGAATGATGCTGTAGATCAGGGGGATTGGATTATGATATTAAATGTGGAGGATTTCCGACATCTATTTGAAGAATGGTCCAGAGTTATGGACAAAAACAAAGATTATCTGATCAAATTGGATCAGGTGGCAGGAGATGGAGATTTGGGGCTGTCTATGTCAGACGGGTTCCATGCAATGAAGGAAGAAGCAGAGAATTCGTCTATTGAAGATATTGGAATATTATTGTATAATGCAGGAAAAACCATGAACAGCAAGGCGTCTTCCAGTCTGGGAACATTGATTTCTTCTGGTTTTATTGAAGCTGGCAAGGTGTTCAAGGGGAAAACGGAAATCAGCGGATGTGAGATTGGAACATTTTTGAATGCATTTCAGAAGGGAATCATCAACCGGGGAAAAGCAAAGGTCGGCGAGAAAACGTTTCTGGATGGATTTGATCCGGCAGTACGGATTATGACTGCTAATCATTCAGAAGAAAAAGTTGGAATAGAGCTGAGAAAGGCGGCTGAAGCCGCGCAGGAAGGGTCTGCGTCGACGGTTGGAATGCTGGCCTGCTGGGGACGCGCTGCCCGGCGGGGAGAAGATTCCAGACAAATTCTTGATCCGGGTTCGGTTGTCGCAGCACTGCTTATCACATCATTGTCAAAATATGTGAATGAGAAACAATGAACATTTATGGCAGATCGTAGATGTTTATGAAAATCATATGTAACCAAAAGAAATCATAATGAGGGGTTGAAATGTGAAGAACAGAGTGCCATTAAAGGAAATAGCTAAAAATTTGAATATATCATCCGCAACGGTCTCTCTGGTTCTTCATAATCGCCCCGGAGTCAGTGATGAAACAAGGACAAAGGTTCTTCAGCAGTTAAAAGATCATGGGTATCATGAGGAACTTAAAGAACAGGAAAAGGAAACAATCCGCCGTGTATATCTGCTTAAATATTCCGTAGTGGGATATCATACGGGAAAAAATGACGGATTTGTCAATTCTATGCTGGATTCGATCGGACAAGAAGCAAGAAAGCTGGGATACGATGTGGTGGTTACGCCCTGCCATGAGGGAGAATTTATCAAAGTGCTCCAGCTGATCAATGAAAATCCGCTTGATGGAATGATTTTACTGGGAACGGATTTGCCGTTGTTTTATAAAAATTATCTGGAAGAATTTCAATCTCCTGTTGTGACGGTTGATACGAAAATGCCGGCGTTTGAATGCGACAGCGTGACCATCGACAATCGGCAGTGTATCTACAAGGCCGTGGATTTGCTGTGCGGTTATGGGCATTCAAGGATAGGGTTTATTTACAGCTGTTTTAAAACTTATAATTATAAAGAACGGTATTATTCTTTTATGAATATCGCAGAAGAACGAGGCATCAAAGTCGACCGCAGCATTTGTTTTCCTGTAAATCCGATGATGGAGGGTACATATGACAATATTGTTTCTATCATGCAGGAAAGCGGTTCCATGCCGGATGCGGTGATTGCTGACAATGATGCGGTCGCGGTAGGAATGCTCAACGCATTGAGCGCAAAGGGATACAGTATTCCGGATGATATATCGCTTGTCAGTATCGGTGACAGTCTGTTTTGCCGTATGACTTCTCCGGCAATTACTGCGGTTCAGATTCCAGGAGAGATGATAGGAGAAACGGCAATGCGGGTCTTGAATTGCCGGATAGAAAATCCTAACGGTACACGGTGTACAGTCAGTGTTGCCGGGGATGTGATGATGAGAGAAAGTGCTGCCAGGAAGGGGCCACGAACGGATTTGCCTGAAAAATAAGAGACTCCCCATGGAAATACCCTCTGTTATGTGGATGGGTATTTCTGTGGGGAGTCTTTTAATGTTTTGCTCAAAAGATTTGCAGAATCTGTTTCAGTCCGGGGATTTTTTCAAAATCCATATGGTTGCATAAGACAGGAGCAGGTGATCTGATAGCCGTTGTGTCCGGTCTGGTTGGCAAACTGCGGATATGCCGCAGGGCAGCATTCCCAGTATCAGGCTGCCTGTCAGGATCGGGACAGCCAGTTTTCCTCGTTTCAGCATTGTGATTCATACCCCCTCTGCTTATATTCAGGTCAGTTCAATCCTATATTAAATCTGCGGATCTGTGTTTGGTAATATTTTTTGGAAAAATTAATGCAAAAATATAAAGAATCTCAGTATTAACGTATTAACGTGCAGCGAGACGCTGTATTTCACAATCTGAGGCAGATTTTGTGGACAGTCTTTTTATGTCTCCTTCCTTTACTTTGAAATACACTTTTTGCTATATTTTTAGCAGATTCGGTTGTAAAAAACAGCAGGAAACGCTCGATATATCATTAAGGAAATGGGGAGAATATATGTCGGAATTTTCAAAACTGTTCTCACAGATCATAAAAGCAAGGGATGTCAATGTCAGCGCCCTGACGGGATACTGCGGACTGGATCGATCCACGATGTATAAATTGATCAATGGGAAAAGGAATCCTTCTTCAAAGGAACTGGTGCGGAAGATATCAGAGCATCTGTCTCTGAATCCGAGAGAGGCGCAGGAGCTGATGGATGCCTATGAGATGACGAGAGTGGGGAGCGAAACGTATCTCAGGCGAAGAAGTGTGCAGGATTTTATCCTGAATTTCCGCAGCATTCAGAAAAACAGGCAGTCGGGGCTGGCGACAGTTTCGATCAGCCGGGAAGCCATAAGCGGAATATACGATGAAAACAAAAAGACGTTTCCCTTAAACGGGAGGTTTGAATTGTCTGCTATGATTCATCGTATTTTTTTGATAGAAGCTTCCGGAAAGGAATGCCATATCTCAATCCTTGCCCAGCCGGAACATCTGGAAGCGCTGGACATTGCGGCATCGATTCCGGTTTCTTACGGAGATGTGAAACCAAATGCCGAGATACGCAATATCATATGCATCAATAATGTGAAAAATTTTATCCGTTCCCAGGAAAACTATAATCTGCAGTGTCTGAAACGGATTCTTCCTTTTTATAATACGGGATATCAGTACGAACCCAGGTATTATTATGATGATATCAACGCCCACTTCGGTGATTTCAATTTTATGCCCTGCGTGTTCCTGACCAGAGAGGCGGCTGTGATCTGTTCGGGAGATCTGACAGAAGGAATCTGTTTCAGGGAGGAACAGGTAGTAGCGCAGATCAGAGAATATTTTGACAGGAGCTGGGAGAAAGCGTCGCCCATGCTGCTTTCATTTGAGTCTTCCCTTGAATTTCATTTCCAGAAGTTTCCTGTGCTCGTTTCTTCGTGCCGGGACAGCTATATACTTGGTTTTGGGCCTTGTCTGTCGTCCTGTCTGACACCGGACCTCGTGGAAAAATATGTAAAACGCGATCTTCCGGACAGAGAAAATTTTATCGAACAGGCCAATCAGTATCTGGCATCAGTCGGGAAAATCTGGGCGCATAATTTCTTTTCGAGAGACGGGATCAAGAGTTTTCTGGAAACGGGAATCATCGAGGAGATCCCTCCGGAAATCTATCAGCCTCTTGATTATCCGGACCGCGTCCGGGTTCTGAAAAAATACTGCGCGTTGATCGGCTCCGGCAGGAAGATCAGAATGTTCAAAAATGAAATGGAACATTTTCCGCGGAATTTTCACCTGTTTGTGTCGGCAGGCTTTGGTTATCTGCAGTTTTCAAGCGGAGAGGGCCGGTATTACTATCTGCTCCTTGAAGAACAGAGTCTGCTGAACGCGTTTTATGACTTTTCTGTTTTTCTGGAGGAATCGACGATTCTCTACAGCGAAGAAGAAACAAAAAAATTTCTTAAAGAATATATTTGTTAATTTAGAAAATAATCTCTTTTTTTGTCGATTTTAAAAAGTTCCAGTTTTATTTCCTGCGCAGACATTGGGGAATTTTGCTGTTTCATGGAATGTGTCAAAAAAATATCAAAATCATATTGACAAAACATTAACGATAACATATAATGGAGCAAGGTTGAGATTGTTAATAAGTTGTCAATTAAAACCGTGTTACGTAATCATTCTTATTCCCCCGGGAACACGAATCAGGAGGTAGGACGCATGGCGAAAGCAGAGAAAATCCAGAATCAGGAAAGACCTGAAATTGAAATCATCGACAATGTAGAAAAGCTTCTCGCGAAGATGTCACAGATGCGGGAAGCTCAGAAGAAGTTCGCTTCCTTTACCCAGGAGCAGGTTGACAAGATCTTTTATGAGGCTGCCATGGCTGCCAACCATCAGAGGATTCCTCTGGCGAAAATGGCTGTGGAAGAGACCGGAATGGGCGTAGTGGAAGATAAGGTCATCAAAAACCATTATGCGGCAGAATATATTTACAACAAATATAAAAATACAAAAACCTGCGGTGTGATCGAAGAGGACACCGCGTTCGGATATAAAAGGATTGCGGAGCCGGTCGGCCTGATCGCCGCGGTAATCCCTACGACAAATCCTACATCAACTGCAATTTTTAAGACCCTGATCGCCCTGAAGACAAGAAACGCGATCATTATTTCGCCTCATCCCCGCGCGAAGGCCTGTACCATTGCGGCGGCCAGGGTCGTGCTGGAGGCGGCTGTGAAGGCCGGAGCGCCGGAAGGCATCATTTCCTGGATCGACGTGCCTTCCCTGGAGCTGACCAACGAAGTGATGAGAGGATCCGATGTGATTCTGGCGACAGGCGGCCCCGGCATGGTGACGGCGGCTTATTCCTCGGGAAAACCGGCTGTGGGCGTGGGCCCCGGAAACACCCCGGCGATCATCGACGATTCGGCGGATATTCTGATGGCCGTCAATTCCATTATTCACTCCAAGACGTTTGACAACGGCATGATCTGCGCGTCCGAGCAGTCCGTGATCGTCCTGGACCGGGTATACAGAGAAGTCAAAGCGGAATTTAAAAAGAGAAAATGCTATTTCCTGAATAAAGAAGAGATGGATAAGCTGCGCGCGATCATTCTGACGGAGGCGGGCACAGTCAACGCGAAGATCGTAGGACAGCCGGCGCCGGTGATCGCGAAGCTGGCCGGAATTGAAGTTCCGGCGGACATGAAGATCCTCATCGGAGAAGTGGAATCGGTGGATATTTCCGAGCCCTTTGCCCATGAAAAGCTGTCTCCTGTACTGGCCATGTACAGGGCGAAGGATTTCGACGACGCGGTGGCGAAAGCGGAGCGCCTGGTTGCGGACGGCGGATACGGACATACCTCTGTTCTCTATGTGAATACAGCGACTGAGGACGGAAAAGCGAAGATGGCAAAGCATCAGGCAGCCATGAAGACCTGCCGGATCCTGGTGAACACGCCTTCTTCTCAGGGTGGTATCGGAGATCTTTACAACTTCAGGCTGGATCCTTCTCTCACCCTCGGCTGCGGTTCCTGGGGCGGCAATTCCGTGTCGGAGAACGTGGGAGTGAAGCATCTGATCAACATCAAGACAGTTGCCGAGAGGAGAGAAAATATGCTGTGGTTCAGGACACCGGAAAAGGTTTACTTCAAAAAGGGCTGCATGCCTGTGGCGCTGGATGAGCTGGGAACGGTCATGCACAAGAAACGCGCGTTTATCGTGACCGATACCTTTCTCTATAAAAACGGCTATACAAAGCCGATCACCGATAAACTGGACGAGATGGGCATTGTGTATACCTGTTTCTATGATGTGGAGCCGGATCCCAAGCTGAAATGCGCAAAAGCCGGCGCCGAGATGATGAGAAGCTTTGAGCCGGATACGATCATTGCGCTGGGCGGCGGTTCTGCCATGGACGCCGGCAAGATCATGTGGGTGATGTATGAGCATCCGGAGGTGGACTTCATGGATATGGCCATGGATTTCATGGATATCCGGAAGAGAATCTACACATTCCCGAAGATGGGAGAAAAAGCGTATTTTGTCGCCATTCCCACATCTGCCGGCACAGGCTCGGAGGTGACGCCTTTCGCGATCATCACGGATGAGTCTACGGGAAAGAAATGGCCTCTGGCAGATTATCAGCTGCTTCCCAATATGGCGATCGTGGATCCCGACAACATGATGACCATGCCGAAGGGACTGACCAGCGCGTCCGGCATCGACGTTATGACCCATGCCCTGGAGGCCTGCGTGTCCATTATGGCTTCTGATTATACAGACAGTCTGGCGTTCCAGGTTATTCGGAATGTATTCAAGTATCTGCCCCGGGCATATGAATACGGAGCGGCGGATGTGGAAGCCAGAGAAAAGATGGCAGACGCGTCCTGCATGGCCGGCATGGCGTTTGCCAACGCCTTCCTGGGCGTAAATCATTCGCTGGCCCATAAGCTGGGAGCCTTCCATCATCTTCCTCATGGCGTGGCGAATGCCCTGGTGCTGACCTACGTGATCCGTTATAACGCGGAGCCGGCTCCGGCGAAGATGGGAACCTTCCCTCAGTACAAATATCCTCACGCCTTCGAGAAATACGTGGAAGCGGCACGGTTCGCGGGGATTCAGGGAAAAGACGATCATGAAGTGTTTGAAAACTTCATTCAGGCGCTGGAAGACCTGAAAGAAAAGATCGGCATCAAGAAGAGCATTGCCGAGTACGGAATTTCTGAGAAGGACTTCATGGAAACGCTGGATGTGATGGTGGAGCAGGCCTTTGATGACCAGTGCACCGGCGCGAATCCCAGATATCCGCTGATGAGTGAGCTGAAAGAAATCTATCTGAAGGCTTACTATGGAAAATAAAAAAGAATCCTGCTTTCTAAAATGCCCCTGCCCCTCAGTTCTGAGGGGGCAGGGGCGTTTTTCGAATAATGTCCTTTCGAAAAAAAAGATAGAATACCGGATCCTGTTTTTGGATGTTGGATTCAATTCTGATTCCAGCGAAGATGGAAGACTTTTCTCTCCTTCCGTTTTTTGCGGGACCGGGAGTCTGGTTCGGTCTCTGGTTTGATGTCCGGTTCCCAGCTGCAGTCATTGGAAAAAGGAGAGCAGTTCTTCCGGATAAAACGGTCGGCCTTTCCTGTCAGATGATATCCCAGGAAAAATACGAATAAAAACATGAGAATAATGAATAATGCCGTCATAAGAATTCCTCCTTTTTTTTTACCATAGCACGGAAAAAATAAAAGTGGTGTTATGGCTTTGGCAGTCGTGTAAAAATCATATAAAATCTGCGGTTTTTTAATGCGATCTTAATGCAAAGAAGGCATATTTAACTCTTTTTTTATTTTGCGGATTGTAGAATTTATGTAAAGATACAGGGGTACGGTTGATTTCTGGCAGCAGTGCGTTAAAATAGAAAACAGCGGGACCAACAGGAGGAACCGTATATGGAACATGCAAAAGGATATTTGAAGATTTTTTTCGGTTATACTGACGGAGCGGGCAAGACCAGCGCAATGCTTATGGCGGCGCGGACCGCAAAGGAAAAGGGAATCGATGTGGCAGTGGGCTGTATCGGAGCAGATACGGCGCCGCAGACTCTGCGGCTTGCGGACGGACTGGAAATACTGGGAACATCCGGACAGGGCGAAGACGCCGGGACGGCTGTGCCGTCGGAGCTTGATCTGGACGGCGCGATTGCCAGGCGTCCGAAGCTGCTGATCGTAGATGAGCTGGCGCATGCGAACAGGGCGGGATGCCGGCACAGCAGACGGTATCAGGATGTGGATGAGCTGCTGGACGCGGGAATTGACGTTTACACTACGCTCAATGTCCGGCAGATCGAAAGTCTCAACGACATTGTGGCGTCTATTACTGGAACGGCGGTCAAAGAGCGGGTTCCTGACAGGATTTTTGACGACGCGGCGCAGGTGGAGTTTGTAGACATAGAGCCGGAAGAGCTGATTGAACAGCTGAAGGACCGCAGTGTCTCCGGGGAAGAGGGAGAGGGGATCCCGTCGGCGGAATCCCTGACGGCGCTGCGGGAAATTGCGCTGCGGCGCAGCGCGGACAGAATGAACAAGCTGTTTGAAACGGCCAGGGTACAGGCAGGAACCGATTATTATAATGATGAACAGATCCTGGTATGTCTGTCGGCCTCGCCTTCCAATCCGAAGATCATACGGACAGCGGCCCGCATGGCCGCCGCCTTTAAGGGAAGCCTTACGGCAGTGTTTGTGGCCACCTCCAGATACCGGATCGCGTCCACGGAGGACCGGATCCGGCTGCGGGAGAATATTCATCTGGCGCAGCAGCTGGGCGCGCGGGTGGAGACGGTTTACGGTGAGGATGTGGCGTTCCAGATCGCTGAATACGCGAAGGTCTGCGGCGCCTCCAAGATCGTTCTGGGGCGGAGTAATATGAAGCGGAAATATCTGCTTCCCAGGCAGACGTTTTCAGAGCGTCTCACGGAGCTTGCCCCTAATATGGATATTTATATCATTCCCGATCAGTCCGCCTTTTTGTATAAAAAGGTGGAGCCGGCGGTATCCGGAAAGCGTCTGTCCGCGGCCGACGTACTCAAGACTGCGGGGATCTTTCTGGCGGCCACGGCGGCAGGAGCTCTGTTTTCCTGGATCGGGCTGAACGATTCCAGCATCATTATGGCTTATATCCTGGGCGTATTGCTCACGGCGATCGTGACGGAAGGGAGACTGTACAGCATCGCGCTGTCTCTGGTCAGTGTCCTGGCGTTTAACTTTCTGTTCACGATGCCGAGATTTACCTTTCAGGCATACGCGAAAGAATATCCGGTCACGTTTCTGATCATGTTTATTACGGCTTTTGTGGCCAGTTCCCTGACGACTCAGATCAAAAAGCAGGCGGTCTATTCCACAGGCATGGCCTACCGGACACAGATTTTGCTGGATACCAGCCAGCTTCTGCAGAAACAGAGGAGCGAGGCGGAAATCCTGGACGTAACTGCGGAACAGCTGATCAAGCTTCTCCACAGAGACGTGATGTTTTATCTGGCCGAAGATGACGGGAAATCTCTGAAGGAGCCGAAACGGTACCCCGGAAAGCCGGAGGATGCACGGACGGCGGCCGGCGCTGAGGAAAAGCCGCGGCAGGCCCAGGAAGAGCGGAAAGCCGCGGAGTGGGTGCTTCACAACCATAAGCAGGCAGGAGCGGGAACGGATACCTTTCAGGACGCGGCATACCTCTATCTGCCTGTGCGGGGAGCTTCGTCCGTTTACGCGGTTGCGGGCATTCATATGAAAGAAGAGGAGTTCGGGACTTTTGAAAACAGTCTTCTGCTTTCGATTCTTGGAGAGTGCGCCCTTGCCATGGAGAAAATCATCCTGACGCGGAAAGAGCGGGAAGCGGCGGCCAGGGCGAAAAATGAAAAGCTCAGGGCAAATCTGCTCCGTTCCATCTCTCATGATCTGAGAACGCCGCTTACCAGTATTTCCGGCAACGCGGGTGTTCTTCTGAGCAGCGGCGATAAGCTGGATGAAAGCAAAAAGAAGCAGCTGTATGCGGATATTTATGATGATTCCATGTGGCTGATCAATCTGGTGGAAAATCTTCTTTCCGTTACCCGGATCGAAGATGGGACCATGCATCTGAATCTTCAGACGGAGCTGCTGGAGGAGGTCATCTCCGAGGCACAGCGCCACATAAACAGGAAAAAGACGGAGCACACGATCCGCGTGGTCCAGAAGGACGAGTGGATCCTGGCCCGGATGGACGCGCGGCTGATCATTCAGGTGATCATCAATCTGGTCGACAATGCCATCAAATATACCCCGCCCGGTTCGGAAATCGTCATTTCATCAGAAAAAGACGGAGATATGGCGGCAGTTGAAGTGGCTGACAATGGTCCCGGAATTGCGGATGAGGCAAAGGATAAAGTGTTTGAAATGTTTTATACGGTCAATAATGGGATTGCGGACAGCAGACGGAGCCTTGGCCTCGGACTGGCACTCTGCAAATCGATCATAACGGCTCACGGCGGAAGTATTTCCGTGCGGGATAATGTGCCCCACGGCGCTGTATTCCGCTTTACGCTGCCGTCTGAGGAGGCAAAACTGCATGAATCATAATAAACCTTTGATTTTATTAGTAGAGGATGACACGGCGGTAAAAAATCTCATTGCCACAACTCTGGAAATGCAGAATTACAGGTTTGAGACAGCCGCGAACGGGCAGCAGGCTCTGATCGCTGTGACATCCAGGAACCCGGACATCATGCTTCTGGATCTGGGACTTCCCGATATGGACGGCGTGGAAATCATAAAAAAGATCCGGGGCTGGTCTCAGATGCCGATCATTGTCATCAGCGCGAGAAGCGAGGACAGGGACAAGATTGACGCGCTGGACGCGGGGGCGGACGATTATCTGACGAAACCTTTTTCTGTGGAAGAGCTTCTGGCGAGAGTCAGGACGACGCTCCGGCGGCTGAGCTATATGCGGTCAGCCGGGCCGGCGGAGGAATCAGTCTTTGTCAATGGAGATCTGAAGATCGATTACGCGGCAGGATGCGTGTATCTCAGCGGAGAGGAACTGCATCTGACGCCCATTGAGTATAAACTTCTGTGCCTTCTGGCTCAGAATGTGGGCAAGGTCCTGACCCATACCTTTATTACAAAAGAAGTATGGGGAAGCACATGGGAAAATGACGTGGCGTCTCTTCGGGTCTTTATGGCGACCCTGCGCAAAAAGATCGAGACGGATCCGTCCCAGCCCAGATATATCCAGACCCATGTAGGAGTCGGATACAGGATGCTGCGGCATGACCAGGAACAGACAGCGGGAAGCGAATGAATGCGGATATGCAGGAATATACGGGAAAAACAGACAGGAGACGGCGTGCGCCGTCTCCTGCAATCTTTTAAAGGGGGTGTATGATACAATACCACATTATGGGTATCATAAGCTATTGGATCAGGGTTTATACTACGCCCTGAGAATGCATAGCATCGGAAATCTTCTCAAATGCGGCGATGTTCGCGCCCATTACATAGTTGCCTTCATGGCCGTATTCTTTCGCGGCAGTGCTGATCTGCGCGTAGATATTCACCATGATCTCCTTCAGACGGGAATCTGTTTTCTCGAATGACCAGTAGAGACGTTCGCTGTTCTGGGTCATTTCCAGAGCGGAAGTGGCAACGCCGCCGGCGTTGGAAGCCTTGCCGGGCAGGAACAGAATGCCGTTTTCCAGGATGAAGTCTGTCGCCTCCTGTGTCGTGGGCATATTCGCGCCCTCGCATACAGCGAAGCAGCCGTTGGACTTCAATGTTTTCGCGTCATCCAGGCTCAGTTCGTTCTGAGTCGCGCAGGGAAGGGCAATGTCGCAGGGAATTGACCATACGCCTTTTCCTTCTGTATAGGAAGCAGTCGGAACCTCGTCTACATATTCTTTGATCCTGCCTCTGCGTTTTTCTTTGATTTCTTTGACTACATCGACACGGATTCCCTTCGGATCATAGATGTAACCGTTGGAATCGCTCATGGCAACCACCTTCGCGCCGAACTGTTCCGCACGCTCCACAGCGTAAATCGCCACGTTTCCGGAACCGGAAACAACGATGGTCTTGCCGCTCATGGTCATGTCATGGTCGCGGAGCATTTCCTCAGTGATATAAATCAGACCGTAGCCGGTTGCCTCTGTTCTGGCCAGGGAGCCGCCGAATGTAAGGCCCTTGCCTGTCAGAACGCCTTCGTAGCGGCCTGTCAGTCTCTTATACTGTCCGTACAGGAAGCCGACCTCACGTCCGCCTACGCCGATATCGCCGGCGGGAACGTCTGTATTGGCGCCGATGTGGCGGTACAGCTCATTCATGAAGCTCTGGCAGAACGCCATTACCTCGCGGTCGGATTTGCCCTTGGGATCAAAATCAGATCCGCCCTTGCCGCCGCCGATGGGAAGACCGGTCAGCGCATTTTTGAAAATCTGCTCAAAGCCGAGGAATTTAACAATTCCCTGGTTGACAGAGGGATGGAAACGGAGTCCTCCCTTGTAAGGGCCGATGGAGCTGGAGAACTGTACGCGGTATCCGCGGTTGACTCTGACCTGTCCCCTGTCATCTACCCAGGGAACACGGAAAGAAACGGTGCGCTCCGGCTCGGTGAGGCGCTCCAGAATGGCATCTCTGCGGAATTTTTCCTCATCCTTGTCAATTACAGGACGAAGAGAGTCCAGTACTTCACGTACTGCCTGATGAAACTCGGGCTCACCAGGATTTTTGTTGATTGCGCGGGCAATCATTTCATCTACATATGACATATTTTCCCTCCAGGACTTAAAATTTTGTAAAAAAGAAGAGCCAAAACAAGCAGGCAATACCTGCTTATTATGACTCCCTCGTCCTGGAACTACTATAGCACCGGTCTCTGCAAATGTCAATAAAAATAACAGCAGAGCTTAAATTTTGGCAAATTCGCCGACAAAATCCCGGAAAAAAATAGAGTAGATTTTGTCGGGATCACCAGTCTGCCCCAGGATCCACATCAGTTTGGTGACAGCGGCTTCTGTGGTGATGGACCCGGCGCAGCGCGCTCCGGCTTCCATGGCGCGGATGCCCACTTCATAGACGCTCATGTCCGCGCCGCCCTTCAGGCACTGGGTCGTGATGAGCACGGGAATGTTCCGGGCGGCCAGATTCCGGACTGCGGGCAGCAGGCTGCGGTCCAGACCGGGAATGCCGCCCAGGCCAAAGGCTTCGATCAGGACCGCTTTCGCGCCCAGGGAAGGCAGGGTTTCCAGCAGGGCGGGGCTGATTCCGGGGCAGAGCTTCAGAAGAAACACATTCGGATCAAGACAGGCGTTTAAGGTGAAGGCGCCGGCGGAGGAGACAGCGGGAGGGACAGCGGGAGAACGGTCCAGAACAACGCGGCCGTCCCTGATCCGGCCCTCCGGAGCGCGGCCGAGGCTTTCAAAGGCGCGGAAGTCACGGGAGCTGGTCTTGACAGCATGGCAGCCGTGGATGATCAGCCGGTCGAAGACGATATAAACGCCGGCCAGCCGACTGTTGCAGGCGGTGAGGAAGGCATCCCGCAGATTCCGTTTTCCGTCTGTGTCCGGCGCTTCCATGGGCAGCTGGGAACCGGTGAGGATCACAGGCTTTTTCAGATTCTGCAGCATAAAGGAAAGCGCGCCGGCGGAATACGCCATGGTATCGGTGCCGTGGGTGATCACGATCCCGTCAAAGACAGAAAGCGCCCGGAAAACGGATTCTGCCATTGTGATCCAGTGTTCCGGCTGAATATTGCTGCTGTCCAGGCAGAAAAGCTCCTTCACATGGATCTCGCACAGTCCGTTCAGTTCCGGAACAAGGTCCAGGAGGCGCGCGCCGGCGGATTTTGGCGTCAGACCGCCGTTTTCGGGGACGGAAGCGATGGTTCCGCCGGTTGTGATCAAAAGAATCTTTTTCAAATCAGTTCCTCCGTTCATAGGAAAATGTGAAACAATATGGAAATATGGAAAACGGTCATGGTGCGTCAGGAATATTGTCGGCTCTTTACTGGTGGAATATACCATATCCGGTTCCTTTTCGTCAATGAGGCCGCTCTTCTTATGAAAATGTCTTGAAAAATAAAAAGTCCTGGTATATAATATGGACAGCAATGACAGGTTTATGGATCAGATCACAAAAGGCCGGAAAGCAGAACGCAGAACGGCAGAATATGGAAAAGGCGATGAGGAAAGCTATAAGCGTGCGATGCCCTTCAGAGAGCCGGTGGCAGGTGTGAACCGGCGGGACAGCAGGCCCGTCCACTTTCGGAGCAGTTGGCGATGAGTCAAAAGGCCGGTGGCCTATATCCCACCATTGAGCGGCCGGCGCCTGCCGGCAATTTGGGTGGCAACGCGGAAACCTTTCGTCCCATTACAGGTGGGATGGAGGGTTGTTTTTATGTCAGAGGAAATCGGAGCATAATGAAAAATCAGACTGCGGCGAGCCGCGGAAAACAGGAGGAACTATCATGATCGATATCAAGTTTTTGAGAGAGAACCCCGATGTGGTCAGAGAAAACATCAAGAAGAAATTCCAGGATCATAAGCTGCCGCTGGTGGATGAAGTGCTGGCCCTGGATAAGGAAAACAGAGAGATCAAGCAGGAGGTGGAAAGCCTCCGCGCCGACAGAAACCGTCTTTCCAAGGAGATCGGCGGGCTCATGAAGCAGGGAAAGAAGGATGAGGCCGAGGCGGTGAAGGCTCAGGTCAATGCCAACGCGTCCCGGGTGGAAGAACTGACGGCGAGAGAACGGGAAGTGGAAGAGGCCATTAAAAAGGACATGATGACCATTCCCAACATCATTGATCCTTCCGTTCCCATCGGAAAGGACGACTCCGAGAATGTGGAGGTCAGGAGATATGGAGAGCCGGCTGTTCCGGATTTCGAGATTCCCTACCACACCGCCATCATGGAACGGTTTGACGGAATTGACATGGAAGCGGCAGGCCGAGTGGCCGGAAACGGATTTTATTATCTGATGGGCGATATCGCGAGACTGCATTCCTCTGTCCTTGCCTACGCGAGAGATTTCATGATCGACAGAGGCTTTACCTACTGTGTTCCGCCCTTTATGATCCGCAGCAATGTGGTGACCGGAGTTATGAGCTTTGATGAGATGGATGCCATGATGTACAAGATCGAGGGCGAAGATCTGTATCTGATCGGAACAAGTGAGCATTCCATGATCGGGAAGTTTATTGATACGCTTAATCCTGAGGAGAAGCTGCCCTATACGCTGACCAGCTATTCTCCCTGCTTCCGGAAGGAGAAGGGCGCCCACGGCATCGAGGAGAGAGGCGTTTACAGGATCCATCAGTTTGAGAAGCAGGAGATGATCGTTGTCTGCAGACCGGAGGAGAGTCCCATGTGGTTCGACCGGCTGTGGCAGAACACGGTGGATCTGTTCCGCTCCATGGACATTCCCGTCAGGACCATTGAGTGCTGCTCCGGCGATCTGGCGGATCTGAAGGTAAAATCCTATGATGTGGAGGCCTGGTCTCCCAGACAGAAGAAGTATTTTGAGGTGGGAAGCTGCTCCAATCTGGGCGATGCTCAGGCCCGCCGGCTGGGAATCCGTGTAAAAGGCAAGGACGGCAAATATTTTGCCCACACGCTGAACAACACCGTTGTGGCGCCGCCCCGTATGCTGATCGCGTTCCTGGAGAATAATCTGAATGAAGACGGAAGCGTAAATATTCCGGCTGTGCTCCAGCCCTACATGGGAGGCACTACCAAGCTTGTGCCGAAGCACTGAGCGCACGGACGGATCAGCGGCACGCGGGACCGTGCCGGGACCCCTTTGGTATGGTGCCGGCAATCCGGTGCCGGTACAATATGAAGGTAAGGAGATGTCATGCATAAATTTCTGAGGGCAGTGGGATTCAGTGAGTACAGAAAAAAGCAGGATATTGAAACACTTTTGAAGAAGGCTGAGAACTGTCCCCGGGAGACCCAGGTTGTTCAGCTCCGGGACGGACGGACCAGACAGCAGATTTATGTGGAAGCGGGAGACGGGATCGGAATTTCCGTCTGCGGGGAACTGAACGACAAGGATGAGCTGGAACGGGAATATTATTTTCCGTACCTGCGCAGCACCTGCATCAGCACCCAGGCACCCTGCCAGATCCAGCGGCACGCCGAGAAGGAGTCTTACGCGGGGATCTGTGAAGAGTACAGAATCGGTGTTTCCCTGATTTTTTATCTTCAGAACGGCGCCGAGTATGTAAGAAGGTATTACGACCGGTACCGGAGCACCCAGATTTCTTCGGTGATGCTGTCCGCCCTTTCTACCTGCGGAAAGATCCTTCTTCCTGTCCAGAAAACAGACCGTCAGAGAGAAAAGATCAAGGTGGCTTCAGAAAACAGGAACACGCTGCTGGAAGCAGCCAGAAGAGGCGATTCAGAGGCCATGGATTCTCTGGCGATGGAAGACATCGATCTGTACACAGCCATTTCCAGCCGCGTCAAGAGAGAGGATATTTATTCGATTGTGGATTCCTGCTTCATGCCTTTTGGCGTGGAATGTGACCAGTATTCCGTACTCGGAGAAATTTTAGAGGTGGAAAAGGTAATAAACAGGTGGACAAATGAAGAAATTTATGTTTTAATGGTAGAGTGCAGCGATATTGTGTTCCAGATCGGGATCAACAGTCAGGATCTGCTGGGAGAACCGCTGCGCGGCCGTCGGTTTAAGGGTCCGATCTGGCTTCAGGGTCAGATTAACTTCATGGACTGAGACGGATGGTGATTATTATCAAAATGTCTCCGTAGCTCAGCAGGATAGAGCGACCGCCTCCTAAGAAAGTGTTATAACATACACCTCGGAGGAAACGGGAAAAGGTAACAAGTAAAATTAAATATAGATTTTTTAAATGTCGCTATAGCTCAGCTGGATAGAGCGACCGCCTCCTAAGCGGTAGATGGTTCGAGTCTAAATTAGGAATACAATTTCATATTTATTCAAATGTCTCAGTAGCTCAGCAGGATAGAGCACACGCCTCCTAAGCGTGGGGTCGGAGGTTCAAATCCTCTCTGGGACGCCAAAAACTCCGCCGAAAGTCTTGATTTATCAAGGTTTTCGGCGTTTCTTGTTTATC